>NZ_JBDNRK010000016.1:0-79253 GCF_047718555.1 Clostridium sp. | reverse complement strand
GTGGGAGTTCAACGCCAAGTAAGCCATGCATTTGCAGTTCTAAAATTCAGATGGAGTAAAAGAATCCCCACCTGAATTAAGAACTTGCTTCAACAATATGGTCTTTAAATTGAAAATTATATTAGGGAATTTTTAAAGAATACTATCTACTAGGTTAATGTTGTTATTTATTTTCATATGCCTAAATTAAAAAAATAATAGACTACTATGTATCTAAGACATCCTGTGTTGCGTATAATTATATGTATAAGCTAAAAAAGAAAATTATAATATTTTAGGAGGTAATTTAATATGGATTTAATGCAAGATAGTATCTTATTAGATGATGATTGTAATTTAAATGATTTAAACTTCTTGGGTATAATAGCATGCAGTGTAAGACAGACTTTTAAAGAAGAACTTGAGAAGGCAGTAACAGAATACAAGAATAAAAAGGATATAACCTTAAAGGCTTACGTTCCATCAGGTTGCAGCTGTAAAGCTGATCTTAGCAGCATATGGGAAGCAAATAATATAGATGATTTTCCAGATGTTATGGCGGCTAATGGCTTTAAGGATGAGTTTAAAAAAGGATTTATGAATACTTTGACAGATAAAGGATACTTTAAATCCGTTAGAGGCGAAAATATAAATAAGGAATTCTTAGAGGCAGGATGTGTTGATCCTAAAGGTGTATATAATATGTATGCTGTTTCTCCAAGTGTAATACTTGTAGATAAAAATAAATTAAAGGATCTTCCAATGCCTAAATCCTGGGGTGATTTATTAAATCCTATTTACAAGAATAATATAATAGTAGGGGGAACACCAGAGGAATTAAGTGATTCAGCTGTGCTGTATATTTATAAAGAATATGGAGAAGATGGAGTAAAAAAATTGGTGCAGAATACAAAGAATCTTTGGCATCCATCTAAAATGTCAAAGACAGCTGGAACTATGAATACGGAGGGTGCAGCAATTTATATTATGTCTTGGTTTTTTGCTAAAACATGTCCCAATACAGAAAAAACTGCTATAGTGTGGCCGGAAGATGGAGCGCTTATTAATCCTATGTGTGTGCTTGCAAAAGAATCAAAAATTTCAAAAATGGATGCGCTTATAAATTTTGCTTTAGGAGAAGAGCTTGGCAGCAAGCTTGCAGATAGCTACTTTCCATCTTTAAATCCAAAGGTAGATAACAAATTACCTGAAAGTGCAAAATTTAAATGGTTGGGATGGGACTATATAAGGGAAAACAGCATGGATGAGATAAGAAATATAACAAATACCATGTTTATAAATGAATGGAAAAGTAAAATTAAAAAATGGAAAGTGTGATTGGTATGAAATTAATTACCGTATCTGGGCCTCCATCTTCTGGAAAAACTTCAGTGATTATAAAGACCATTGAACTTTTAAAGGAAGAGGGAACCAAAATAGGAGTTATTAAGTTTGATTGTCTATCATCCTATGATGATGTATTGTATGAAAAGATAGGTGTTCCTGTAAAGGTAGGACTATCGGGAAATCTTTGCCCGGACCATTTTTTTGTAAGCAATATTGAAGAATGTGTAAACTGGGGAATAAAAGAGGGATTAGATATACTTATAAGTGAAAGTGCAGGACTTTGTAATAGATGTTCACCACATATAAAAGAGATACCAGCTGTATGTGTTATTGATAATTTATCTGGTATAAATACCCCTAAGAAAATAGGTCCAATGCTTAAATTTGCAGATATAGTAGTGGTGACTAAGGGAGACATAGTTTCTCAGGCAGAGAGAGAAGTATTTGCTTTTGAAATAAAGCAAGCCAATCCTAAAGCTAAAATAGTTTTTGTAAATGGAATAACAGGGCAAGGGGCTTATGAATTAAGTAAAAATTTAAAAGATGATAATGTTATAAGTGGAATTACTAATAAAAGATTGAGATTTCCTATGCCAGCTGCAGTTTGTTCCTATTGTCTGGGGCAGACTAAGATAGGTAAAGAATATCAAAATGGAAATATTAAAAAAATGGTTCTATAGGGTGGGATGCTTATGGAAAAGACTATAAATAATGAGTTATTATCTAGAGTAATAGAAGATATAATTGACAAATATCCTTATGCATCAAATTTTTTTGATTCTATAGGATTAAAAGAGTTTGATAAGAAGTTGACAATGAAAGAGCTGGCTGCTAGTTTTTCAGATGAAGATTTAGATAATCTTGGTATTGCAAGAGAACAAATATTGGATAATTTTATTGTGTTTATGGATAAAATGGAAGAAGATGCTGAAGAGGATAGCAGTGGAGTAAGTTCTGTAACTATAATCGGTGGATATAATAAGTTTAAGGATAAAGAAGATGTAAATATAACCTTAGAGAGGGGAGAGATAATTTCCATAGTGGGTCCTACGGGATCTGGTAAAAGCAGGTTGTTAGAAGACATTGAATGTTTAGCTCAAGGGGATACTCCCACAAAAAGGCAAATACTTATTAATGGAGAAGTACCACCAGAAGATAAAAGATTTTCTATAGAGAATAAGCTTATTGCACAATTATCTCAAAATATGAATTTTATTATGGACGTAACTACTTGTGAATTTATTAAAAGGCATGCAGAAAGCCGCAGAGTTAAAAATGTGGAAGAAATAGTAGAAGCTATAATAAAATGTGCCAATGATTTGGCTGGAGAAAAATTTTCCCCAGAGGTACCAGTTACACAGCTTAGCGGCGGGCAGTCTAGAGCACTTATGATAGCTGATACAGCATTACTTAGCAAATCTCCTATTGTACTTATAGATGAAATTGAAAATGCAGGTGTAGATAGAAAAAAAGCTTTGGAACTATTAGTTAAAAGAGAAAAAATAGTTTTAATGTCCACCCATGATCCAATTTTAGCGCTAATGGGAAATAAAAGAATTGTAATAAAAAATGGAGGTATCAGTAAGATAATAAAGACAAGTGCAGTTGAAAAAGACAATCTTGAGCTGCTTAGTAAGTTTGATTATAAAATATTAGAATTGAGGAACTTACTTAGGACTGGTAAAGAAATTGATTTTAATGTAAAAGAATACTTAAAAATTGAATAACAAAAATATATATTAAAATATTTTTCCATAATTTAAAACCATGTAAAACTAAAGCTTTTAGCTATGTTTTGCATGGTTTTAGTTATAGTTAAAAATTGTATTATTCATAAAGTTTATTGGGCTAGAGTGAAATTTTATTACTTAGTTTACATAAACAGAGTTCTTTGTTTCAGATGGAGTTTTTTTCTCCAGCTGAAACTTAGAAATCGTTATCCAGGGACGTAGCAGCCGTTATCTCCAATTTTCATGGAAGATGGGAGTATTACGGATGGTAGTCATCGGATAAATTATATTATTCATAATTGAAGGTTGCATTTATGGTGGCACTTATAGTAAGCTGTCCAGGTATAATAGGTGTGCTTGCAGCAAAAGCTAAGGTATTCCTTCCAGCAGGGGGTGTGCAGTCATAGCTTCCTTCTATGACTGTTATAGGTATTTCATCTAATATTACACCTAAACTATTGCTTATGGCTCTAGCTTTTATTAGTGCATCTTCTACTGCAAGATTTAGAGCTTTTCTATAATAAGGTGTTATATCTGATAAAAAGAAATTTATATTATTTACTATATTTGCTCCATTTGCAGTGGCAGTATCAACAATCTGACCGATTTCATTAATAGCCTTTGTTGTAATCCTTATATTATTTGTAACCCTATAAGATCTAAAAATCTGTCTGCCATCAACAAAATCATATTGAGGCTCTATAATATAGCTATCTGTATTTATATTTTCTTCACCAATGCCTATAGCTTTTAAAGAATTAATAACCCTTGTAGCAATAATGGCATTATCATTTTGAGCAGTCTTCAAATTTCTATTTTCAGTTTGAATACCAAGCACAACATTGGCCGTGTCTGGAGCCACTGTTATAACGCCTTTACCATCTACCCTTAGAGTTTTACCTTTATTGTTTTTATGACAAGAACTATGACGGGTATAGGGAGTTAAGTAGTAATTATTTTCAGGTTCATAGTACATAGCTTCTATTCCTTCCCGATAATATATTGATTCATTTTTAATATATGAATTTATGAAAGGATTTGTGAAGAAACCTAAAAGTAAGTGGAGAGCTATAATGTGTTAGTATTTTTTAATGTATAAATAAAAACATAGCTTAAGGAGAAAAATCTGCCATAAGCTATGTTTTATTATATTGAATAATATAATAAAAGATTATTTTAAACTATTATATATTTCATCAAGATTAGCTCTCATACTTTGTATGTAATCTTTGTTATCTTCTTTACCTTCAACGGTATAAATTTTTTCAGCTTTAGCACCTACTTCTTTTGCTAAAGTATTTGAAACCTTTGGGCTTACCATATCTTCCACGAAGATAGTCTTTATATTATTTTCTTTACAGTAATTAATAAGCTTTTCCATTTGCTGACTGCTTGGTTCTCCTTCTGCAAATACATCTTCTACGCTGTTTTGTTTTAAATCAAAATCTCTGCAAAGGTAAGCAAAAGCGGCATGACCTGCAACAAAGCTTTTATTTGGCAGGGTATCTAATTTTGATTTATAATCATTGTATAGAGACTCCAGTTCATTTTTAAAGTCTGTATAATTTTTTTCATAATAATCTTTATTTTTAGGATCTGCTTTTACCAGAGCATCTTTTATATTATTTGATTCCAATTCAGCTCCCTTTAAGCTGAGCCAAAGATGTGGATCATATTCTCCGTTTTCTTTAACTGAACTAGGATCAGAATTTTTTATTGCATCTGCTCCTTTAGAGGCATCTACTGCTATTAGATCTTTATTGCCTACTGATTGTACTGCCTTATCTGCCCACTTTTCCATGCCTAATCCATTATAGACAAAAACTTTTGCCGAAGAAAGTGTTTCAAAATCTTTTATTTTAGGATCAAATTCATGAGGTTCTGTTCCATTAGGTATCATGGTGGTTATATTAACTTTATCTTTTCCTATGGCACTTACAAATTCTCTCATGGCATTAAAGGAAACAACTACATTGAGTTTGCCATTGTCATTTGCAGTAGTATTGCTATTAGAAATGCTTTTGCAGGCAGATAGAGTTAATAGCATTGATAATATACCAATAAACAAAACAATTTTTTTTAACAAATTAATCACCTCTTTATATATGTAAATGCAAGTAAATTGCATTTACATATATTTTACACTTTATTGATAGCTTTAGTCAATAATAGTATTTTAAATATTACATATATTGTAATATTTAAACACAAAAATATTAATATTTATAGAATATCTTTACTTAGGATACGGTGAATATATAGTCAATTTTAAACTATATAGAATTCCAATGCATTACAACATATTGTATAGAGCTATGTAGTTATATAGACATTTAATTTACGATAAAGTAAACTATTAATAATGATATAGATCTGCATTAAATGAACAATTTTAATTGCAAACTATATATAATATATTAAAATTTATTTGAAAGGGAGATACGTATGGATGAACAATTTGCTAATTTTCTGACAAACATACTTATACTGATAGCTATTTTTATAGCAGCAGTATTAATAAATCAAGCAATACGTATAAATTATATTTATCTTGCTGGATTAATACCACTAATATTTATAATTTTTATGACTTTTTATGTAAGAAAAAAATTAGTATTAGAAGGATTATATCAAACTTTTATTAAGGAATGGGGAGAAAAAGTAGATAGAAAGAGAAATTTAAAAAATATACGAAGTGTTTTTGATTATATGAGCGAAGAGAGAGAGGATGAGTTTTATTTAGATGACCAGACCTGGTCAGATCTAACTATGGATGAAATTTATAAGCAAATGGATAGAACCTTAAGTTCACCAGGAGAGGAAATTCTATATAAAATTCTCAGGACTCCATTATTCAAAGAAGAGGATTTGAAAAAAAGAAATGAAATTATAAATTTGTTTCAAGAGGATAAAAAATTTAGAGAAGAAGTTGGAATGTATTTATTAAAGTTAAATAAGAAGAAAATAAATGATGTACCGGATTTATTGTGGAATGATATAGATGCAGATACAAGACTAAAACCTGTTTGTATGATAATGGCTGTAGTGCCAGTAGTATCATTAGTAGCTTTTTTGGTTATGAGAAATATAATTCCTCTTTTTATCGTTTTAATTTCTTTAGTTATAAATTATATATTACATAATAGTATTAAAAAGAAAATAACTACATATGTTTCCTGTATAGGTTATTTAAATGCAATAATAGTTACTGCCAGTGACATTTCAAAGCTTCATAATGAAAAGTTTAAAGAGTATAAAGACTTGTTAGGCGAATTGAGTAAAAAAGTATTTTTAATAGCTAAAAGATCCATAGGTGTAGGAAGGATAGAGGGTATGGATCAAACGGGTATTATGGAAATACTGTATGCAGTATTACTATTTGAAGAAAATCAGTTTTTTTCCTGTATAAATCTTATAAAAAAATATCAAGAGGATTTGAAAAAAATATATGTTACTATTGGAGAAATAGATGCACTGCTTTCTATTGGAGCCTATAGACAAGGATTAAAGAATTATTTTCATCCAGAGTTTACTGGTGAGGATAGATATTTAGAAGCTAAGGATTTAGTCCATCCACTTATAGATGAAGCTGTGTCTAATTCCATTAGTATAAAGAATAAAGGTATAATTTTAACAGGTTCTAATATGTCAGGAAAGTCCACCTTCTTAAGAACTATTGGTGTAAATGCTGTTTTGGCACAAAGCATATATATAACAACAGCTTCATATTATAAAGCAAGTTTTTTTAAGATAATGACTTCTATAAGTCCTGAGGACAATATAATGGGTGGTAAAAGCTATTATTTTAGAGAAGCAGAAGCTCTACTTAGGATAATTGAAGAAGGTGGAGAGGATTATTCACTTCTCTGTATAATTGACGAGATATTCAGAGGGACAAATCCAGTGGAGAGAATTAATGCATCTATAGAAATATTAAGATATCTTGAAGTACACAATTCCCTTGCAGTGGTAGCTACCCATGATATAGAGCTTACTGATATGCTAAAAGATAAATACAATCTTTTTTATTTTACAGAGGATATAGATAAAGAGGGAATGATTTTTGATTATAAATTAAAGGAAGGAGTCTGCAGAACCAGGAATGCAGTAAAACTTCTTAAGTTTCTAAATTATCCTGAGGAAATTGTTGAAAGAACAAATAGGCGTATTGAAGAAAGTTCAGGGTGTAATTAAATATATATAAATTGATATAAAATATACAATTAAACATTTTGTATCTTATTTGGATAAAAAGGAATTAAACACTAAAGCAAAATAAATTTTAGTGTTTAATTCCTTTTTAAAATTGTTATAATTTTCATCTTTACATATGATTTATTAAATAATTAGTAAAAAAGTATAATATTTTTTAATAAATTAGAAAAATAAAATGTAGTTTTTTATAGTTTTCTATAGTTATAAGTGTAAAGTATTATTATGTAAATAAGAAAAAGTGATAGTTTTATTTTTTATAATGAGATATATCTGTTATTTATAAATAGTACAACGAGGTGGTAAATTTGATTAAACTAGAGGGAGTCCATAAGAAATATGGAAAAGCACATGTGCTAAAGGGAATTGATTTAACAGTTTCAAATGGTGAAAAGTTAGTTATAATTGGACCAAGTGGTTCTGGAAAGAGTACATTAATTAGAAGTATGAATTTACTTGAAAAACCTTCTGAAGGTAAAGTAATAATAGATGGTGTAGATATTACTGAACCTAAGGCGCCTATTAATAAAATAAGGCAGTCAGTTGCTATGGTTTTTCAACAATTTAATTTGTATCCACATAAAACAGTTCTTCAAAATTTGACTTTAGCACCAGTATTACTTAAGGGAGTATCAAAAAAAGAAGCAGAGGAATCCGGCATGATGTATTTAGAACGTGTTGGATTAAAAGACAAAGCAAATTCGTATCCTTCTCAGCTTTCAGGGGGTCAGCAGCAGCGTGTAGCTATTGCTAGGGCTTTGAATATGAAACCTAAGACCATACTTTTTGATGAGCCAACATCTGCTCTAGATCCAGAAATGATTCAAGAGGTGCTGGATGTTATTGCAGGTCTTGCAGAGGAAGGTATCACAATGGTAATTGTAACTCATGAAATGGGATTTGCACGGAAGGTTGCAGATAGAGTAATTTTTGTGGATGGTGGACAAATTTTAGAAGAGGGCAAGCCAGAGCATTTCTTTACTAATCCAACTCATGATAGAACTAAACAATTTTTAAGTCGTATAATGCATTGAAGCAAGTTCTTAATTCAGGTGGGGATTCTTTTACCTCATCTGAATTTTAGAACTGCAAATGCATGGCTTACTTGGCGTTGAACTCTCACTTGAAGAAGTGGGAGGCTTACGCCAAGTTAGTCAGGTTAAAATATATCAATAACAAATTTGGAGGGGTAAAATATGAAAAAATTAAGAGTTATTATAGGTTTATTATTAGTGGTAACAATTATTGCGTTAACTGGATGTGGTTCTAGTGCATCTTCGCAAAAATCAGATTCAAGTGGAACACCAGCAGATATTAAAGCAATAAAGGATAGGGGAACTTTAAAAGTTGGAGTCAAAGTTGATGTACCTAAATTTGGTTACAAAGATCCTAAGACTTCAAAAATTGATGGCTTTGAAATAGATCTTGCTAAAGCAGTAGCTAAAAAGATTTTAGGCGATGAAAATAAAATTGAGTTTGAGGCTGTAACTGCAAAGACAAGAGGACCTCTTTTAGATAGCGGAGATGTGGATATGATCGCAGCTACTTTTACAATAACTGATGAACGTAAAAAGAGTTACAACTTCTCTGATCCATACTTTACAGATAGTGTAGGTTTAATGGTTAAAAAGAATTCAGGAATTAAACATTTAAAAGGTTTAAACGGTAAAACTATAGGTGTAGCTCAAAGTGCTACAAGTAAACAGGCAATACAGGATGCAGCTGAAAAAGTTGGAAGTAAGGTTAAGTTCTTAGAATTTGCCAGTTACCCAGAAATTAAAGCAGCTTTAGATTCTGGGCGTGTTGATTGTTTCTCTGTGGATGGATCTATTCTATATGGATATTTAGATAATTCTACTGAAATTTTAAAAGAACGTTTTACTCCACAGGAGTATGGTATAGCATCTAAAAAAGGAAATGATGCACTAGCTAAAACTATAAATGAAACTATAGATGATATGAAAAAATCAGGAGAGCTTGATAAGCTTATCCAGAAATGGGGGATAAAATAGTGTCTAATCCTTTTGCAGCATTTAAATGGGAGGCTCTCTTTAAGGATTGGTCTGTTTTTGGCCTTGGTTTTTTAAATACAATCATGTTATCTATATTAGCATTAGTTTTAGCGTTGATACTTGGAGTGATTTTTGGAGTCTTTGGTGCTCTGCACTATAAAATACCTAAAAGGATAAATAGAATTTATGTTGCCATAATACAAAATACTCCACTGGTAATCCAGATATTTTTCTTGTATAATATGTTACCACATTTGGGTATAACATTATCAGTTTTTGTAGTAGGAGTTTTAGGCATTGGAATATATCATGGTGCTTATATAGCGGAGGTAGTAAGAGCTGGTATACAGGCGGTGGCAAAAGGACAAACAGAGGCAGCTATTTCACAAGGATTTACTTATATTCAAAGTATGAGATATATAATTTTACCTCAAGCTACAAAGCTTATATTTCCACCACTGACAAATCAGGTTGTAAGTCTTATTAAAAATACATCTGTAATGGCTATGGTAGCTGGAGGAGAACTAATGTATACTGCAGATTCCTGGGCAAGTAATAATCTTTATTATGGACCAGCTTATGTAGCAACAGCATTATTGTACTTAATATTATGTTTGCCTATAGCTAGAGCTGCAGTGAGACTAGAACGTAAAATGGAGGTGTCAATATGATAACAGAACTTTTTAAGCCAGAAATATTTACATTTTTGCTTAAGGGACTGGGTACTACTTTATATATAGCAATTATGACTATTATATTTAGTACGATTATTGGAGTGCTTCTGGGAATCGCAAAATTTATAAATCATAAAATTATAAGTTCTTTAGCAACAATATATATTGAATTCGTTCGTAATACTCCTTTACTACTATTTATACTTTCTATACGTTTTATGACAAAATTAAAGCCAATAAATTCAGGCATTTTGGCCATGACTATATTCACCAGTGCTATTATTGCAGAAATTATTCGTGCTGGATTGAATTCCATTAATAAAGGACAATGGGAAGCGGCACAGGCTCAAGGTTTCGGATATGTTAAAATATTAATTTATATTATTTTACCACAGGCCTTACGAAATATGGTTCCACCTTTAGTTTCTACCTTTGTTACTGTAATTAAGGATACATCCTTTGTATGGGTAGTAGGAATTGAAGAGTTAACAGGTAAGGGAATGATAATAATGGGACAATATACCAGCACAGCTCAAGTATTTGGTATATTTGGAATGTTAGCATTGATATATTTCGTAATAAATTATATATTATCCTTTATAGCACACAGACAACAATTAAAAACAGCCTACTAGAAATGGAGTTTAATTTATCTATTTCTTAATATAGGAACAAAAGAGTGTACCTCAAAAATAAAATTTTTGAGGTACACTCTTTTTGAGTAAATCATTGAAACTATTTGCTTAACCGTAGTTTATACTCCTAATAATTTCATATGAATTATTATACAATTATCATAACATATGGTAAAATGGTTTACGGAATATACATTTGTATGATATAGGAAAATTCTACATAATAATATATTTTTACGTTATTATATATATTTAATCTATATATACATTGACAGGCGATGTATATATGCTTATAATGTAGTTGTCAGCTAAAAGTATAGAAAAGGTAACAAATAACTACATAAGGGGGTAAATGGATGAGTATAATATTGAAATTTGTTTTGAAAAATATAAAAGAAAAAAAGCTTAGAACTTTTCTTATTGTAATTTCTATTATGGCTTCCACAGCTTTGTTCTTTGCGGCAAATGGAATAGCATCTACATTAAAGGAAACACAGATTAATATTGCAAGAAGTGTTTTTGGAAGTGCAGAAATAATGATTACTGCAGGGCAGGAATCACCTTCTCCATATTTCTTAGCAAATAAGGCAGAACTTTATAGAAATAGATTAGATTACGTAGTTGGTGAGATGAATGTCAATGCACAGTATAGTTATAACAATGATGAAATTATACCTATGTCACTTACAGGTGTAGATTATGATGATTTAACACTTATGAATCCTCTTCAAATCATAGATAGCTCCTCTATAAAACCATTTCAAGGTAATAAGATAGTAGTAAGTAAAAAATCAGCGGATAAGTACAATATTAAAATAGGAGACAGGATAAAGCTTAACATTAAAAACAGTAATGAGACTTTTACGGTTTCTGGTATTGTACAATCTGAAGGCATATTTAAAACAGAAGATAAAACTATGTTTGGAGTAATTCCAAAATCTACAGCAGAGCAGTTAAATGATGCTAGAGGAATGGTATCCACAATTTATTTAAAAACTAAAGACATATCAGATACAGATGACCTTATAAAACAGCTTTCAAATTCCTATAAAAATTATAATGTTCAGCCAACTATAGATATGAAGCAAATAAATGAAAATACCAATGCTACAAGTACTACTTTTTTAGCTATGCTAATAATTGTTTTGACCATGAGTGTGTTTATAATATACACAGTTTTTAAAGTTATAATAATTGAAAGACTTCCTATAATAGGTACCTTTAGAAGTATTGGAGCTACCAAATTTATGACGGATTTTGTGCTTATAGCTGAGAGCATCATATATGGAATAATAGGCGGAGTAACAGGAATCTTAGTTGGAATAGGTATAGTAAAATTAGCAGCTATGGGTTTAAGTAGTCAAGCTGGGGGAATAACGGTAACTATAAATTATAATACAAGTCAAATACTTATAGCCTTTGGTTTTGCCGTAGCAGTTTCTATTTTTAGTGCAATAATTCCTATAGTTAGAGTTTCAAGACTTTCAGTAAAGGACGTAGTCTTGAATACAGTAGATACTACTCAGAGAAAAAAGCTATGGAAATTTATTTTAGCCGTAGTATTAATTGTGATTGCAGTTGTTTTACCAAGATTATCAATTAAGGGAGGTACAGCTATTACATTAGATTTAGTAGGTATGGTGCTGGGAACTATAGGAATTGTAATGATTGTTCCCTATTTTACGGATCTATTTGTCATAGTACTTGAAAAAATATATGCTCTTATATTTAGAAATGAGGGTATATTAGCGGCAAAAAATCTTAGGAATAACAAAAATATTTTAAACAACATATCCCTTTTAACCATAGGCATATCTGCATTATTTATGCTTAATGTAGTAAGTTTTAGTTTAGGACAGGAATTAGTAAAGGCCTATGAAATTTCTAAATGTGATATATCTGTATTTAGTTCAGGGGGCGAGTTAAATGGAGATGTTTTGAGCAGAGTAAGAAGTAATGAGGGGGTTGCAGAGGCCACTGGTATGTATTCGGCTTTTTCTACGAAAATAGAGGGCACTAATAATACTATTATGGGTATATACGGCTATAATCCTAAATATTTCAATGATTTTATGGATGTAAATTTTCTTCAGAATGAAAATGGTATTTTAGAAAATTTATATGATAATAGAGAAATTGCAATAACGGAAAGCTTAAGACAGAGCTTAAATGTAAATGTAGGTGATGTAATCACCTTAAAAACTGCCAATGGAGATAGAGATTATAGAGTTTCAGGTACCTTCAGCACTCTTATGAATAATGGAAGTATGGCTATAGTTTCAGAAAAATATTTACAGCAGGATTTTAAATTAAGCCAGTACGCCATTATATTTGTCAACACAAATGAAAGTCCAGATAAAGTAGCAGCAGTTATAAATAAAGAATTTAAGGGAAAACAACTTCAGATAAGTACATGGAAGAGCATGGAGGAAGAAAATGCTAAACAAATTAATCAGATGCTGATGATAATTAAAATATTCCCTGTAGTATCTCTTATCATAGGAGCCTTTGGAGTATTAAATAATTTTATAATAAGCTTTATAGAGAGAAAAAGGCAACTGGCGGTTTTTGCATCTGTAGGCATGAGTAAATTTCAAACTATAAAAATGCTTTTTGTAGAGGCACTTTCAGCGGGTATTATAGGAGCTATTATGGGTGTGCTTGGAGGTCTTGTATCTACTTATATTATGCCTTATGTATTAAAATCTGCAAACTTTCCAATGCCAGTGCACTATGAACCACAAATTTTTATAACCTGCTTAATTTTAGGTATGGTTATAACACTTATTTCCTCAATAGTTCCTGCATTAAAATCCTCAAAGCTTAATATTATCGAGGCTATAAAATATGAATAAAAAATAAAAAATTATAAAGGGAGTTGATTTAATGGAAGCTTTGCAGAGAAAGCCTGCTTTAAATGAAATAATAATTGAAGCAAAAGACCTTAATAAAACCTACAAACTGGGTACCCAGGAGGTAGAGATACTTAAAAATATTAATCTTACAATAAAAGCAGGAGAATTTGTATCAATAATGGGACCTTCAGGATCAGGAAAAAGTACTCTCCTGTATCTTTTGGGGGGGTTAGATAAGCCTACCAGCGGCAGCGTCAAAATAGCGGGAAAAGAACTTTCCGTAATGAATGATAAGGCTCAAAGTATTATGAGAAGAAGAGATGTAGGTTTTGTATTTCAATTTTACAATCTTATACCAAATTTAAATGTAGAAGAGAATATAATGCTTCCAATACTGCTAGACGGAAAGAGACTTAAGGATTACAGGGATAAACTTGAAAAAATATTAGAAGTAGTGAGTCTAAAGGACAGAAGAAATCACACTCCAAGGGAATTGTCCGGTGGACAGCAGCAAAGAGTGGCAATTGCAAGAGCCCTCATTAATGAGCCAGAGGTAATTCTTGCAGACGAACCTATAGGAAATTTAGACAGTAAGACAGGAAAAGAAGTTATGGAGTTACTTAGAAAGATAAATATAGAAAATGGGAAGACCATTGTGCAGGTTACCCATTCTCCTGATTCAGCAAATTATGGGCAAAAGATAATTTATGTAAAAGATGGAAAGGTGGTAGAGGAATAATGAAAAAGGGAAAAATATCATTATTAATTATATCTATAGGATTAGCAGTGGCGTTAACAGCTTGCCAGCAGTCAAGCAGCGCAAATACAACTAAGAAACCTGCAGCAAAGCAAAATAACAATACTATAGAAGCTTCGGGGACAGTACAGGCATCTAATGTAGAAAATATTATTATAGACTTTCCTACAACGGCAATTCCAAAGATAACAAAGATAAACGTACAGGAAGGGCAGAAGGTAAAAAAAGGTGATAAACTTGTACAATTAGATATGAGTGATTATAATGCCACGGTTAAAGGAAAACAAAAAGCTGTAGATGCAGATACCAGTGCTAAAAAAGCAGATGTAGAAAGTAAAAAAGATTTGACCACGGATAATGCAAAGAATGCTTACCAGGCAAAAATTGATGCGGATCAGGCGAAGATAGATGCAGATAAAATAGAGCTTGATGCTTTAAAAGCTAAATTAAATAGAACTTATTTAAATAATGAAGGAGTAGTATCAGATATAGATAATGCGGTAGTTACTAATATTGCATATAAAGTAGGAGATTTAGCTAGCCCTGAAAAGGCTCTGCTAAGCCTAAGTGATTTAAATAGTCTTTATATACAGGCAGATGTCAGTGAAGAATTCATAAAAGATGTAACTGTAGGAAAAGCAGTTCAAATAGTACCCAATGCAGATCCAAGTGCAAAAATAGCAGGAAAAGTTACTAGTGTAGCAAATGCGGCTACTCTAGATAAAAATGGAGACACCTATATTCCTGTAAATATATCTATAGACCAAAATAATGGAAAGCTTTTGCCAAATTATAATGTGGATGTAGAAATAGATAAAAGTAAGTAAAATAGACTAGTATAGGGTAGAATGAAATTTATATAGTATAAAGAAAAATATAGGAGATAAATTTGTCTTCTATATTTTTTTCGATAAATTTTTATGTATCTTATATTGCCAATATTACTACACAATGTATAAAAATTATAGTTAAATGGATAGTATTTTATTATGTGTCACTAATAATATAATTGCATAGAGTAATATAAAATGTATTCTAAAATGTTAAATGGGTATAACTTGCACCTTATTGGAACAAATATTATAATGAAGTTACCTTGTTTTAAGTTATTCAGTTGAAAAATTAATTAATATTCATTGATATAATAAGTCTTTTAGATATACTTTTAGAAATGATTAGGATATAGATTGGAGTTGTAAAATTATGGCCTCGGAGGATATGAGTTTAATTATATTAGAAACTAGTGATATACATGGAAATATGATACCAATAGATTATGCTAACAATGAAAAAGCTAAAAATGGAATGTCAAAAATTGCTTCAATAATTAGAGAGGAAAGAAATTTAAATGAAAATGTTATCTTGGTAGATAATGGTGACATGCTTCAGGGCACTCCACTTACCTATTATTATGCAAAAGTAGATAGGAAAGATAAAAACCCTATTATAGATGTATTAAATTTTTTACAATATGATGCAGCGGTTATAGGAAATCATGAATTTAATTATGGTATGGATATTCTTAAAGCGTCAATAAATCAATCAAATTTTCCATGGCTTTCTGCTAATATTATAGACAAAAATTCTTTAGAACCTGCCTTTGGGAAGCCCTATACAATAAAAAATTTCAAAAATGGATTAAGGGTAGGAATACTAGGTCTTACTACGAAATATATACCTAACTGGGAGAATCCAGATATAATTGAGGGGCTGGACTTTCAAGATGTGGTAAAAACTGCCGAAAAGTGGGTTAATATTTTGAAAGAAAAGGAAAAGGTAGACTTAGTGGTAGTTTCCTATCATGGAGGTTTTGAAAGGGATTTAGACACAGGAAAACCCACAGAAAGTCTCACTGGAGAAAATCAGGCTTATGAGCTTTGCAAAAAAGTAAAGGATATAGATGTATTATTAACAGGTCATCAGCACAGGCTTATTTATAATAAGTACATCAACGGTGTTGTTGTGGTTCAACCGGGAAATGCTGCTAAAGCCATAGGTAAGGTTGAAATTAATCTGAAGAGAGGCAAGAATGGCTGGAAGATAATAAGTAAGAGCTCCAAATTAATTTTTAGTGAGAATAAAGCCTCCCAAGTTGAAGTTGAAAATATAATAAATGATATAGAGAAAGATACTCAGGTATGGCTGGATAAAGCTATTGGAAATATAAATGGGAACATGATTGTTAAAGATTACATGGATATAAGAACTAAAGATAACGCCTTAATGGAATTTATTAATAAAGTACAAATGGATAGTGCAGGAGTAGATATTTCGAATACAGCTTTATTTGATAATAAATCTAAAGGTTTTAGAAATAAAGTGACAATGAGAGATATAGTTTCAAATTATGTATATCCTAATACATTAAAAGTCATCAAAATTAAGGGCTCTGATATTAAAAAGGCATTAGAGAAATCTGCATCATATTTTGCTAGTTATGACGGAGAAAGTATCAAAGTAAATCCAAAATTTGCTATTCCAAAACCACAACATTATAATTATGATATGTGGGAAGGCATTGAATATGAAATAAATGTATCAAAACCATTTGGAAATAGGATAACAAAATTGAATTATAAAGGTAAGCCCTTAGATACGGAAAAAGAATATGAGGTTGTAATGAACAATTATCGTGCTGGTGGTGGAGGAAATTATGATATGTTCAAAGGGAAGCCGGTAATAAAGGATATACCTATTGATATGTCTGAATTAATAGCTAATTATATTTTGTCAAGAGGAGTTATAGAGGCTACAGTAGATGGAAATTGGAAGGTTATTCATGATTGACATAAGTGATGTAATCGCCTGCATAATTTTCATAAGGCATATATAAAGATTTTCTTCATATATTATTGCTTTACAGTAATTACAGGATATCTTCAAATAAATAAACAGTCAGCAGGCTAGCCCATTTTGCATTTTTAACTTATTATTTATTTGAAGACAAATTTATTAAGCTGTAGTTGTTGGTGGAGTAAAGACTCTTTGGCTTAATTCAGCATCTAGCATGTACAATGCAGCTTTATCATCACCTATTCTTTCTAATCTCTTTAATATAGTAGAAACTGTTTTTTCCTCTTCAGTTTGTTCATCAATAAACCACTTCAAGAAGCTTATAGTTGCATGTTCTTTTTCATTTGTAGCTATATCCATGAGATTGTAAATTCTTTCAGTTACAATTTTTTCATGATTTAAAGTGGCTTTGAAAGCATCAAGTATTGAACCAAATTCATTATTTGGATTATCCATGCCTTTAATTACAACTGTTCCGTCCATATCAACTATGTAATTAAAGAATTTATTAGCATGGAATCTTTCTTCTTCAATTTGTACTTTAAAAAAGTTTTCAAAACCGGTTAAATCTTGAGATGCGCAGTATGCCTGCATTGCTAAATAAATATGTGCTGAATAAAATTCATAGTTTACTTGATCATTTAAAGCAGAAAATAATTTTTCACTTATCATAATAATCACCCTTTCAAATTAATATTGATTTAATAGTTATTAGTAAAAATGTAATAATATCTACTAATATAGAGTATATATATATTTTAAAGCAATAATGAATAAAATACAAATGAACTCTTGCAAATAATTTGTTTACTAAAGCTGTATATGTTATTTTATTAAGTTTCAGTATAAGCTCTATAATAATTATAATTTTGCTTATAATATTAAGTGATTGGTTGTTTTCAAAATTGGAGCTTAAATAATAATTACTTTAGAGTAAAGAAGGGATAAATTTGCTTGATGTATGTCTATTAGGTTGTGGAGGCAGTATGCCTGTTCCAAATAGATCACTTACTTCCATGCTGGTAAGTTTTAATGGCAGTAAATTGTTAATTGATTGTGGTGAAGGAACTCAAGTTTCTATGAAAATATTAGGGAGTGGTTTTAAAGCTATAGATATTATATGTTTTACTCATTATCATGCAGATCATATAGCAGGACTTCCCGGGCTTCTGTTAACTATCGCCAATTCAGGCAGAATAGAACCACTTACTATAGTAGGACCTTTAGGATTAAAAAAGGTTGTTGAGGGTATGACAGTTATAGCACCAATTCTTCCCTATGAATTAAAATTAATAGAAGTACAACAGGATTTTTATGAACTGAAATTAAATGATATGATAATTCACACTATAGTTTGTGAACATACACTTCCATGTTTAGGATACAGTATAGAAATAAAAAGAAGAAAAAAGTTCAATAGAGATAAAGCTAAAATAAATAATATACCTATGAAGCTTTGGAGTATTCTTCAAAAAGGCCAAAGTGTTGAGTTTAATGGAAAGACATTTGTGCCAGAAATGGTTTTAGGTGATGAGAGAAAGGGTATAAAAATTTGTTATGTTACAGATACAAGACCTATAGATCCTCTTATAGATTTTATAAAGGAAGCTGAACTTTTTATATGTGAGGGCATGTATGGTGAAGATAATAGCTTGGAAAAGGCTATTAAAAATAAACATATGCTTTTTAGTGAAGCAGCAGCCTTAGCAAAAGAAGGCAGCGTAAAAGAACTCTGGTTGACTCATTTCAGTCCATCACTTAAAGAACCAGAGGAATATTTGGAACCTACAAAAAAGGTATTTGAGAATACTATAGTGGGAAAAGATAGGCTTTGCAAGAGTATAAATTTTACCTGATATTTAGTAAATGTAAATATAAAAACCTCTGAGAATTTAGACTCAGAGGCTAATATTTATACAAGCATACAGAGCATAAACAGAGTTCTTGGCATCAGGTGGAGTTTTATTTCAGCTGATGCTTAGAAATCGTTATCCAGGGACGTAACCACTTTTTACTCCCGCCTTGAAAGCGATGGGAGTATTAGAGTGGATAGTCATCAGATAAAAGCTAAGAATGCTTGAGTGCGAAATTTGGTTTTAATAACTTTGGATTAGGCATATGAAAATAAATAGGCTATCATACTGACTAGTTATTTATTTGGATGCACCTTACTTTGTGATTATAGTTATGTGCAGAAATTTGAATTTTATTCATTACTAAATAATTCATTTATTTCTATTACACCCTCTCCTTGCTGCCATTTGGGAAAATTTAATAGCTTGCAGGAAGCTTTAATAAGGGAAATAATATCATTATAATTTAAATTTTTGTTACTTTCCAATAAGAGAGCACAAATTCCACTTACATAGGCAGCTGCACAAGAAGTACCTGTAAAACTGGTATAGTATTTTTCCATTTTATGAGGATAAAGCTTTACCCCATTTCTTTCTGAAATGTAGTCTGTATCAGATTTTAAAGAATATATATCAACGCAGGCAGCGGAAAGATCTGGCTTCATAAGTTTCCCGCAGGGACCGCTGGCGGAATAATTATAGGATTTAGTTGTAGAAGCAGTATCAAGGCCTCCAACGGTTAAACAGTTATCTAATCCGGCAATTCCTCTTATAGAACTTTTTATATTTTCATTATTTCCGCTGGGAACTATTACTACAATATTGTTTTCCCTTGCCTTTTCAAAAATCTTATGAAAAAGCGATAATATAAAATCATCTTCTGTATTTATCTCAAAAGGCAAGCAAAGTATTCTTATGTTAAATTCCTTACAGTCACAGAGAATTTTGTCTATGGCTAAAAGTATGTTTGATATATGAGCTTTCCCTAAAGCATTAAAGGCCTTTATACAGTATATACTGCTGTTTGGAGCTATACCTTTGTACATGCCCTTTGAATTAATGCCACTACCAGATATTATTCCGCTGATAAAAGTACCGTGGCCATTATCATCATAAGGATAATTAAGTCCATTTATAATATCTATAAAATTTTTGATTTTTTTAAAAGGACTCAATAAATCAGGATGTGGATATATACCGCTATCTACTAAAGCTATGCAAACATCTTTACCTGTAAATTTCAAATTTTTAGATAAATTTATTTTATTAGAGGCAGATACACTATTTCCGCAAAGATAAGCAAAATTATCTAAAGTAATAAAGTTTACCTCAGGATATTCTATTAAACGTTTAATGGCATTAGCAGATATGTTTGCACATACACAGTTAACAGAAGGAATCATACAGATTAATTCCCCTCTAAAAGATTTTATTTTTGATTGAAATCTATCTAATAGGGCAGTGCAGTGAATAATAACCCTATAATTTTTAAGTCTATCATTTTTAATAGCAAGTTTAAGGTTGTTATCAAGTTTTTTTCTTATAGAAAACATCAATTTTCCTCCGTAAGATGACTTTCATTATTATTATATTTTAAAACTTGATATTTGCTATTAAATAATGAAAAAAATTTTCAACACTTCCATTTAAATACTACTATACCTACTATCATAATGATTACACCCAATATTTCATTAATGCCAAAGGCTATTTTGGGAGTATCAAAAAGTCCAAAAGCGTCGATAATAGCAGCAGCTAGAAGTTGAGCAATTAGTATTGTTGAGATTGCACAGGTAGTTCCAACAGAAGATATTCCTTTCATAACAGTGTAGACAATTATAACGCCAAGTATTCCACCTAAAAGATATATTTTATTTACATCTTTTATATTTTTAAAATTGCCCTTACTCGCAAAAATCAACACTATAGAAGTAAAAATTAATGCACTTCCTTGAACAATTACATTTGTTTCCCAAAGTCCTATTTTTTCGCTTAGCCGTGTATTAAAAACTCCTTGAAAGCTCATACAAATCCCTGATAAAATTGATAAAAGTATACCAAGCATAAAATCACCATCCTGAAAATTAGTATGCCCAGATATACATGTATATATAAGTAAATCTTGGTTAGCCATAAGACAAACTAAAAAAAAACACTATAAAAGCTATTTAATAAACTTTATAGTGTGTATATATTGTTGAATTAATTTAGGCATCTTCAAAAAATAACTAAGTCAGTATGCTAGCCTATTTTGAATCCTACTGCGTCAACAGAACCCTCTGATAGTCCAACTATCATCAGAACCTGTTTCCCTGTTGGATTCAAAATATTCGTCGCATCTTTGACTTATTATTTATTTTTAGATGCCTTAATAACCGATATTTTGTCTTTCATGATTTATAAGGTTCTTTTTCAAATAAGCCTCTTCTATTTTATCTTCTGTAAATCCTAAGTTCAAGCCTAAACTCAAGAAATCTTCAAAAAGAGTTATATAGTGATCAATTGAGGAGCATATTAAGAAATCATTAATATCAATGAAAAGATCTAAAAACTGTTCTGTTATTTTGTCTCCATAATTTGCAGCCGTAATTTCTATATGTTCAAAATTTTTGTCTATACCTATACTTAATATAAAATGCAGACAATCTACAAATTCCTCTAGAATGTTCTCCTCTGGAGAAGGACCTTTTTTACTCCAATATTTGAAACATCTAGTTTCGTTGGCTAGCTCGCCTACTTCTACTTGAAGTGCAAGAGCTTTTTTAGAGAATAAGTTGTCAGCATTTAAGTTATGTTCACTTAGTATTCTGCTATCTAGCTCTTTTTGCAGGTTGAATAGTTTCTTCAAATTCATTAATAAAGCCGCCTTTCTATAACTGTTATATAACATATATTTTATATTAAATTCATAAATAATAAAAGATTATATAAACGATTACATGAAAAATTAATTAAATTCATGATAATTTAATAATAAAAGATAATATTACCTATTAATTAAGTAAATTTATATATAAATTAAGAAAACCTAGTTAAGATCTATATACCATATTAGGTTTGTATTAGTACATAAATTTTATTTTATCCGATGACTAGCCGATGTAACACTCCACCTTCTAAAGGTGAAGATAACTGTAAACAAATGAGTTACATAATAATTCGTTTGTTTACAGTTATTGTAAGCATAAGTAAATTCAGATAAACAGAGTTCTTTGTTTCAGGTGGAGTTTTTTTCTCCAGCTGAAACTTACTAACAGAGTTCTTAGTATCGGTATTTTCGATACTTAGAAATCGTTGTCCAGGGACGTGGCAGCCGTTATCTCCCACTTTGATAAAAGATGGGAGATAACGGCTGGTAGTCATCGGATAAATTGATTTTAGTTTCCTAAAATAGGCAATGTATTAGCACCCTTAGGCATTAGTATAGTTTCCAAATTTTTGCCTTTTTTCTCGTAGACTATGTTAAGAGCCTCATCAATAGTACTAACTACTTTTATGTTTGCGTTTTTTACCAAATTCTGATCTATATCAGAAACCATTATAAAATCATATTTTTCTGCTAGTTCACAGACATAGTATCCTATGAATTTTGATATACTGTATCTTTCTCTAAGAGATTTTTCTCTATCTAAAATATTATCATAATTTAATATTATATCCTTAATATCTGAGTCTCCACCAAGGCCTTCCCTACATTGGGATATAAGAATTAAAGCAGCACCATCCTTAGCGGCTTCATTCATATTAATCAGTGTTTTACTACTTTGATATAAATTTATATCCTTAGGATATCCACCAGCACTTCCAATAACAAGATCAGCTTTTTTATGAATTTTAACTCCATCTATCTTATTTACTAAATCTCTACCTACTGCATGAGCTTCTACATAATCACCTGAAACTGCAGCTGCAATATTGCCATCCGAACCCATAATTACATTAAACATAAAGCTAGGTTTAACAAATGCGGTAGCTTCCAGCATGTCATTATGCACAGGATTATTTGCAATACTTCCTGATCTAACCAGTGGATTACTTCCATCACCTATATTCTCTCCAAGAGAAAGGGCGTGATTCGACATAATAGTATCATAGCCGGATATTCCAGGAAGAATAGATTTTTTACCACCTGCCCATCCAGCAAGCAAATGATAGACTATTGATCCTGTTATTACTATATGATCACATTCCATGGCTATTTTATTTATCCAGACAGGAGTTCCGTAACTTGTTTCACCTAGATATACTAAATTATCCTTATCAAGACAATCATGGTCAATAACATCAAATCTCTTATGTAATTCAGCTCCCAATAGATTTTCATGTTCTTCTTCAGTCTGTTTTCTATGAGTACCTGTAGCACTTAAAAAAATAATATCCTTATCTGGTATATCAGCATTATTGAGCTCTTCCACAATGGCAGATAGAAATTTATAAGGTTTTTGCCAAGCTCTGGTAACATCTGAAATTACAATACATATCTTCTCACCACTATGGACTATATCCTTTAGTCTTGGACTGTTTATAGGATTTGCAAGAGAATCTAGTATGATCTCGTCTTCAGTTTTCCCTAAATTAAATGGATTACTTTCTATTATCTGTACAATATTGTTTTCATCAATAGGAAAAGTAATATGTGTATCTCCATATTTCATATCAATGTTTTTCATATAATAAACTTCCTTTAAATTTAACTTTAGAGTCATCAATAAAATAATTAATAATTATAAATTTATTTTATTGATGCTGCTTTAGCGTATAAAAATTAATATACAGGAGTACAGTATTTAGAATATTTAGGATTTTTGCTTGAAGTTATTTCAAAGAACAATTCTTTAATTTTCTTTGATATTTCGCCTTGCTTTCCATCACCTATTACTCTGTTGTCTACTTCAATTACAGGAGTAACCTCCATAGCTGTTCCACTGAAGAAAACCTCATCAGAAGCATACAGTTCAGTTCGTGTTATACTTCTTTCAACTACTTCAAGATTCAATTCATTTTTTGCAAGTTCCATAACAGTGTCTCTTGTTATTCCTTCAAGTATATTATCGCTTGGAGGAGGAGTTATAAGTTTTCCCTTTTTAAATATAAATAAGTTTTCTCCAGGACCTTCACAAATGTTGCCATTACTAGTTAAGAATATAGCTTCATCATATCCATTTTGCTTTACTTCAAGAGAAGCAAGTGCGGAATTAAGATATGCTGCTGTAGCTTTAGTTCTTGGAGGAAGCATATTGTCTTCAAGTCTTTGCCAAGAAGTTATAGCTACCTTAAGTTCTTCCTTACCAGTGTAACTACCTAATGGTTGACAATATATTACTAGTCTATCATCTTCATCCATTAAAGTTGGTCCAATATCCTCTCCACCTTTATAGGCTATAGGTCTTATATAAGTTGTAGATTTAAAATTGTTTTTCTTTAAGAGTTCTACAGTTAAAGAACATAATTCATCTACTGAATAAGGTAATTTAATGTTAATAGTCTTGCAGGACTGTAAAAATCTCTGATAATGTTCTTTTAGTCTGAAAGCATAAAGTTGCTCATCTTCCTCAAGCCAATAAGCTCTAATTCCTTCAAAGCAGCCTAAGCCATAATTAAAGGCTTTACATCTAATACTTATACTTACCTCGCTTTCAGGAACTATTTTACCGTTGTAAACTACATAAGAATTATTCACAAAAAAACCCCCTTATAAAATTTTATTAATTGAGGCATCTTCAAAAAAAACCTTGACTTCTTATTTATTTTCAGATGCCATATCAAAAAAAGAGCAGACAATGTCCCTTATGGGGCGAAGTCTGCTCGCGGTACCACCCAAATACTTACTTGAAAATCATAACGGCCATGCCGGCTTAGCTTACTAAGAATTCAGCTTGCAACTCAAGGGTGATTTTCGGTAATACTTAGTTTGTGGGCTCTCACCTAACCCCACTCTCTTTAAAACATTTATATTACTTACTTTTCCCAATCATAGTTTTTATATGTAAATAAAATTATACAATTAATAGTATATTCGCTTTACGCTTAAATATACTATCTGCCAAAAGTTATGTCAATACTTAAATGAAAAATATATTTAATCATCAATTTATCCTAGGAAAAGGGGCTTAGAATTGATGATTTAATATTCTTTTAATGCAAAACTTTTAATTGTCATAGTTTTTTTATTATTAATTGGTTTCCAAAGTTCAAGTCTATCTATTCTTGCTACTTTTTGTGGATTAGCATTTTGAGTATTTTGACAGGCAATTTTATATTCATCTGTAGACCATTTTCTAACGGCATAGTTTGTGTTGGCTAAGGAAACATGTAGATCCCAACTATTGATATCTTCTCTTACCTTAAAGTGATGAATTTTTAAATTTTCATTAATATGCCTTACTAATCTTGTTATGTAACCTTTATTTTCTACCTTCAAATTTACTGATTTATATGGAGGATCAAAACAAATAACTCCATTAAGTTCTACCCTGAACCTTTTGTAAGGCTTCATTATATCTGATACTATTTTATCAAGCTTATCAATATCAGGGTCATCAATGACCTCAAGAGTAATGTGCAGCACAGGAAGTTTTCTATATAACTTATATTTTTTACATATATTCCTCTGTATGCTTTCAACAAATGAATAAGAATCTTTATCAAATAATGCCACTAAATAATACTTCATTTATATTCCTCCAAGTGTGATATATAAAATGATTGAACAAATTAATTATAACATATAAGGCATCTGAATAGAAATAGCAAGTAAATTTTTGAATTTTGTTAGTCAAACTATATAATTATTATTAAGAAATTGTTGGTTAGCATCCAGGTAAAACCAATGAAATTATGGCTTAGTTATATATTTAACAGTATAAGCTATATAATTAAATAAGAGAACATTATAACATGAATTATTTAACTTTAAACTTAATATAAATGGTATAAAATGATAGGTTTATTATTTTAAAATTAATTACAAAAAAAACTGTAATTATGCTATAATATAATTCGTGGTTATCTTAAATAAGAATTTATGTAAAATTTATATATATATAGTGAGGATGGATAAGGGAATGGACAAATTAATTATAAAGGGCGGTAAAGAGCTTTTTGGAAGTGTAGAAATAGGTGGAGCTAAAAATGCGGCAGTAGCAATTCTTCCAGCAGCTATTATGGCTAGTAAAGATATATGTGTAATAGATAATATTCCTGAAATAGAAGATATTCAATGCGAAGAGAGAATTATTGAAAGTCTTGGATGCAAAATTACTAGAGTTAAAAACTCAGTTACTATAGATAGTACTATGTTGAAAAATGTGAATGCAAATACTGATGATGTGAGAAAAATGAGAGCTTCTTATTATTTAATCGGATCACTTCTTGGAAGATTTAAAAAGGCAGCGGTGGAACTCCCTGGGGGATGTCCTATAGGCGTTAGACCAATTGATCAGCATATAAAAGGATTTGAAGCATTAGGTGCCAAGGTTAATATTGAGCATGGTACAATAACTGTAGAGGCAGAGAGACTTATAGGAACGAATATATACTTTGATGTTGTAAGTGTAGGCGCAACTATAAATGTGATGCTTGCAGCAACTTTGGCTGAAGGGACTACAGTGCTTGAAAATGCAGCTAAAGAGCCACATGTTGTGGATGTAGCTAATTTTTTAAATACTATGGGAGCCAATATAAAGGGTGCGGGAACAGATGTTATAAGAATAGTAGGAGTTAAAGAACTTACAGGATGTAATTATAGCGTTATTCCAGATCAAATTGAAGCAGGTACATATATGGTTGCGGCAGCAGCTTGTGGAGGCTCTGTAACTATAAATAATGTTATACCTAAACACCTTGAGTCTATATCAGCAAAGCTTGTAGAGATGGGTGCAGAAGTTATTGAACTTGATGATTCTGTCACTGTTAAGTCAAATAAAGGTTTAAGAGGTGTAAACATAAAAACTCTTCCTTATCCTGGATTTCCAACAGATGTGCAGCAGCCTATGAGTACACTTTTATGTGTTTCAGAGGGAAGAAGTATAATAAATGAAAGTATATTTGAATGTAGATTTAAGCATATAGATGAGCTTAAGAAGATGGGAGCCTGCATAAAAGTTGAGGGGCGAATTGCTATAATAGATGGAGTTAAAAAGTTAACAGGAGCTGTAGTTAAAGCAAGTGATTTAAGAGCAGGTGCAGCCATGGTTATTGCTGGTCTGATTGCTGAAGGCACTACAGAAGTTACTTCAATAGAGCATATTGATAGAGGGTACCCTCATATAGAAAATAAATTTAAAGCCTTAGGGGCTGATATAATAAGAGTACCTATAAATTAGAACATAGGACTTTTTAGGATGTAGGAGAAAATTATGAAATTTTGTTCACTTTACAGTGGGAGTAGTGGTAACAGTATATTTATTGCATCTGAAAATGCAAAAATATTAATAGATGCAGGTCTTCCGGGGAAACATATAGAAGAGGCCTTAGCTAAAATAGGAGAAAGCCCTAAAAATATAGATTGTATATTTGTTACCCATGAACATACAGATCATGTAAAGGGAGTAGGTGTACTTTCAAGAAAGTATGATATACCTGTATATGCTAATGAACCTACATGGAAGGGCATGTTTAAAAGTGTCGGTAAAATAAAAGAGCACAATATTAAAATTATGGATAAAAATAATGTATGCATTAAAGATTTAGATGTAGTAGGCTATGATATACCTCATGATGCAGCAAAGCCTACAGGTTATTCTGTAATCTGCAAGGGCAAAAAAGTGTGTGTAGCCACGGACTTAGGATATTTTTCGGATCAGGTAAAAGAACAGCTTGTAGATGCAGAGGTAATACTTTTAGAAAGCAATCATGATGTAGAAATGCTTAAATTTGGACCATATCCATATAATTTAAAGCGGAGAATACTAAGTAATATAGGTCATTTGTCAAATGAGGATTGTGGAAAAGCTATTATGGATATAATGGGTTATAAAAGGAAAAAAATTATTTTAGGCCACTTGAGTAAAACAAATAATTATCCAGAGTTAGCCTTTAAGACTGTAGTAAATGTGTTGAATGCTTCTGGTATAAAAATAGATAAAGATATAGAAATAACTATGGCAAAAAGAGATATGCCAAGTGGATATACTGAATTCTAGCAATTTAATTCTATGACTGGTTATTATAAGCTTATATAAAACTTCACAATGGCATGATTTAAGTGGTGATCTAAACTGGGGAGGAAAATAAACCTTATTTACGCAAAGATTTATTTTATAGAGGAGAGTTTCCATGAAAAGAGTATTAGGTTCCAGTATGTGTATTGTACTGGTATGTTCTAGTTTAATGTTGAGTTCTTGTTCATTAAGGAATGAGAAAGCTAATGAAAACTTAAACAGCAAAATAGAAAATGTAAAGTTATATAAGGAAAATGGGCAGGCGATTGATTTAAATCTGTACTTTGATGCATCACAAAGCGAAAAAAAAGCAGAGATAGCTCAAGAGGAAAGATTAATTAAAAAGGATGAACTTATAGGAGAATTGATTATTAACGAGCTTATAAAAGGACCGGGCTTAGAAAGTAAGTTAAAACCTGTTCTACCTAAGAGCACTAAGCTTTTAAGTTTTTCTATAAATAATGATATTGCATTTATAAATCTCAGTGATGATGCCAGAGTTCCTATGACTCCAATTAAGGAAGAGGCGGTATTAAAGAGTTTAGTGGCATCTTTAGAACAGCTATCCTCTGTAAAAAAGATAAAAATACAAATTGACAATAAAGATACGGATACTCTTGGTGGGAATTTTGATATATCAAAGCCTTTTGGAAAGGATGATATAGATGGAAGAAGAAAAAAGTAAATATTTCTGTGAAGAGCATTTAGATAGAGCTTTTGATGACTATCTCGTAGAAAATGAAGAATTTCCTGATGTAATTGAGGTAACAGGACATAAATGTGATTATTGCGAAAAACAGGCTAAATATAAATTAAGTAGATAAAAGGAGAAATTACATATGAGTTTATATAAAAATTGGACAGATATGGTAGTGGAGTATGTAAAAACTAGAGGGGAAGCAGCTTTTTGGCAGGAATATGGAGCTATTGAAACAAAAGTATATACAAAGGTATTAGCTAATCATGACAAACATATAGATGGAAAAATTGAAGATTTGGCAAAAGAATTTGAAATTGATAATATTTTTTTCATGGGCTTTTTAGATGGAATAAATGATAGTTTGACTGAACCATTGGATTTAGAGAAACTTAGTGAAGATGATAATATAGTAATAAATATAGATTTCGAAAAATTGTATTTTAATATGCTGGAAGCAAAGGCAGACTATTTATACGAGCTTCCTCAATGGGAAGGAATTTTTTCAAAGGAAAAGAGAAAAGAAATACATAACAATTGGAAAAATTCAAAAACTGTAGTGAATAAAAATAAAGTCGGCAGAAATGAACCATGTCCTTGTGGCAGCGGTAAAAAATATAAGCAGTGCTGCGGTAAAAACTAAATAATATTTATACATAGTTATAAAGACGGTAACGAGAGGATTGATAGAGTATGCCACAAATAAGTGAGAGGTTAAATGGTTTTACAGAATCGGTTATTCGTAAAATGACGAGAATATCAAATAAATATGGTGCTATAAATTTATCACAGGGATTTCCAGATTTTGATCCACCAAAGGAAATTAAAGAGGCTCTTGTAAAAGTAGCAGAAGAAGGACCACATCAATATGAAATTACCTGGGGGTCACAAAAACTAAGAGAAGCATTGGCAAAAAAGCAGACAAAATTTATGGGCATTCCCATAGATCCAAATAAAGAGATAGTTGTTACCTGTGGAAGTACAGAAGCAATGATGGTTTCAATGATGACAGCTTGTGATCCAGGTGATAAAGTTGTAGTATTTTCTCCTTTCTATGAAAACTATGGGGCAGATGCTATTCTATGTGGGGCAGTGCCTATATATGTTCCTTTAAAACCACCGGAATTTAATTTTGATAAAGAAGAACTTATAAGAGCATTTCAGCAAAAGCCAAAGGCAATCATATTGTGTAATCCATCTAATCCAACAGGAAAGGTTTTTACCATAGAAGAACTTCAGTTTATTGGGAACTTAGCTAAAGAATATGATACCTTTGTAATTACAGACGAAGTATATGAACACATAGTTATGAAACCATATAAGCATAATTATATGACAGCATTACCGGGAATGTTTGAACGTACAATTTCCTGCAGTTCACTATCTAAAACCTATGCCATAACAGGGTGGAGAATCGGATATGTTATCGCCCCAGAAGGTATAATAGAAAATGCCAAAAAGGTTCACGACTTTTTAACCGTTGGTGCAGCAGCACCACTTCAAGCAGCGGTTTTAGCAGGGCTCAATTTACCTGATGAATACTATGAATCTCTAGGAGAATTGTATACTAAGAAAAGGGATCTTTTCCTTAAAGGGCTTGATGAGGCTGGCCTCAAGTATACAAAACCTGAAGGTGCATATTATGTTATGGTGGATATATCAGAATTTACTAAGGGTAGTGACATGGAATTCTGTGAATGGCTGGCAAAAGAAGTGGGAGTAGCAGCAGTACCTGGTTCAAGCTTTTTTAAAGAAGATGTAAATAACTACATAAGATTTCATTTTGCAAAGAAGGATGAGACCTTAATTGAAGCTGTTAAAAGATTAGCAACTCTTAGAGAAAAGGCAAAGAGTAGAAAAATTTAGTTAGAATCTGCTTAGATGCAATGAATATAATTTATTGCAATATATGAGGTAAATAAACATGAAATATTCCTATGGAAACAAGAATAATTCAATATTATCTTTTTCTGATATGAGTTGCAGCAATCTGCGAGCTGACTGCGAAAACTGTTTCGGCTTTTGTTGTGTTGCATTGTACTTTTCAGCTTCAGAAGGCTTCCCTATTGACAAAGATGCTGGTAAGCCTTGTATTAACCTACAATCAGACTTTCGATGCGGCGTTCACAAAAGTCTCAGAAAGCTGGGACTTAAAGGGTGCACTGCCTATGACTGTTTTGGTGCGGGTCAAAAGGTTGCTCAAGTCACCTATGGTGGGCATGACTGGCGGCAAGTTCCAGAATCCGCTAAGCAAATGTATGAGGTCTTCCTGATTATGCGTCAGATCCATGAAATGCTCTGGTATCTGGCAGAATCACTTACGCTGCAACAGGCCCATCATATCCAAGATGAACTCGGCTCCATGCTTAATGAGACTGAACGACTCACTTGCCTCAGTCCTGACTCCCTCATAGCACTAGATTTGACAGCACACCGTGGACATGTTAATACTCTACTTCTACAGACTAGCGAATTGGTGCGAAGCAAAGTTCCCCGTGGGAAGAAGACTTCTTCAATGCACCAAAAGACTCTTGGTCGAGGATTAGACCTTATTGGCGCAGATCTCAGAAAAAAAGATCTGAGATGTGAAAATTTGAGAGGAGCCTACCTTATTGCGGCTGATCTCAGAGGCGTGGATTTGAATGGGGCTGATCTCATCGGAGCTGATTTGCGAGATGCTGACCTTAGAGGAGCTAACCTCACCCATAGTATCTTTCTTACCCAAGCCCAGATTAACACGGCGAAAGGTGATTCTCACACAAAGTTACCCATATCACTTACTCCACCAATATACTGGTCAAAATGATTATAGGAGAATAGCATTGTGAATATAACTCTAATTACAGTAGGAAAAATAAAAGAAAAATATCTTAGGGACGCCATAGATGAATATAGGAAAAGGCTTTCTAGATATTGTAAGCTAGATATAGTAGAAGTTCAAGATGAAAAGACTCCCGATAATGCCTCTTTAAAGGAAGAAGAAAGCATAAAGGATAAAGAGGGAGAAGGCATACTTAAATGTTTAAAGGATAATGCTTACGTGATAGCTTTGGATTTAAAGGGTAAAATGTTATCTTCTGAGGAACTATCGGATTTTATTAAAGACCTAGGTATAAAGGGAGAAAGTAACATAGCATTTGTTATCGGTGGATCACTGGGTTTATCCTCAGTAGTTTTAAAAAGAGCAGATTATAAACTGTGTTTTTCTAAGATGACATTTCCGCATCAGTTAATGAGAGTTATATTGCTGGAACAGATTTATAGAGGATTTAGGATTATGAAGGGTGAACCGTACCATAAATAACGTAGATTTTTTCGGTAAAAATGTTGGAGGACTTACTGTGAGAAGTAAGTCCTTGAAGCAGACTATAAGAAAGATGTGACAGAACTAAATCTAAAATTAAGTTACACGTGTCTACACTAATATACTAACATCAATAAAGTCAATGACAAACTGTGGAGGCAGATTGTCAAAAACAGGACAGACAATGCCGATTGTTTCATCCTGAAAACTCAAATTATCATTATTAATAACCTGCGGGATACTGATAAGATTTGCGTCAAACTGCTTTGCTACATACAGACTATTGCCAGTGGCAGTAAAATAAAATCCCATTGTTTTTCTCCTTCTGTCCACAAATTATTAAATCTCTATCGAATAAAATTGGTCCCAATCCTAGTCTCTTTTTCTGGTAAGCCGAACTTTTCTTTTCCTAATGAAATACTCTTGATTAAAAATGCCATATTTTTACCCAATGTACGCATTGTCTGCAATCCTTCTTCGTCTTTTCGAACATCATCTGGTGTATATCCATGAACACTGTTCCAGTATTGACTAGAAGCAACTGGCATACCTGAAATCGTAAAATATTTATTGATTTCATCAAAAGTAGCTGAGCATCCACCTCTTCTTGCTGAAACAACTGCTGCACCAACCTTCATTGTTTTGTCAAATGGAACACTATAAAATAATCGATCAATAAATGAGACAAGAGTTCCGTTTGCCGAAGCAAAATATACTGGCGAACCAATAACTATTCCATCACACTCTTCAAATTTAGGCGCAACTTCATTAATTAAATCATTAAATACACATTTTCCATTCTTTTTACATTGACGACATCCAATGCATCCACGAAGATCTTTATTGCCAACATGAATGATTTCAGTATCGACACCTGCTTCATTTAAAGTTTTTTCTACTTCTGTTAATGCTGTATAGGTACATCCATTCATATTTGGACTGCCATTAATTAATAATACTTTCATTTCATTTCCCCCCTGGATACCTTTTCTATTGTATATTTCGTCTTTTATTAATAAGTTCCACGAAGAAATCAACAGTACTTGCTTCTTGATGTGAAAAGAATAAACTATTACCTGTATCTAATGTCTTTATTGCATCCATATCCTCCTTAGACAACTCAAAATCAAATATATCGAAGTTTTCATGCATTCTTTCAATATGTGTAGATTTTGGTAAAGCAACGACATTTCTTTGAATTAACCATCTTAAAATAACTTGAGCTGCTGACTTTTCATATTTTTCACCGATACTAATCAAAGTAGAATTAGTAAACATATTATTTTTGCCTTCACCAAAGGGAGCCCATGCCTCAATTTGAACTTTGTTCTTAACCATATTCTCTTGAGCCTTTATCTGTTGGTTCAACGGATTTGTTTCTACCTGGTTTACCTGAGGAGTGATTTCGTTAAAAGCACAGATATCAGACAGTCTGTCAGGATAGAAATTACTCACTCCTATAGCTCTTATTTTCCCTTTTCTATACAGTTCCTCTAAAGCACGATAAGAACCATAATAATCATTAAAAGGTTGATGCAACAAAACCAAATCCAAATAATCCGTTTTTAACTTTTTCATTGATTCAAAAACAGATGCTTTTGTTTTTTCATAACCATAGTGTTCTATCCATACTTTCGTGGTAATAAATAATTCTTCACGAGGTATGCCACATTTTTCAATAGCATTTCCCACTGATTCTTCATTAAAGTATGATTGTGCAGTATCAATTAAACGATAGCCCACCTTAATTGCGTCCAATACACATCTTTCACACTCTTCTTGGGATACCTGAAAAACTCCATATCCTAAAAGAGGCATTTTTACCCCATTGTTTAATGTTACAAATTCCATTTTTTCTTCCTCCTAAATTATAAATTTATATTAATTTTATTGTTATCTCTCTTTCAATTTTTATTCTTCTTGATTCATAACGTATTTTGTCGTACAATACGATTATAGTTCACGGTTGTTACTACCGGTCAATACTTGAAATATCTTTTTTTGGGGGGGAAAATAATATGTATACAATGAAAGAGGCATGCCAAAAAGTAGGCATGACATATGAAACTCTAAAGTTTTATTGCAATGAGGGATTAGTCCCAAATGTGAAAAGAGATAAAAACAACTATAGAATTTTTGATGATAGAGATATTAATTGGATTAACAGCCTATTTTGCCTTAAAAAATGTGGAATGAGTATTAAAGATATGAAAATCTATCTTAGCCTATGTCTGAAAGGTCAATCAACCATTCCTGAACGCAAGAGAATGTTAAATAAACAGAAAGTAGATTTAATGAATAGAATACTAGAATTGAACGAATGTGTTGATTTTATTGACAATAAGCAACAATTCTATGATGATGTACTTGTTGGAAAAGTTAAGTATAATAGCAATCTAATTAATATTGAGGATTAAAGCATCCCCAAAGATTCATGCGACAACATGCTTGACAAACACCGATTAATTCCATTTACTCTCCTCCTGTCTAAAATCGCACGTTTTCATTTACCTATTCGCATGGAAACCCCTGCGATTTAAGCAGGAAGATTTATATGAAAATATAATACATAAATATAGTAAGAAAAATGCCTTAAAACACTAAAATGTCGGCACTACCAGCAATGCATTAGAAAATAGCATTGTAATAGTGCCGATACTTACGGCTGATTTTGTGGGCTGAAACAAATTTTACTATAAGAATATAGGTAATTAAGAGGATAACAAATATATTGGTGTTAGCGGTTGCAAATAGCCAAAAGTGTGCCAAGAATTGCTACCCCCTTTTGTTTTTGCTCTAAATAGATTTGCACTTTGTTTTTTGCTAAAACCCCATTAGCTTCTTAACATTGTTGCAATTTTCTTTAGATGTAAGTATCTCTAAAAGGTTGAAAGCCACATCGAAAGCAGTTGAAGGATTATAGGAAGTGATTATATTTTTATCTACAACAATAGGCTCATAACCAAGAACATTTGCACCAAATTCAGATAATTGTTTTTGTCTTTTACCATTTCCTAAATTATACGTTGTGGCATTTCTACCAACTAGTACTCCGCTTTTCCCAATAGGAAGTGCACCAACACAAATAGAAACTATTATTTTTCCTGCTCTGTTAAATTCTCTGATTAAGTTTAAAAAATCTTCACTAAAAGCATCTTCATAAAATCCTGCTTCTTCAAATCCTCCTGGTATTGCAAGTGCATCAAATTCATCAATGTTAACTTCACTGATGTGTATTTCAGGAATCACTGTGAAGTTAAAGGCGCATTTCAATTTTTCTCTTATTCCAACAGTTATTAAATCTGTAGTACCATCACCGTCTGATTTATTCCAACCTATAACATCAGTAAAAACACTTGCTTCTACGGCTTCAAAACCATTGGCAAGAAGTAATAATACTTTTTTCATACTTAACATCTCCTTTAATTATATATATTTGAGACTTAGTTTTCTTAATTATAACTCTATGTGTACTATAAATAAAATTGAAATAAATGAAGCAAATAATCGAAATATATGATACTGTAATATTATATATTTAAAGTATAAAGGAATGAGATTTATGGAAATTAGGCATTTGCAAACATTTATAACTATAGTTGAACTTGACGGATTTACAAAAGCAGCAGAGCATTTAGGGTATGCTCAGTCCACTATAACATCTCACATTCAAATTTTAGAAAATGAGCTAGGAGAAGCCTTATTTGACCGTTTAGGTAAAAAAATTATTTTGACTAATGTAGGTAAGGAGTTAGTTCCTTATGCTAAACAAATGCTATATGTATATAAAGAAATTAAGAACATGACATCAGAACAAAATGGTGTATCCGGTGATTTAATTATTGGAGCAGGAGAATCATTAACCATATATCGTTTAGGAAAAATTTTAAAGGAATATAAAAAAAATTTCCCAAAGGTAAACATCATTTTAAAGGATTCAATTTGCAGCGATTTAAGAAGTAAATTACACAGTGGAGAATTAGATATTATCCTTACTATTGAACCAGAAATTATGGATACAGATTTAGTTGTTAAAAATTTAAAAGATGAATGTATGGTCATTATTGGTGCACCAGATGCAGATTTAGAATTTTTATCAACAAATTTTGAAGGTGAAGCAGCAAGAGAAAGTATCATATTTAGTGAAAAAGGATGTAGTGCTAGAATAGCCTTTGAAAATTACTTAAAACAGAAAAAAATAAGGTATGTAAATCCTTTAGAATTTTCAAGTATAGAAGTTATTAAAAAATGTGTAATGAATGGGCTGGGAATTTCTTTGTTACCTTATTATACAGTTAGAAATGAGATAAAGGAAGGAAGGCTTAAGATGATAGAAGTAACAGAACCATTCAATAAGTTTAAAACTCAACTTGCGTATCATAAAAATAAAAGTATATCATTACCAATGAGTAAATTAATAGAAATTACATTAAAAAACTCTAGTAATTGGAGATAAAGATAGAGGGTATTCATAAGTTAAGATGAATTCAATTTGAGGGTATTAATAATATACTTGATAAATGCATTCTAAATTTATAGATTTTTGGAAAGTATACATCGTTTTATTATAAATAAAGTAATATATTAAGTTTGACTTAAATGTGATTGGTAAGGGTCTACGTTAAAATTGTAACGGTGAACCATATCATAAATGACGGGGACTTTTCATTAGTAATAGTTAGAAGTAAAGAGTTTAAATCATTTTATCAAGGTTATGAAACGTTTTTTTAAGTTATTTTTCTTCAAAAAAATTAGGTTAGGCGATTTTGAAACTAAGACAGGTTCTAAAAATGGAAAACCTTTTAGCGGGCTATACCGGTAGCATATATTCTTATCTTAATATACTTTCACTAAGTAGTGATGATAAAATTATTGATAGCTCTTCCGGTGAAGACTTTTCTGTTAATAAATAATTTTTACATAGCATTAATGCATTTGTTACTAAAATGTCAGCAAAAATATCGGCAGCAAAAATAGGCTTTATATAATTGATATTTGCCTCTATTTTTAAATTTTCTTTCACTATATCTGTTAATTTGTTTATAACTTTATCACTGTTTCTATTTAATACTATTCCAATAATCATAATCTCTTTGTTTTCTAAAATGAATTTAAATAAATTCTCCAGAACATTCTTAATCCTATTGCTACTCAATGTATTTTTATCAATTTGTGTTAGTCTAAGTTTTCTAACTTCACTTTTTAGTTTCATAGTGCATATATTTACTAATTCATCAAATATAGCTTGTTTACTTTCAAAGTATAAATAAAAAGAGGGTTTTGTTAGATTAGCTCCCCTTACAATTGTATCCACCTTAGTATCGTTGAAACCCATTGCTGCAAATTCATGGGCTGCAATAGACAATAATTTATTTTTTGTTTCTATACCTTTTAATCCTATTTTCAATTAAAACACTTCCTATTATAGATATTAAGTTACTAAAATGCTATCGAAAGTAAAGTACTGATTATATTATATTATATATGTAAGTAGTTTTTCTAGATATATTAGAACTTGATATATTTTCTTGGCTAAGGGAAATAGATAGAAAGGGAGAAAAGTGAATGGGGGATGTAAAATTTATAAGTATTATTTGGTTATTGCCACTTGTATTTATGTTACATGATTTTGAAGAAATTATATTAGTAGTTCATATAATTCAATGGATAGTATTTAAAAAATATATACCTGCTATTTCAACTACAGTTCCAGCTTAGTATTAATGTTAATTAAAAATAAGGTAATATGGAGAGGGAAATATGATTTGGATATTAAAAAAAGTATATTATAGAACAATTCAGGCAGTAGTTAGAACAGGAACTAAACTTGTTAAGTTCAAAGAACCTAAATTAGTGTCTGGTGCAGGTAGTGTAAATAAGTTATCAGATATAATGAAAGAGCAGCATATTGATAAGGCACTAATTATAGTAAGCAAAACTATAATGAAATCAGGATTATTGAATAATTTTTTAGAAAAGCTAAAAGAAAATAATGTTGATTATGAGATTTATGATAGTGTAAAGCCTAATCCAACCATAGGAAATATTGAGGAATGTCTGAAAGTTTATCAAAATAGCAATTGTAATGCTATAGCTGCAATTGGAGGAGGTTCTCCAATTGATTGTGCAAAGGTGGTGGCAGCAAGAGCTACTAATAGTAAGTTACAAATTAAAGATTTAAGAGGCTTTTTAAAAGTAAAAAAACCTATACCACCTCTTTTTGCAGTGCCTACTACAGCAGGAAGTGGTTCAGAAGCTACCGTTGCAGCAGTAGTAACAGATTCAATCACACATGAAAAATATGCAATTGCAGATTTTAAACTTGTACCGGATTTTGCAATATTGGATCCAGAATTAACTGTTGGGGTTCCACAACATCTCACTGCTTCAACTGGAATGGATGCATTAACTCATGCTATTGAAGCTTATGTGGGTAAAAATGGAACAAGTTATACAAATGACAAAGCACTGAAGGCAGCAAAAATAATTATAGATAATTTAGAAATTGTATATAAAGATGGAACCAATGTTGAATGTCGTAATTTTATGTTAATGGCATCAAATTATGCTGGAGAAGCCTTTACTAGGGCTAATGTAGGATATGTACATGCAATAGCTCATAGTATTGGTGGTTTGTATGGAGTAGCTCATGGTCTAGCTAATGCCATAATACTTCCTAAGATGTTGGAATATTATGGAGAATCAGTTTATGAAAAGTTATCTAAAATTTCTATTTATTCAAATTTAGGGAATAAAAATGAATCCCAAGAAGATTTAGCTCTAAAATTAATATCAAAGATAAAGGATATGAATAAAAATATGAATATTCCTTTAGGCATTAAAGAGCTAAGGGAAGAGGATATACCGTTAATTGCGCAAAGAGCTATTAAAGAAGGAAATCCAGGCTATCCAGTACCTAAAATAATTAGAATTAATGAGTGTGAAGAACTTTTAAGAAATTTAAAGTTATAATAATGACTGGCTTTAGGAGAGATAACATTCTTTTAAAGCGTATCATAATCTAAGTAAATTACAAAATATATGTTTATCTTTAGTTATATTTTATATAAAATTTTGGTAAAATATAAATAAGAAACGATTAGTGTTAGTAACATGAAGAATTCTTTAAACATCTATTTTGTTTTAGGAATGTTAGATGAATAAAATAATGATTTGATTAAGAAAAAAGCACACTAATCGTTGCAGTTTGAGTGCTTTTTCTTTGCCTTCAATTTTTTTCTACATGACAAAGGATAAGTCTTCCTATATAATAATAAAGTGCTAAAAATTTTGAAGAGAGGTTAAAGAATGCCATGAAAAGAATAAATGAAATTTTTAGTGATTATGCAGCAAATGGTAACATAAATACTGCCATTGTAGAATCGGTAGTATTAAGCAAAAAAAGCAAACGTCTAGATATGGAAATCAGTTCAGATAAATATATTGAAATAAGAGAATTTGAAGATCTTAACAGGTTTATAAGGAAAAGATTTGCCTTAGAAGATTCTATAATTTCTGTAAAGTATACTGATGGAATGGATAAAAAGCCCATAGAAGAGGAACTTAAAAATATTGTGTTTTTACTGGCAGATAAACAGCCTGTCTTAAAAACAGTGCTAAATAATAGTGAAATTAAAGTAGATAAGAATACCATAAATTTTAATTTTAAAATTGCGGTATCAGGTTTTTTAAAAGCCATGAATTATGATAAGCAGCTTCATAAGGCAATAAAAACCCTTTACGGTACTACATATAATATAAATTTTGTTGATAATATAAGCAGTGAAGAATTAATACTTCAAGAGGAAGCACGTGAACAGGAAATACTTGCTATTTCAAAGGAAGTTAAGGCTGCTCTAAGCAATAATGCTCCTAAATTACCTAAGGAAGCTGCAGATAAAAAACCGGAAGTAAAAGCAGAAACCGATGGTGGTAAAAAGGTTGATTCATCCTTAATATTAGGCAGAAACGCTAAGATTAAGGAACCTGTAATAAAGATTACTGACATTACACCGGATGAGGGAAGGGTAGCTTTAGAGGGTGAAATATCCAATATGGAAGCAAGGGAATTAAAGAGCGGAAAAACATTAGTTTCCTTTGATCTATATGACGGCTCAAGCTCCATGACTTGTAAGTCCTTCTTGAAGCCCGGTGAAGATGGTGAGGTATTATCTAGGCTTAAAAAAGCTAAGGGCGTTAGGCTTGTAGGAAATGCAGGTTATAGCAAATTTTCCGGGGAAGTTGAGATGATTGCCAATACTATAATAGAAACAGCAGGCGTAAGGAGAGCTAAGAGGCAGGATAATGCAGAGGTGAAGAGAGTAGAGCTGCATATGCATACACAGATGAGCCAAATGGATGCCATGACCAGTGCTACTGATTTAATTAAAAGAGCCATGAGTTGGGGAATGAAATCTATTGCCATAACGGATCATGGAGTGGTGCAGGCCTTTCCAGAAGCCCATAAGCTTTTAGGAAGAAATAATCCTGACATGAAGGTGATATATGGAGTGGAAGCCTATTTAGCACCGGATAAAAAGCCATCAGTAACAAATCCCAAGGGACAAAGTATCGATACCACCTATTGTGTGTTGGATTTGGAAACCACAGGCTTTTCACCAGTAACTGAAAAAATTACTGAAATAGGAATAATGAAACTTCAAGATGGAAAGGTAATAGATAAATTCAGCTGCTTTGTGAATCCTGAAAAACCGATTCCAGCAAGGGTTATTGAGGTTACTAATATAACTGATGATATGGTAAGAAATGCTGAAACCATAGAACAAGTTTTCCCTAAGATGTTGGAATTTATTAAGGGTAGTGTATTGGTTGCTCATAATGCTGGATTTGATGTGGGCTTTTTAAAGCATAATGCTAGAGTTTTAGGCTATGACTTCGATTTTACATATTTGGATACCTTGTCCTTAGCACAGGAGATTTTCCCTGATTTTAAAACCTATAAATTAGGAAGAATTGCTAAAAACCTTGGTATAAAAGTTGAAGTTGCTCACAGAGCCTTAGATGATGTTGATACTACTGTTAAGGTGTTTCAGGTAATGCTTGAAAAGCTAAAGGAAAGAGGAGCACAAAGCCTTGAGGATATAGATTTATATGGTTCAGATGAAGAGGCTAAAAAACAAGAATATAAAAAGCTTAGAACATATCATGCAATAATATTTGCAAAAGATTATGTTGGTTTAAAGAATTTGTATAAACTTGTATCTTACTCAAATTTGGATTATTTCTACAAAAAGCCACGTATATTAAAGAGCATGTATAGAAAATATTCAGAGGGATTAATCCTCGGTAGTGCCTGCAGTGAAGGAGAATTGTATCAGGCAATACTTCTTGGAAAATCTGATGAGGAAATTGAAGCTATTGCAGAGGAATACGATTATCTGGAAATCCAGCCTCTAGGGAATAATGATTATTTAGTAAGGCAAGAGCAGGTACCTGATAGAGAATTTCTAAAGGAAATCAATAAAAAGATTGTACACCTTGGAGAAAAGCTGAATAAGCTTGTAGTGGCTACGGGTGATGTTCATTTCATGGATCCTGAGGATGAAATATACAGACGTATACTGGAAGCAGGGCAAGGCTTTAAGGATGCAGATAATCAGGCTCCTTTATATTTAAGGACCACTGAGGAGATGCTTCAGGAGTTCTCCTATTTAGGAAGGGAAAAGGCCTATGAGGTGGTAGTTACAAATACTAATAAGATAGCGGATATGTGTGAGCAGATAAGTCCAATATCACCGGTAAAAGCTACGCCGCATATAGATGGCTGTGAGCAGACCATTAAGGATATTACTTATGAAAAGGCCCATGAACTGTATGGGGATCCTATTCCTGAGCTAGTTCAGCAAAGATTGGAGAAGGAGCTGGATTCCATTATAAAAAATGGTTTCTCCGTAATGTATATAATCGCTCAAAAACTAGTATGGAAATCAAATGAGGATGGATATTTGGTTGGTTCCAGAGGTTCCGTTGGTTCTTCTGTAGTAGCATATATGACTGGTATAACGGAAGTAAATGCACTGCCTCCTCATTACAGGTGTCCAAAATGCAAGTATTCGGATTTTACGGATTACGGCTTTAAAAACGGTTTTGATTTGCCGGATAAGACTTGTCCTGTATGTGGAGAAAAGCTGTTTAAGGATGGCATAGATATCCCCTTCGAAACCTTCTTAGGATTTAATGGAGATAAGGAGCCGGATATAGACTTAAACTTTTCAGGGGAATATCAGGCAAAGGCCCATAGATATACAGAGGTTATCTTTGGAAAGGGCACAACCTTTAAGGCCGGAACCATAGGTACCATAGCGGAAAAAACAGCCTTTGGATACGTAAAAAAGTATTTTGATGAAAAAAATCTTACAGTAAATAAGGCAGAAATCATGAGAATCTCAAATGGCTGTACAGGAATAAAAAGAACCTCAGGGCAGCATCCTGGTGGAATCATAGTTGTGCCTAAGGGAAGAGAAATTTTTGAATTTTGTCCCGTTCAGCATCCTGCTGATGATTCAAATTCGGATATTATAACAACCCATTTTGACTATCACTCCATTGATCAGAACCTATTGAAGCTGGATATACTGGGTCACGACGATCCAACAGTTATAAGAATGCTGCAGGATATAACCGGAGTAGATCCCCAAAAGATACTTATGGATGATAAGGAGACAATGTCTATATTTTCGTCTACGGATGCTCTAGGTGTAACACCGGAGCAGATAAATTCTAAGGTGGGAACTTTTGGTATTCCTGAGTTTGGTACCAAGTTCGTACGAGGAATGCTTTTAGATACAATGCCAAAAGCCTTTACAGATTTGATATGTATATCAGGACTTTCCCACGGTACTGACGTATGGCTGGGAAATGCCAAGGACTTAATTGATCAAGGAATAGTTACCTTAAGTGAGGCAGTATGTACAAGAGATGATATAATGATTTATCTTATTAAAAAAGGTTTGCCTCCAAACTCTGCCTTTAAGATAATGGAAACTGTACGTAAGGGAAAGGCGCTTAAGGATCCTAAATTTGTGGAATATGAGGCTTTAATGAGGGAACACGAGGTGCCAGAATGGTATATAGATTCCTGTAAAAAGATAAAATATATGTTTCCTAAGGCTCATGCAGCAGCTTACGTAATGATGGCCTTCAGAATAGCCTGGTTTAAGGTTCACATACCTAAGGCCTATTATGTAGCATTCTTTACCATAAGGGCAAAGGCCTTTGATGCAGAATTTATGATTTTTGGAAAAGAAAAGGTTAAAGCAAAGATGAAGGAAATTGAAAGTATGGGAATGCAGGCTCCTCCTAAGGATAAGGATATGTACGATGACCTAGAATTGGTCTTGGAAATGTACGAGAGAGGTATTAAATTCCTTCCTATTGATTTGTATAAGTCCCACGCTACACAATTCCTGGTAGAGGAGGAGGGTTTAAGGCCGCCTATAAATAGTATATCAGGTATGGGAAATGTGGCAGCAGAAGGTATATATAATGCAGTACAAGAGGAAACGCCTATAAGTTCTGTAGAAGATCTAAAGAAACGTGCTAAAATAGGAAATTCCGCTATAGATTCACTTAAAAAGTTTGGATGTTTAAAAGGTCTTCCTGAAAAAGATCAATTGAGCTTTTTTGATGTAGTTTAACAGGTTAAAGCTCATACTATGGGGTGATAGTGCCAAGTACTATTCAACTAAAGTAAATCACTTTTATCCGATGACTACCATCCGTAATACTCCCATCTTCTATTAAAGTGGGAGATAACGGCTGCTACGTCCCTGGATAACGATTTCTAAGTTTCAGCTGGAGAAAAAAACTCCACCTGAAACAAAGAACTCTGTTTATGCAGTGATAATAAGTAAAGCAGCTCTGGGAAGTTTCTGGGGCTTTATTTTTATTATTAGTTATAAAAAATAGTAGCAGCCAATTGTTATATAGGCTGCTATTTTTTTGAGACTACCTTTCTACAAGAGTACATTTAATTTTTTTCATTATTATATAATCAGAAATACTAAACATATTATCTATAAGCTCAGTTCTAAAACTGCCTGTTCCTTTCGCATCTTGAGAAAGTTCACCACATATCCCCATTAATACTGCTGCAAGAATAGTTCCATAAAGTATATCTCCAGAGGAAATATAACTTGCTGTAAGTGCTGTAAGCATACATCCTGTGCCGGTTATCATTGAAAGCATCTCACAGCCATTTCTTATTAAATATGTGTATGTACCATTTGTTATCACATCTACAACTCCTGTTACGGCAATAACAGAACTTATTTTCAGTGACAATGCTTTTAACATACTTATACTTTCATAAATATTTTCATCTGTTATAATATCAGATTGTCCAACATCAATTCCCTTTGCATCACTTTTAATATCACAAAGTGCTTTTATTTCAGACATATTGCCCTTAATAACATTCGGGTGACACGCTTCAATAAATTTTTTTGCATAATCCAAGCGAAGTTTGCTACAACCTACACCTACAAGATCAATTATATGTGGAATTTTCTTTTCATTGGCTGTTTTGCCTGAAATAAGCATTGACTTCATTCTAACATCCGTTATATTCCCAAGATTAACCGCTAATCCTTTTGAAACAGCAGTAATTTGTGAAACTTCTAGAGGATGTTCTGCCATAATAGGCTTTGCACCAGCAGCGAGTACAACATTTGCACAATCATTTATCGAAATTGGATTTGTAATGCAATGAATGAGTGGTTTTTCTACTCTAACATTACGCTTAATTTGCAGTAAGCTCTCTATCATCATCTCTTGATTTATCATATACCTTTGCCCCCAGGTTTTTCTGAATTTTTGTAAGTACACCTATTTTATTTAGTGCTCTTAGGAATATGAAAGCAATTGTTCCTCCAATAATTGTTGCTGTAAAAAATAATGGTATATAAAATAACCATGTAAGTCCTGCTTTACCCCAGATAAATCTCATAACAGGATATGATGCTACAGCTCCGATAATACCTGTTCCTATAACTTCACCTAAAACTGCAAAAATTATTTTTCCATTAGATCTCCTATATAGAATTCCAGATAATGCGGCTCCAAATACTGCACCAGTTAAAGCTAAAGGTGGAATTCCCATTAGTGTCATTCTTAGAATTCCTATAATTACAGCACATAATAGTGCATACCATGGTCCAAGAATCACTGCACATACAATGTTAATAACGCTAGACATAGGACACATTCCTTCCAAACGCAATATTGGTGAAATTACAACTCCCATAGCAACCATTATTGCCAGCATGATTTTGCTTAATAATTTTGAGTTTCTTTCCATAATAAAAAACCTCCCTAATAATATTTATTTTCCTGCTATGTCATATAGAAAATAAACACATCATGAAGGTATAGCTGCAGTGCACCTAAATAGCAATTTCCTATATGACATAAGCCATACAAGTCGGTCGAAGCTCAAAAGCTTCCTCTCACCTTGAAACACAAGTTCCATCGCTATTTGGTTGTATTTTTGCTATATAAGTTCAAGACGCTTCTCTATCACTTACCAAAGAAATAATCTTTGAAGCATAAAAAATAGAATACACCAAAATAAGGCATATTCCATTTATACTCATAAAATATACAAGTAAAAGTACAAATTAAATATTTCCTTACGTCGGTATTATCCGAATCAAGTTATGGGTCGAAGTGTAAACTTCCTCTCAGCCTGTATCCAGGCTCCCCTTTTCGGAAAAATTATATCACATGCTTTTAATAATTTCAACAAAATTTGATAAGCGTTTAAATCTAGGTGGTATTGATAAAATAATATAAAAATGATATATTGAATATATAATTTTTAAAAGGGTGGTGTCTGTTTGTTAATTGTTCTGTAATAAGCATTTATTAATTTATTTAGTATAGTAAATTTGTTGGTTTTCCAACTTTATTTGTTATACCTATAATGCCTTAAAGAAAATACAAAACTGACACTTAACGGGTTATATATTACAGGTATAGTATTTTGCTATGCCTGTTTTCTTTTTTGTAAGGCAGATATTAACAATAACTATGTTAGTACAAAATACAAGGAGGATTATATAATGGTTAAATTTGAAATGTGCAAATTTAATAAGATTAAGGAAAAAGTATGTAGATATTATAATGAAAATGATATACTAGTTGATTCATTTTGGGAAAAACATGTTATTAAATCTAATTTCTATAATATAATATTCAATGGAGAAATAATTGGATATTGTGGTATTTGCGATAAGAGACTAATAACATTATTTAATTTAGAGAAAAAGTATAGCTATTTAGCACAAGAGATATTTATGAAGGTAAAATACCTTGAAGAGGTATCAGAGGCTTTTGTTCCTACTGGAGATGAACTTTTACTAAGCCTTTGTTTGGATAATTTTAATAATATAGAGAAACAAGCATATTTTACTAGAGATTTAAATATCAATAATGTTGTTAATAAGGAATATATAAGTTTGAGAATTGCTACAGCTTCAGATAAACAAATAGTAGAAAAATATAGTGATGATTTTTTTGATGATATAAATAAATATATAAGTAAAGGATGTATTTATATAGCAGAAAAAGAAAACGAATTAGTAGGCTTTGGGGTAATTGAAGCTGGTATAATCAGAGAGGATTTACAAAGTATTGGTATGTTTGTTAGGAAAGAATTTAGAAGGTTGGGAATTGGAACTAGCATATTAAATGGATTAAAAGATATTGTAAAAACCAGAAGGAAAAAAGCAATATCAGGATGTTGGTATTATAATCACAATTCCTTAAAAACACAATTCAAATCAGGAAATTATTGTTGTACTAGATTACTCAGAGTAAAGTTTTAATTTAGCTATATATAATAAAAATAGGGTGTTTGTAGCACCCTATAGTATGCAATTTTAGGTAACTGGCATCAATATATTTTCAGCTAAAACTAAATACTATACTTGTAATAATTCATTACAGACTTTTTCTCAAAACCACAAGATTTATATAAATTTAGGGCAGTATTGTTCTGGCATTCCACATCCAATTCTATATTATGTATATTCTTGCCATTTATTAAGCTTAAAGCTTGCTTTAGTGCTGATTTTCCATAGCCTTTACCTCTGAAATCAGGCAATATTCCAAAACCACATATAAAAGCTGAATTATCACTGTAGTCCATTCTAATTTTTCCTATAATTTCTTCCTTTAATTTAACCATATATGTGACCTGGTTTATGATTTCCTCTTCCTCTGGAAAACTCTCACTTTCTTCTGTATCATTAAAAAATAGTGCATTCTGTCTTGCTATTTCCTTCCAGTCAAACTTCTCTGCTTCTCTTAAACTAATAGAATTTATGCTTTCTGAAGAAGCTTTGATAAGTAATTTCATTCTATACTCTGAAAAGTCATATTTTCCTCCAAAGGTCTTTATAAACTCAACTCCTGAGCTGGATTCACCATCTGATAATAGCAACAGCTTATTAAACCCTCTATTACGGCATTCCTCTATTGCAAGTTCAAGGAGCTTTTTAAATAGTCCTTTTCTTCTCCAATCCGGATGAGTCATTCCATTGATTTCACCTATATTATTTCCAAAGCTTGAAATGCCAAGGTAGGCTACCAATATCCCATCTATATAATAAAGAAATTCATTAATAGTTTTTAAGCCTATTTCAGAGTTCTTAGGTATATTTAGTTTATAATCTAATTCTAACTTTAGATTGGTTTTGTCTTTTGAACTGCAAAGTTCCTCAAGTTGACTTATCTCTTTATACTCCTTTTCTGATATATATTTCTTTAAACAAATGGCTTGATTTAATACTTTTTCAGACATTTTAAAATCTCCTTTTTATGTTATTTAAACGCTTCTAATCTCTAAAAATGGGCAGAAAAATACCGCAGAAAGCAACCTCAAAACTGGATGCTATCTGCGGACATAAAAAACAGGAACACCTGTAGTGATACTTGTCCTTAATAGTCAGTATATTATGAAAGGTTATCGATAATTGCGGAAACACAAACAAAGGATACAGCAGTCCTTAAAATCACGTTTTCGCCCATATTTAGTTTTATGAAGCAATCACCTTTAAATTAGCTATCATATAACATTTCTCCTTTCATAAGAACATATTGTATTTTTACAACAGATCTTTTTATGGGTAAAATTATATCATTGCAAGAAATTTATGTCAATTGATAAGTTAAAAAGTGGCTATATTGTGCCCGTTACGAAGAAATGTAACATAAATGAGGTAGACTTTTGTAGTAATGTGCTGCGATATATAAACTCTTTCAAGACTTTAGGTGACATATACATGAATTATGGGTTGCTTTTAAATAACTATAACTGCTTGTTTACAATAAAAATCTAGTAGGTTTAGTCTAGTACAATAAATAACTAGAAATTGATAGACACTTATTATCAGGATATACTATAATTGCATATATAAGTTAAATAAATTTCAAAGTAGTCATTGCTTTTATAGGATGCGTTTGAAAAAACTTATATAGTCCCAGATAAGAAAGGGGTATAGTTTTTATGAGAAGATATGTTATTTATGCTTAGCAAGGGCTATAGCATAATAATTAATGGTTAATAATATGAAAGCCTTTGCTTAATCCTAAGATAATACTATATTTAGGAGGGCATTATGAGCTATATTAAAGCAACAGATGTGTTGCCAGGAGAATTGTTGGATTTAATTCAGAAATACATTGAAGGTGAATACATTTATATTCCAAGAAAAGAGTGTAACAAGAGGTCTTGGGGAGAAATAACCAAAAGCAAAAAAGAAACTAATGCAAGAAATGCAGAAATTTATGAGAAATACAAAGAGGGTGTATCAACGAAAGTTCTATCTGAAATGTATTATTTATCCGCAAAAAGTATCCAAAGAATTATTTTGAAAATAAAAAAAGAAAAGCAACAAGTAAATGCGCCATAAGGTAGAAGCTTAATGGCGTATTTTTATTTCAGAAAAATGGTGTAGGTTGATGCACTGATATATCGGATGATATCATTTGAATATAGTTAAGGCTGTTTATAATAGGAGGAAAAATGATGGACTCGGTAAAAAATATGAAAATTGAAACAAGCAGGTTAATTATTGACCATTTATGAGAGAGCAAGTAGTTAAAAGAATTTGCAAGGTCATATTTTTTATTGAATGTGGTTGTGAGATCTATGGCATATTAGATTATTATCCATTGGATTATAAAGCCTACTACCTGAAAAAGATTTTGAGAGGATGACGGCAATGGAAGAAGTATCGATTAATTGTAACAAATATACTTTTATAAAGGAATTTAAGGACAACACATTGCTTAGAAATAGCTATAATGCATTAACACAAAAAACATATGAATTTAATTTTGAACAGTGGTATCAAGAGGGATATTGGGGAAGCGGCTATAAGCCGTATTCACTACTGGATGGCGAAAATATTGTCGCCAACGTTTCGGCTAGCATTGTTGATTGTTTGGTTTTAGGAGAAGCTAAAAGATATATACAAATAGGAACGGTAATGACTGATTCTGCATACCAAAATCAGGGACTAGCTAGGTATCTTATGGAAAAGGTCATAGAAGAATGGAAGAATAAATGTGATATGATATATTTATTTGCTAATGATAGTGTATTAGATTTTTATCCTAAATTCGGTTTTACAGCTGCGAATGAATATCAATATTCTAAAACAATTACAAAGGATAATGAAGTTATAGTTGCAGAAAAGTTAGATATGTCTTTAGATAATAACAGAGAGTTGGTTGAGGAAAGAGTTGCTAATTCAATCTCAATATCAAAGCTAACAATGCTGAAAAATGTGGGATTGATAATGTTTTATTGTACTTCATTCATGAGGGATAAAGTTTACTACTTAAGAGAACAGGATGTGATTGTAATTGCCGAATTTAAAGGTGATACATTATACCTTCAGGATATATTTTCGCTATCAGAGGTTGATTTAGATAATATTATTAAGTCACTTACAAATAAAGAAATAAAAACAGTAGTTTTAGGATTTACACCTAATGATGTAGATGGCTATTATGTAAATTTATTGCAAGAGGATAATACAACTTTATTTGTCATGAAGGATAAATCAGACTTATTCCAAGATAATAAATTAATGTTTCCTATATTGTCTCACGCATAATGAGCATTATTCTTGGTAGTCAATAAAAAATTTATATCAGAAGATTTGTATAGAACTCACTAAATTTATTTATGGACTAGTGAACAAGAGTAAAATATTATGAAGCAAAGATTAGTATATAAGCAGGGGAGAGGAACAATATGAGAATAGAAACAGAGCATATAATAATTCGAGATTTTGAGAGAAAAGACGCAGAAAATCTTTATCAGATTGTAAGAGAGAAAAATATTTTTCGCTTTATGCCTGATTGGGCAGAAAATAATGATTCTCCACAAGCCTTTTGGGGATATATTGATTGGCACCAAACTCAAAAAAATTCAACAGATGTTTATGAGAATAAAAGATATGCAATTGCCTTACCTGATACAGATGAGATGATTGGAATGGTAGGCATGGGGCTTGAAGATACAGTAAACGAAGTTGAAGTAGCCTATTTTATGTCGGAAAAATATCAGAAAAATGGATACACAAAAGAAGCTGTAAATGCTTTAGTGGATTGGTGTTTCAATGTGTCAGATATAAAGTATCTTATATTGACCATTGATTGTGCAAATATTCCTTCTTGTCACCTTGCAGAGAAATGCGGTTTTGAACTATTTGAAAAACGGGCACCAATTGGGCATAAACAACCCAATATGGAAAGTGATAGTTATTTCTACTATAGAAGATACAGAAATTTAGCATAACCATTAGCATATTTATTACGCGACTTCTTATCTGATTGAGGAAACGTTAAGAGTATTGCTGGATGAAAAATAATAAAATTTTGTATTTGTAGGATTTTCTTTATATGATATAATTTAGTAGGATTTTGGTAAATACGAGATAACTTTAATAATCTTTATACGAGTTTATTACAAGATGTCTCGTTTAATTTATAAAGTATTGGGTGAACAAAATGGATAGAATACTTATTATTGAAGATAACAAAGATGTAAATCTGATGTTGGCGGAAACATTAAATTGTGAAGGATATCAGATAAAGTCTACCTATACTGGAATTGAGGGAATGAAGGAGGCAAAGACAGAAGAATTTGATTTGATTCTGTTAGATATTATGCTTCCTTACAAAAGTGGAGATGAGATACTAAAAGAGATTCGAACATTTTCAGATGTACCTGTGATCATTATTTCTGCGAAGGATATAGTAGGAACTAAAATTGATTTATTGAAGCTGGGGGCCGATGATTATATTACGAAGCCATTTGATTTGGCAGAAGTTGCAGCCCGTGTAGCATCAAATTTGCGACGTTCTCATAAGCAGGAGAAAATGAATAATGTCTTGAAGCATAAAGATATGGTGCTGGACGCCAATACAAAACGGATTATGGTGAATGCCAAAGAGTTAGACTTGACAGCAAAAGAATACCTTATTATTGAGTTATTAATGCAAAATCTAGGAAAAGTATTTTCTAAGGCCAATATATATGAATCCATATGGAAAGAAGAATATCTTGGTGATGACAATGCTGTCAAAACACATATCAGCAACCTGCGAAACAAGCTGAAAAAGGCAAATCCAAATGCCGAATATATTGAAACGGTATGGGGCTTAGGCTATCGTCTGTATAAAGAATAAATTATCTCTTTCCCAACACTTTCCTTGTGACTCTTAACCTTTTCTAAACCTTTGGTTTTTATACTGATATCAAGAAGGGAAAGGTGATCAAAAATGAAAGAATATGTTTTGAAAGCAAACAACCTGACGAAAAACTATCACGGTGTCAACGTTTTGCATGATTTATCAGTAACTTTGGAAGGTGGTAAAATATATGGCTTAATTGGACAAAACGGTGCCGGAAAATCTACGCTTATGCGGCTTGTCACAGGGCTTAGTTTTCCTACCAGCGGCAGCATTGAGCTTTTCGGTCATACCGGTGAAAAAGCTTTGCAGATAGAGCGAAAAAGGGTTGGCTCTATGATTGAATACCCCAGTCTTGCTCCTAACATGACGGCAAAGGAAAATATTAAACTTCACAGAATTATGAGAGGTATCCCCGATAAGGAAGTGGAGGATGAATTGTTAGAGCTTGTGGGTCTTGCCGGCACTGGCAAAAAGAAAGCAAAAAATTTTTCCCTTGGTATGAAGCAGCGTTTAGGAATTGCTGTTGCTCTGCTTGGCAATCCTGAACTGCTTATTTTGGATGAACCCATAAATGGGCTTGACCCGTTAGGCGTAGTTGAAATACGCAATCTACTAAAAAAGTTATGTGAAGAACAGCAAATGACAATCTTAATTTCAAGTCATAATTTGCCTGAGCTGTATCAAACTGCTACTGATTATATTATCATTCACAAAGGTGAAATCAAGCAGACCTTAACCCTTGCACAGCTTGAAGAATGCTGCAAGCATCATCTTCTCATAAACTGTGAGCAGCCAGAAAAATTAGTTAGCATTTTGGAAATGAAACTGAATACCACCAACTACAAAGTTATGCCAAATAAAGCTGTTAAGCTGTATGATTATTTAGACGAAAAAGAACGAGTAGCAAGAGTCCTCTTTGAAAACGGGATTATCGTTACAAACTTTTCAAGTGAGGGTGACACTCTTGAAGATTACTTTATTTCTATTGTTGGAGGTGGCAGGAATGTATAATCTTATTTTGGCTGATTTATTTAAATTATGCAAAACAATGGCAATTAAGATTCTATTTGGAATCACAACTGTTAGTGCAGTGATCATGGCGGTGATGGCATATATGATACCACAGGGTAAGATTGGTGCCAGCATGACCGGAATCGGGTTTATGTTATCTGATATAAGCATGATAAGCATTCTTGGCGCTGTTATCGCAGGGGTTTTTATCTGCGGTGATTTCGATAATAAAACAATCCATGATGCTATTGCAAGTGGCTGCAGCAGGGGTGAGGTTATTGGTAGCAATCGTATTTTGCTGTGCCATAGTGTTCATCCTGCTCCCCTATGCCATCGTAACGGGTATTGCTCTTGGCACAGGTTCCAAGTTCAGTATGGGCTCCGCAGTATTGGGCTTCCTGCATCTACTGACATCAGAAGCTGGTACAGACTTTTCTGCATCAGAGATATGGAAACTGTTGGCTGTTATATTAACCTTAATAATCGTATATGTGGCACAACTGATTGTCTGTGTACCACTTGCCCTTGTGCTTAAGAAGCCAGTCCTGGTGGTTGCTATTTTTTATGGTTTTTCAATTCTTTGTGGGCAGCTGATGGGATTAAGAAATAGTTCTAAGGTGTTTGATCGTATTTTCGCCTGTACGCCATATGGAGGTAACTACTCTTTTGTGACATTGGATACGGGAACGGGAGACATCTTCAAGGCAATCTCTGTTAGTTTGATATTTATTATTGCAATGCTTGCTGTTACGTACTGTGCATTTAGAAAATCGGAAATTAAGTAGATGAAAGGTCGGTGAAAATGTTGGCAATTGTGGTTGGTGTTTTGAGCATATTAATTATATTATTAGTTGCGTATATCATCTTTTTCCAGTTGCAATTACGTAACATTAACCGGCAGTTGACTAAACGGCTAATGGAGCATACACGACAGCCTATCAGTTTGGAACTGATCAACAAGGAACTTAATACTTTGGCTGCCAATATCAATAAGTGCCTGAAGGCGGAGGAAATTCTTCGCCTTGACAGCATTCGTGAGGAAAAACATTTTAAAGAGATGATTGCAAATATTTCCCATGATTTAAGAACACCTCTTACTGCAATAAAGGGTTATCAGCAACTTATAGAAAAAGGTAAGCTTTCAGAGGAACAACAGCGAAAACTTAAAATTGCACAAAAACATACCGAGGAATTGGGGCGGTTGATTGAACACTTTTTTGAGTATTCCTATCTCATAAACGCAGAAGTAGAACTCAATATAGAACGAATCAATCTGACAAATCTTGTGACAGAGTGCCTCGCAGTGTCAGTTCCAACATTGGAAGAAAACAATTTGACTGTACACCTTGAGGAAACTCATCCTATTTTTGTCTTTGCAGATAAAGAAATGGTCATGAGGATTATCCAAAATTTAATTCGCAATTGTGTTCAGCATAGTAATGGGGATATAGAGGTGCGTTTACTTGCTATGGAAAATGCAGTTATATCCTTCAGAAATCCTGTGAAAAATACTTCTGAAATTGATGTGAAACGGATCTTTGATCGTTTCTATACCGGTGATAAAGCACGGAGCAATAATACTGGGTTAGGTTTGTCCATAGTAAGGCTGCTTGCTGAGCAGATGGGTGGCAGTGCAGGAGCGTCATTGCAGAACGGATTACTTGATATTCAAGTAAGTCTGCCATTGTACAATAAGGAACTACAATTAATGAACCAATTGAAGAATTACAGCAGATGTTGAAAATGTAGAAAATAATGAGGAAATTGAATTCAATGCATTTGAGGAAAAATATAATAATAATAAGAATAAATGAATTAACGCTATTATTACTTTATTTTAGTTTGCTTGAATATGCCTTAAGTATAACTGATAAATTTTATAACATGTACTTACCATCAATCATATAATAAATTGAAGTATGTAAAAGGTGGTAAGCTAGTTGATTATACATGTTGTCAGGCCGGGAGAGTCTCTCTACTCTATTTCTCGTTTATATAAAGTTTCTCCTAATAAAATAGCTGCAGATAACGAACTAAATAACCCTAATAGACTAGTAATCGGTCAGACTTTGGTAATTCTTGAAGGAACAAGAAGACATACTGTAGCTCCCAACGAAAGCTTGTATACAATAGCAGCTGCTTATGGATTAACCGTTAATGAATTGCTTGCTGCAAATCCTCAAATAACTAATGCTGTTTTGATATATCCAGGACAAATACTCAATATACCATCTAGAACAAGGAAGTTTGGAACTATTGAAGTAAATGGATATGCTTTTCCAAATATAAGTATGGAGGTTTTGAAAAAGACCTTGCCTAGTTTGACATATCTAAGTATATTCAGTCATGAGGTAAAGGAAGATGGTTCCCTCAGTGAGATTAATGACACTCCTTTAATTGAAGCAGCAAGGCAGGCTAAAGTGGCTCCTCTTATGGTTATAAGTAATCTTTTGCCAGGAGGTGGATTTAGCAGTGATCTGGCACGTAGGATTTTGTCAAGTGAACAGCTGCAGGATACACTGCTTAATAATGTTATTGCAACATTAAAGGCGAAAAATTACTACGGATTAGATATCGATTTTGAGTATATATATCCTGAAGACAGGGAACTATATAATAATTTTCTCATGAAGGCTGTGGAAAAATTAAAGCCTTTAGGGTATTCGGTTACAACTGCATTAGCCCCTAAAATATCAGCTAATCAACAGGGAATTTTATATCAAGGACATAATTATCCAGTGCACGGTCAATTGGTATCCCATGTCATACTGATGACTTATGAATGGGGATACACTTATGGGCCTCCAATGGCAGTAGCACCTATTAATTCTGTTAGGAGAGTTTTAGATTATGCTGTTACTGCTATACCTAGGGATAAAATATTAATGGGTATACCAAACTATGGATACGATTGGACACTTCCCTATGAGAGAGGTACTAGAGCAGCTACTGTCTCCAATGTAGGGGCAGTTGATCTTGCAGCAAGAGTAGGTGCAGAAATAAAATATGATAGGTTGTCTCAAGCTCCATACTTTAATTATTATGCTAGTAATGGAAGAGAGCATGTAGTTTGGTTTGAGGATGCCAGAAGCATCAGAGCAAAGCTTCAATTAGCTAATGAGTTTAGGTTTGCAGGTATAAGCTATTGGACCATAGGGCGATACTTCCCTCAGAATTGGCTGGTTTTAAATTCTTTGTACAATGTTAAAAAGGTTATTTGAGGCAAATTTTAATAAGAATCTAATAAATATCTGTCATGTATAATAATCTATTGCAAAATGTTATTTTAATGAAGATACTAATAGTGGTTTAGTATCTTTATTTATTTTTGTGACAAATATTGAGCAATAATTTAATTGTGAAAAGACTCTGTAGTTATATAGTGTAAATAATAAATCAGATATAACTAGTATAGTCTATTCATAAATAGATGACCTGTAGCCAAGTACAGATTATCTCTAAGTTATAGAAGATATGACAATTTTGTATACTAGGTTAAATTGAATAATTGTAAAGCAATATGATATGATAAATATTGTAATCTATTAGGATGGGAGGGGGAGAAAAAAACGAAATTATTAGAAAAAGTAAATAAAATTCCTGCAGGGACAATGATTGTACCACTATTTGTAGCTGCTATTTTAAATACATTTTGTCCTTCAGTTTTGAGAATAGGAAGTTATAGCCAATCTTTAATCTCTAATGATGGATTAAGAGTGATGATGTTTTTGACATTACTCTTTACAGGGACGCAAATGAGAGTTAGTGACATCCCTGAATCTTTAAAACGTGGAGGAAGCCATGTATTATTTAAATACTTGGCAGGTGCTGGAGTTTATCTTCTCATATTGCATTATTTCGGATATAAAGGAATATTTGGGACATGCAGTTTGGCGATTTTATGCGCTTTAACAAATAACAATAGCAGTCTGTATATGGGACTAGTACAAAGCTACGGAGATCACGCAGATCTTGTGGCAAGACCAATATTTAATTTTAATTCCGGTCCTATGTTATCTCTATTAACTATTGGAATTTCAGGGAATAATGGAGTTGGATGGCAAGAATATGTAACTATTTTATTGCCTCTATGTATTGGTATCATATTATCTACTATTGATAATCAAATTAAAATAGCAACAAAGCATGGAATTGCAATAATACTACCGGTTATGGGCTTTATTTTAGGGTCAAATATTGATCTTTCGAAAATTATAGTTTCAGGCTTTGGTGGAATATTCCTTTTTATTATGGTACTTGTTGTAACCGGACCAGTTGCGCTTATTGTGGATAGAGTTTTGTTAAAAAGGCCAGGTTATGGTGGTATGGCCACTGTATCTGTTGCTGGTAATACAGTGGCAGTTCCGGCAATGATTGGACAATTAGTGCCAAATTTTAGTGGCTATGTAAAGCTGGCAACTGTACAAATATCTTGTGCGGCTGTTTTATCAGCCATTTTATGTCCATTTATTGTACAATGGTTTGCAAAACGTTTTGGATGTCCAAAATATGAAGAAAACTTTGGCAAAAGTAAAATAGAAATGGAGGTTTAATCGTATAAGCCTCTGTTTTTTAGCAAGAACAGCAGAGATAAGTGAACAGCTTTTATCAGATTTTATTTTTCTACTGAAAAATAAGAATATACTCTGTAATGAATACACTGAAAAAGAATTGCAATTGGATGAAGCTTTTATAAAGGGTTATAAATCAGAAGCGGATGAAAATAATAAAGGAAGCAATATTTGAATTGAAAATTTCTTCAGTATATAATAAAAGTGTAAAAATTAATCTAGGGTATAAATTAAGATAATAAATAAGTTGTATATACCTCAGACATGTTTAGGAGTTGATTGAATGGAATACACAGAAATCGATAAGACAAATCTTAAAAAATTGTCTACAGTTGCATTGGGAACTTGGGCCATTGGTGGATCTGATTGGGGAGGAACTGATGTTAAACAATCTATTTCCACAATTCACCATGCTTTAGGCTTAGGTATTAATGTGATAGATACCGCTCCAGCCTATGGTAGAGGGGAATCAGAAAAAATAGTTGGAGAAGCCATTAAAAATATACCGCGAGATTCTTTTTATATAGCTACTAAAGTTGGATTAGACTGGTCCAAAGGAGACGGTCTGGTTTATCGTAATAATACAAAAGAAAATATTTTGAAGGAAATAGATGACTCTTTAGAGCGTCTTCAAACAGATTACATTGATATTTATCAAATTCATTGGCCAGATCCACTTACACCTATTGAAGAGACTGCATTGACAATGAAAAGTCTTCTTGATGCAGGAAAAATTCGTGCCATTGGTGTCAGTAATTTTAGTGTTGAACAAATTGAAACATTTAAGAAATTTGCACCTATTCACACAGTTCAACCACCTTATAATATTTTTGAGCAGGATTTCAAAAATGAATTATTACCTTATGCAAAAAATGAAAATATGACAGCCTTATATTATGGCAGTATTTGCCGTGGTTTACTTAGTGGGCGAATGACAGTTGATAGTAAATTTAATGGTGATGATTTACGTAATGCCGATCCAAAATTTCAGCCGGATCGTTTTCCTAGTTATATTAATGCTGTAGAGGCTTTAGACAAATGGGTAAAAGAAAGCTACGGAAAATCTATTATTAGCCTAGCAATTCGTTGGCTTATTGATCAGCCTATTTCTGGTATTGCACTATGGGGCGCTCGTCGTCCTGAACAATTAGATGCCATTGAAGGCGTTGGTGGTTGGAAATTGACAGAAGAGGATTATAAAACTATTGAATCAATTGTAAATAAATATGTAAAAGAACCTGTTGGGCCTGAATTTATGGCTCCTCCTGCACGTACATTATAATAATGAAACAAAGAATGATAAAACTTTTTTGTTTTGCTATTTAAAGTATACAAAGAACTATTTCCGAAATAAAAAAATAAAAGTAGTAATTAAATGTGTCATAATGGAAATTTGCTTTATGGCACATTTTTATTTCTGAATTATTATTAAGGTTGTTGTTCAATTGTTAGGAATAATATAATTTTAATATGGTATTAAAAATTTGTGTAATTTATTTTTGAGATGATAAAAAAATGTAGGTATTAAATCTGTAAAGAAATTTGGACAATATGGAAATGTAGATATTTTACGGGCAAAAGAATAAGATAATCATGACTAAAAAGAGAAATTGGATGACACCTTGTTTATAAAGTCTAAAAATAATTCTTTAAAAGAAGTGGTATTCCCTATGACATCTCATACATAAAATATTCAAGTTTTATAAAAGAAGTAGGTATTAACTTGCTTTATATACTGAACTGTGTTATTCTTAGTAAGAACTTAAATTAATAGTTAATAATGGAACACAAATATATTTCAATTAGTACTTAATAAATATAGTATGTTGATATCGAGATTTTATTAGTGAGTTATTGCCATGAGTTTAAGAACAATAAAATTTCGGAGGTATACATTTATATGAATGGTACAGTAAAATGGTTTAATGGAGAAAAAGGATTTGGATTTATTACAGGAGAAGATGGAAAAGATGTTTTTGCACATTTTTCTCAAATAAATTCAGATGGTTACAAATCACTTGAAGAAGGTCAAAAAGTTTCTTATGATGTTGTTAAAGGACCAAAAGGACCTCAAGCAGAAAATATCACTGTTCTTTAATTAGTAGGTATTTTAACCCCTTGAATAGTCAGTCTATTTAAGGGGTTTTTTAGTTGCCTATAATTAGAATACAAGACAAAACAAAAATAAAAATACGTAAAAACAATAAACAGGGCGGCCAGTTTGATTAGATGTAATAAGGCACAAAAGTGGCAGTCACTTATAAAGGAGAAAAATGTTATTTGAAAATTTAAATATTATTGACCCTATTTTGAAAGCTTTAAAAAGCGAAGGGTATACCAGTCCTACGCCTATACAGGAACAATCTATTCCAGCTATACTTGAGGGAAATGATTTGGAGGGATGTGCCCAGACAGGTACCGGAAAAACAGCAGCTTTTGCTATACCTACATTGCAGCTTCTTTATAGCAAAAAAAGAGCTGAAAAGGGACCTTTAAGCATTACAGCCTTAGTATTAGCTCCAACTAGAGAATTGGCTATCCAGATTGGAGAAAGCTTTACTTCCTATGGAAAATATACGGGGCTAAAGAATGCTGTTATTTTTGGTGGAGTTTCACAAAAATCTCAGACAGATGTATTAAAGGCAGGGGTAGATATTTTAATTGCAACACCCGGCAGACTACTAGATTTAATGCAACAAAAATATGTAAGTTTACAGCATATAAAGTTTTTTGTGCTTGATGAGGCAGATCGAATGCTTGATATGGGGCTTGGACATGATGTGAAAAGAGTTATAGCAAAACTTCCTAAGAACAGGCAGACAATGTTATTTTCTGCTACTATGCCTCAGGGAATTTCGAAATTAATAGATTCTATTCTCATAAACCCAGTAAAGGTAGAAGTAACTCCTGTTTCATCTACTATTGATACTATTAAGCAGTCAGTGTATTTTGTTGAAAAAAGAAACAAGAAGTCTTTGCTTATTTACCTGTTGAAGGATAAAGCCTTTGAATCTGTTCTTGTATTTTCTCGAACAAAACATGGTGCAAATAAAATAACCGGGGACCTTATTAAAGTGGGAATAAAGGCTCAAGCTATTCATGGAAATAAGTCACAAAGTGCAAGACAACTTGCTTTAAGTAATTTCAAGGAAAAGAAAATAAGAGTTCTAGTAGCAACGGATATAGCTGCAAGGGGTATTGACGTAGAAAAATTGTCTCACGTAATAAACTTTGACTTACCGGATGTACCAGAAACCTATGTTCATAGAATCGGACGTACTGGAAGAGCTGGAGCAGAAGGTGCTGCACTTTCATTTTGCGATCCTGAAGAAAGAGAAGCTCTAAGAAATATTGAAAAAGTTATATCAAAGTCAATACCGGTAATTGAAGGTCATCCTTATCTTATAAGTAATTCAAGTACAGTTATAAGAACTTCAGGTGTAGTAAAAAATAATGATCTTAGAAAGAAAGTATATGACGGCAAAAAATCCCAGAACAATTATTTTAGGAAAGCTAAAAAGAGCAGCTAATAAAATGTGAGTCTAATATATTAAAAACCATAGTATTCTTTTAAGGTAAGTTTACCAAAGAAGAACTATGGTTTTAATGTTATTTTATTATAATTTGAACTCTGCCTACTTTATCATCAGTTAGCCTTACTTTTATTCCTCTAGGATGATAGGGGGAATTTGTAAGTATATCTTTTACAGTTCCTCGTGTTAATTTTCCCGTGCGTTGATTTTCCTTCAATACAATATCTACTAGCATTCCTGCGTGAACATCTTCTCTCACTTTACCATTCATATATTAGTACTCCTTTGTATTCAATGTTATAATCATACCACAAGAAATTACTGTAAACAAATAAACAACTATTTAAATAAACTAAATATAAAAATGTTTACTTATATATAGACAAATATATAATTTGCATATATAATACAAATTAAGAGTAAAACGTATTAATATTGAAAGGAATAAAATTTTATGGATATAAAATCAAATGAATTATTTTGGGGTTCTACAATAGATGAACTAAAAGGTGGTTTTGTGGAAGATGATGATGAGTACAAATGTATAATTTGTGAAGAGATATTTCAAAAGGGGCGTATATATGAAATAAATTCAGAATTATATGATGCAAGGAAAGCAGCAGAACTTCATATAGAAGAAAGGCATGGTTCCATGCTTCAATATTTATTAGGAATGAACTCCGCTTTTTTAGGATTATCTGACATCCAGAAAAAATTATTAAACTTAATAGCAGAGGGGTTATCGGATAAAGAAGTTGCTGTAAAACTTGGAGTTGCCCAATCTACTATTAGAAATCATCGTTACAAGCTTAGGGAAAAGGAAAAGCAAGCAAAATTATTTTTAGCACTGATGGATTTACTTTCGAAGAATACAAATAAAAAGATTAATAAGTTAGATAAAGAAGTTATATGTGATGCTCATAAGACAGCAACTACTTTAGATGATAGATATAATATCACTGATAAGGAAAAAGAGGATATCATTAAAACTTACATTGATGAAAATGGAGCATTAATAAATTATCCAGCTAGAGAAAAAAAGAAAATTATAGTATTAAAAGAGATAGTAAATAATTTTTCTAAAGGTAAGATCTATTCAGAAAAGGAAATTAATAGAATTTTAAAGAGAATATATGAAGATTATGCAACTATAAGAAGAGCTTTAATTGAATATGGATTTATTGAAAGAACAAATGATTGCAGTAATTATTGGATAAAAGAATAAATTAATGTGTTTAAGAAGAGTGTGTGTGGTATGATAAAAAATTATTTAGAATTAAATAAAATTGAGGCAGAGAAACTAATTGAGTTTATAAATAGAAACGTAGAAAATAAATTATCCTTTGAAGAGATGGATAATTTATTTAAATCTGAGGAATACGATTTTGGCAGAGGAGTTATTTTAAAAATCAATGAAGAATACATTGTTGGGAAGGCACTAATAATATTAAAAGAATGCAGTAAAAAGGGAATAGCCTATGTAGTTAATTTGGATATAAATGAAGAGATAGAGAATAGAAAAATAGCTGCAGGTGAAATAATAGAGGAAGTCAAAAATATTGCTAAAGAATATGGAGCACGGGAAATATTTTTAGGAGCAAGAGATAATAGAATAATTAGAATTTTAAATTCTCTAAACTTAAATAAGCAATATTCGGCAATAAAAATGACTTTAGAGGATAGAAAAATCAAATATTCTCCTCTAAAGCTAGTTACATTATCAGATAATAATAAAAAAGAGTATTTAGCCATTTATAATGATTCATTTAAGGAAGTTCCCAATGGAGCAACGCTGACAGAGAAAGAAATAGATGATTATTTAAATAAAGCAGATGAAAATAAATACTACTACATAGTTTTAATAAATAATGCTATGGTGGGCTTTTTGGAGTTTAATATTAAAGATGGTGTAGGTGAATTTGATTTAGGATTAATTAAGGCTGCCAGAGGGAAAGGATATGGAAAGCAGCTTTTAGAAACTGCTATTAATTTTCTCAACTCAAAGGAAGTGACAGAAATTAGCTTGACTGTTATCACAAAAAATACGTTAGCTTACAATATATACAAGAAAAGAAGATTTAAAGAAAATAAATTAATTAGTGATTGGTTTGTACTTGGTTACGAATAAATGACTATTATAAGATTATCGTTGATTACTTTATATCCTATTGAATTTCAATAAAGATAATAAAGCTTCAAGAGTTAGAATTCCTGCCCATTCAATTTTAGAATTTTCCCATTCAGCTAAATATTTGTCCCACTGCCAGGTTGGCAATATCTTACCAGCTTCTTCAAGCTTGTTTACTAAATAATCTAAGTTTTGATCTATAAATTTGTGTTCAATTCCAAAAAAGTTTTCAGAATCAAATTCTATAAACTTTAACGGAGTGGGCACATAACTTATCCATTCAGATTCATTTGTGTTAACTAGTTCAGAAACAGCTAATTTTAGTGTGTCTGCAATTTGTATTGCAAATTCTTTATCTATAGTATTATACATGCGAATATAACAAAATATTTCATGCTCTGAGTTAAATTCTGTACGTTCATTCAGTCTATTTATAGAATAATTTATTAATGAATAAATATCTAGGTTATTAAGATGATTTTTATATTTATAAATATATCCTATTAGTTCAGCTGAAGGATTTCCCCATGAGTAATCAATAACTGTCATATTAATATCATTTCTAAATTCCCACCAAGGGGCATGAGGATATTGGTTAACGTTGCTTGGAACACTATACCAGCCATGTCTATTAATATCAAAAGTTGTCTCCAGATATTTGACAGTTCTAGCTATCATAGTTTGTGCTCTGTCATTATTGGATAACATATTTAAATATCTTAAACCAATGGATGTTGCCATAGGAGAGGACTGTATAAGTTTAAAATCAGGTTCAAGGCCATTACCAAATCCTCCATCTGAATTTTGATATGTTTCTAATGAATCTAATATATTATCACTATTTGAATCATTAAAATAATAATTGAATATAGATCTTTCCAATGGCCTGGCTTCTTCATTCATATATTTATTTATTCGGTGAAAAAGAGTTTTTGATAAATTTTTCATATTAAATCCTCCATGTATTAAGCCCTCTTTATTAAACTGTTTTATATAGAGAATTATACCATATTCTCCTATTTAGTTTATCATTATTTAATTCTGAGTAATAATTATAATATAACAAAATTTATAAAAAAGGGAAATGATTCATAAAATTTATGCTGAATTCTTCAAAGCCTTTAAAGGAGAATATATAACAAAAAAATATTGAGTAAATCATTTAGCATAACTTAAAAAAGTAGAAATTCTAATTTTAGGTATATTGCTTAATTACATAGAATGGTATATAATAGGCTTAAAATAGGTGATTCGAGCCTTAAATTTGATCTTACATAAATGGTTTAACAGTGAACAGCTAGTTAAAAATGAAATTATGTATACTAAATAGATAGGAATAGTTATGTTGTGGAAGTTAATTATCATTCAAGGAATAGTTTTTATTGTAACTTTATTTTTTTGCAAAATAGTTATTAAATTATTACAAAGATACTTATTAATGCGAAAATATAAATTAACACGGGGTTTTTCTTATATAATAACATGTCTGATTATACTTATAGTGGGAATACTTTTTGGAAAAGAAGTTTTGTATGCTCTTTTATAATCATACAAAAAGTTTAGGATATTGTAAGACTATAAATTTGAATGTTAAGTAAATTATGATTAAGGGAGAAGTAAAATATGCCAAAGATTATGTCAGTGTTTGAAAAGCTTAATCTAGTTGAAAAGGCTAGCCAAGAAACAACTAATACTTCTGATGTAGATAATGTTAATATTGAAGAGAAAATTAAGCCTAAAAATGTTGAAGAAGATAATAATGAGATTGAACTTCAATATTCTGAATCTTATAATGAGGACAAGAAAATTTCAAATAGAGTTGATTCTAATCAAAAAAGCAATTTAACTATTAATGAGATATATTTATCACATGATATAGAAAATAGTAACGTTGATACAATTTTTATGTTGGGAAATTTTATTAATGCACTCCCTGAAAATTTGCCGCATGAAGTTAGAAAAAAATCAATAATTAGTATTATTAATTCTTCAAATATGGATTTAAATAAACTTATTTCTGACGGTGAAAAAAGATTGAACATTTTAAAGCAATTTTCAAAGGAAAACTATGATTCAACTACTATTGTAATAGAAGATTATAAGAATCAAATAGCAAAACTAAGTAAGCTAATTAGTAATTATGAAGAACAAATACAAGTTAGTGAAAATTTATTAAAAGAACAAAATAATATAATAAAGTATGAAACAGAAAAAATAGATAATATTATTAATTTTTTTAGTAATAACGATTAATAACATAGTATTTTTGCTAAATTACTAAGCTCTAAATAGTCTAATGATGAAAGTTAGGCTATTTATTATATATTACACTATTTATTTGATAAATTACCAAAGATAAGAGGTTTTTTTATGTTGAAAAGAAGTTATCGTGTTACTATTGCTGCAAAAATTCTAATTTTAGAAATTTTACTTTTTTCTGTTGGTTCAGTGTGCGGTATGGGATGGAAAGTGTATAACGATAATAAAAAATGGGACAGCCTATTATATCAAGGTGTAAAGGTAGATGGTTTACATTTAAATAGTAGAAATATAGAAGAAGACAAAGCTTTAATTAAATCGCAATATATTGATCCATTAATGAAGAGAAATATAAGTATAGAGGCAAATAATAAAATTTATACTTTGGAGGATTCAAAGCTAATAAAAAAATATAATATTGAAAGTAATTTTGATAAATCCTTTAATTTGGAAGGACATCCACTGACATTCTATGAAAAAAGTAAAATTTTGAATAAAGGAATTACACAGTTATATAATGTAATTTTTGTTTATGATGAAAATTACATTGATGAACGTATAGATGCTATAGAAAAGGATATTGATAAACAACCTGTAAATGCAAGTGTTGAAAATATAGATAACGGAAAGATTAAAATTAGCCAGGATATCAAAGGATATAAGCTTCAAAAAGATAAACTTAAAGAAGAAATTAAGAAAAAAATTAATAGTAAAAGTATTAGTAATATAGAAATAAATGCACCGATTACAGTATCTACAGCGGTTATTAGTGCAGATAAGCTTTCGGCTATTAATTCAAATATTTCATCATTTAGTACAAGTTTTGTTTCTTCATCATATGCAAGATCTCATAATATCGAACTTTCTACAAAATCAATAAATGGAAAGATTCTTATGCCTGGCGAAATTTTCAGTTTTAATGATTGTGTAGGTGAAAGAACAGCGGATAGAGGTTTTATGGAGGCACCAGTTATAGTAGGTGATAAATTTGATTCTGGAATTGGTGGCGGTATTTGTCAAGTATCAAGTACATTATATAATGCTATACTAAGAGCAGGAATAAAACCTATAGAAAGGACTCATCATACTATTCCATCATCCTATGTGGAATTAGGATTAGATGCTACAGTTAATTGGAATGATATAGATTTTAAGTTTAAAAATACGTTAAATTACCCTATTTATATACAAGCGTATACTGAAAATAAAAATCTATATATAAATATTTATTCAGATTCAAGTTTATTAAGAAGAAAATATATTATTTCAAGCAATGTCTATGAAACAGTACATCCAGTGATGAAAACTATAAGTGATTCTAACTTACCATTAGGACAGACTTTTATCATACAAGAAGGACATGATGGTTATAAAGTAAAGATAACACAAGACACATATGAAGAAGGGGTATTAGTGGCATCTGAAATTATTTCTGATGAATTATATTCTCCAATCCAAAGTATAAATAAAGTAGGTACTAAAACATCTAAATGATAGATGTTTTAGTATCTTAAATAATCAAGATATACTAAAATAGTCACAAAAAAGATGTATAATACATCCTTTTTTATATAAAATCTTTGGTCTTACTTAAGTAATTTAGATAAATTTACTATCTTTATTATTCCAGGTGAATTAAGCAGCACAATAATTTCTGAAAGCTTGTAAAGTCTCATGAACACACACTCACATATAAATTATTAATAGTAAGCTTTTCTAGATAAGTTTAGTATTAGTTTTAGATAGCAGATTAACTACTTCTTCATGAGGAGCAGCTTCGGTAATTATTGTGCCAATATCGTATAAAGTAGCAAATTTAAAAGTTCCATCAATATAAAATTTATTGTTTTCCATAACTAAAAAGGTTTGTTTACTCACATTGATAACGGATTTTTTAGTGTTGCCATCCTCTACATCAAAAGTAGTAATACTTTTATCAAGTATATTAACTCCACAACTTCCTATAAAACATTTAGTTGGCTTATAGTTAGATATGATTTCAATAGTCATGGAGCCTGTAAATCCATCTAAGTCTTTGTTTAATACTCCGCCTGTACATATAACGTTAATATTGTTGTCTGATTTACCTAATACTGAAACAATGTCAACCATATTAGTTACTACGGTGAGTTTTTTCCTACTCTTTGCAAGTTCCTCTGCCAGTAATATGTTTGTAGAGGATATATCCAAAAAAATAGTTTCATTTTCATTAATTATATCTACTGCTTTTTTAGCTATAATTTGTTTTGAAGGCAGGTTAACTGTCCTTCTCATTTTAATAGCTTGATTTGGAGCAGATTTTCTTATGGGAACAGCACCACCATAAGTCCGCTTTAAAAGACTTTTTTCTTCTAATAGCTTCAGATCTTTTCTGATACAGTCTTCGGTAACATTGAATTTATCACTCAAGTCTTTTACTACTAACTTACCCTCTCTATTTAAAATTTCAAGTATATCGTCATGTCTTTCTTGTGCAAACAATTTTTATCCACTCTCCGCTTAAAAATTAATTAATATATAGATTTCATTATTAAATTATAGCATAAATAAGAAATAATAAAAAGTAATAATATATATGTATAGCCTGCATGTTGTGAATTGCAGATTCAAGACTGTAATTTATAGTTATATATATCTAATTTTATAATTAAGCATTGTTTTAAGCTGCAAGGTTTTTTAAGCTTTCTTGAGCATGAATCTTATATATCAAGTTGTTTATCTATATATTGGCATGTGAAATAAATAGCAAGTCAAAACTGCAAAATATATAGTTGTTAGTTTTATTTAACATATTTTTTTGTTATATAGGTGTTGAATTTTTGGCAAATTAAGTATACAATACAAATAAAGATAAAATAATAAAAATTAAGAATAAACAATTGCAATTGGAGGCCAAAAAAGTGAAGGGAAGAATTGAAAAATTAAAAGGCCAATTATTTGAACATAAAAGAGAAATTTCCTTGGAAAGAGCTCTATTATATACGGAGAGCCATAAGCAGACTGAAGGTGAAGCTGTAATTGTAAGAAGAGCAAAGGCCACAGCGCATATTCTGGATAATATTAAAATTTCAATACGTGAAGATGAATTAATTGCTGGTAATAGAACCATTAAACCAAGAAGCGGTATAATTTCTCCTGAGATGGATCCCTATTGGATATATGAAGAATTGGATACTATTCACTGCAGACCTCAAGATTCGTTTTATATAAGTGAGGAAGATAAGAAAATATATAAGGAACAGTTATATACCTATTGGCAAGGTAAGTCCATGAAGGACTTTATAAATTCTAAAATTAGTAGTAGTGTAAAGGCAGCTGTAAAAGAAGATGTAATTAAGCTTAACCAGACAGATAAGGGACAAGGACATATAATTATGGACTTTGAAGGTTTGCTGAAAAATGGTATAGAGGCTGTTCTATTAAAGGTTAGAAGAGAATCATCACAGTTTCCGCATAATAATTTTTATAAGGCAGCCATAATAGTACTTACTGCCGCTGAAAGACATATAATGAGATATTACAGCTTAGCACTAAGCAAGGCAGAAAATGAAGAAAACGATTTACGGAAGACAGAACTTTTTGAAATTGCTAGAATTTCTAAAAAAGTTGCTTTAGAAAAGCCTGAAAGTTTTCAGGAAGCGCTGCAGCTTCTATGGTATGTAAGTATAATAGCTCAGTATGAATCCAATGCAAGTTCATTATCCTTAGGGAGATTTGATCAATACATGAATAGGTTCTACACGCAGGATCTAGATAGTGGTATTTCCAAGGATAAACTTAGAGAAATACTTGAGTGCTTTTGGGTGAAAGCCAATGATGTGGTGTTGATAAGAAGTGCTTCCAGTGCCAAATATTTTGCAGGATTTCCAACGGGTTATACCGTAGCTTTAGGAGGTCTCTTAGAAAATGGTCGTTCTGCTGTAAATGATTTATCTTACCTTTGCCTTGATACTTATCATGATATACTTCTTCCGCAACCCAATTTAGCTGTAAGAATAAATGAATTTACAGAAAGAGATTTCTTAAATAAAACTGTAGAGACTATAAAGCTTGGCACTGGTATTCCACAGGTATTTAATGATGAGGTGATTATTCCGGGCTTTCTAAACAGAGGGGTTTCACTAGAGGATGCCAGGGACTATAGTATTGTAGGCTGTGTAGAGTTATCTATACCGGGAAAAACTTATGGGCTGCACGACATAGCTTTGTTTAATCTTCTAAAGATAATGGAGATAACACTAAAGGAAAATGTAGACAGGGAAGATATAAGTTTTGAAAATATATTGAAGTTAATAGAGGAAAAGGTAGATAGATATGTAAAACTTGTAGTAGAAGGCTCAAATATAGTTGATATAGGCCATAGAGAATATGCTCCTGTGCCCTTACTCTCCTGCTTTATAGACAATTGTATTGAAAAGGGCAAGGATATAACCTATGGAGGAGCAAAATATAATTTTTCTGGTGTTCAGGGGATAGGTATAGCAAACCTTAGCGATTCGTTATATTCACTTAAAAAGAGTGTATTTGAAGAAAAAAGGATAAGTTTTAAAAATCTTGTTAATGCACTTAATAATAATTTCCAAGGGGAAGAATATGAAAAGCTTAGGGTAAGACTCATAAATAAATATGATAAATACGGAAATGACAATGATGAGGTTGATTATTTGAGTTCAGATATTTTAAGGCATTTTGAAGTGACTATAGAAAAATATGAAAACCCAAGAAATGGCTTATTTACTCCAGGGGCATACACAGTATCTGCTCATGTGCCACTAGGAGCGGCAGTAGGGGCTACCCCGGATGGAAGGAAAGCTGGGGAGCAATTGGCAGATGGTGGGCTATCACCTATGGTGGGCAGGGATAAATTAGGACCTACTGCTATATTAAAGAGCGTAAGCAAGCTGGATAATTATTTGACCTCCAATGGTAGTCTGCTAAATGTGAAGTTTAGTCCAAAGACTTTGGAGGGAGATGAAGGGGTAAATAAGATGGTAGATTATCTTTTAGCCTTTATGAAGTTGAAGCTTCAGCATATACAATTTAATGTTGTATCAGCAGATACTCTAAAAGAAGCTCAAAAGTACCCGGAAAATTATAAAGGACTTGTGGTTAGAGTGGCTGGTTACAGTGCTTTCTTTGTAGAACTCAGTACAGAGATCCAAGATGATATTATTGCAAGAACAGAACATTTATTATAGGATGTGTTAAGCATGAAGGGATTAGTTTTTAACATACAGAGATATTCACTGCATGATGGACCGGGCATTAGAACTGTTGTATTTCTAAAAGGCTGTCCTTTACATTGTCCCTGGTGTTGTAATCCAGAATCTCAAAGTTTTGAAATAGAAAAGGTTAAAATAAATAATTTATGTATTCACTGTAAAAAGTGCAGCCATGATGTAAGTGAATGTCCAACTGGGGCAATTGTGGAATTTGGCAAATATATGACTGTGGAAGAAGTTGCTGCTGAGATTAAAAATGATATGATATTTTATAATACTTCAGGTGGAGGGGCAACTATTTCAGGAGGGGAGGCCTCAGCACAGCCTCAGTTTACACTGGAGCTTTTAAAAAGCTTAAAGAAGTGTGGAATTAATACAGCTATAGAAACCTGTGGTCAGGCGTCAATGAATAATTTACTGGAAATGTCAAAGTATCTGGATTTCATTCTATTTGATTTAAAGATAATGGATAAAGACCGGGCAAAAAAATTACTTGGAGCAGACATAGAATTGATTAAAAGTAATGTTAGTATTTTAGTGGAAAAGGGTATAAAGGTTATTCCTAGAATTCCACTGATTCCAGGCTATACCATGGATAGTGAAAATATTGAAAGAATCGTTAAGTTTGTAAAGGAGTTAGGTTTAAAGGAGGTGCATATATTGCCATTTCATCAATATGGCAGCAATAAATATGAGTATATAGGAAAGAAATATGAATTAAAAGCTATAAAACCGCCATCTGAAAATAAGATAGAAGAAATAAAGTCCAAAATGGAGGAAGACGGACTGAAAATAGTTGTTGGCGGTCTATAATAAAAAATAAATGATAAGGGTGATATGAGTATGTTATATTTATTGGACACTGCAAATCTGGAACAAATTAAAAGAGCTTTTGACCTATATCCAATGAGTGGGGTAACTACAAACCCAACTATAATTTCAAAAGAAAAGAGAAATTTCATAGATATACTGAAAGAAATAAGACATGCAATAGGTGAAGATAAAATGCTTCATGTTCAGGTTATAAGCCAAAAGGCAGAAGAAATAGTTAAAGAAGCTGAATATTTGCAGGAGGTCATAGGGGGAAATATTTATATAAAAATTCCTGTTATTCCCGAAGGAATAAAGGCAATGAAAATTTTAAAGAAAAAGGGAATAAAGATAACTGCTACGGCTATATTTACAGCGGAGCAGGCTTTTATGGCAGCTATTGCAGGTGCTGAGTTCGTTGCACCCTATGTGAACAGAATAGATAACATAGCCGGAAATGGTGTGGATGTTGTAGTGCAAATAGTTCAGTTATTTAAAACTCATAATATTGCTGCAAAAGTGTTAGCAGCATCCTTTAAAAATGTACAACAGGTACATCAGGTTGCATTAGCTGGAGGACAATCAGTAACAGTCAATGCTGAAATAATGGATAAATTACTGAGCCATCCATTAACGGATTGGAGTATAAAACAATTCGTATCAGATTGGGAAGGTGTTTATGGAAAAGGCAAATATGCTTATGATGTAAAATAATATTAATGACAACCATATTAAAATCTCACTGCTCCATTTAATAGCTATGGTGCAGTGAGATTTTTGCTTATACAAATCATATTATAATTATTAATTGTATAAGCAAATACAATTTTTATCGATTTCAATCTATACTGTTAAGAGATACTTTTTCTAAGTCTCTGCTGGAAATATAGGCTGCTTCAATTACCTTTTGAGCTTTCAAGGCATCTTTAAAAGTTGGGGTGATTGAGTTTTGTTTATTAAAATATAGTTCATTGGAAAAATTTACCAGAGAAGCCATATGGCAGTCCTGATGAAATCCAAAGGAATTTTTTTCACCAGGATAATTTTGGAGTATGTGCTTTCTGTCCTGGGCACTTCTAACTTCAATTGAATTCTTATCATAGTTATATATGTCTATTGTGTAGGGGCTGTTGGAATTCATCTTTATGCTGCCCTTACTGCCATGTATAGTAAAGGTAGTAGGCTCTTCTAGATCAGCAAAGATCCTTGAAACTTCTAAGCTTCCTTCTACACCATTTTCCAGTGAAAAGCTGCAATGTGCTATTTCATCTACTTCTGTTCTGTCTTTAAAGAAGACTTTAGTTTTGGCATTGACAGATTCAATATTGCCAAGAGTGAAATGTATAACATCAATAAGATGAACACCTAGATCCAGTAAGGCACCGCCGCCTGAACCTGCATGAGTTCTCCAGCTCCCTTTTTTATTAGGATTGAGATAGCTTTTATGAAACAGATTTATTTTAAAATCTATGATTTCGCCTATAAGGTTTTCTTCCACAGCTTCCTTAATCAATCTTACTGCGGGCATGAACCGATACATAAGTGCAGTAGCATTTCTAACTCCACTTGCTTCTACAGCGCCGGATATCTCAAGTGCCTCTTTGTAATTAGATGCTAAAGGTTTTTCACAATATATGGACTTATTATATTTAAGCGCTTTTAATACAATATCCTTATGACTGTCATTTGGGGTACATATATCAACAAAATGTATAGCTGGATCCTTTAAAACCTCTTCTAATGATACTGCATTGATACTGCCGGGAACTGTATATGGAAGTGGAGTTCGTGTTACTACATTTTTTAAGTTTAAATTAAAGGGTAAGCCTAGAGTTAAGTTTGCTATGTAAGTACCTATGGCATGGGTTTTTGCTATTCCACCAAAGCCCACAATAGCATAATTTATATTGGAAGTATTGTCATAAATTTCATTAGAAATGGTATTATTGCACATATTATCACCTCCGTTAAATTATATCATAGAAAACGATAACAAACAATGATGACAAGGCTTGATAATAGATTGAAAACAGAAAGGTTTCATAGCTAAAGTACCTATAGAATCAGCTTAAGGTGATGTATGAACATCAATAAATATTTATTAAATTTGAAAATGGCTCATTTGTTTATTAAAAATTGAATTTTAATAACATATAGTAGAGAACTGCCTCTCAATACATATCTATGCATTGGGAGACAGCTCTCTGTCTATAGAAAATTACTAATACAAAATTCTAGAATAATTACTTCTATTGTTTTAATCATATCTTATATCAATTTTACAATATCAAAATTACCTCTGAGTAAAGTCCAGTTCTGAGGGAATGGGAACCCCAATGCCCAGTAGCTAATACCTTTTAATCTGTAGTCTTTAACTGTATCAAATTTAGCTTGAGCACTTCTGGCGTCTTCAAACCAAACTTCGTGCCGCCTTCCTTGATTATCCGTATATCTGAAGAAAGGTGATTGACTAACGGGATCATAATTTATTCTGACTTCATATCTCACAGCTCTTGATATAGCTTCCTGCATACTGAAGGTTTCTGCCTCCATGCCCGGCACATGAGGAATAATCCAATCTCTGGCATAGATCTGAAAGCCAAAGAAAATCTTATCTCTTGGTATAACAGTAACTGCATAATCAAGTACTTGTTTTATCTGGTTTAATGGTGAAATAGCCTGAGGTGGTCCCGCTCTATATCCCCATTCATACGTCATAAGTACAACAAAATCCACAATTCTTCCATGGGCTTCGTAATCGTGAGCTTCATATAATAATCCTTGCTGACTTGGGCCTGTTTTTGGAGCCAAAGCTGTGGATACAAAGAAATTTTCAGCGTGCAGCCTTTGAACTGTAAGCACAAGAAATCTATTATAGTTCTCTTTATCGGTTGGCAGTACATTTTCAAAATCGATATTTACACCTTGATAGCCTTTAACTTTCATTGTGTTAATAATGTTAGTAATAAGCTTATCTCTAACCTCGGGGGTTGATAAAACTACATGGGCAAGATTATGACCTAATTCTGTAGAGGTAAAGTTTGTTATTGCCATCATTGGCACTACATTTTTGGCATAGGCGGCATTAATTAGTGCAGAATCATCTATAGGTTCTAGAGTTCCATCCTCTTTAATTCTATAGGCAAAAGGAGCTAAATAGGTTAAGTAAGTTCCTTCATCCCTTACAACGGATACACCATTTGCAGTAAAATCATAAATATAGCCATTTACATAGATTGGAGTCTTTTTTCTAGGAATAATAAGTACAGTGCCTGGATATATAAGGCTTGAATCTTGAATACCATTTGCATCTATTAAGCTTTCAAGGGAAACTCCATATCTTTGTGCAACTTGTGATAGGGATTCACCGGGCTTTACTGTGTATCTAATTGGTGGAATATTTAACTGAAGCCCTGGATAAATATTCTCAGGATTGCTAAGTTTATTTTCCTGAACAATTTCCTGTACTGAAATACCATAATTTTGTGAAATTTGCCATAGGGATTCACCAGCTCTTACAGTATGAACTATATATTCTGTTGGAATTACTAAAGATTGACCAATAAGCAGTTTGTTAGGGTACTGAAGTCCATTAGCACTAATTATTCTAGCCATTGATACCTTGTAACGATTTGATATTTGCCATAGGGATTCTCCCGATTTAACTACATGAATAAGCATAAAAATCTCCATATTAGTACTTTATACTTATTAATTTATGAAATATAAAGAAAAAGGTGATTATAATATATAGAAAGAGGAACAATTTTATTTATACAATTCTGTTAATCGAAAAATAGTTTTGAGTGAAGTATATCTAGCGCACGGTAAATATCTTCTAAATCCTCTTCAGAAACATCTTTAATGCGACTAAGGAATTTGGCTTCAATGTGCTTAAAAGCTTCATTCATCATTATTTCTCCATCCTTTGAGAGACGGATAAATTGTTTCCTTCGGTCTTCTATATCATCAATTTTTTCTATTAAATTGTTTTTAGTTAATTTTTTTAATTCACGGCTGGCATTTGGCATAGACATATCTTGACACTGGCTAATTTGGCTAAGTGTAACAGACTGATTAACAGCTATATATTGAAGAATATTAAATTGAACCGGTGTAATAATATCTGATTTAGCATCCCTTGAAAACTCATGTGTAATGCGATTTACTGAGGTTATAAATGCCACTAGTTTATTAAAAAGAATTTTTTTATCCAATAATAATCACCTCTATTTATAACATATCAAAATAGATATCAAAAAACAATTATCATTTGACAAGTAAAATTGATTATGATATTATTTACTTATCAAATGACAAGTAAATGAGGTGAAATGATGAAAATACTAGTTATTTATACACATCCAAATCATAATAGTTTATGTTATGCATTTTTACAAAAAGTACTAAAAGGTAGTAGTGAAAATTCTAATATTAAGGAGATACAGGTATTAGATTTATATGAGGAAGGTTTTAATCCACTGCTTGTATTTAATGAGAACAAACGAAGAAGGGATATGCATTGTGATCCTAACTTAGAAAAGTATAGACAACAAATTATATGGGCGGACAAAATTGTCTTTGTATATCCAATATGGTGGGGAAGACCGCCTGCTATGCTTTTAGGATATATAGATCAAATATTTGCATCAAATTTTGCATATAGGGATAAGGGTGGGCTTTTACCAGAAGGCCTATTAAAAGGGAAGTCTGTAGTATGTATATCAACAATGAAAGGACCCACAAATTATCCATTAGTTTTCTTGCATAATGCTCATAAAGTTTTAATGAAAAAAGCATTATTTAATTATGTAGGAATCAAAAAAGTAAAATTCTTTGAATTTGGTAATATGGAAAGTCCAAAGGGAAAACAGGAGCTAAAATTGGATAAAGTGTACAGTTATTTTAAACAGATAGATTGTTAAGGAAAATTTTTAATATGCTCAGCTTATTTCACATAATACATTAAAAGAAGTATAACTAGATGATTAAGGAAAGCAGGATTTGTTTGACCACCAATTAGTGTAATATATTACAACTAACTGGTGGTTATAATTTGCTACATGTATAAATTTATTGTATTCTTGCACTACTATTATAAGAGATTGCTTTAATATTTTCGCTAATTTCTTCACGAAAGTAATTTATCAAGTATTTTATTAATACTAGCATTATTTAGAGAACTAAAGCACTTCTCTGAAATTATTACATAGTTACAGTTATTAGATTTGTTTTTTAAATAACTATAAATTATTTGAGCTTCATCGATGTCTTCTTTACCAATTCCCGTTAGATTTTTTGAGCCTTTATCTTTAAAGTAAAATAAAATATTATTTTTCATAATAGACTTTAAATTTTCAATAGCTTTAATTGAATATTTTTCACTAAAAAGCAATTTATTTCCTTTGATAAGAAAAAATTTAATTATGTTATCACCTAAAGGCTCAAGCAAAGCAATATTTTTATTTTCTTCTGCAAATTCTATAACTTTAACTTTATCAATCAGATAATTTACTGCGCTTATATAATCTCTATATTTAGCAGCTTTTTCAAAATCAAAGTTATCTGATAGACTATTCATCTTGTGTTCCATTTCCGTAAGAAGACTTTTATCATCCCCTTCCAGTAATTTTATTATTTTATCAAATATATTTAAATATTGTTTGCTTGGAGTATTATCCAAACACATACCAAGGCATAATCCCAGAGAATAATTAAGGCAAGAGGAAGCTTTTCTGGAATTATTGCTGCAAAATATTTTGCAGAATTCCTTTATACCCTCAATTCCTCTTTCTACTGTATTTCTACTTGTATAGGGTCCAAAGTAAATATTTCCATCAATTTCACTGGACTCATTAGAGATTTCAATACTTGGATATTTTTCATTTACTATTATCTTTATATAGGAATAGGATTTTGGATTTTTCATTTGCCTGTTATACATAGGTTTAATTGTCTTTATCAATTTGCATTCCAATATAAAGGCTTCAAATTCCGTATCTGTAAGTATATAGTCAAAATCCTTTAGATTCTTAACTAATTTTAGCACCTTTGGAGAATGTGATTTTGAATTTTGAAAATACGATCCTACTCTATTTTTTAAATTTTTTGATTTACCTACATAAATTACACTATTTAGTGAATCCTTCATAAGATATACCCCTGGGGAAGAAGGAAGATTTTTAACTTTTTCTTTTAGACTCATATTATATCCTCCAAAAATATATGATATCTAGAGTTTATCATGATCTTTAAGAAAGTTGCAATAATGCAAAATTTATTAATATTGTAAAGCTGTAAATTATAGGATTATTAATTGCAATTTATTTTTATTATTGTAATAAGGATTAAATACATTTTTGTATCAAAATTTATTCTTGACATTACTTTGATATCAAAGTATAATGAAAACATGAAAGCAGATAGAAGTATATATTTAATAGGAAGAATACATGAAAAGGCAAATGAGTTTATTCTAAAAGAATTAGAAAAAGTAGGGCTTAAAGATATAGCACCTTCCCATGGGGATATTTTGGCAACGCTATTTCAACATGATGAGTGTACCATGACTTATCTTGCAGATAATATTCATAGAGATAGGTCTACAGTGACAGCCCTTGTAAATAAGTTGATTAAGCTGGGATATATTTCATCAAGGAAGGATCCTAAGGATAACAGATCAACTATGGTATTTTTAACTGAAAAGGGGAGAAAATTAGAAACTAGTTTTAAAGAAATTTCCTTAAAGCTTTATGCTGTAGAATATAAGGGAATAAGTGAAGCTGAAAAAGAAATTTTTAATACTATATTGAATAAAATTCATGGTAATTTTTAATATATAACTGCGATAAACAATAAATATCAATACTGAGAACTCTGTTGGTAAGCATCACATGAAATAAAAGCTGCACCTGATGTTTAGAACTTTGTTTGTTGTAGCTTATATAGACTTCACAAGTTAAAAATTGAGATATTTAGGCGTTTAATGAGTGAAATCAATGTTTTTTCAATATGTGATATATTAAGTTTGAATTTAGTAATCTTATTGGGTACTAAATTTAAAAATTGTTTTTAGAAAGATACTTTGATATAAAATTTTTTTAAATATATATTTTGATATCAAAGTAAAATAATAAATATTGACTGCCATATTTGTGTGGTCTTGTATAAATAAAGCTATGACAAGGAGCTTTGTATCTTGTGCATTATATTGATTGGAGGAATTAAATATGAATAATTTAGTAATTTTTGCACATCCCAATGAAAAGAGTTTTGGAAAGGCTATGGTAGATTCGGTGGTAAAGGCGTCTAAAGAAAAGGGTGCAGAGGTAAGGGTAAGAAATCTATATGAAATAGGTTTTGATCCTATACTTAAACCAGAGGATTTCGTTGCTTTTCAAAGTGGAAAGATTCCAGAAGATATTGCTGGAGAGCAGGAGCATATTAAATGGGCTGATGTTATAACCTTTGTTTATCCTATTTGGTGGACTTCTCTGCCAGCTATATTAAAAGGATATGTGGATAGAGTATTTTCTTATGGCTTTGCTTACGAATATGTAGATGGAGCTCCAAATGGTTTATTAAAGGGTAAAAAGGGGTTATTGTTCTCTACTACGGGTACTCCGGATGCCATATATTCTGAAAATGGAATGCATAGTTCAATAAAACAGACTACAGATCAGGGAATATTCAATTTTACTGGAATAGAAGAAGTTGTTCACACTTTCTTTGGAGGAGTTCCTCATGTAACTGAAGAGGTACGTAAAGGTTATTTACAGGAAGTTGAAAAGGTAGTTAAGCGAAATTTATAATAAATGATATTAAAAAATTGCAATATATAAGTGAAATTTCACTTATATATTGCAATTTTTTAGCTTTAACCTGACTAACTTGGCGTAAGTCTCCCACTTCTTCAAGTGAGAGCCCAACGCCAAGTAAGCCATGCATTTGCAGTTCTAAAATTCAGATGGGGTAAAAGA
>NZ_JBDNRK010000015.1:56724-81888 GCF_047718555.1 Clostridium sp. | reverse complement strand
GCCAAGTAAGCCATGCATTTGCAGTTCTAAAATTCAGATGGGGTAAAAGAATCCTCACCTGAATTAAGAACTTGCTTCAATAAATTTGAATGGAATAAAAAATAAAATATAGTCCTATGGAAAAAGTTAGACAAATGAGGCTATATATAATATAGTTTTATATAGAATTATTATTTTTAATTTGTATACATAGAGATTAAAATAGGTTTTAAATATATATGTTATTTTATGGATTTTATAGTATAATAAGAATATGAAATATATAGGAGGTTATAGCATGACATTTAAAGAAAATTATGAGCACTGGTTAAAATCTGAGTATATTGATGAAAACACTAAAGAAGAATTGACAGGTATAAAAGATGAAAAAGAAATAGAGGACAGGTTTTATAGAGAATTAGAATTCGGTACAGGAGGACTTAGAGGAGTTATAGCTGCAGGAAGTAACAGAATGAATATATATACTATAGGTAAAGCAACTCAGGGACTTGCAGATTATTTGAATAAAAATTATACAGGAGAAATTTCTGTAAGTATAGCTTATGATTCAAGAAATATGTCAAAGGAATTTTCTGAAAGAGCGGCATCGGTTTTATGTGCTAATGGAATTATAGTAAATCTATTTGAATCCTTAAGACCAACTCCAGTACTTTCTTATACGGTTAGACATTTAAAAAGCAAGGCAGGGATAGTTGTAACAGCCTCCCATAATCCAAAGCAGTATAACGGTTACAAGGTTTATGATGAAGATGGTGGTCAGGTAACTGATAAAGCAGCAAAAGAAATATTAGATTGCATTACTGCCATAAATGAATTTAAAAATGTAAAAACTATAGATTTAGAAAAGGCAAAAGAGGCTAAACTTTTAAATATAATCGGTGAAGAAGTAGATAAAACTTACATTGATAAAGTCAAAGCTCTTACTATAAGAGAAGAATTAGTAAGAAATAGTGCTAAAGATTTAAAAATAATATATACCCCTATCCATGGTTCTGGAAATATACCTGTAAGAAGAGTACTTAGTGAACTAGGATATGACAATGTATTTGTAGTAAAAGAGCAGGAATTGCCTAATGGTAATTTTCCAACTGCTTCTTATCCAAATCCAGAGCAGCCTTCAGTATTTGAACTAGCATTAAAATTAGCGAAAGAAGTAAATCCTGACGTAATTTTTGGTACTGATCCTGATTGTGATAGAATTGGGGTAGTAGTAAAGGATAAAGAGGGAGAATATAGAGTACTAACTGGTAATCAAACAGGTGTACTTTTAACACATTATATTGTTTCATCTCTAAAGGAACTTAACAAATTACCTGAAAATGGAACAGTTATAAAAACTATAGTTACTTCTGAAATGACAAGAAAAATCACTGAAGATTTTAATGTGGAACTTATAGACGTGCTTACTGGCTTTAAATATATAGGAGAAAAGATAAAAGAATTTGAAAAAACTGGATCAAATACATACTTGTTTGGATTTGAAGAAAGTTATGGATGCCTTGCTGGAACCTTTGTAAGAGATAAGGATGCAGTAATAGGAGCTACTTTAATATGTGAAATGGTATTATATTATAAAAATAAAGGTTTAAGTTTGTATGATGCATTAATAGATCTTTATAAAAAATATGGTTTTTATAAAGAAAGTTTAGTATCTTTAGAGCTAAAAGGTAAAGAAGGCCAGGAAAAGATTCAAAAAGCCTTAGAAAATTTAAGACATTCTATGGAAAATAATGTGGCAGGAGTAAAAATAGTAAAGAGTTTTGATTATAAATTAAGTATAGAAAAGGATATAATAAATGATTCACAAAGTGATATAAAACTTCCAAAGTCTAATGTACTTAAATTTATATTAGAAGATGGATCTTGGTTTGTTGTAAGACCATCAGGAACAGAACCAAAGATGAAAGTATATATGGCTGTAGTTGGCGAGGATCTTTCTGATGCTGACAGGAAATCAGATGACTTTAATAAGGCTGTTATGGAAATAATAAATAAGGCATGTAATAACTAACACTAATCTAAATTTAGCAAATAAATTATGTGGAATTTTTTAAGCTAAATTGGTAAAGAAATTATTGTTGTTTTGAATCATTAGTATAATTGAACATTATGTAGTGATAGTATATAAAGTGGAGGATACAAAGATATCTTCCACTTTAAATTTTCTTTGAGTTTTAATATAATAATTTATATAAGGCATCTTTAATGTAGTAATTTTTTATCCGATGACTATCCACTCTAATACTCCCATCTGTTTCAAAGTGTGAGTAAAGAGTGGATACGTCCCTGGATAACGATTCCTAAGTATCATAAATACCGATACTAAGGACTCTGTTTATGCCTAATTATCTTAATGGACGGTGAAAGTATGGAAACAAAACTTAATTTTACAGAAAAAGTATCTAAACTTATTTTTTTGGAATTTAAAAGAGAAAGTATTCCAAAGATATTTAAAATAGAAGTAAATGAAAATTTATATTTACCTGTTAGGCCTCTGAGAGTAGCAGATAAGGTTAAAAATAATGAAAAATTTGAAAAAATACCTGTTTCATTTTTTATTGAGGGAATGTTCTATGTACTCGGTGGAGATGAAAATTTCAAATTTAACCATATATATATTGACATATTGAATGCAAATAAAGAAGAAGCTGTTCAATATATAAAGGGTATTGTCTTTGAAGAAGTGAAAAAAAGCTCTTATGAGGATGCTTATATACTGCTTAAAGGACTTTTGATAATTGAAAAGAATGTAGAAAACTATGATAAGATAATTATGATTTTAGAAGAACTTAGAAAAATTGATAAGAACTTTCAGCAAGAAGAACTAGCTATATTAGATAAGGCAGAAAAACTTCAGGGATACTATAAAGCTTATTTTAACAAAGCACTAATATATTATGAACAAGAAAAATATGAGGATGCTTGGTTTTATATTAATACCTATATAGAAAAAAGCAAGGATAATTCTAAGAATGTTTTGGAACTAAAACATATACTTTCTAATATAAGGCAGTATGATAAAGGAAAAGCATTAGTATATGATAAACCAAAAGAAGCATTAATGCATCTTATACCTCTGTTAGATGAATTTTCTAATGATGCTGTATTAAATTTTAACATAGCCGTGGCATATAGAGTTCTTGGTAACTATGAGAAAGCTATTTATTATTTAAATGAGTCTGTAGCCATTGACAGCAGTATAGTTGAAGTTATAAATGAGCTGGGAATAAACTATGCAGCTCTTAATAATTATGATATCGCTATAAAATACTTGAGGAAAGCCTTTGAAGCCACAAAATCTATAGAAGTATGTACTAATCTTATAATGTGTTATCTTAATAATGGTGATACTAAGCAGGCAAAATTACATTATGATATTGCTAAGAAGATTAATCCTGAAGATGAAATAGTACTTCAATTGAGCAAGATTTTAGGGGAATAAGCTTAATAGTCTATTTTAGAATAATGAAAATTCTTTGCAATACTTAATTTTATTTTAAATGAAGAAATATCAATGATTATAAAAATCCTTTAATGAATATAAGGTTGAAATGATTCACGTAATATTAAAATTCATAGTAATAATGAAATATTGTATGGTGTGGAATTAAAATTAAATTATCTTGTAATTGTAAAGTATATAAATGCAATATATAATAAGTATTAGGGGTATATGTAAAAATAGAAAATAATAAAGCTAAATGGTAGATATATTTACCATTAGATAAGAAGACAAATTCTGATTAAATGTTCATGAAATTTCTATTAATATAGTATACTGTAAAATAGACTAATATAATGAATAATTATTAATTGAAAAATGTAAAGGTGTGAAGGAGAGATTTTATGAAAGTAAAAAAAGCCATAATACCAGCCGCAGGACTGGGAACAAGGTTTTTGCCTGCAACAAAGGCACAGCCTAAAGAGATGCTTCCAATAGTGGATAAGCCAACTATACAATATATAATTGAAGAAGCCGTTGCTTCTGGTATAGAAGAAATCCTTATAATAACAGGCAGGAATAAAAGAGCCATAGAAGATCATTTTGATAAATCTGTAGAACTTGAAAAAGAGCTAGAAAGTCATGGTAAAGATGAACTTCTAAGTATAGTAAAAGACATATCCAATATGGCAAATATTTACTACATAAGACAAAAAGAACCTAAAGGCCTAGGGCACGCTATTAATTGTGCAAAAACTTTTGTTGGAAATGAGCCCTTTGCTGTTATGCTGGGCGATGATGTAGTTGACAGTAAAGTTCCATGTTTAAAGCAGCTTATGGATTGTTATGATGAGTATAAAACTACAATTCTTGGAGTACAACAAGTAGCTCATAAAGATGTATCAAAATACGGAATTGTTGATGCCATGCATATAGAAAATTCAGTTTACAAGGTTAAAAATTTAATAGAAAAACCAAAAACTGAAGAAGCACCTACAGATATAGCAATATTGGGGAGGTATATTATTACACCACAAATTTTTGATATATTAAGTAAGACAAAGCCTGGGAAAGGTGGAGAAATTCAACTTACAGATGCTTTGAAAATTCTTATGCACTCAGAAGCTATGTATGCATATACCTTTGAAGGAAAAAGATATGATGTAGGAGACAAATTGGGATTCTTAAAGGCTACAGTTGAATTTGCATTAAAGAGAGATGAACTTAAAGAGCCTTTTGTAAAATATTTATTGACTTTAAGGGATAATCCTGTTTTTAAGGATTTATATGATAGGAATATGATTAAATAAAATTATTTTCATCTTCTTATCTGTATATAGAAGTAAATTGCATAAAAAATATTTGTGACATTTATTATACAGATAAAGTGTTAGTAAAATTTTATTGTCTTATTTATTGTAATCGGGCTATAAAATTTTTACATAAAAATACGAATAATATATTGAAAGGAGGTGAAAAAGTGAGTTTTGTAAGACATATAAGAAAGCATATTTTTATATTGGTTGCATTGACCATTGTATTTTCGATGTTAAATCTTTACAAGACGCCTAAAGTTTATGCAAGTCAGTTACCTTCATTAGTATGGATAGATATACCACAAAATAATTCCAGTACTAGTCAAAACCAGATAGATGTAGCAGGATGGTCATTAGATCAAAGTGGAATAAACAAAGTACAAATATATTTGGATAGTGTGTATAAAGGAGATGCAAATATAGGAATCTCCAGACCAGATGTAAATAATGCACTTCCAGGATATACAGGCGGAACAACTAGTGGATACAGCTATGTTTTGAATTTATCAGGTGCACCAAATAACAAACACACCATAACAGTAAAGAGTATAGGTAAGAATGGAACAATAACACAGAAAAATGTTCAGATTAATGATACTATACTTTCACCATTGATGAACATAGATACTCCACAAAATAATTCTAATGTTAATCAAAATTATATAAATGTAGGTGGTTGGTCATTAGATTCAACTGGAATAGATAAAGTACAGGTTTATTTAGACAATGTATACAGGGGAGACGCAAATATAGGGGCTACAAGACCAGATGTAAATAAAGTATTTCCAGGATATTCGGAAGGCGCAAATAGTGGCTATAATTATGCTTTAGATTTATCGAATATTTCAAATGGGATACATACTGTAGTGGTAAAAAGTATAGGTAAAAGTGGCAAAAGTATACAAAAAAATGTTCAAATTAATAAAACACCACTTCCTTCGCTAGCATCTGTAGATACACCATCTAATAATTCTACTATCAAAAATAAAAAATCTATAAATATAGGTGGATGGTCACTGGATGCAAGTGGAATAGACAAAGTACAGATCTATTTGGATAATGTGTATAAAGGTGATGCATCTGTAGGAGTACCAAGGCCAGATGTAAATAGAGTATTTCCATCCTATGTTAGTGGGACAAATAGTGGCTATAACTATACTTTAAATTTATTGGATGTTTCAGATGGTAATCACACCGTAAGTGTAAAGAGTTTGGGGAAAAGCGGAACTGTTACACAGAAGGATGTCACAATAAACAAATTAACCTCTCCCTCATTAATGTCTATTGATGTTCCAAGTGTTTACTCATCTATAAAAGATAATCAATTTAATGTGGGCGGTTGGTCATTAAATGCCTATGGAGTAAAAGAGGTACAGGTATATGTTGATGGTGTATATAAAGGGAATGCAACTACAGGAGGAGTAAGAAATGATGTAAATAATGTATATCCAGGATATACAGGAGGAAGTAATGGTGGCTTTAATTATATTCTTGACATGTCATCATTTACAGCTGGTGTGCATACTATAACAGTAAAAAGTATAGGAAATGATGGAGGCACATTAGAAAAGAATACGCAAATATACAAATTGTCTAACAATGGACAAGCTTTATCATCATTAATATGCATAGACACACCAACAAATAATATGTTTGTAAAAAATGAAAATAGCACTATAAATATAGGTGGCTGGTCGTTAGATGCTTTTGGTGTAAACCAAGTACAAGTATATATTGATGGTGTATATAAAGGGAATGCAACTACAGGAGGAGTAAGAAATGATGTAAATAATGTATATCCAGGATATACAGGAGGAAGTAATGGTGGCTTTAATTACGCCTTTAATTTATCATCAATTTCAGATGGTGTGCATACCATAACAGTAAAAAGTATTGGTAATGATGGAGTAGCAGTTCAGCAAAGCAATAGGATATATAAATTTTCATCCAATAATCAGTTTACTACAAATTATAATGTATCACTTTCAGATATGGTAAACACTCAAATTAATTATGGGCAGCCTGTTATGGAATCAGGTAATGATTGGGTAAATGCAGATAGAAATACTGTTCAATATTATTTAGATCCAATGAATTTTATGGATAGTTATGGAGTTTATCAATTTTTAAGACTTGACTATATGCAAGGTGTTACTGCGGATGATTTAAATAAAATACTTGCAGGAAAAGGTGTATTAGATGGAAAAGGATCACAATTTCTTGCAGCTGCTCAGCAAAGCAATATAAATCCAATATATCTTGTTTCACATGCATTACTGGAAACTGGCAATGGATATTCCAGATTAGCTACAGGCATAGATGTTAATGGACAAACAGTATATAATCTTTTTGGAATAGGTGCTTATGATTCAAATGCAAATTATTATGGCTCAGTTTATGCATATAACAAAGGATGGTTTAGTGTAGATCAGGCAATTTATGGAGGAGCACAATGGATATCTGGTGATTTTATAAATAATAGTAAATATGGACAAAATACACTATATAAAATGAGATGGAATCCAGCTTCACCGGGAAATCACCAATATGCTACCGATGTTCGTTGGGCATACAATCAGGTTTATAATATTAAAAAACTTACAGACATGGTGGGAAATCCATCCTTAAAATTCGATATACCACAATATAAATAATTATTCTGGAATAAAAATTACTATTAATGTGATGCATTAATCAATCTAGCTATTGATTAATTAATAGTTTTTATTCTATACATAAAAATAAGATGAATTTATTGTATAAATTCATCTTATTTTTATGTGATCGTATAGAGTAAATTTTTAAATATCTATAAATATTAATGCATACTTTATTTTAAAAATAGACAAATATTTTGCTTTGTTGTATAATAAATTTGTTTGTTTTAACATTTGTTACGCAAGTAAGGAGGAATTTACATAATGAAGGGAATTATACTGGCAGGAGGCTCTGGTACTAGATTATATCCAATAACAAAGGCAGTATCAAAGCAGGTACTTCCTATTTATGATAAACCAATGATATATTATCCATTATCTGTATTAATGTTAGCTGAAATAACAGAAATACTTATAATTTCAACTCCAAGAGATATTGGAAGCTTTAAGGAATTACTTGGAGATGGTAGTCAGCTTGGATTAAATTTAAGTTATGCTGTTCAGGATGAACCTAGAGGACTTGCAGATGCATTTATTGTAGGTGAGAAATTCATAGGAAATGACAGAGTAGCATTAGTTTTAGGAGATAACATTTTTTATGGTTATGGATTTACAGAAAGGTTAAAGAGAGCTGCAGCAAGAGAAAGTGGGGCTACTATATTTGGATATCATGTAAGTAATCCAAAAGCCTTTGGTGTAGTAGAATTTGATGAGAATAATAACGTTATTTCTATAGAGGAAAAACCTGAAAAGCCTAAGTCAAATTATGCAGTACCAGGATTATATTTCTATGATAATGATGTAGTTGAGATAGCTAAGAGTGTAAAACCTTCTGCTAGAGGAGAAATTGAAATAACCGCTGTTAATAATGAGTATTTAAGAAGAGGTACTTTAAAAGTAGAACTATTCGGAAGAGGAATGGCTTGGCTTGATACAGGTACCCACAGAGGGCTTTTAGATGCAGCAAATTTTGTAGAAGCAATACAGACAAGACAGGGACTTTTTGTAGCCTGCATAGAAGAAATTGCATATAGAAACAAATTTATTAATAAGGATCAAGTGAGAAAATTAGCAGAGCCATTAATGAAGACAGACTATGGCAAATATTTAATTTCTTTAATTGAAGATAAATAGTAGGGGGCAGGAAAATGAAAACATATTTAGTAACTGGTGGAGCTGGTTTTATTGGTTCAAATTTTGTACACTATATGCTGAATAAATATAATGATATAAAATTAATTAATATAGATAAGCTTACATATGCTGGTAATTTAGAAAATTTAAAAGAGGTAGAGAATAACCCTAATTATATTTTTGTACAGGGGGATATCTGTGATAAAGAAATTATTGAGAATATATTTAAAGAAAATGATATAGATTATGTAGTTAATTTTGCGGCTGAATCCCATGTAGACAGGAGCATAAGGGAACCTGAACTCTTTGCTAAAACTAATGTATTGGGTACAGTTAATCTTTTAAATATTGCCAAACAATGTTGGGAAACTGAAAATGGATTTAAAGCAGGTAAAAAATATCTTCAGGTATCCACTGATGAAGTGTACGGATCTCTAGGGGAAACTGGTTATTTTACAGAGACTACTCCTTTAGATTCACATAGCCCCTACTCTTCTAGTAAAGCTGGTGCAGATTTAATGGTTAAGGCATACCATGATACCTTTAAGATGCCAATAAATATAACAAGATGTTCAAATAATTATGGGCCTTATCAATTTCCAGAAAAATTGATTCCACTTATAGTAAATAATTGTTTGGCTAAGAGGGATTTGCCTATTTATGGTGACGGTTTAAATATCAGAGATTGGCTGTATGTAGAAGATCACTGTAAGGCAATTGATATGGTAATAAACAATGGAAGACTTGGAGAAGTATACAATGTAGGTGGACATAATGAAAGAACAAATATCTACATTGTAAAGACTATAATAGAATATGTTGGCAATAATATAGATAGTACTGTAACAGAAAATTTAATAAAATATGTAGAAGATAGAAAAGGTCATGATAGAAGATATGGCATAGATCCAACTAAAATTAAAGAAGAATTGGGTTGGGAACCGGAAACTACCTTTGAAGTCGGAATTAAGAAGACAATTAAATGGTATTTAGATAACAAACAATGGATGGATAATATAACATCAGGCCAATACCAAAACTACTATGAAAAAATGTATGGAAATAACTAAGGGGTGATTTCAGTGGGAAAATTTGATTTTCAGAAAACAGAAATTGAAGGAGTATACATAATAGGGCCTCAAGTATTTGGAGATAACAGAGGATATTTTATGGAAACTTACAATGCAGATGAATTTAAGGAAGCCGGCTTAGACATGACATTTGTTCAGGATAATCAGTCTAAATCTAAAAAAGGTGTTTTAAGAGGATTACATTTTCAGACACAACACTCTCAGGGAAAATTAGTTAGAGTGATAAAAGGCCAAGTATTTGACGTAGCAGTAGATTTGAGAAAAAATTCTAAAACTTATGGTAAGTGGGTTGGAGTAAAACTCAGTGATGAAAATAAAAAACAATTTTATATTCCAGAAGGTTTTGCTCATGGATTTTTAGTTCTTTCTGATGAGGCTGAGTTTGTTTATAAATGTACAGATTTATATCATCCAGAATTTGAAGGTGGAATTGCTTGGAATGATCCGGAAGTAGGAATAGAGTGGCCAACAGAAGGTATTGAAGAATTAACATTCTCAGATAAAGATAAAAAATGGAAAACTTTAACTGAAAGTAAAATAAGTTTCTAATGAAAATTTTAGGCTATACCATGAGGTTGTTTACGGTATGCCTTTAATTTTTATTATATCTGATCAATGTATGAGTATTTACGAAAGATAATAAAAAAGACATTTTAATGTAGAATTTCTATAAAATATGTCTATCGTAGAAACATAAAATGCAGTATAATATTGAAGTGGATTTACAGGACAATGCAGCGCAAGAATATATTATTTAGCAATGCCTGATATAAGAGAGGTTGGTTATATGAAGAAAAAAGCATCCCTTACTAATTTATATGAATTACTATTTACAGTTATAGATATTGTACTTGTAATTTTAGCAATTTATCTTTCATATATGATCAAATTTAATTTCAATCCTCCAAGATTTAATTATGAACCATTTATTATAACTGCACCTTTTACTATAATAATATATTTGATATTTATGTATGTATATGGATTAGCAGATTTAATTAAGCAATCCATTAGTGAAATTGTTTATTCTGTATTTTTAACAATAATAATGTTATGTATATCAACTATGGCGGTAACATTTTTCTTAAGGGCATTTTCTTATCCGAGAATGGTTATTTTATATAGTTCAGTTATTCAGATTGTTTTGTTAAGTATATGGAAGTCCTTCGTATGGAAAATAAAGAGAGCTATGTATGGGAAAAAGGATGTTATTATAATTGGAAATGCAAATACAGAGCATGTGGCAAAGAAAATATTATTAAAGCAAAGTGATTTATATAATATAAAATACATTTGTCATCCGGATTTTGACAATATAGTTGATTTAATCAATAAAGTAGAGATTGTAATACTGTGTGATGATATTAAAAGTGAATTTAAAGATTATATACTTGATAAATGTTTAATTGAACAGAAAAGCATACTTATAGTCCCTGCAATGAGTGATTTAGCATTACTAGGATCAAAATTAAACAAAATTGACGATCTTCCACTGTTAAAGGCAAAATCTCTATGTTTAACTGAAGAGGAAAAAGCTATAAAAAGGGTGTTGGATGTTATTTTAGCATTTGTAGGTATTGTAATTGCTTCTCCTTTTATGCTGCTCATAGCTATAAGTATAAAATTGTCGGATGGCGGTAATGTATTTTATAAGCAAGAAAGGGTTACAGAAGGTGGAAGAAATTTTAATGTTATAAAATTCAGATCTATGAAAATGAATGCGGAAAAATTATCTGGGCCTGTACTTGCCACAGATGAAGACCCTAGAATTACAAAGGTAGGTAAAATAATTAGAGCTATACGAATGGATGAATTGCCTCAGTTATTCAATATACTAAATGGTGACATGAGTATTGTTGGTCCTAGACCTGAAAGGCCATTTTATGTGGATAAATTTGAAAAGGAAATACCAGATTATAAATATAGAACAGTGGTTAAAGCTGGATTAACAGGACTTGCACAGGTACTTGGGAAATATAATACTACCCCTCAGGATAAGGTAAGATATGATATTATATATATTAAAAATTATTCTATTTTATTAGATATAAAATTGATATTTCAAACTATTAAGATTATATTTTTAAAGGAAAGTACCGAGGGCGTGAAAGAAGAAACAAGCTTAGATGAAATTATTAAAGATAGAAAACTAGAATTAGAATATATAAAAAGATTGAATAAACATAAATGATAAGTTAGTATAAATTTAGTTTGATTTAAATATTAACAATTGAAGGTGATTTAGTGATAAAAAGTATGAAAGATTTTATTGGATACATTAAAGAAATATATGATTCAAAGGAATTACTTATAAATTTAACATCAAAAGAATTAAAATTGAAATATAGAAATTCAGTTTTGGGATTTTTATGGTCATTTTTAAATCCAATATTGATGCTGTTTGTCTATACATTTGCATTTAAGCTTATTATGAGACAAACTACACCTCATTTTACTGTGTTTTTACTTTGTGGATTACTTCCATGGAATTTTTTTGCCGCAGGGGTTATGGGAAGTACTACTTCTATAATAGGTAATGCAAATTTAATAAAAAAGGTTTATTTTCCTAGAGAAATAATACCACTGTCCATTATATTTTCGAATTTTATTAATTTCATTATAACTCTATTAATTTTATTTATTGCAATAGTAGTAGAGGGACTTCATATTGGTATACCTCTTATAATGTTGCCGATAGCTTTATTATTAATATTAGGATTTACAGTTGGATTATCTCTAATATTATCATCATTAAATGTTCTGTATAGAGATATTTCACATCTAGTTGAAGTAATATTTAATTTGTGGATGTATCTTACACCTATTGTATATCCACTAACACTTTTGAAAGGCCATCCTTTATTCGAAAAGTTAATTCTATTGAATCCAATGACGTTAATGGTAGAAAGTGTGAGGTCTATTTTGTACACTAATACATTTCCGTATTATTTATACATATTAGTAATATTTATAATTGACTTTATTTTAATATTCTTTGGATTCAGATTGTTTAGAAAGATAGAAGTGGTATTTGCAGAAGAAATATAATGTACGAAATTATAGAAAAAGGTGTTGAATAGTGCATGTCAGTTATAGAATTTAAAAATGTTACAAAGCATTTTAAAATATATCAGAATAAAAATTACTCTTTAAAAGAAAAATTTTTAGCTAAGGTCTTACAAAGAGCTAAGGTCCAGGTACAAATTATCGATGTTTTAAAAGATGCTTCATTTAAAATTGAAAAGGGAGAAACTGTAGGTATAATTGGAGAAAATGGTACTGGAAAAAGTACCAGCTTAAAATTAATATCCAATATATTAAAGCCAAATGCAGGAGAAGTAATTGTAAATGGTAAAATTTCATCACTACTAGAAATAGGTGTAGGATTTCAGCCGGACTTATCTGGAAGGGAAAATGTCTACATGTATGGTTCAATTTTAGGGCTAAGTAAATCAGAAATTGATGAAAGATACAATGATATTGTAGAATTTGCTGAACTAAGTAATTTTATGGATACACCAGTTAAAAATTATTCCTCTGGTATGTACATGAGATTGGCATTTTCAGTGGCAGTTAGTGTGGATCCAGATATACTTCTTGTAGATGAAGTCTTAGCTGTAGGTGACGCTAATTTTCAAAAGAAATGCTTGGATAAAATTCAATCCTTTAAAGAGGAAGGCAAAACTATTGTATTTGTATCTCATGATATGGGAATTGTAAAAAAAATATGCGACAGAGTTATATTTATTAAAAAGGGTGGATTTGTTATTGAAGACACACCAGATAGAATGATAGGACTGTATATGAAGCTTCTGTATTCATCTAGTGATGAAAAGTTAGAGCTTAATAGGGAAATTGAAGAAAAAGGTATTACTGGATTGCTTGAAAAGGCCAGTGATATAAATTTTGATATTCATGAAGCGAAAGAATTCTCAAGTACAGGAAATAGGGATGGAAATAGAAAATTAGAAATTTCAAAGGTATATTTTTCAGATAATGCAGGCATGGTTAAAAATGTATTCAATTCAGGTGAAGATATAAAAGTGAATTTAGAGATTAAAAAAAATCAAGCAGTAGAAGCTGCTATTTTATATTTTGAAGTGTTTAGTGAAGAAGGCTGGAGACTTTCATACCATAATTGTAATCAGGATGGAATACTTATTACTGATATTAAAGATAGTAATTTTATTAGTTTTGTAATACAAGATAATCCTTTTTTACATTCAAAGTATTATATATCTGTAGGCATATCCAATGAAGGTGGAGATGAGTTATACGATTATAGAAATAAGCATTATTATTTTATAATAAATGAGGGAAATATAAAGGAAGAAGGAAAAGTACAACTTAAATGTGATTGGCGCTTATAATACACAGGATATAGAGAAAGTGGTGTTAGTTAAATGAATGGAGAAAAATCAATTAGTTTTATTATAGTAAATTATAATGGAAAACATCATCTAAAAGAATGTTTTAGTACACTTAATAAGTTAAATTATCCCAAGGATAAAATCGAATACATAATGGTAGATAATGGCTCAAAAGACGGATCAGTACAATTTGTTAAGAGTAAATTTAAAAATGTAAAGATAATTCAAAATAAGTCAAATGAAGGCTTTGCGAAGCCTAATAATGATGCGGCTAAAATTGCTAAGGGTGACTATATAGCATTAATAAATAATGATATGAAAATAGATGCTAATTGGTTAAACGACATGGTGGAAACATTAGATAGTTGTAATGATGATAGTTATGTTTGTGTAGGAAGCAAGATACTTAATTGGGATGGAAGTAAACTAGATTTTGCAGGTGGTAGTATTAATTTTTATGGACACGGCTATCAGTATGACTTCGGCATAGAAATTGATGAGGCTAATAAAAGGTATAATGAGGATAAAGATATATTATTTGCTTGTGGTGGAGCGATGCTTATAGATAGAAATATATATTTAGAAATAGGAGGATTGGATGAAGATTACTTTGCCTATTTTGAGGATGTGGACTTAGGATGGAGATTATGGGTATTAGGTTATAAAGTTAGATTCTGTTCAAAAGCTATTTGTTATCATAAGCATAATAGTACATCTAAAAAAATGAATAGAAATAAAGTTATGAGAATGTTTGAAAGAAATTCTTTGTTTACTATTTACAAGAATTATGAGGAAAAAAGAGTATACGAAATATTGACCGGTGCTTTACTTATGAAAAATTATAAGCAATATACAGAACGAGGTATAAGTGACGAGGATAATCCTGATGTTTTAGGCATTATGGATTTTTCAACTAATTTGCCTTTAATGAAAGAAAAAAGAGATTATATACAAAGAAATAGAAAAAAATCTGATGATGAAATAATAAAATTATTTATAGATAGTCCATATAAAAATCTTATAACAGCAGAAAAAAATAATAAATATAATAATTTAATATCTAATATAACAAATTCTATGGGTTTACAAAACTATTTTGGAAGCCAAAAGCTTGAATTGTTGATTATATGTACGGATAATATTGCGGCAAAGATGGCAGGACCAGGAATAAGGTATTTTGAGATAGCCAAGCAATTGTCTCATATATGTAATGTTACACTTGCCATTCCAAATAAAACAGACTTAGATGAGGATACATTAGGTTTTAAATTTTTTAGATACAATGTAGAAAGACCACAGGCTTTAATTAATAAATTCTATGAGAGCGATATAATTTTACTCCATGGTATGATATTAGAAAAAGTAGTAACACTTAAAAGTATGTGTAAAGATAAGATAGTAATAGTAGATTTATATGATCCTTATACAATAGAAAATTTAGAGATACATAAAAATAAATCATTAAAAATTAGATCTGAAATACATGAAAGTGACCTTAACACATTAAATAACCAGTTAGTGTTAGGAGATTATTTTATCTGTGCAAATGAAAAACAAAAAGATTTTTGGATAGGAATGCTTTCATCATTAAATAAAGTAAATCCAGTAGAATATAAAATGTCAAATAAATTGGAGAGATTAATAGGTTTGGTTCCTTTTGGAATTAGTACAGAAGATCCTGTTCATACTAGAAAGGGAGCTCTCATTGAAAAAATACCTAATTTAGAAGAAAGTGATAAGGTGTTTATATGGGGTGGTGGAGTTTGGAATTGGTTTGATCCATTAAGTCTAATTAAGGCAATCTATAGTATATCTAAGGAAAGAAAAGACATTAAACTCTTATTTTTAGGTGTAAAACATCCAAATCCAGAAATACCAGAAATGGAGATGACTTCAAACGCAATAAAACTAGCTGAAGAATTTGGAATAAAGGATGAATTAGTATTTTTCAATATGGATTGGGTTGAGTATAGTGATAGGCAAAACTTTTTATTGGAGTCCTATGCTGGAGTGAGCTGCCATTTTGATAATTTAGAAACAAGATTTTCCTTTAGAACAAGAATCTTAGATTATCTATGGTCTAATCTACCTATAATATCAACGGAAGGTGATTATTTCGCAGATGATATTGAAAAATATGGATTGGGATTAGTTGTAAAATATAATGATGATAAATCAATTAAAGATGCTATTATAAAAATGGTAGATGATAATACTTTTTATGAAGAAACCAAAAATAATATTAGAAAATATAGAGAAAAATATAAATGGGATATAGTAACGGAACCTTTAAAACAATTTTGCTTAGATCCTGTTAAAAAACAAGACGATGATATCAGTAATGCAGATACATATAATTATATAACAGACATAAATCAAATTTCCAAGCAGGAAATTGTAGGTGCTATAATGAGCAATTTTAAAATAGGACAAAAATTTAGATGCAGATATCCTAATTTAACTTCTATTGAATTAATGTTTGGAACATATTCAAGATCTAATGAGCATGTTGTTAAGTTTAAATTATTTGATGCCTTTACAGATGATTTGATTGTGGAGAAAGATATAGATGCAAGTATATTGGTTGATAATGGGTGGTTCGAAATCACATTTAAACCTATAATAAATTCAGAGGGAAGAACATTTTATTTCTATTTTGAATCTGAGGAGGCCACTCCGTCAAATTGTATAACTCTATTTAAGGATGAGGCCATAAGCGATTGCGGAGAAATATGGAATAATGGTGTAACTGTTGAAGGAAGTTTGACTATGAAAACAAAGTGCATAATATCTGATCGTCCAATAAGTGAAAAGAAGGGAATTAAATTGGATGATTCCTATTATGCACAAGCTGGAACAAAGGTATTTGATAAGAATGAATTAAATGGTAGTAGGTCTGAAATTGGTAATATAAATGCTTTAAATAAGGAACTTTCTGAGATAAAGAAATCAATGTCTTATTTATCAAAAAATGTTTCTGAATTAAATATATGGAAAAGTAAATTAAGTGGAAGATTGGGTTTTATTAGAAATATAGGATTTTTTAAGAAATAATATATTTGACTAAGGAGATATTTTATGAAAAAAGTATTATTAATAAGCCCGGACGCTATAGCAAAAAAGATGACTGGACCAGGTATACGTTACTATAATTTTGCTAAAGAATTAAGTAAAACATTAGATGTGATATTATTTATACCAAATAAAAATACAAACTTTAATTTTAAAAATGAAAAATTTAAAGTTATTGAAGCAAATAAAAATGAACTTAAAGATTATGCTAAAATTGTTGATTCCATAGTGATGCAGGGGATAGCTTTTAGATTGTATCCTTTTTTAAAAAGAATAAAAAAATCTAAAGTTGTAGATATCTATGATCCAATTACTTTAGAAAATCTTGAACTTAGAAAATTTATTGATTTTAAAGATAGATTAACATATCATGAAACAGATTTAGATTTAATTCTTGAGCAGCTTGCACTGGGAGATTATTTTATATGTTCCAGTGAAAAGCAGAAAGATTATTGGCTTGGAATGCTATCTGCCATAAATAGAATAAATCCTGTCACCTATAGTGATAACATAAAGATGGAAAAATTAATTGGTGTTGTACCTTTTGGTTTGGATAATAATGCTCCTATTAAAACTAAGCAAGTTTTAAAAGGAGTTTGGAAGGGGATAAGTGAAGAGGATAAAGTTATAATATGGGGTGGTGGAATCTGGAACTGGTTTGATCCACTGACTCTTATTGAAGCAATGAATGTAATTTGTAAGAAGAGAAAAGACATAAAATTATTTTTTATGGGTATAGGCCATCCAAGCATGAATTGTGATACTACTGTGGCAGAAAAATGTATTGAAAAATCTAAGGAATATGATCTATATAATAAAAATATATTTTTTAATGATTGGGTTGAATATTCACAAAGACAAAATTATTTGTTAGAAGCAGACTTAGGAGTAAGTACATATTTAAATAATTTAGAGACAAGATTTTCTTTTAGAACTAGAATATTGGATTACTTGTGGTGTAATCTTCCTATGGTTTTAACTAAAGGGGATTACATGTCAGAGCTTGTTGAAAATGAAAATTTAGGAATTTGCCATAATGAAAAAGATTTTAATGAATTGGCTGATATGATAATTGATTTATTAGAAGATAGAAGTAGATATGAAAAGGCAAAACAAAATATTAATTTAGTTAAGCAAAAATTCATGTGGCAATTTGTTGTTAAGCCCTTAGAGAATTTTTGTAGCAATCCATATATATCTAACGACAAACTAAAAAAAGTAAAATTATTTTACAGACCAAATGGATTAATAAAATATTATTTCATTAGAATAAAGTCTAAATTAAAAAGATTTTTTCAATAAATATATTGATGCTAAATAAAATTTAGTAAAATATCTTACTTTTAATTAACTTCAATAAAAAAATTAATATTAAATTGAAAATATTAACTTCTATAAATTTATTTTAATGTAGGTAACAAAAAATTCTAGGCTTTATTTAAATGATATAAAAAGTTATTTATAATTTCAATTGCTGTTTTTTATACAATTAAAGGGGATTGTGATAGTTAATGAATAATAAAGGAAACATAGTGTCTATGAATAAAATATTAAAATACAGATATTTTATAGGTTTAATAATTTTCATTATTTTGGTTTTGTTTAAAATTCATGGAAGTTCTATTGGAATTTGGGAAAATTATGTAACCACAAAGGTAGATACAAAAAATACTACAAATCTATTAGGTAAGTCTAGAGGTATAAGAAGTGATGAGTGGGAAGTGCAAACGCCATATTACTTATCCCAAGCAATGAATAATAAATTTTATCCTGTAGTAAATGATAATATAACTACATCTGGGCAAAATATGATAGTTAGCTACAATGCACCAGTAATGGATGTATCTATACTTGCTAAACCATTAAATTGGGGATTTTTATTATTAGGTAAAGAGTACGGTTTATCATGGTATTGGTGTATGAAAATAATATTATTATTTTTATTGTCTTTTGAAATCTCAATGATTTTAACAAAACAAGATAGGATGATATCTTTGCTAGGAGCTTTTTGGATAGTTCTATCACCAGCTGTTCAATGGTGGTTTATGCAGCACGTTGGAGATCTAGTATTTTATATGGAAGCTATAGTGGTAACCTTTTATTATATATTCAAATATTTTAATGTAATAAAAATGAAAATATTATTTTGTATATTATTTTCTCTATCGTGCATAGGTTTTGCATTAGTACTATATCCTGCATTACAAGTTCCTATGGCATATTTATGTCTTGTATTTATGATACTTATAATAATGGATTATAGAGATAAAATAAAATTTAAAAGTATAGATATAATAATATTTATTTTCACAATAGTATTTATTTTATCTATGCTCATTCATGTTGTTCTTATATCTAAAGGTGCTATAATGGCCATATTAAATACTTCATATCCAGGAAAAAGAATAAGCAATGGAGGAGATCTGACATATTATTATATAAATGTATTTTTAACTAATATATTTTTACCTTACAAAGATATTAATTTTTTAAATAATTGTGAAATAAGTTCATTTTATAATTTTCTACCAGCATCTGTTTTAATGTTATTCTTTATCTTTCGTAAAAATGTTGAAAATATAAAATATGGCATAGCACTCATTTTATGTTCTATTATTGAAATCTTTTATATGTTATTTAAAATTCCTATTCCAATAGCAAAGATCACTTTTTTATCTTATGTACCTGGTAATAGGATGATGATAGTATATGGAATAACTTCAGTATTTATAAGCATTTGGATGCTGGCTACTATTTCTAAAAATAGATGTATTAACAGAAAGTATAGCTTTCTCATTAGTATAATAATTACAGCTACCTATGTTTTATCTGTAATTTATTCGCCGATGAAGTCTTATTTAAATCCAATTTTTTATATATTATTATTCATTTTATTTTTTATGTTAAATTATCTTTTTTCAAATGGTTTAAAAAAATATTTTTGTATACTTATGCTAATTGTTATACTCATATCAGGAATAACAGTAAATCCAATTGCGAGAGGAGAAGGGGCAATTTACAATAATTATTTATCTTATAGAATACAAAATATAAGATCATCTGAACCTAATGGCGTCTGGATTTCTGCTGAAAATGACGTTATGGGAGCATTTCTATATGCAAATGGGGTAAAGACTCTAAATGGAATAGATTTCTATCCTGATTTTGAAAAGTGGAATAAAATTGATCCTGATGAAAAATATAAAGATATTTATAATAGATATGAACATATAACTTTTAAGCTTTATAAAGGTGAAACTTCATTTAAATTGCTAGCACCAGATAATATAGAAGTTATGATAAACAACGGAGATTTAAAGAAACTTAATATAAATTACATCCTAACAAAAGAAAATTTATCAATATATGATGGTTATGATAATATATATTTTAGAGAAATGTATGGAAGAGATAGAGATGGATTTTATATTTTTAAAGTTCTATATAAATAATTCCATATAACTTGGAGGTTAAAAAATTATGAAAATAGCAGTTTTAATTCCTTGCTATAATGAGGAATTAACAATTAGTAAAGTAGTTGAGGATTTTAAAAAATTTTTACCGCAAGCTGATGTCTATGTGTACGATAATAATTCTAGAGATAAAACTGCTGAGATAGCTTTTAAATGTGGGGCCAAAGTTGTAAAAGAAATAAGGCAAGGCAAAGGAAATGTTGTAAGAAGTATGTTTAGAGATATAAATGCAGATTATTACATAATGGTTGATGGAGATGATACATATCCAGCTGAATTTGCAATAAAACTATTGCAGCCAATAATAGATGGCGAGGCAGATATGACTATAGGGGACAGATTATCAAATGGAACTTATACTTCTGAAAACAAGAGATTATTTCATAATTTTGGTAATAGCTTAGTTAAAAATTTAATTGGTAAACTCTTCAAAAATGATATAAATGATATTATGACAGGATATAGAGCATTCAATAAATTTTTTGTTAAAACCATGCCCATTTTAAGTGAAGGCTTTGAGATAGAGACAGAAATGAGTATACATGCTTTAGACAAAAAGTTCCGTTTAAAAGAAATACCTATTGATTATAGAGATAGGCCAGAGGGAAGTAATTCTAAATTAAATACTTATAAAGATGGTATAAAAGTGCTAAAAACTATTTTATCGCTTTTTAAAGATTATAAGCCGTTACCGTTTTTTGGTATATTAGCTTTGTTTTTATTTGTTATTGGTTTACTAGTGGGCATTCCTGTAATTACTGAATTTATAAGAACTAGTTTTATTACAAAATTACCGTCAGCGGTATTGGCATCAGGATTAATATTAATTTCTATATTACTTTTAACAAGTGGATTTATTTTAGATACACTTGTTAAACAAAATAAACAACAATATGAATTATTTTTAAATGAATTTAAAATTGAAAATAAGGTTGATGATAAAAATGAATGACATAATCTTATCTTTAAAAAAAAATAAAACAGGTATAATTTTAATGTTTTTAGCTTCCTTGTTTAGTTCTAGTGGACAATATTTTTGGAAAATATCAGGTATGCATAATATAATATTTATATTACTTGGATTTATATTTTATGCTATAGGGGCAGTAGGAATGATTATAGCATTTAGATATGGAAGTTTTTCAGTATTGCATCCAATGATGAGTATGAGTTATATTTTTATTGTCTTAATAGGTTATTATTTTTTAAATGAGTTAATAAGCTTTGAAAAAATAATGGGTCTCCTATTAATTATGTTAGGAGTTGCTTTAGTAGGTGTTGGTGATGAATAAATTTTTATTAGTAATGACAATTATTATAATGACTTTACTTGGATCTTTTGGAGGATTTTTTTTCAAAAAATCTACATCAGGTTCTACAATAATGTCTATAATAAAAAGTAAATTTTTATATATTGGTGGTTTCATATATGTGGCTAGTTCTATCTTAAATATTATAGTTTTAAAATATATGCCCTTATCTGTAGTTTTGCCAATGACAGCTATTACATATATTTGGTCAATGATTATTTCTCGTATAATTTTAAAAGAAAAAATAACTTTATTTAAATTAGCAGGAATAGTGGCTATATTTATTGGAGTTGCACTGGTTGCAATTTCTTAAATGATTAGTGCTTGAGCTAAAAGAAATAAATATTCAAGAAATTTGAGAATGGTCTTATTTAATTATTAAAAAGCAGATTTTAATAATTATTTTTAATGGTAGAATAGCAAAGGAGCTGTCTCGTAATGTATATATTCATTGTGAGACAGCTCCTTTGCTATTATTTAAAGTACATCATTTTAATGAAGATTTATTTTTATTATATTTTAATTTGTATTCTAGTAATTTATTTAGTATAAAATAAATTATTAACAAAGCAATTGATATTTTAGTTACTTTTATTCCTAATTCTAAGCCTTGAGGTGTAAAAGTAAATTCTATTTGGTTATCACCTGTATTTCCTTGAACGGCCATGAATCCATTATCAACTTCTTCTATTGGTACTTTCTTACCATTTAAAAAAGCTGACCACCCTTTGTCATAAGGTACACTGAAAAAAACTAAATTTTTTTTATTTAAATTTATTTTTGAAATAAAACCATTATTATATCTTTTAAAATAATAGCTTGTTTCTTTTTTTCTATCTGAAACATCTATTTTGTATTGTTTCTCCGTAAAATTATTTAGTTCATTAAGTGGAATTCTAGTTAAGTCATTTGAATATTTACTTATTTGTTCATTATTTAATACAATAGCTTTTAATAAAGCTAAATCTCTTTTATTTGGATCTGTTTTAGCATAATCATCACTAGATACATATTTGTCAAAAGTGTAACCCATTGGAATAAAATCTTTACTCTCATAAATTATGTAATCCCCTTCCTCAGAATAAAATTTTAAATCTGGAAGTGTGATTTCACCAAAGTTTCTTAAGCCTTTTAAATTAGGATAATCTTTGAGCGCTATTACATATTTTACCGATAAAAATGGTCTTAATCCATAATAAGAATAGGGAATCTGCGTTTCTACTGCTCTTGGAAAATTAATAGATCCATAAAAACTAAAAAGAGAACCGCTTATAGTTGTACTAAATGAATCGATAGATGGTTTATTCCAAAGTAGATTAGAATTCCTATAGGAAGCTAAGGTGTCTAATCTATAGTTATCATCTTGTGGTAATTTTATATAATCACCAGATTTTGTATAAATATTATTAAATTCTGCTGATTTTGGATAGAAATTATGGTCACCATGGATATAAAATAAACCCGTAGCTATAGAAAACAACATTATACTTAAAGTGGAGATTGAAATAAAATATTTAGAGTTTTTTATATTTATTAACAAAATTGTAATAATAAATCCTATAATAGCTAGAGAAATATAAAATATAAAATAATTCTTATTATAAATTATTTGCATACCTTTTTTATGTTCATATGTCAAGATCAATATAAATATTATCCATAGGGATATATATCCAATTATTCCATACATATATTTTATATTTTTTTCCTCTAATATTTTTGAAGAGGCTAAAGCAATTAAGAGTATAGGCATATAAAACCATCTAGAATAATATAATGGGCTAAATCCAGTAAAAGAACTATTGAGAACTGGAATAAGCATAAATATTAATGAAACTATTATTGATAAAGATATCCAACTTTTTTTCCTATGTATAATATATGTAAGTACTAATATAACACCGAATATTGGTATAAAAGCTTCTGTAGAATTAATATCTGCAGCAGAGAACATGGATCTTGAAGAACTTATTTCTGCTGGCATCAAAAAAGCGCGGAATATATTTAAATAGTTGTAGGTTGAATGAACTAGCATAGATAATCCAGTTAAGTGACCTTTAGATTTAGGATTATTTAATATAAAATATATAGATGGTATTAATAAAATAGCACTTATACCTACGCCTATAATTCCTTCAAAAATTATAGAAAAAAATTTTTTTGTAGATAAGTTTTTTCTATAATTTTTACAATACAGCCTTGTTACAAAGTATATAAGTAAAAATACAACTTCACCAAAAAAGAAAAAATAATTAGTAAATGAATTTAGTGCTACCATTAAAGCAAAAAATCCTTTGCGATTATTTTCTATGAGCTCTTCCAGAGAAATAAGCAATAATGGGAACAATGCAACTACATCATGAAAATGATTATACATCATATTTGTTATTTGAAAACCTGAAAAAGCATACAATAATCCACCTATTACTGCATATTTATTGTTTTTTACAAATCTTTTAATGAAGGCGAAAGCAGTTACGGCCGCTATTGCGTATTTTAAGACTAATAAGGGGCCTATTAAATAGGGGAAGAAATCAGCTGGAAATAGAAAAGAAAACCAAAAAAATATACTACCAAGTGTGTAGAAACCATAAGAGCCAATGAAACTGCTTCCTAAGTCAGTATTCCAGCTCCAAAATACATTTCCACTTTTTATTGAAGAGTTAGATTGCATATTAAATGGTATCTGTTGAAGATTCCAGTCGTCAACTATATTTAAAATTCCTCTTCCAGAGATAATATAAGGTACGATAATAATTGAAGCTGTAAGTGCAGCTAATAAAAATACTTTTAAATATTCATTTTTTTTAATTCTAATTGTCATTTACAGAATCTCTCTTTCTGAAAAAATTTTTTTAACTATATATCATAGTTTTAAAATAACATTATTAATTATACTTTAAATATTTTATTATGTAAATTATGTATTAGAATTATTTGTTAAATATAGCTTTGATACAGTACAACTCGTAAATTTTTAATAATTTATAATAAAATAAATTGTTAAAAATTATAACATTTATATAAATATTTAAAGAAATTAGACGAATATATAAGATATATGTTGTAATTAATTGAATTATATTATTTACAGTATATAAAATTTATATAGAAAGAAGGTGAAAGAATGAAAATACGACAAATTAGTATCAAAACTATTATTGTATTTTTTCTCATTCTTATCTTTAGTACAATTATATCTGTAAATCAAAGGGTAATGGCAGATGGAGGTAACAAATTACCAGGAATTTTAGATGTGGACACTCCAAGAAATGGTGATAAAGTATCAGGTAATAGCA
>NZ_JBDNRK010000015.1:0-56624 GCF_047718555.1 Clostridium sp. | reverse complement strand
AGTTAGTACAGGAAATGACGGTACTGTAACAGCACAGAGTGTCAATGTGAAAAAGGTCTCTGAGAAAACTATGCCGGGAATTGTTACTATAGATACTCCGCAATATGTACAAACTAATGTTGGACAACTAAATGTAGGTGGTTGGTCACTTGATTTATATGGAGTAAAACAGGTTCAAGTAGCTTTGGACAATGGAACTGTTAAAGATGCCACGATAGGACAATCAAGACCTGATGTTGCTAAGAAATTTTCAGGATACGCAAACGAGAATTCCAGTGGATTTAATTGTAATTTAGATATTTCATCTTTAGCTCCAGGAGTTCATACTATAAAAGTTACAAGTGTAGGGGTAAATGGGGCAGAGGCCACAAACACTACGCAAATATATGTATTGAAAAATGACCAAGATCCTTTGATAAGTAAAGTATGTATTGACACTCCCAAAAATAATTCTGGTATAAAAGCGCAGAATTATTTAGTTGATGTAAATGGATGGTCATTAAATGCATTTGGTGTACAAAAGGTTCAGATATATGTTGATAATCAGAACTATGGAGATGCACAATTGGGAATATCAAGACCTGATGTAAATAATATATATCCTGGATACCTGGGAGGAGCTCAAAGCGGATATAAATACACTTTGAATATATCTTCTCTATCTTATGGTGAACATATTATAACTGTGAAAGGTATAGGTAATGATAATTCTGTTACATCCCAAGATGTAGTTATCTATAAAGTACCTAATGATACAGAAGCTGCAGCTAAACTTGTATCTTTTCTATCTACGGGAAATAATGTGCAGCAGACTGAGATTAAAGCAGTAAATCTTCATGATGGAGATCAACACAATAATTGTGTTTATTTTTCAAGCACAGCGTTGAGATCAATTGGTATAAATATACCAATATGGATGGAAAATACTAAGCATTATGTTCCTTATATAACTTCATTAGGATGGACAAGAACCTCTGATGTTAATCAATTATATCCAGGTAATATTGTCTTTACCGTCCCTGATTCCACAGGATATCCAAGTCATACTTATGTATTTATGGGTTGGGTAGATCCTAACGATCATACAAAAGCATATGTTGCTGATAATCAAGATGATACTATTCATATTCGCAGTATGATTGATGCTCCAGGAATAGACGCATACAATTTTAGCTTTTTTAATTAAGAATTTAATTGTATATTAATTAAAAAAATGATTCGTAAATATCCCAGTGTAGAATACTACCACTGGGATATTTTTATAATATTAAACTTTATATTTAAATGGTAGACTTTTGTTTTTCATTGTTAGAACTTATATTATCAGACAACCTTTTTTCAATTATGTATTTAGGTCTAGCTTTAACTTCATTATAAATTTTTCCTATGTATTCACCAATAACCCCTAAACATAGCAGCTGTATTCCTCCAATCATCCAAATGGAACAGACAATACTAGTCCAACCAACAACAGTTTTCCCTAGAAATTTCATTATTAATGAGTATATGAAAAATAAGGTGCTGATAATAAAAATTATGCCACCTATAGTTGTAATTATTCTAATTGGTTTAACACTGAAGGATGTGATTCCTTCAAAAGCAAAATTCAACATTTTTTTTAATGGGTATTTTGATTCTCCTGCAAATCTTTCATTTCTTTCATATACTACAATAGAAGATTTAAATCCTATAAGAGGAATAATGCCTCTTAAAAAAAGATTAACTTCTTTAAATTGTTCCAGTGCTTCCAATGCTCGTTTGCTCATTAATCTATAGTCAGCATGATTAAAAACAATATCTACCCCTAAAGCTTTCATAAATTTGTAAAATGATTCTGCCGTAAATCGTTTAAAAAAAGTATCCTTTTCTCTCTTAGAGCGCACACCATAAACTATGTCACTTCCAGCATAGTATTCTTCTACAAAGCTGTCTATTACATTTATATCATCTTGTAGATCTGCATCTAAGGATATAACCATGTCTGCACAATTTTTGGAATCCATTAAACCTGCCAGAAGAGCATTCTGATGACCTTTATTCCTTGATAATTTTAAGCCTATAAATATAGGGTCATTTCTATTTAAATCTTCAATTATATTCCATGTACTGTCTTTTGAACCATCATTTACAAACATTATTTTACTATTTTTGGAAATATAATTTTTAAGAATCATTGTTTTCATCTTTTCGTTTAATTGTTTGGCAGTTTCTCTTAATACACTCTCTTCATTATAACAGGGAATTACTAAATACAATGTCTTATTTTCCATGTTTTTCTCCTTTCCATGTCTATATAGTAGTATAATATTGAGAATACTAAATACATAGATTATAATTTTATTATACTTTAAATATTTTATTGTGTAAAATTAGAGTTTTATAGATTGTAATCTCTAATATATAGTTTATAGGTTGAATATCCACAAATTTTCTATAAATATTCTTATTAATTAAACGACTATTTAAAATGTATTAATTAACATAAAGTTTTAAATCAATAAAGGAACTAAAATGAGAAATATATGAAAAGATAATTATTCAAAAATGGAGGAAGAAGAAATTGAAGGGGTTAAATAAAAAATTGATTTTAATTGTTACACTTACTGTATTTTTAATGTGTACACTTTTAATAGGATATAATTCAGATAAAAAGAAACAATTAAAAATTACAAAGTTAGACAAAGATACTAGAATTGTAGAGGGTAAAAAAGAGATATTATATAATATTGATTCAATAAGCCTTTCAAATGGCTTAGGTAATATAACGGGATGGGCAGTTATAAATGGTGTGAATTCTTATAATATTATGCCTACCTTAATTTTAAAGGGTGAAGATGGAGATTTATATAAAGTAAGGACAAGAATAATAAAGAGAACAGATATAACAAAATTGTTTAACGCTGAATCTACAGATGCCAATACTCATTTGACATGTGTAACTCCAAGCGGACTCGGTGTAACAAAAAATAAAAATGTTTATGATAATTCAGGAATAGATTCTGAATTTAAGATTGATGATTTAAAAAGAAATCAATCTTATAAAATTGGAATACAATTACAAGTTAATAAAATTAATTATTTCATTTGGACAAATAAAGAGCTAACTTTATAATATATAACTTGCAATTAAAATTATTCATTTATAAATAGAAGTTAGATAAAAGCTATTGGGAGGAAATAGATATTTTGTGATGAATATAATCTATTGCAACATCTATTGAAAATATTTAGCAATAATATGGGGGATTAATAATGAACTATCATATAGATAAAAAAAATGCATCGGGAAAAAATATAATATTAAATCTTTTAACATCTGAAAAATTACCTTTTTTTATACTTTTTATAACTATGCTTTATGTGCATATATTGCATAATATGCAGCCAGGTGATGATTTTTGGTTTCAGCATGCAACTAGAAGTTACTCCTTACTAGATTATTTACAGCTGAGATATATGAATTGGACTGGAAGGATGAGTGCAGAATTAGTATTATATTTTATTTTTAGAGATGGAGGAGTTGTATGGAAATTTATTAATCCATTATTTATAACTCTTATGGCATATAGTATTAGTAGAATTATTACAGTTAAAAAAAGCGATAAAAATAATTATATATTGAATTGGTACATATGTATAGGTTGGTTATTAATAAGCAAATCTGTAATTTTGGATTCAATAATGTGGATTACTGGTTCCATTGTTTATCTTTGGCCTATGTTAGCTGCTTTAGTAGCTGTTATTCCCTTTATAGATGCATTAAACAAAAATTATAATAAAAAATTCAGTATGTTATATATTTTTTGTGCAGTTTTTGCGTCTATGGGTGAAGAACAAATAGCGCTTGTACTTGTAGTTTTCATTACAATAATAAACCTTCATATTTACATTAGAGATAAAAAAAATTATAAATATCTAATAATAGAGAATATTGTAGTCATACTAGGGTCTATAATACTTCTTATTGCACCTGGAAATTTAGTTAGAAATCAGCAAGAGACTATTAATTGGCTTCCAAATTATTCTTTATATAGTAAATGGGAAATTATGTTTAATGGAGTGCGGTGGTTGTTACAAACATTATTAAATGACAGTAAAGTAATACTTTTTCTAGTGCTTTTAGTTTTGGGTATATTATTATATAAAAAAAATAGAGGATTAAAAAATAATTTATCTATAATAATACCAATAATGGGATGCATACTTATTTTTAGCGCAATTATCTTCTCATTGGATATAGTATTACCAAGTAAAATTGTACAGAAAATAACATTTCCACAGGAATATCATTATATATGGAATCATTTGAATATAGTATTTTTTAATTTTAATATACCAGATCCTTTTGCTATAAAAAAAATTTCTACAGTAAAATTTATTATATGGCCTGTAATAATAGCTACAGTCCCATATTTTATATGGCAGATTTATGATTTCGAAATTAAAGGACTTTATGTAGCTTTAATTTATGTAGCAGGTATATGTTCAGCTATTATAATGTTTATTTCAGCAACTATATACGCATCTGGAGCTAGAACATTTTTCGTTCTTGCAATAATGTTTTTTATGGTATTCATTAGTTTGCTGAAAAAATCTGAATTCTTATTGAAGAAAAGGTATCTATTTATTTTTGCTATTTTTGCAGTAACTAAGTACATATATATTTTTATATACACTGGATAATTAAATAAAAAAATGCTTAACTCTGGAATATATTAAATTCCTGTATACATATATCTCGATAAATTGACTATTACAAATCTAGATGTTAATATAAATTTATGCTAGAAGTATTGATACTAGCTAATGGAGTTTACTTAGTTAATCTTTTTAGTTACTGAGCTTAGCTAAGTTATTTAGAGTTAAGTAATTTTGATAGTATAATGTAAAACAAATTAGTGAATCGGGAGTAAACAATGATAGAATACGATTTAACCATAATTATAGTGAATTGGAATGCAAAGGAACTTTTAAAAAATTGTCTGGCTTCCATATATGAAAATACAAAGGATATAAAATTTGAGATAATAGTTGTAGATAATAATTCTTCTGATGAAAGCTGTGCTATGTTAAAGGAGGAATATAAAGATAAAAAGGATTTCAAATTAATAGAAAACAAAGATAATAAAGGCTTTGCTGGAGCAAATAATCAAGCTATAAGAATTGCAAAGGGAGAGGCTATCCTTTTATTAAATCCTGATACTATTATTAATGGGGACGTTATACATAAAACCTATGAATGTCTAATTATTGATATAAAATTAGGGGTAGCTGGATGTAAGGTGCTTAACCCTGATGGTACACTGCAGCTTGCCTGCAGAAGAATGGCTCCAAGGCCTAAAGATGCCTTTTTTAAGTTGTTTGGAATAAGCAAGTTGTTTAAAAACAATAAGAATCTCACCAGGTATAATTTAACTCATGTATCAGAGGATGAGTTTTTGGATGTGGATTCTGTGTCTGGATGCTTTCTCATGATAAAAAAAGAAGTTATTGATAAAATTGGACTTTTGGATGAGGCTTTTTTTATGTATGGAGAAGAAATGGATTGGTGCATGAGAGCAAAGAAAGCAGGTTATATAGTGAGATATTGTCCTGTGGGAACAATTATACATTTTAAAGGAGAAAGCAGTAAACAGTTAGGCACAAAGGCAACCTATGAATTTTATAGAGCTATGATTATATTTTATAATAAATACAATAAGGAAGATAATTTATTTATTTTTAATTGGATAGTATATGTTGGAATAGTGCTACTTGGAATGATTGCTATAGTTAAAAATATAGTAATCCCAAATGGAAGAGTTGGAACTAAGGGATAAGTAATCTAGTAATAAATAATTATAAAGATTACTTAAGGAATATAGGTTTATATATGAACTTTAAAAATTCTTAAATTTATCCGATGACTACCATTCGTAATACTACCAACGCACACAGTGAAAGCGATTCACACAAAATCGAAGATTTTGGTTCTCTGCTTTTCTATCAAAGTGGGAGATAACGGCTGCTACGTCCCTGGATAACGATTTACCCTAAAGGACAACGATTTCTAAGTATCGAAAATACCGATACTAAGAACTCTGTTAGTAAGTTTCAGCTGGAGAAAAAAACTCCACCTGAAACAAAGAACTCTGTTTATGATTAATGCGTAACAGTATTTGGAAAAAGTAATAATGGAAATCATATAGAGCGCTATAAGAAACAGCAGGAGGACGAAATGGTTGATGTTTCTATAATTATTGTAAATTATAATACTAGAGATTTATTAAAAGATTGCATAAAATCTATTTTAGAAAATACTATACATATAAATTATGAAATTATTGTAGTAGATAATGCATCTAAAGATGATAGTATTACTATGCTTAAAAATGAATTTAAGCAGGTAAAGCTTATTGAGAGTAAAATAAACGGGGGCTTTGCTTATGCTAATAATTTGGGTATAAAAGCAAGTGAGGGCAGATATGTTTTTTTGCTAAACAGTGACACTATTATACTTGAAGATGTAATAGAAAAAATGGTTACATATATGGATGAAAATAAGAAAATAGGACTTCTTGGACCTAAGCTTCTGAATGGAGACAGAACTCATCAAACTTCTATTTCAGCTTTTCCTACTTTTAAGCGAGAAGTATATCATATGTATAAGCTGAAAAATGTATTAAAAATACCTTTTATAAAAAGCTTTTTTGTGAAGTTTGCTGATAAAATAGGATCAAAGGATATAGAACAATATATGAAAAATTTCCAAAGTATTCAGGAGCCAGAAGAGGTACAGGTTCTAGTTGGAGCAGCTTTGCTCATAAGAAGAGAGGTAATTGATTGCATTGGGATGCTGGATGAAAGATATTTTATGTATTATGAAGAAATAGACTTTTGCTATCAGGCATATAAAGCTGGCTGGAGCAGAATATATTATCCATATGGCGAGATAGTTCACTTAATTGGAAAAAGCAGTGAAAAAATAGGGGATATAACCTTTTATGAAAGGTATAGAAGTATGATTTTGTATTTTAGAAAGAATTATGGTAGATCAAAGGAAATTCAGGTTAGAATAAATTTAGTGATTGCTTTGCTATTAAGAGTTATAGGAGTTACCTTTATGCAAATTTTTAAGTCCTCTGAAATTATAAAGGAGAACAGAAAAGTTTATATAAATACTATAAAGATGGCCTTTAATAAAAAGGCAATTGCAACTAATAGATATTAATTTTTAGAAAGTAGTGATTTGTTATGAAGAGTAAAAATAGTTTAATTTATTACATATTAATTGCTCTAATTATATTGTATCCTATTGCACCAGACAGTTTAAGTATAAAAGGATTAAATATTGGGGATATAATGGTATTTATTTTAATAATAGTTTTTTTAGTAAGTATTTTAAAATCAAGAGATTCTTTTATATATAATATAAGAGATTTTCTCAGTGATTTAATGGGAATTTCACTTATAATTTTGTTTGCAATAATGGTTGTATCTATTTCCTATGCTTCATACAAAACTATTGCAATAACTGAAAGTGCAAGGTTTTTGTCATTTGTAATGTTATATTTTATTGTTAAATATACTGTAGATAAAGAAATGATTAAAGGTTTAATAAATGCATATATGGTTATATTTACAGGTATAAACCTATATGGCATTTTTCAGAAGATAACGGGATATGGCCTTTTACAGGGATATGCTATGGGTAATGTATTGAGAACCAATGCAACCTTTGACAATCCAAATTCCTTTGCAGCATTTCTCATTATGGGGGCTTTCCCGGTGGTAATGATGACAGTAAGAAGTAAGAGTTTATATAAAAAAAGCGCATATGGTATTTTATTTATATTAACCTTATGTAATATTTATTTTAGTGGTTCTAGAAATTCATTTTTAGCACTAGTAGTTGGAGGAGTAATTGTCTCACTGTTATACAGCTGGTATTTCTTAGTTGCATTAGGAGGTATTGCAGTAATTGCCTTTGCGATACCTTTCGTAAGGACAAGAGTGCTGCAGATTGGTGTTGTTGATGAAGGAAGAATACAGATATGGAGAACGGCTCTTAAAATGATACAAAATCATCCTATATTTGGTGTTGGAAATGGTAATTTTATTAAATTATATGACAGCTATGTTGCTAAATATAAATATTTAGCCTATAAAAATTATTCAAATTATCCAACTCATAATTCTTATTTAAAAATAGAATCAGAGCTTGGAATAATTGGTGGATTATCCTTTATAAGTATAATTGTAAATGCACTTTTTAAGATTAAAAAGGTTATAGTTAATATTCATGATAAAGAAATAAGTTTATTCTATATTGGATTTTTAGCTTCTGTGGTAGCATTTTTGTTTATGAATTTATTTGAAAATCTATTCTTTGTGCCTTCAGTAATAGTATATTTTTGGATATTTTTAGCTGCTGCTGATGGGTTATTATTCTCTGAGAGATAGTAAGTATCATCAAAGAAATAACTAGCTGTTAGCATGTTTTGTATGAAATTACGGCTCTATATCATTAGAGCTTGTTTCAGTGTATGCTGCAAAATATTTGCAGTCTTTGTGTTGTTATTTATTTTCGAATACCTTAGCCAATAAAAACTACGGAGGAAGTTATGTTTTCTAAAGTACTAAATTATAATGTATTTAATAAGAGTAAAATTGAATTAATTGAGTATATAACAAGTTTTAAAAAAGTACATATTATATCCGGAAACCCGGAGGTACTCTATAGTGGCTTATATGATGATTCCATTTTTCAAGGATGCAGTGAAGAAAATTCTGTAATAATTCCAGATGGTATTGGTGTAGTTATAGCTTCTAAAATAGCTAAAAATTCAGTTGAAGAAAAAATTGCAGGCATTGAAGTAATGGATGAAATTATTAAGTTGTGTGAAAGGGAAGGAAAAGGTATATATCTTCTTGGAGCAAAACAGGAACTTCTTGATGAATGTAAAATTAAACTTAAGGATAAATATAATGGACTAAACATTGTAGGAAGTCACAATGGATATTTTAATATGGATAATTGTGAAGATATATTGCAAGATATAAAAAATTCTCAGCCCTATGCCATTTTTGTGGCAATGGGATGTCCACGTCAGGAGAAATTTATAAATAAATATATGAGCATTCTCACCGCATCTATCTATATGGGGGTGGGGGGAAGCTTTGACGTTATTGCAGGAAAGGTAAATAGAGCGCCTGGATGGATGATAAAGCTTGGCTTAGAATGGCTTTACAGAGTTTTTAAAGAACCATGGAGAATAAGGCGATTGGGAGTTATCCCAAAGCTTCTATTGAAAGTTATATATAACACATATATAATAAAACAGAAGGTTGTGTAGATCAAATTTTAATATGAATGAAAATTTAACATGGATAAGATTCATTGATTAATATAATTTGGGGAGTTGGTAATAATGAAAATATTAATAACTGGAGCAAATGGTCAACTGGGAAGAGAGCTTCAAAAGCAATATAAAGGAAAAGATGCAGAGCTTATTCCCACAGATGTAAATGATCTTGATATAACAGATGTAAAGGCTGTATATAAATTTGTAGAAGAAAATAAGCCAGATGTAATTATAAATTGTGCTGCTCACACTCAGGTAGATAAATGTGAGGAACAAGTGGATTTAGCTTATAAGATAAATGCCATAGGGCCTAAAAATTTAGCTTCAGCGGCTTTTGCTATAGGCGCTGAAATTGTTCAGGTTTCTACAGATTATGTATTCAACGGAGAGGGGAATACTGAACTTACAGAGTTTGATACACCAGATCCTCAAACAGTTTATGGAAGAACTAAATTGGATGGAGAAAATTTTGTAAAAACTTTAAATCCCAAATATTATATTGTAAGAACTGCCTGGTTATATGGTGATGGAAATAATTTTGTAAAGACTATGATAAAACTAAGTGAAAATCACAAGGAATTAAAGGTGGTAAATGACCAAGTTGGTACTCCTACCAGTTCAGCAGATTTAGCTAAAGTAATAATAAAGCTTGTAGAAGAAAAGAATTATGGATTATTCCACTGCACCTGTAAGGGAGTATGCTCCTGGTACGATTTTGCAAAGGAAATATTTAGATTAAAAAATATTGATATAAAGGTAATTCCATGTACTACTGAGGAATTTCCAAGACCGGCTAAAAGACCTAAATATTCTGTGCTTAAAAATTATATGCTGGAACTTACTACAGGTGATATAACAAATCAGTGGCAGGAATCTCTCAAGGAATATATTGAAGAATTACATATGTAATCTTAAAACTCGTACTTTAACAGTGCGAGTTTTAAAATATTCATAGTTTTCTGTATAGATGTTCAATGTGAATATGCTCTAAAAGTGAACTGTTTGTTAAATTTAAGTTGAAATTTCAGGAAGGTAATTAAATGAATAGAGTAGCTAAAAATTTTTTGTTAACAATTTCTTCAAGTTTATTATCTCAGGTAATAGTATTTTTTACTGGTTCCTATTATGCAAAAAAAATAGGAGCCTCCTATTTTGGTACTGTTAATACGGTTCAGGCCATGATATTGTATTTTACAATGGTAGTACTCTTTGGGCTGCAAACCTATGGTACCAGAGAGATTGCAAAGGAAACGAAAAATATAAAGCAGGTAGTAGGAGATATCCTTGCCTTTAGATTTGCATTATTTATTTTCAGCTTTATAGTTATAATTATTATGTGTTTATTCTTTAAGACCAATGCAAATTTTATAAAAACCTTATTTGTTATATATGGATTAACGCTATTACCTACTGCAATGAGCATAGATTGGGTATTTAATGGCATACAGAAAATGCAATATAATGCAGTTTATAATATTATTAAAAATGTAATTCCCTTTATCTTAATATATATTTTCTTAAAAGAAAAAAGTCAGGTTTACTATATACCCATATTTACTTTCATAGCGTTACTGGCCGGAAGTCTATATCAAGCATACATATATTTTTTAAAAGAAAAATTCACTTTAAAGGTAAATTTAAATAGGAAAAAAATAATTTCTTATATAAATTTAGGTCTTCCTTTTTTAATTTCTGGAATATTAGCTATGATAAATACTAATGTGGACAGAATAATAATTATGTTCAGCAGAGGAAGTGAAGAGGCAGGAATTTATGGTTCTGCCTATTATATAATTTTATTTTTAATTAATATTGAAACTATGATTTTTACTCCTGTTTTTCCACTTATTATAAATTACTTCAATAATAAGAATAATGAAGCACTTAAAAAGCTTATGGACAATACTTCAAGGATAATAACTGTCTTTATTATGCCCATGGTTGTTGGAGGAGTGCTTCTTTCAAAAGAAATAATAATACTTCTTTTTGATAATAGTTTTGAAGCTGCTTATGCACCATTTATTATATTGTTAGTATATGCATTTATACTTTTCTTTAGAGAAATATATGGATGGGGCTTAAATGCTTGTAATATGGAAAAAAAGTATCTAAAAGCTGTTACTATATCGGCTTTAGTCAATCTAGTGCTGAATCTAATATTCACACCTAAATATGGAATGAACATAGCTGCCATAATAACTGTTATTTCTGAAGTAATAAATATTATAATGATGAGATATTATGCTAAAAATGTTATAGTAGTTTCAAATCATAAAAATATAGCTAAGGCCATACTACCATGTACTGTCATGGCAATTGCCATAATTATTTTTAAATATTTTAATGTGAGTACAGTTTTAAATATAGTTTTAAGTGCTTTAATTTACATTGTATTAATACTTGCTACTAAATATATAACTTTAGGGGAAATAAAACTTATTTTAGGAGCACGAAAGCAGAGAATAAGTTGAAAATTTTAGTCCATAAAATTAACTTAAAGCTTATGAATATTCTGTATATGACTAAATTAAAGAAAAGTATTTTAATTAGAAAGATAGGTGTATTATGAAATATTGCGTATTATACCCTAAAGCTGAAAATGTTCATTTGATTAAAGATGTGGGAATGATAGCCTATAAACTTAATAGATTATATGGATATGATTCCTATGTAGTCAGTTATAATAATGACAAATATGATTATTTAAATAATGAAGTAAAGGGGCTTAAAATAGATTTTATTGAAAGAAAACATAAGAATCTTATAAATATATTTTATTATTTAAAGAAAAATTCTAAGACTATAGATGTACTGCAGATATTTCATATGACTTTCAATTCTGTAATCTATGCATGCTTATACAAGTTTTTTAATAGAAAGGGAATAGTTTTTTTAAAGCTTGATTGTACAGGATTACTTTTAGATAGAATAGAAAATATGAAAGCCATTCAAAAGGTATTTTTTAATTTTTTTTTAAATAGAGTAGACATTATAGGAGTCGAACAGAAAAGTATATTTCATAAATTAAGGTTCTTACTGGGAAAACATAAGGATAAATTAATGAATATACCAAATGGTATAGATTTCAACAGCGAATATTTTAAAGAAGATATTAGTTTTGATGACAAAGAAAACACCATTTTGAATGTAGGGAGAATAGGCAGTAGTGAAAAAGCTACGGACTTACTTATGGAAGCCTATGCCTTAATAGATAAAAATCTAAGAAAAGATTGGAAGTTAGTCTTTGTGGGGCCTATTGAGGAGTCCTTCAAAAGTACTATAAATAATTTTTTTAATAAGCATGAAAATATGAAAGACAATGTAATATTTAAAGGCGCTATTTTTGATAGAAAAAGATTATTTGAAGAATATAAAAGGGCAAAAATATTCTGTCTTACATCTCAATATGAAAGTGTGGGCATTGCCTTAATAGAAGCAATAGCCTGTGGAGATGTTATTGTTTCTACTAGAGTGGGTATAGCTGAAGAAATTGTGAATGGTGACAATGGAGCTGTGGTAGAAGTGGGCGATGTAAGAGCAATAGCTAATGCTTTGGAAGAATTAATAAATAATAATAAGCTTGGCGATTTTTCACAAAATGTACAGGAAAATTGCAGAGAAAATTACAATTGGGATAATATAGTGGAAAAATTGCACTATAAAATAAATAGTATAAGAGGAAATAATTAATATGATGATAAATCCAAAAGTTTTTATAATAATATTAAATTTTAATTCCTTTCAGGATACTAAGGAATGTTTACAGAGTTTGCAGCAAATAAATTATGATAACTACGAAATAGTAGTTGTAGACAACTCCTCTAAAGATAATTCTTATGAAAAATTAAAGGAGGAATTTAGTTACTACAATATTATAAAGTGCAATAAAAATCTTGGTTATGCAAATGGCAACAATTTAGGTATAAAATATGCACTAGAAAGAGACGCTGACTACATATGTGTACTAAATAATGATGTGGTAGTAGAAAGAGATTTTTTAACTAAAATAATTAAAGTAATGGTGGATAGAAAGGATATAGGAATAGCTGGACCTTGTATATGTAATTATGAGGATAAAAATATTATACAAGCCATGGGAGCCAATATAAATCTCTATAGCGGGCTTACTCAAGGTAAATATAAGGGCTACAAATATAATGATATTCCAAAAAGGGACATTTTAGTGGATTATCTTGGAGGAGCGTGTTTTATTTGTAGGAGAGAAGTATTTGAAAAGATAGGTTTAATACCAGAAAATTATTTTTTATTCTTTGAAGAAACTGAATTTTGCTATAAAGCAGGTAAAGAAGGCTATAAATTGCTTTGTGTATATGATAGCAGAATTTATCATAAAGGATCCTCTACCATTTCAAAATATAGAGGGTTAAGTTATTATTTTTTAAACAGGAATAGAGTTGTTTTTATAAAGAGAAATGCAAATCTTTTTCAGAAAATCATATTTTCAGTTTATATTTTCATAGAAGCTGTAGGGAGAATAATAATTAGAAAAGAGCCTATTACTTTGATTAAGAATATTATTAGTGGATTTAAAGCTGATGTAAAAAATATTGATATGGAAATAGTAAAGGCATTTGTCAAATAGTATACTTGATAATACTTTAATTTGTAATAGTAATAAATGGCGAAGTAACTATCAAACTTTTCCAATTTCAGTTCGCAATCTTCAAATATTCAGAATTAAAGATTAATAACATAATTAATCTGAATAATGTCTATTTAATTACGCATAATAAGTTAGAGAATATTAACATGCGAGGAGTGTAGTTAAATGGATTTTTATGACGTAATAAACAGTAGGAAAAGTATAAAAAAGTTTAAATCTACGGAAATTAAAGATGACAAGCTTGGTAGAATGATTAATGCAGCTATGATGGCACCTTCATGGAAAAATAAAACTTCTTATAAATTTGTTATAGTAGATGATGAGTATAAGAAAAATATAATAGCTTCTGCAGTAAAGAATAGCTCAGATGAAGCTAAAGAAGCCATAAAGGATGCACCGGTAGTTGCCTTAATTATTGGAGAACCAGAGGATTCAGGCAATATAGATGAAAAACCTTTATATTTAGTTGATAGTGCCATTGCTATGGAACATTTTATATTAGCAGCTTCCAATGAAGGATATGGAGCTTGCTGGATAGCTTCTTTTGAAGAAAAAACAATAAAAGATATATTGAATATACCAAATAATTTTAAAGTAGTGGCTTTGACACCTATTGGCGAGATAGATGAAGAAAAATATCATAATCCTATAAAGGATGTAAATGAACATGTATTTTTGAATACCTGGAATACTCCCTTCAGTAAAAAGCATGAGAAAACTTTGCTTAGATAAAAAATTTGTATCCCATGATTAAATGACTAGATGCTGTAATACTTTGACTTCTAAGCTTAAGATAGTATGGGAATATTTCTGGATATTTGTTAATTATTAATAAAGGGAAAACATTTGCAATCTGTAGTTAATATATTGTAGATGCTTTCCTTTTATATTTAAGAAGTATTATCATATAATTTGCTGAATTTATTTTTAGTTTAGAATTTTAATTGATTTTATATAGTTATCCAGCACAATTTTATTAGTTTAAAATATATACAAAATTTTATCTACAAAATTTTTAGTATATGTGATAAAATATTACTCATGTGATAAGAATCTTACAATTTGTTTATGAAAGTGGTGCTTAAAATGTATGAAAATATGACAATAGGGGAATTCTCAAAGGTACTTTCCAGTAGTTCACCAGCTCCTGGTGGCGGTGGAGCAGCAGCTTTAACAGCTGCATTAGCAGCTTCACTCACTTCTATGGTATTTAATCTTACTATAGGTAAGAAGGTCTATGAAGGTTATGATGACTCCGTTAAAGAATTATTGGGAAAGAGTTTAAATGAAGCCGAAAGAGCAAAAGAAGAATTTATTGCTTACATAGATAAAGATGGAGAAGCTTTTTTGGAGATAATTAATGCTTTTAAGATGCCTAAAGATACAGAGAGCTCAAGACAGCTTAGAAGTAAGGCGATAGCAAAAGGATATGAAGCAGCAGCCAAGGTTCCTATGGAGTTAATTGAAAAGACAAACAAAATATATGAAATAATATCTGTTGCCTGTGAATATGGAAATAAATTTGCTGTATCTGATGCAGGTTGTGCTGCTATACTTGCTCATTCAGTAGTGGAGATAGCTATATTAAATATAGACATAAATTTATCAGGAATAAAGGATGAAACTATAAAAGTTAAACTGCAGGAAGAATCACAAAAATTATTAGAGCAAAGCAAAAATAATAAGATGGCAATATTGTATGTAGTAGATAAAATGTTGGGGATGTAAATTCAGATTTAACTTAATATGCAGAAGTCTCTATATTAGGAGATGGATAGCGCAGGTTATGAACTTTTGGGATCAGGAAGCTTTCATTTCTATAAGTGGAGAGTAGTTTACTTCTTTAAACTATGAAATTTTTTTGAAACCATAATCAACTGATTAATCAATGAATCTTACTCAGTGGGAGTTTGTATTCCCACTGAGTTTAGATGAATTATCCAGGGACGTGCCGGTGTTATCTCCACCTTTAGAAAAGTAGAGAACCAAAATTTTTAATTTTGTGTGAATCACTTTCGCTGTGTGCAAGCAGAGAACCAAAATCTTAGATTTTGTGTGAATCGCTTTCGCTGTGTGCGGTGGAGTGTTACAGCGGCTAGTCATCGGATAAAAATTTTAAAATGAGGATAAAAGCTTAATTCTAGCCTCATTTTAAAATTGTAATATAAAACTCATGGCAGATCATTTAAAGTTTTAAATTCATAGCCTCTGCTCTTCCATTCTTTTATAAGTGAATCCAATATATCTGTATTAGTTTTTGAAACTGCGTGCAGCAAATATATGCCGCCGGGATGGGTTCTCTTTAAAATAAGCTTCTTGGCCTGTTCGGGATTCGGCTGATTATCTTTAAGCCAATCTTTATGGGCAAGACTCCAAAAGATTGTTTTGTAACCAAGTTTATTGGTATAATTTAATGACAGTTCACTATATCTGCCCATGGGAGGTCTGAAAAATTTACTCATATCATAACCAGTAGCTTCCTTATAAGCCTCTTCAGTGGAAGTAAGTTCCCATTTGAATTTTTCTTCATTTGTAATAGTGGCCATGGAAGGGTGTGTATTAGAATGATTACATACTAAATTGCCTTCATCTGCCATTCGTTTAACTAGTTCTTTATTTGATTTTATATAGGGTACTGTTACAAAAAAGGCAGCTTTTACATTATTAGCCTTTAATATGTCTAAAATTTTTGCCGTATAGCCATTTTCATATCCTTCATCAAAGGTTAAGAAAATATATTTATTATTAGTGTCACCTATATAATAGCCGTTGTATTTTTTTAGCCAATCTACATCTATGTCAACTCTTGGAATTTTTTCCTCGGATGCAGGTACAATATACCAGCTGTTTTCTTTAGTACTTAAATTATCAGCAGTCCTTGCATTTAAATAAGTTTTATTTATACTGTCATTTTTAAATAAAACAATAGCTGCTGCATTATTACAAAGAGTTGTAGTTAGAGTAATTACAAGGCTTAAAATAATAAATAGTTTTTTATTGTTATTTTTCAAATATAATCCCTTTCCTTCTGTAGGTGTATTTTATTATATTTTTGATAACTAAAGCAAATTTCCTTGCTCTATGCTATAATTTAATATTGTAGAAATTAATTACTTTTAGTCGATAATATTTTGTACATACTGGAGAGAAATATACAATGGAGTTATTTGAAATATTGGACATTTTTTTAAATGAAATTAATGAATTATATAATATAATTTTACAGCCCATAGATAATGTTTATAAAATTATTTCAATTAAAAATTATAAGCGAAAAATGAATATAGAGGAAAATCAGTATTTTTCAGCAGTTTATTATGAGTTTATGAGAAAAAATAAAGAAAAAGGAGTTGTGTATACACCTTTAGAAATAGGAAATTACATGATTTTAAATACTATAAAGGCTGAGGATATAATAGAAAATCCCTTTATAAAAATATTGGATCCAGCCTGTGGTTGTGGGAATATTTTAATTTCATGTTATAAATATTTATTTAATTTATATAGAGAAAATTTGGAGAGTATAAACAAAAATAGTAATATTAAATTAAAGGAAGAAAGTATAAGTATTCATATAATAAAAAATAATTTATTTGGATTTGATATAGATAAAAATGCATTAAAAATATTATTAATAGATTTATTTAGTGAAAGCAATTGTATATATAGTGATAATTTTGTGGAAAGAGATTTTTTAACAGAGGACATAAAAAACAAGTTTAATGTAATTATAAGTAATCCGCCTTATGTTGGTCAAAAAGCTGTAGATAGAGAATATAGTTTAAAATTAAAGAAATTATATTCCGAAATATATAAGGACAAAGGTGATATTTCCTATTGTTTTTTTCAAAAAGCCATTTTAAATTTAAAAAAATCTGGAAAAATATCTTTTATTACCTCTAGATATTTTTTAGAATCGCCCAGTGGAGAAGAACTTAGAAAGATTTTTAAAGAGTTATGTTCTATAGAGAAAATAGTGGATTTTTATGGAATAAGGCCTTTTAAACAAGTGGGAATAGATCCTGTTATAATTTTTTTGGTGAATTCACAGGACATAAAAAAAGATATAGAAATTATAAAACCTGATGGTAATATAAAGAAGAATAAGATATTATTTTATAATTCTCTTTTTTTAAATGAAGGTGAATATTATAAGAAATTTTATATTAAAAAAAATATTCTTAATAATAAAGGGTGGATATTAAGAGATGAAACAGAAAGAAAGATTATAAATAAAATAGAAAAAAATAGTTTTACTAATTTGGCTAATATATGTGAAAGTTATCAGGGTATAATTACAGGTTGTGATAAAGCTTTTGTAGTGGATGAAGAGATTATAAAAAATGAAGGTATAGAAAAAAATATATTAGAGCCCTGGATAAAAAGCAGCTTTATAAAAAAAGGCAGTATAGATAGTACATGCAAATACATAATATATGCAGATAACATTGATAGAGAAGAGAGCTATCCCAATGCTGTAAAGTACATGGAAAGTTATAAGGATAAACTTTTAAACAGGAGAGAATGTAGAAATGGTATCAGAAAATGGTATCATTTGCAATGGGGGAGAAATAGAAGTATTTTTGATGGTGAAAAAATTGTATTTCCATATAAATCTGAAAATAATAGATTTGCATTGGATAGAGGAAGTTTTTTTAGTGCAGATGTATATGCTCTTAAACTTAAGGAAAATGTACCATTTACCTATGAATATCTTTTATTTGTTCTCAATAGCAAAATATATGAATTCTATTTTAAAACCTTTGGTAAAAAGTTGGGAGAAAATATGTATGAATACTATCCCAATAATCTTATGAAGCTTTGTATTCCAACTATGACAAATAATTTTGATGATAATTATTTATATGATGTGTTTCAGCTTACAGAAGAAGAAATTAATATAATAAAAAAACAGATTTTATAAAGTGAAAATCTGTTTTTTATTGTAAAATAAATATTCATTTATTTTCATATGCCTAAGTATTATTTTATTAAGTCCTCTACGTATTTTGGGAGCACGAAAGCTGCTTTATGAATTTTTTTAGTATAATATTTTGTATCTAAATCTTCATAGTTGTTAAGATCTACATTCTCAGGATCATATTTTTTAGAACCTATAGTAAAACTCCAATACCCTCCCGGATAAGTTGGTATAGCAGCCATAAATAGCTTTGTAATTTTGAAAATAGCTTTCGAATCATTAAACACCCTTTTTACAACTTCAGGCAGATAAAAAGGTGTCTCTGTTTGAGCTATAAATATACCATCCTCTGTAAGACATTCTTTAATTTTTTCATAAAAACTTCCGCCAAAAAGACCTTCAGCAGCACCAAAAGGATCTGTTGAATCAACTATTATAACATCAAATTCATTTTTGTGTTCATTTACATATTTTATTCCATCACCTATAAAAACTTCACATTTAGGATTGTCTAATGCACAGCTTATTTCAGGTAAATATTTTTTACATTCCTCAACTACATCACCGTCAATTTCACATAAAACTGCTTTTTCTACAGATGGATGTTTTAAAACTTCTCTTATAACTCCTCCATCTCCTCCACCTACTACTAATACTTTCTTGGGATTAGGATGTGTAAAAAGAGGAATATGGGCTATCATTTCATGATATACAAATTCATCCTTAATAGTAGTTTGTATTATTCCATCCAATACCAGCATTCTTCCAAAGAAATAAGTATCTAATATTGCTAAATCTTGATATTTAGTTCTTTTTGTCACTAAAGTTTCTTTAACTTTATAAGTCATTGCAGCATCTTCAATTTGAGCTTCTTTTATCCACATTTCCATATGTAAAATACCTGATTTTTAAAATACTAAACAATTTTATCTGTCAATATTTTTGCTAAATCAGGATATTCACCTACCCTTCATATTTTCATTTATTGTATTGGTTAGTTATTCGGTTTACATTTTAAAATAGTACTAATATTATAACAATAAGTTGAAAATTCAGCAATATTCAATTATAATATTTACGCCCCAGGGGTGTAAATATTGCCAATTTTACCTTGACATCTTCTTATATTACTAATAAACAACCATATTAATTAGTATTTCCAATAACTATTTTAATATTATTTACACAACAGTGTATAAAAAAAATATTATTGGTAAGAATATAAGATGTAAAATAATTTATGGAAAAAGAAGGAAAATAAAGAAAAGTATAGAATTACTTTATATGATTTGTATTTATAAAATAAATTACAATAAAACCTTGGGGGGAAGATTTAATGTATATTGAGTTTTACAAGAATGAAGATAAGTTAATTGTTAAATTAACAGGGGAACTTGATCATCATAGTGCAGAAGAAGTGAGAAATAAAATTGATGATAGAATTGCGAGAAATGGCTCCAATAAGGTTATATTAGACTTTTCAAATGTAAACTTTATGGACAGCTCTGGTATTGGTGTGGTTATAGGGCGATATAAAAAGCTTTCTATGAAAAAGGGAGAAATATGCATAGCAAATGTGCAGGAATCTGTAAAGAGGGTATTTGAGCTTTCTGGAATGTTTAAAATAATAAAGTTATATAAAAGTGTACAAGAGGCCATTGAAGTAATATAGAACTTGAAGTATTCTAACATAGATAGTAAATAAATATAAAATGTAATTATTTTATACGGGGGGATTTTAATGTACGATAATATGATGAGGGTAGAATTTTTGAGTAAATCTCAGAATGAGAGCTTTGCAAGAGTAGCAGTAGCAGCTTTTGCATCACAGCTGGATCCTACAATCGAAGAAATTACAGATGTTAAAACGGCTGTTTCGGAGGCTGTTACCAATGCAATAATACATGGATATAAGGATGATAAATCGGGAGTAGTTGAAATTAGGGCTGAATTAAATAAAAATGAAATTACTGTAATTATTATTGATCATGGATGTGGTATTGAAAATATAGAACAAGCTAGAGAACCACTTTATACTTCAAGACCAGATCTTGAGAGGTCAGGTATGGGGTTTACTGTAATGGAAACCTTTATGGATAGTGTAGAAATAGAATCTAATGATTCTGGAACTAAAATACGTATGAAGAAAAAATTTAAATCTGTTGACATAGATTAGAAAAATTTCAGTTTTTATCCGATGACTACCCTCTCTAATACTCCTATCTTTTTCAAAGTAGGAGTAAAGAGTGGCTACGTCCCTGGATAACGATTTCTAAGCATCAGATGGAACAAAAACTCCATCTGATGCAAGAACTCTGTTTATAACGAGAGGAGGGGAAAAGCGAGTTTTAGCTTATGAAATATGGTGAGAGATGTAATGAAAAGAGAAGGTTATGATTATAATGAGAATGTAAAACTTATTGCTGATGCCCAACAAGGTGATAAAAGTGCATTAAATAAGCTTATAGAAAATAATTTGCCATTGGTGTCAGCTATAAGCAAAAAGTTTTTAAATAGAGGTTACGAATATGACGATATTTTTCAAATAGGATGCTTAGGACTTGTAAAGGCAGTGAATAATTTTGATTCAAAATTTAATGTTAAATTTTCTACCTACGCAGTGCCTATGATAATGGGAGAAATTAAACGTTTTTTAAGAGATGATGGTATAATTAAAGTAAGCAGAAGTATAAAAAATGCTGCAAGAAAAATTCATTATGACAAGGAAATTCTTACTAAGAAATTAAATAGAGATCCTACTATTGAAGAGCTTTCAAGTTTTTCGGGGATGAATGTGGAAGAAATATTATTTGCCACAGAATCTGCAAATAATATGCAATATCTCTATGATGTAATTCATCAGGATGATGGTTCTCCAGTTATGCTTATAGATAAAATTAGCGAAAATTCCGGTGAAGATGCTAAAGTATTGGATAGGATAGCGTTAAAGGACGCTTTAAATAATTTAGATAAAAAATCAAGGCAGGTCATAATGCTCAGATACTTTAAAGATAAAACCCAGGTACAGGTTGCAAAAATGCTTGGGATAAGTCAGGTTCAAGTATCAAGAATAGAAAAAAAAGTATTAAAAGTAATGAAAGAAAAACTTAGTGGATAGTGTGAAAGTAATCACACTATCCTTTTTAGTTTAAAAATTTATACAAATTATATTTGCATGTTTAAAAATGTATTAAATGCAGATAATATTTTTAGAGAGAGTTAGGCATATGAAAATAAATAGTAAGTTGTTGTTTATTTAAATGTCACTTAAAGGGAAGGAGTGGAATATATGACAAGTAAAGAAGATAAAGTAAAAGAAAAATTTCACAGGGTGACAAGAGAGAATTCACCAAAATCTAAAATATACAAAAATTGTATTTGTGCCTTTTTAGTGGGAGGCTTTATCTGTGATGTAGGTGAATTTTTTTATAATTTACTTGTTAGTATGGGCATACCAGTAGATGATACTCTTATATGGGTAACTATTATTATGATATTTATAGGAGCACTCTTAACAGGTATTGGTATTTATGATAAAATAGCAAGTTTTGCTGGTGCAGGAACAGTGGTTCCAATTACAGGATTTGCAAATTCTATAGTTTCCCCAGCCATTGAATTTAAAAGAGAAGGATATGTACTTGGAGTAGGAGCAAAAATGTTTGCAATAGCTGGACCGGTTTTAGTATATGGAATAACTTCCTCGGTAATAGTTGGTATAATATATTATTTCATAAGCAGGTGAATTGATTTGGGAAAGAGAATGGGAAAGCAGACAATAAAAATTGAAAGTAAGCCTAGAATAATTGCTACATATTCCATAGTAGGACCAAAGGAAGGGGAAGGGCCTTTAAAGGACTACTTTGATTTCATATTAAAAGATGATTTAAATGGTAAGGATAGCTATGAAAAAGCAGAAAGCAGCATTCTATATACTGCCATTATTGAATGTATAAAGAAAGCTAATCTTACAGAACAGGATATAAATTATTTATTTGCAGGAGATTTATTAAATCAAATCAGTTCTTCAAATTTTGCTGCAAGAGATCTAGATATACCTTTTATAGGCTTATATGGAGCTTGTTCTACCATGACAGAATCTTTAAGTATAGCATCCATTTTTATGGATGGAGGTTATGCTAATAATGTAGTAGCCGCTACATCTTCACATTTTTCATCGGCTGAAAGACAGTTTAGATTTCCACTAGAATATGGAAGCCAAAGGCATCCAACTGCTCATTGGACTGTTACGGGAGCTGGTGCAATGCTGATAAGTAAGGAGGGAAATTTTCCCTATGTAAAATATATAACTACAGGTAAAGTTAAAGATTATGGTATTACTGATGCTAACAATATGGGAGCTGCTATGGCGCCAGCAGCCATAGATACTATTAAACAACATTTTGAGGATACGGGGACAACTCCAAAGGATTATGATTTAATTGCCACCGGTGACCTTGGAAGGTATGGTAAGACTATAACAGAAAAATTACTTAAAGTTTATGGGTATGATATAAAATCTATATATATGGACTGCGGTGATAAAATTTATGGTGATGACGAAACTGCAAATGCTGGAGGAAGTGGCTGCGGCTGCTCCGCTGTGGTAGATTGTGGATATATATATAAAAATATGTTAAATGGAAAACTAAAAAGAGTATTGATATTATCTACAGGTGCACTTATGAGTACCACATCCAGCTTGCAGGGTGAAACTATTCCAGGAATAGCTCATGCTGTATCAATAGAATTTGGAGTGTGATGTTAATGGATTATATATGGGCTTTTATTATTGGGGGCATAATATGTGTCATAGGTCAGATACTCATGGATAAAACTTCCTTTACCCCTGCAAAAATACTTGTAAGTTTTGTAACTGTGGGTGTAATTCTTGGAGCTTTGAATATTTATGATGTACTTGTGGATATAGGAGGAGAGGGCGCAAGGGTTCCGCTGCCGGGATTTGGATATGTTTTAGCCAAAGCAACTATAAAGGAAGTAGACTCCCAAGGGCTTATAGGAGCTTTTATTGGAGGTATAAGGGGCTCTGCTGGTGGAGTTGCAGCATCAATAGTATTTGGCTACATAATGGCTCTCATATTTAACCCTAAAACAAAAAAATGAAAGATTTAAAAAGAAAGGTAATTATAGTTACTGACGGTGATAGAATAGCAAGAGAGGCAGTGGAAACAGCTGCTAGAAATATTCATGGAAGATGTATCTCAATGTCTGCAGGTAACCCAACAAGTCTCAGTGGCAGTGATATTATACGGCTTATAAAAATAGCAAAGAATGATCCTGTAATTGTAATGGTAGATGATAGAGGTAATATAGGTAAGGGAAAAGGAGAAAAGGCTATGGAATACATTATTAAAAGTAATGAAGTTGAAGTAATGGGTATAATTGCTGTAGCCTCCAATACATCAGGTGGAAGAGGAGTAGAAGTAAATTTATCTATCGACAAATTTGGTAACTTAGCCAATTGTGCTGTAGATAAATATGGAAATAAGCTAAATAATAAAATATTAAGAGGAGATACAGTTAATACAATAAATAATTATTCTAAACTATTTGCTGTGGGAATAGGAGATCCAGGTAAAATGGATGATTTAGATAGTATTGAAATTGGTGCACCAGTAGTTACAAGAGCCATGGAGAAAATAATAGAAGAATATAATAAAGTGTAGACTTAAAAATTTATTCTAAGTCTACACTTTATTTTATTTTTTTACATTATTAGAATCATTTGCATCACCATTATTTGATACATTGGATTGACTTTTATTTGCTGTATTCTGTTCAGTACCAGTAGTGTTAGTCTGACTACCAGTATTTTTATTATTAGATGTTGTTGTAGTACCTTGTTGAGTATTTTGTTGAGTGCCCTGCGGGGTGTTTATTGTAGTATTTGCACCAGTATTACCAGTGGTATTTGCTGTGTTAGTATTTCCGGTGACATTTGTTGTATTAGCATTTCCCGTGGTATTTGTAGTTGTATTTTGATTATTTGGTACTGGAGTATTAATGTCAGTGTTTGGAACTTGTGTAGTATTATTATTTAAAGTATCAGTAGGTTCTGTACCATCTATATATAACTGATTATTTATAGTGGTTATACCTGATGGCATTTGCAAATCTGTTACTGGAAGATTTTTAGTAGCCTCCTTCATAATTAAACCCCATACTTTTGCAGAAGTATTACTATAATAGTTATTGTTCATTGGTGTTTGTAAATCATTACCAATCCATACAGCAGCTGAATAATAGGGAGTAAGGCCACAGAACCATAGATTTTTCTTATTACTACTAGTACCAGTTTTACCTGCAACAGGCATATCTCCAAATTTTGCGGCAGGACCTGTTCCTCCGGGCCCTATAATAGGACCTTTTAATAAGTTATACATTATATAAGCAGTTTGAGGTGAAATTACCTTCCTTGGACTAGCAGAGCTTTCCAATATATTATTTCCAGTTTTATCTACTACCTTTGTATACAATCTAGGAGGTATATAAAGTCCGCTGTTACCAAAGGTACCATATGCAGCAGCCATAGTAGTAGGTGTATTACCAGTGGTTAATTGGCCTAGAGCCATAGCGGCTATAGAAGTAGAAGTTTTATCTGCAGGGCTTAAAGTTAAGCCAAACTTCTCAGCATAGGCGGCACCGGTAGTTACCCCAAGCTCATCCTCCACCTTTACAGCAATTACATTAACTGAGCGTGTAATTGCATCGCTTATGGTAGTTGAACCGCCATATTGAAAGTCGTCATTATTAGGCTGATAAGGACCTCCATCATCACTTTTATACTTATTAGCTATATTTGCAGGAAGAGGATTATCATCTACGATTGTTCCAGAAGTTATAATTTTGTTTTCTATAGCAGGAGCATATACAGTTAGAGGTTTAATACTGGAACCTACAGCCTCAGCATTTTTAAAGCTTGATCCGTAAGCTCTATTAAAGGATCCCATAGGCTGTGTACCTCTTCCCCCTATTAGAGCTTTAACTTCACCAGTACGATAATCTACTATAGTAGCAGCCGCCTGTGGTTCCAGTACTCCTTGTGAATTTTTAACAGATTCCATACCACCGTAAGATGAATCACTGTCAATAATTTTTTTGGTAGAATCTTCAAGATTCCTATCCATAGTAGTATATATCTTTAAACCGCCATCACTTAGTAAATTGTTAATTTGCTCATCGGTATAATTGTATTGAGCTTTTAAGTCGGATCTAACTTGATCTACAACAGAAGATGAAAACCATTGATAGTTGTACTTGCTATTGGTCTTACCTGGATTAAATCCCAATTTGCCATTGTCTAAATCACTAAGAGCTTGAGAATAATCACTATCACTTATGTAGTTATTGTCATGCATTTTCTGAAGTACTGTCTTTGTTCTGTTTATATAAACTGATGGATTCTTTTGCGCATAGGTAGAAAATGGATAATAAGCAGAGGGACTTTGTGGAAGGCCAGCTATAAAAGCACACTGAATAAGATTTAAATCTTTTACATCTTTGCTAAAATATTGGTCTGCAGCTGCCTGAACTCCGTTTGCCTGACCACCAAGATAGATGGTATTCATATAGGCTTGTAATATTTGATCTTTAGTTAGAACTTTTTCAAGCTCAGTAGCAAGATAGGCCTCTTGAATTTTTCTTTTCCATGAGATTCTGTTTTCAAGGGAGTCTGTTAGGAACATTCTCTGTTTTATAAGCTCCTGAGTTATAGTGGAAGCTCCTTGTATTCCTCCATTTTCTCTTAAAATTTTATTTTTTACATTAATAAACATAGCTCCAATAATTCTCTTTATATCAATTCCATTATGTGAATAGAATCTTTCATCCTCTATGCTTATAAATGCATGGGATAAATTTGATGGTACAGAATCCAAATTTACCACAGTTCTTCTTTGTGTAGTTATAACTGTATCCATAACTTGATTTTTATCATCATAAAGTACAGATGGCTGATCTAGATTTAGTATGGTTCCATTTACATCTAAGGCCGGAGCTGTTTTTATCATAGCTAAAACAATACCTACACCTGCCACAGAACCTATAATAATTGCACATAGTAAAGTTATAAAAAATATCTTAAATGCCCTTATAACTGGATTCTTTTTCTTCTTTATTTTTGTATTTTTCTTATTTTTAGTAGTAGTATTGTTACTACTACGTGTATTACTTGCCATAAAGTATCCTCCTTAAATTATAGCTAATAGCTAATGTTCTAACATTATAGCATAATATTGTACATTATTAAAATCACTCTATCTTTTGTTTTTAATTGTTTTAGTTATATTTAATAATTTATTAATAAATAAAGGTTAAAGCTTTATTTATTATATACCAAATACTGTAATTATTCCACTTAAATTTCATACATATCTATATTAGGAGATATTAAATTTATTCAGTTAGTAGTTTAAGAAAGTTGCAAAATAACTTGAATGTTTCTGCTCATTAATCAGTGAAAGCTTTTTAGGTAGGTGATTAAATATTAATATTAAAACAAAAATAAAGATACTTGTTATATTATTAGGAATATTAATTTTATTCAATGTGTTTTTATATGAACTCAATAAGGCAATAACTCCAGCTATATCAAATATTGCAGATGAGGAAATAAAAAGAAGAACAGTGGACATACTAAATAAAACAATACTAAAAGAATATAGTGATAAATTTAACTATGATGAAGTTATAAAGGTTGATAAAGATTCCGAGGGTAATATTATAATGCTTAGAGCGGATACTTTAAAGATGAATCAGATTGCCTGTGAAGTAGCTATAAGAGCTCAGGAAGAATTAAAGGAATCTGGAAGTATAAATATAAAAATCCCTGTAGGGTATATTTTTAGGAATAATATTATATCCAATATGGGGCCTAAAGTCACTGTAAAGGCTCAGCCAATTGGAAGTATTGATACTGAATATTCATCAAAATTTCAAAGTGAAGGTGTAAATCAGACTAAACATAGTATATACATAAATGTAAAGACAAATGTAAGAGTGATTTTCCCAATGAATGTGAGCAAATTAGAGATAAAAACTCAAGTACCTCTAGCTGAAACTATTATAGTTGGCAAGGTTCCAAACACAGCATTACAGTTTGATTTAAAAAGTGCAGGCTTTGACTTACCAGAGGGAAAGTAGTGAACTATTCACTCTATTTACAATAAAGATCTTATAGTATAAAATTAATAGAAGGAATTCTCAGTGATAGCAGATGATACAAGGTGTCAGGAAATGGATTGGCATACCAAAGGATTATTTATTTTGAAGATGCTTAAGTAGAAGATGAGGTGATAATGTGATTTCAGGTAATATAGATGGAATAAAAAATTCATTATTAGAAAAATTAGAAGAAATATATGAAATGAAAATTCCAAAATATAATGTGATAACAGAAGAATTGGCTGATATTATATGCCATGTAACAGGCATTATAAACAGAGAAATAAGTGTAGCTATAGATAGAAGAGGAAAAGTTATAAGTGTATCAGTGGGTGATAGCTCCACAGTTGAGCTGCCTTTAATTGATATAAAGGAAGGAAAACTTGCAGGGGTGAGGATAGTTCATACTCATCCAGGTGGAAACTCAAGACTGTCCATGATAGATATATCAGCACTTATAAAATTGAAACTTGATTGCATGGCAGCTGTAGGAGTAAATGAAGGCAATATTACAGATATTACAATAGGTTTTTGCGGTGTATATAATAATGTACTTAAGCCGGAACTGTTTGGACCTATGGATTTACATAAGGCTATGGATTTAGATTTAATGGATAAACTTAAATATATACAGGATGCAATAAAAAGCGAAAATATAAAAGAAGATAATAGTGAAAGGGCAATTTTGGTAGGAATAGATAGTGAGGAAAGTCTTGAAGAACTGGCTGAACTTGCTAGAGCCTGCGATGTACAATGTGTATATTCTGTACTTCAAAAAAAGGATAAAATGGATACCGCCTTATATATAGGCAGTGGAAAAGTAGAAGAAATTAGTCTTATAAGGCAAAGTTTATCTGCCAATGTAATAATTTTTGATGACGAACTGGCAGGTTCTCAAGTTAGAAATTTGGAAGAAGCTTTAGGAGTAAAGGTAATTGATAGAACTACTCTTATATTAGAGATATTTGCCAAGAGAGCAAGAAGTAGAGAAGCTAAAATTCAGGTGGAATTAGCTCAACTGAAATATAGAGCTGCTAGACTCCTGGGACTTGGAAGTGTGCTTTCAAGAACTGGAGGAGGAATAGGAACTAGGGGCCCTGGAGAAAAAAAATTAGAGGTTGATAGAAGGCATATAAGAGAAAGAGTATATGATTTGACAAAAGAACTGGAAAAAGTAAGAAAAAATAGAGAGATTCAAAGGGAAAAGAGAACTAACGAAAATATACCTAAGATTTCACTAGTTGGTTACACTAATGCAGGAAAGTCAACTCTTAGAAATAAGCTTTGTGAAATGGCGGCTCCAAATGATTCTGTAAAAAAAGAAAATGTGTTTGAAGCAGATATGCTATTTGCAACACTGGATGTAACTACAAGGGCTATAGTTTTACCGGATAATAGAATTGCCACCCTTACAGATACAGTGGGCTTTGTAAGAAAACTTCCCCATGATTTAGTTGAGGCTTTCAAATCTACTCTGGAGGAAGTTATCTATTCAGATTTACTTTTACATGTAATAGATACTTCTAATGAAAATGTAATTAAACAGATTGAAGCAGTTGAAAGAGTGCTGTGGGAACTAGGTGCTGGTAAAAAGCCTGTTATATTGATATTAAATAAAATAGATAAAGCTGAAATAAGTCAAATTCAGTATATAGCGAATAAATATAAAACTTTACATGTAGTTGAAATTTCTGCAAAAGAGAATAGAAATTTGGATGTACTGTTGGATGAAATATGTAAAGATTTGCCTAATGATTTGAAAAAGGCAGAGTATCTTATACCATACACAAATCAAAGTGAAGTAGCTTATTTGCATAGAAATTCAAAAATTCATGAAGAAGAATTTTTAGAAGAGGGAACAAAAATAATTGCAGAAGTGGATGATAGGATTTATAACAGATATTTAAAGTATAAGGTGACAAAATGTTAAAAACTATTGTAAAATATCAAAAAGCATTTAGTAGGTCAATTGAAAAGCTTAAAACAAATGAGGATTTTAAAAATGACAGAGGAAAATGTATATTACATATAGTTTTGGAAGTGATTTGATATTGAAGATATATGCAGTAAACTTTAATGAAGAAATGCCTAAGTATATGCAGATTACAAGGCATATAAAGAAATTAATAGATTCAGGTAAAATACGAGATGGAGAAAAATTACCGCCTATAAGGAAATTGGCCTTGTTTCTCTCTGTCAATAATGATACCATAGTAAATTCTTATAAAAAACTTCAAAGTGAAGGCTATGCTGTTCAAAAAATAGGCAGTGGAACTTATGCTAAAAAGAAAGATGAAAATAGAAAATTAAAAAGAGACTATGCTGAAACCTTTAAAAGGATAAGAGGAGAAGCTCTGAATAATTATATAGATTTTGCAGGAGAAACTTCTTGCAATGTATTTTTCTCGATAAATAATTTTAAAGAGGTAATTAATGAAGTTATAGATAGAGACGGTGTCAATGCATTGATTTATCAGGAGGCATTAGGATTTGATGGACTTAGAAAAAATATAAATAAGTATTTTTGGAATAATAAATTGGCAATAGAAGATATTTTAATAGTTTCAGGGGCACAACAGGGAATAGATATTGTATCAAAGGCAATAATTAATGTTAATGATAATGTAATAGTTGAAAAACCAACCTATAATGGAGCACTTTTTGTTTTTAAATGGAGAGGTGCTAACGTTTTAGAAGCAGATATGATGGAAGATGGTATAGATTTAGAGAATTTTAAAGATATATTAAAAAAGAATAGAATAAAGTGTTTTTATACTATGAGCTATTTTCAAAATCCAACGGGAATGACTTACAGCCTGGAAAAGAAAAAGGAAATATTAAAATTAGCTGAAAAACATGACTTTTATATAGTGGAAGATGATTATCTCTCAGAGCTTATTTATGATCCCAATATTAAATATGAAAGCTTTAAAAGTCTTGATGTAAATGATAGAGTTATCTACATAAAAAGCTTTTCAAAAATATTTTTGCCTGGTATAAGATTAGGATATCTTATTTCACCGAAAGAAATTAAAGAGCAGGTGGAAAATTCAAAGGTGAACACAGATATATCTACTTCCAGTCTTATGCAGAGAGCTTTGGATTTATATATAAAAAAGGGATACTGGAAGGAGTATATAAATAAGCTTAAATATATGTATTTGAAAAGATATACCTATATGGAAGAATGCATTAAAGATATTTTAGGGAATAAAGTAAGCTTCAATAGCCCTGGAGGAGGTTTTAATTTTTATATTAAAATTAATTCAGATATTTCTGTAACCTCAGATAAATTATTTTATAAATGCAAGAGAGAAAAAGTGCTTATTTCACCAGGAGTATTATTTTACCGGGATAGAGATGATGGATTAAAGTACTTTAGGTTAGGTTATTCACAGACAGAAGAGTCTAGAATAAAAAGGGGAATAGAAATTATAGATAAAATACTTAGTGCAGCTGAGATAAAATAATTAATTTTCAGATGTTTATAGAGAGTGATAGAATGGATAGTGGATTAATAAATTTTAAATGGGATAATATTGACAACTATACTGATGAGCAAATATCTTATTTTTTATTTTTAGAAGGTAAATCTATTGATGTTATAAGTAAAATAAGAAATATTAATAGGGAAATTGTGCAAAAGCACATTATTGAAGGAAAAATAAAATATAGATTCCTTGCAAAAAGCAGAAACCCAAAGGAGCTGTTGGAAAGTATTGCAAGAGCTGGTAAATACGATAAAATCTCTTTTATATCCAGTATAGATGAAGAAAATAAACGAGTATTGTTAGTATATATAAGAGAAAAATATGTAGAAATGCAGGGAAAAGATAAGGAAACCGCAATATGGATTATAGGGGAACTTAAAGATAGGAACTGCAAAGATATTCTTATAAAAGCTTCTGTACATAAATATGTAAATGTGAGAAGAATGGCTATTTCGGCTATGGGGAAGATAAATGATGCTTCCTTTGAAAGTGCCCTTTTAAGGGCCTTGGATGATGATAATCCTCAGGTGATTTCCTATGCAATAAGAGCCTTTATAAAAATTAAAAGCAAAATTGCTGTAGATAAGATAAGAGAAATAAAAAGTATTACTGATAAGGAGTATTTAAAAAGAATATGTGATGAGTACATTAATAGCCAATAATTTTTTCATTTGTTAAATATACTTTTTGACAGATAATCATTAATATTTAAGTTGTAATTTAAATTATATATCTAAGCTTAGTGGGAGTACAAATTTTCATTAAGTAAGATTCATTGATATTTTAGGAGAGGTCTGTATGAGTTATTATACTATAAAAGATGAGACAAGCTTTCAGTTTGAAGAAAAGAAATCAATTTTTATAAGTAATATCAAAAGAGTTTATAGTGAAGAAGAGGCAAAAGAATTTATACAAAATATAAAAACACAATATAAAGATGCAAGACATAATGTTTATGCATATGTTATTGGAGAAAAAACTGAGGTGCAAAGATACAGCGATGATGGAGAACCACAGGGGACAGCAGGTATTCCTATGCTGGAGGTTATAAAGAAAAGTGGAATAACAGATGTAGTGATTGTAGTAACAAGATATTTTGGAGGGATACTTCTTGGCACAGGTGGTCTTGCAAGAGCTTATTCAAAAGGCGCTTCCTCGGCAATTAAGGAAGGAAAAATTGTATTAAAAGTTAAGGGAAAGGCTCTTAATATTACTGTAAATTATGATCTTTTAGGAAAACTTCAGTATCTATGTGAAAAGAAAATGTGGCATATAGAGAGCTTAGAGTATACTGATAAAGTAAAATTAATGATTTATTTTGAAATAGATACTTTAGAAGAGGCTAAAAAAACTTTTATTGAAACAACTTCTGGCAATTGCCAATTTCTTGAGGGGGAAGATACATATTATTTTAAGATAGAAAACAGGCTATTTTTAGAATAAAGTATTTTAATAATTTAACATAAAATATTTTTTATGATATAATATTTAAGGTTTAATAAGCATGATATACTTCAGTTTGAAGTTAATGAAACATTGATTTGGTAAAATACATATAGTGTTATGTTAGGAGGTTTTTTTATGTCAGGACATTCAAAGTGGCATAATATTCAAGCGAAAAAAGGTAAAGCAGATGCTCAAAGAGGTAAGGTGTTTACAAAAATAGGAAAAGAAATAGCTGTGGCAGCTAAAGCTGGTTCTAATCCGGATACCAATGCAAAATTAAGAGATGTTATAGCAAAAGCGAAGGCTAGCAATATGCCTTTAGATACAATCACGAGGGCAATAAAGAAAGGTGCAGGAGAACTTGAAGGAGTAAACTATGAAGAAATAGTTTATGAAGGCTATGGTCCTGCTGGAGTTGCAGTTATAGTTGATGTTTTAACAGATAATAAAAACAGAAGTGCAAGTAATGTAAGATATATTTTTGATAGAAATGGTGGAAATCTAGGAGCAAATGGCTGTGTGTCTTTCATGTTCCAAAGAAAGGGCCAAATAGTCATTGAAAGAAAAAATGGATTAGATGAAGATGAAATTATGATGGCCGCATTGGATGCAGGTGCAGAGGACTTTAATGCAGAAGAAGAAGCATTTGAAATAACTACAGCTATGGAAGATTTTTCTCAGGTTAGAGAGGCACTTGAAACTGCAGGTTATGAATTTGCTTCAGCTGAACTTACTATGATTCCAGACACCTATACTGAACTTAATTTAGAGGATGCTGAAAAAGTTCAGGGACTTATAGACAAACTTGAGGATGACGATGATGTTCAGGATGTCTATTCAAATGCACAGTTCCCTGATGAATTTGAAGGATAAGGAGTTAATGGCATTTTAAGGTATCTATAAGTTGCTGGACCTTAATGGATTGCGATAAACATTCGTAAAATTGCCTTAAAAAGTTAAGATAAACGTTAACCCTCATTATTTATAAAAAATTATCATGGTTTTTTATGAATAATGGGGATTTTTTATTATGCAAATAAAGGATGCTATACGAAAATTTTTTTACAAATTATGCAGGAAAACTTAAATTATTGTAGAATATATAAAAAATACAGTTAATATGCTACATAAATTTTATTGGGAGGATATTAAGAATGAAAAATATTAAAAAATTATTAACATGGAAATCAATGAAAGTCGTGGGTTCTGTAGCTTTATTTCTAGGAACATTAGTTATAGTGCCAACATCAACTTTAACTACGTATCAACCAAAATGTCCTGATGAATTTCTAAAATAAAAAATTATTTTCACAAAGAGACTGCCTCAAAAGAAATAAATATTTATTAAATTTGAGAACAGTCTCTTTACTATTAATCAGGTTTTACTAATTATTCTTAATAGTAGAATAGCTGAAAAGCTGTCTCACAATGCATATATATGTATTGTAAGATAGACCCTTTGTGAAAACTTAGAAATAAAGGAGACATTATATGGATTCGATAAGAGAAATAGTGCTAGATAGTATTGAGGCTTTGCTTCTTTTAGGAGTTTTTGAAGCATTATATAATAAAAAAAGATTTATAATAAAGAATAAATTGAAGTCAGTTTTATTTTGTATATTATTTGTATTTGTAACTTATTTAAGTACATTTTATATAGTTAACGCTTATCATTTAATTTTTATAGTAGTATTTGATATTTTGCTATTATCCTATATTACGAAAATAAAATTATTTACTTCAACAGTTATATTTTTTGTGTTTTTTATAATACTTTCTATAACTGAATCTTCTACTGAAACCATTGAGATGCTTATATTTAATGTAGATCTAAATCAAATTTTTTTAAATCCTAAATATTTATTTATTCTTATAATAGGTGCCAAGATATTGCAAATAATTATTGTGGTATTTCTTTTTAAATTTAGGACATATTTTGCTAAACTTAAATTATTTCAAAGAGAAGGTATACTTTTTTCTAATTTAATAATTCAAATGGGGATTTTCGCCATTTTTATATTTAGCATTAATGTTGGTATTTTTAATATAAAAAATGTTAAGATATACAATTGTATTATATTTGTTGTATATTTTATATTTTTAATAGTACAGTTAAAAGAATTAAAAGAATATAGACGAGTTGTAGATATAGAAGCCAGCTATAAAATTCAAGAACATCAGATTAAAGATATGGAAGAAATAATTAGTATAATTAGACAAGAAAAACACGATTTTGCCAACCATATTAATGTTATATGGGGATTGTGCTCATTGAATAAACCAAATGCTGTTGAGCAAATAAAAACTTATGTAATGGGAATTTCAGATACACTTCATTCATCATTTAAATACATAGATACTGGTAACGACTATTTAAATGGATTACTATCTCTAAAAAATAATTATGCAATGAAAAACAACATAAATTTTAATATAATGATTGATGAACTATTTAGCTCAATAGAAATTAAAGAAAATGAATTAATAAGTATTATTAGTAATCTTGTAGATAATGCATTTGAGGCATTTCAACTTAAATCTAATATTGAAAATAAAGAAATATCAATTAATACTTTTATTAGAGACAAAAAATTTTATATTGAAATATCTAATAATGGAGATATGATTCCAGAAGATATTCAGGAGAAAATTTTTAATAGAGGATTTTCTACAAAAACTAAAAAATCATATGATCATGGATTTGGATTATATATTATTAAACAATTGATCAAACAAAATAATGGAAGTATATCTTTAGAAAGTACTCCTGAAAGAACTAAATTTTTAATTGAATTTGAAGCAAGGAGTTAAATAAATGAATAATCTTATAACTTGTTTAGTAAATAAAATTTCTGAATCGAACCCTGAATTTTCAGATTTAGATTTGAAAAAAATGGAATATGGATTAATCTGCGTTTTTGATGAGATTACGAAGTTTATTCCATATTTTATTATATTCTGGTTATTTTCTCTCCAAAAATACTACATAGTTACTCTTATATTTTTTTGTCCTATCAGATTATTTTCAGGTGGATATCATGCAAAAACTTACTGGGGTTGTTTTTTTATTAGTTTTGTTGTATTTTCCATAATAATTATTTCTGGCAAATGTTTAGCAATTAATAGTGCCATTATACTATCATTATTAATAATTTCCTTTATATTTATTTGCATTTTTTCTCCTGTAGATAATATTAATAAAAGGATAAAAAGTAGAGAACGAAAGATAAAACTTAAACATTTTTCTATATTAACTACTCTGTTTTTAATTATAGCATGTTATTTCGTTCCAAATAAATTTTTAAATACTGCTGTAATATCAATCGTTATCGCAGTAATATTGATGATGGCTGGAAAAATAAATAATATAAATAGAATAATGGAGTGAAAAATATGATAAGTGAAATAAAAAAGTGGTTTCCAGGTTATAAGTTAAAGCTTTTTCCTCCCGCAACAGATGAAGAAATTAAATGTATCCATACACTTTTAAAATATTAAGATTCAAACTATAATTAGTAATGTAATAATATAGTAATTAAAAAGCAAAGATTTTATATAAAGATTTGGGCCTGAATCTGTGCAAGTGTCTTTGTCGATAATTGGGAGGATTTTAATATGAGTAAATATGAAATAAATAAAAATTTAGCTCAAATGCTAAAGGGTGGAGTAATAATGGATGTTGTAAATCCAGAACAGGCAGTAATAGCAGAAAAAGCTGGTGCTTGTGCAGTTATGGCATTGGAAAGAGTACCTTCTGATATCAGAAAAGAAGGTGGAGTAGCTAGAATGTCTGACCCAAAGATGATAAAGGGAATACAGGAAGCTGTATCTATTCCTGTAATGGCAAAGGTAAGAATAGGACATTTTGTGGAAGCTCAAATATTACAGCATCTAGCAATAGATTTTATTGATGAAAGTGAAGTTCTTACTCCTGCAGATGAAGCTTATCATATTAATAAATGGGATTTTAAAGTACCTTATGTTTGTGGTGCAAGAAATTTAGGAGAAGCCCTTAGAAGAATTGGTGAAGGCGCTGCTATGATAAGGACAAAGGGAGAAGCTGGTACAGGAAATGTAGTTGAGGCAGTAACTCACATGAGAACTATGATGGATGACATTAGAAAAGTAAAGAATGCACCAAAAGAAGAACTTATGTCTATTGCCAAGGATTTTGCAGCACCTTATGATTTGGTAGAATATGTGTGGGAAAATGGAAAACTTCCAGTGGTTAATTTTGCAGCAGGTGGGATTGCTACACCAGCGGATGCAGCACTTATGATGCAGTTAGGTGCAGAAGGTGTATTTGTTGGTTCAGGAATATTCAAGTCTGAAAATCCACAGGAAAGAGCAAAAGCCATTGTTTTAGCAACTACTTATTATAATGATCCTAAAATTCTTTCGGAAGTATCAGAGGGACTTGGAGAAGCTATGCATGGTCTTGAATTAAATGAAATTAAAGATAGGTATGCAGAAAGAGGCTGGTAATATGAAGATTGGAATATTATCACTTCAAGGTGGAGTTGCAGAGCATATGCACCACATAAAATCTCTTAATCAGCAGCCGGTGGAAGTAAAAAAAGAAGAAGATTTAGAAGTATTAGCTGGCATAATACTTCCAGGTGGAGAAAGTACAACAATTGGCAAACTTTTAAGAGATACTAAATTACTAGAGCCATTAAGAGAAAAAATATTAAAGGGATTACCAGTTTGGGGAACCTGTGCTGGCATGATACTTTTAGCTAAAAGTATAGAAAACTGGAAGGACACTTATCTTCAAGTTATGAATATAAGCGTTAAAAGAAATGCCTACGGAAGGCAGAGCGATAGTTTTGAGGCAGAGGAATTAGTGGAAAAAGTCTCTACTAATAAGATACCTTTGGTTTTTATTAGAGCTCCATTTATAACAAAACTAGGTGAAGGCGTAGAAAGCATATATGAATTGAAGGGCAATATAGTTGCAGCGAGAGAAAACAATATGCTTGTAACCTCCTTTCATCCTGAATTAACGGATAATTTGGATTTTCATAGATATTTTTTATCTATGTGCAGTGAATATAAATAAAGTCTTTAGAAAAACATTATAATTAAGTACAAAAGCTGCTGTCTCACAATGCATTCATATGCATTGTGAGACAGCAGCTTTTAATAGTATAGTTTATTTAAATGTGTGTTTGGAATTAAAAGGATTTTGAAAATAGACTATTATTTTTAATAAAAAAATGTTGTAATATTATTATTAATATGCTATTATGAAAACGTAAACAAAAACAACAATTAATATATTTACAAATTATAATTAAATAAAATATCATTGCGTGTTACTGATTCGATCAGGCATGAGCAACGGTGAAAATATAATTTGGTATTTATTTGCAATAGGATTTTATTTTTGATTCTATTTAGAAATTATTATATATTTTTAAACTTATATGCGGAAAATATAAATTTAAAATTTTATGATATTGCAAATAGATATAACTTATGTTATAGCCTTGCTCATGCCTTTTATGTTTTGGTAACAAAGAAAAAGAGGAGGAAAAGATTATGTTTAAAAAAGCCTTTGGTGTACTACAGCAAATTGGTAAAGCTTTAATGCTGCCAGTTGCAATTTTGCCGGCAGCAGGATTATTACTTGCTTTTGGTACTATGTTTCAGGAAGAACAGTTTTTAAATGCTGTACCAGCATTAAAAGTAGCTTGGTTTCAAGGCTTAGCTGCTGTAATGAGTCAAGCAGGAGGAATAGTTTTTGATAACCTTGCAATATTATTTGCAGTAGGTGTTGCAGTGGGACTTGCTGATGGCGAAGGTGTTGCAGGACTTGCTGCCATAGTTGGTTTCTTAATAATGAACAAAACTGTTGGAATAGTAGTTGGAATTACACCAAGTATGGTTGATGCTGCTCATCCTCAATATGCATCAGCTTTGGGTGTTCCAACCTTACAAATGGGTGTATTTGGTGGTATTATAATGGGGATTATTGCTGCACAAGTATATAAGAAATTCTTTAAGATAGAATTACCTTCATACTTAGGTTTCTTTGCTGGAAAAAGATTTGTTCCAATAGTTACGGCAGTGGTTGCAATTGTTGCCGGTCTTGCTCTTACTATAATTTGGCCTCCAATAGGAAGAGGGCTAAATGCATTTTCACACAACATGATTGATGCCAATCCTACTTTAGCAGCACTTATATTCGGTATTATTGAAAGGGCCTTAATCCCATTTGGACTGCATCACATATGGTATAACCCATTCTGGTATCAGTTCGGTGAATATGTAAACAAATCAGGCCAATTAGTTAATGGAGACCAAAAAATATTCTTTGCACAGTTAAAAGATGGTGTACCATTTACAGCAGGTACTTTTACAACTGGTAAATTCCCATTTATGATGTTTGGATTGCCAGCAGCAGCATTGGCTATATATCATGAAGCAAAGCCAGAAAAGAAGGCAATAGTTGGTGGTATTATGGCTTCAGCAGCATTGACATCCTTTTTAACTGGTATTACAGAGCCACTTGAATTTTCTTTCCTATTTGTTGCACCAGCTTTATTTGGTATCCACTGTATATTCGCCGGATTATCTTTTATGACAATGCAGCTTTTAAATATTAAAATTGGTATGACTTTCTCTGGCGGTGTTATCGACTTTTTACTATTCGGAGTAATACCTAATAGAACTGCTTGGTGGTTAGTAATACCTGTAGGGTTGGTATTTGCCGTAATTTACTATTTTGGATTCAGATTTGCAATAAGAACCTGGAATCTTAAGACCCCAGGTCGTGAAGATGATACAGAAGATTCAGCAGGAGGTAATGTTGTTGAAGGAGCTGAGCTTGCCTATGGAGTATTACAGGCACTTGGTGGAAAAGAAAATCTTGATAGTTTAGATGCTTGTATAACTCGTTTACGTGTAATTGTCAAAGACGTTAAGAATGTTGATAAGGATAAGCTTAAAAAGTTAGGAGCAGCTGGTGTTATGGAAATTGGTAACAATATTCAAGCAATATTTGGACCTAAATCTGATCATCTTAAAGGACAGATAAAAGATATTATCAGTGGAAAGACTCCAGTTCCTACTGCAAAACAGGAAACTCCAAAAGAAATTGCGGTGGACTTAAGTGATGTTTCTCAAATAGTTTCTCCTTTAGATGGGAAAATAATCAGCATCACAGAAGTTCCCGATGATGTATTCTCACAGAAAATGATGGGTGATGGTTTTGCTATCGAACCATCAAATGGAGAAGTAGTTTCACCTGTTAATGGAACTATAACAACTTTATTTCCAACTAAACATGCTGTAGGCATAACTGCAGAAGATGGACTAGAACTTTTAGTACATTTTGGTATGGATACTGTTAATCTTAAAGGTGAAGGTTTTACAGCTCTTGTTAAGCAAGATGACAAAGTAAAGGCAGGCCAGACAATTTTAAAAATTGACATTGATCAGGTTAAAGACAAGGTTCCATCAATAATTACACCTGTAGTATTTACGAATTTACCAGAGGGTAAAAGTGTAGTAATTAACCAAGGAACAGAAGTTAAGCGTGGACAAAAAAGTATAGTAACAATTCAGTAAAAATTTTTAGTCATAGAGAGGTTGTCTTAAAATGCAATGTTATGCATGAGAGACACCTCTTTTCTCTTTCTAATATTTTTAGAGGTACATGTTCTAAAACTATTGCATATATCAATATTAGTTAAATATTTAGTTCGTAATAGTAAGAAAGGGCGAAGTAATAAATGGTAATATTTTCACCCCAGGGGTGTAAATTTTTCCAATTTTAATTTGCTATCTTCTCAAATTACGAATTTGATTATGAATATATGTGATTGTTTAAGGAGTGATTCCTATGTTAGAAATAATAGTTCAATATATATTATTAGTTGCTATAGTGCTTGGAATTTCATATTTTGTATACTTATTGAGAGAAAAGGATGCTAAAATTAAAGAAGATTATTATGGTATAACTGCAAACATTTTAAAGCTTGAAACTGATGAAACTACAGAAGAAACTATAAAAAACATATTGAGGTCTATAGGTGAAGCGGTAATTTTTGTTGAAGAAAATTTTAAAACAGACTATAATGATGTAAAGGAAGAGAAAGCGTTGTTAATTTCTAAAGAATTAATTGAAAATTTGAATTTGAGAAGTACTATTAGTGATAAAGCTATTAAACATATTATAAAATTAATTTGCGCTACATTGCCTGCTACTAATTTAATTGAATAATTATCTAAAGCTTAATGTTTAAACATCATTTGATTTTATTGACTTCAATCATTTTATTAAATTAAAAATATTTTATAAAAAATTTTCTTGATGAATTATGAATAATCAATTAGAATTTAATGTAAAAATATAAAAAACCGAAATGTTTCGGTTTTTTATATTTCATAAATATTTTGCTTTTATAGTCAATTAAAATAATAAAGTAAAGATAAGATTGATAATTTGTAAATGTAAGGGCAATATATGAATTAAGGCATAGAAGATGGAAATAAAAGTAGATGATAATACGTAAAATAAGTGTTATATTTTACCTAGTTTCTTAAATGTGCTTATATGGAGGAATTGAATAACATGAATTTAGAAAATGAAAGAGAACAGGATTATGATGTACTATCCCTTACATCTCTTGAAAAACTAGAACCAGTTAGAATAAGACCCGGCATGTATATCGGATCCACTGGAATAAAGGGATTACATCATTGTATATGGGAAGTATTAGATAATGCTATAGATGAGATATCCAATGGCTTCGGTGATAAAGCTACAGTCATATTAAATCAGGATAAAAGTGTCACTATTTCAGATAATGGAAGAGGTATACCAACGGGAATCCACCCAATTAAGAAAAAATCAGGAGTGGAAATGGTATATACAGAGCTTCACACTGGAGGAAAATTTGACAATAAGAACTACAAAACCTCTGGTGGACTTCATGGCGTTGGTGCAGCAGTAGTTAATGCACTTTCTGAATGGCTGGAAGTTAAAGTCAGTCAAAATGGTCACATATACAAACAGAGATTTGAATATGCTTTTGATAAAACTCTTGATAAATATATGCCGGGTACACCAGTAACAAAATTAAATAAAGCTGGCAATACAAAGGAAACGGGAACTACTGTAACCTTTAAACCGGATAAAAGGGTTTTTAGTTCTACGGATTTTAAATTTGAAGTAATAGATGAAAGACTTCAGGAATTAGCCTTTCAAAATAAAGGCATAACGCTGGAATTAATAGATAATAGGAAAGAAGAACCTTTTAGTAAGATATATCATTCTGAAAGAGGTCTTTTAGATTTTATAGATTATTTAAATGAAAGTAAAACCCCACTTCACAAGGATCCTATTATATTTGAAGGGGAAAGAGAAATAAGTAAAATATATATGCAGGCAGAAGTTTGCATGCAGTTTACGGATTCAACTACAGAATACATAGCTAGTTATGTAAATAATATACCTACCACAGAAGCAGGAACCCATGAAACTGGCTTTAAGACTGGAATGACCAGAGCTTTTAAAGAATGGGCAAAAAAATTAAATCTCTTAAAGGAAAAGGATAAAGAGTTTGATGGGGATGATTTAAGAGAGGGAATGACAGCCATAATAAAAATAAAATTATCAAATCCCATTTTTGAAGGACAAACTAAGACAAAGCTTGGAAACAGTGAAGCGGCTACTATGATGAATGATCTTTCCTATACAAAACTCTGTGAATGGATTGAAGACAATAAGGATCTGGCTGCATCTATTATAAATAATGCAATACAAGCCTTTACAAGAAGGGAAAAGATAAAGAAGATAAATGAGGCTGAAAAAAAGAAAATAGGAAAGGGTGCAGCTCCTTTAGCTGGTAAGGTAGCAGTTTGCACTCTAAAGGATTCCTCTGTAGCTGAATTTATAATTGTAGAAGGGGACTCTGCTGGAGGCAGTGCAAAGCAGGCAAGAGATAGAAGATTTCAAACTATTATGCCCTCTAAAGGTAAAATTATGAATACTGAGAAGCAGAAACTAGAAAATGTCCTTGCCAGCGAGGAACTTAAAATTTTTACTGCAGCAGTGGGTACTGGTGTATTGGATAATTATAGAGAAAATAATTTAAAATACGATAAAATTATAATAATGAGTGATGCAGATGTAGATGGATATCATATAAGAACTCTCTGGATGACTTATCTATATAGATATATGAGACCCCTTATTGCCAATGGACATTTGTATATTGCTCTTCCTCCTCTTTATAAGGTATATAAAGAAGTTAAAAATAAAGAGATAATAAAATATGCTTACTCTGATGATGAACTAGCTGAGGCAAAAAAACAGGTAGGCAAGGGAGCACTAATACAAAGATATAAGGGGCTTGGGGAAATGAATCCCGATCAGCTTTGGGATACTACTTTAAATCCAACTACAAGAACATTGCAAAGAGTAACCATTGAAGATGCTGCAAAGGCAGAAAAAATGGTATCTCTTTTAATGGGAGATATAGTGGAGCCTAGAAAAAATTATATGTACAAATACGCAGAATTTTAAAATTCAGGCATGCGAAAATAAATAGTTAATAGTTATTTATTTGAATATGCATCAATGGAGGAAATTACGTGGCTAAGAAGATAGATATACCAAAAGATAATAATATAATTAATGTTCCCTTAGAGGAGGCTATGCCAGATAATTATTTGCCCTATGCTGTGGAGGTAGCAAAAGACAGAGCACTGCCAGATGTCCGCGATGGACTAAAGCCCGTTCATAGAAGAATTTTATATGGTGCTTATATGATGAAGGCATTTCCTGATAAACCCTACTATAAATCTGCAAGAATAGTAGGAGATATTCTTGGAAAATACCATCCTCATGGAGATACCTCTGTTTATGATGCTATGGTAATACTTGCCCAAAGCTTTACCACCAGGTATCCACTTATAGATGGACATGGAAACTGGGGAAGTCAGGATGGTGATAATGCTGCTGCTATGCGTTATACAGAAGCAAGACTTACACCTAATGCCATGGAAATGCTTAAGGATATGGACAAAGATGTAGTGAATATGGTAGACAATTATTCAGCATCAGAGCTTGAACCAGAGGTTCTTCCAGCTAAATATCCTAATCTTTTAGTAAATGGAGCCTTTGGTATTGCAGTAGGCCTTGCAACAAATATACCTCCTCATAATTTGAGAGAGGTTATAGATGCAGCACTTTTGTACATAGATAATAATGAAGTTACCACAAGGGAACTTATGCAGTACATAAAAGGACCGGATCTACCTACTGGAGGTATACTGATTGGAGCAGAATCACTTTTATCTGCTTATGAAACTGGAGAGGGAAAAGTTACTTTAAGATCAAAGACCAGTATAGAAGAATTGGAAAATGGCAGATATGGAATTGTTATAACGGAATTTCCCTATAGGAGAAATAAAGCTAAAATATTGCAGACTATTTCTGAAATGACAGGAGATAAAAGACACCAGAAGGTATTAGAAGGCATAATGGATATTAGAGATGAATCTGATAGATCTGGAATAAGAGCTGTTATAGAATTTAAAAAGACTATATCTAAAGAAGAGGTTGAAAAGGTACAAAAGTATCTTTTTAAAAAGACAGAGCTTCAATGTAATATAAGCTTCAATATGGTAGCTTTAGCTAATGGTAAACCTCTTACTATGGGACTTAAGACTATTTTAAAATACTATGTAGAACACCAAAAAGATGTAATTAAAAGAAGAACGGAAAAAGAACTGGAAATAGCTGAAAAAAGATTTCACATAGTACAGGGCTTTATTAAGGCTATAGATATATTGGATGATATAATTGCTACTATAAGGGCTTCAAAATCTAAGAAAGACTCTATTGATAATCTAGTGAAAGAGTATGAATTTACAGAAATTCAGGCCCAGGCAATAGTGGAGCTTATGTTGTACAGACTTACAGGTCTGGAGATAAAAACCTTTGAAAAAGAATACAGAGAATTGGAAAAGACAATTAAAAAGCTGAAAAATATTCTTGAGAAGGAAAAAGAATTACTTAAGGTTATAAAAAATGAGTTGAAAGAAGTAAGGGAAAAATATGGCGACGACAGGCGAACGGAGATAATTGAAAATGAAGAGGAAGCAAAAATAGACTTAGAGGAGCTAATTGTAGTAGAGGATACTGTAGTCACTATATCAAAGGAAGGATATATAAAGAGAATATCTCAAAAGACTTACAGCAGATCTAATACCAATGTAGAGGATATAGAGTACAGGGAAGGGGATTATAATAAATTTCTACTTAATTCCAATACAAAGCATACAATTATGTTTTTTACAGATAGAGGAAATATGTATCAGGTAAAGGGAAATGCTATACCTGAATACAAGTGGAAAGAAAAGGGAGAGCGTTTGGATACCCTTATAAGAGCTTTAGACCTAGAGAAAGAGCATATAGTAAATGTATTTTCCATAGAAAATATTCTTTCTCAAGAGGATTTCATTTTTATAACTGATAGAGGATTTATAAAGAAAATATCCCTAGATAAGTTTAGCTCAAATTACTCTAAAATTATGGCATTGAAAACGAGGGATAATGAAAAACTTATTTTTGTACAATTAGTACAAAAAAATAGGGAAGAAAAATTTTTAACTGTTGAAACTAAATTAAAATTTAAATTTGATATAGAAGAACCAGTTCTTGAGGAATCAGAAAGAAACAGTTTTGGTACAAAACTCTTTAATCTTTCAAATAAGGATAGCATTATAAATGTAGAGTTTAGTAATGAATATAGTTATAAAAATTTTAAAGTCAGCGTAAATAATACTGGAAACATAAAAATAGATGATAAAATTAAAAATAATTCTAATGTAAAGGAATGCAGCACAGATTCCTCAAGCACCATTTTGTTTTTTACCGATACAGGAAAGTTATTATATGTATCAGCTTTCTTTTTGCAAAACCTGGATAGTGAAGGCATAAATATAGGAGAAATTAACGAAGATTTTGATGAAAAGTCAGAAAAAATATTGAATATAATTTCTGTGAAGGACTTTAAGGAACCCATAGATGTATATTTCTTTACAAAAAATGGATTAATCAAGAAAACAGCTTTAGAAGAGTTTAAAATGGAGAATACCAGTACTATAGCATATAAATTTAGAGGCAAGGACACATTGATAAATGTTGAATTTTTAGATAAAGAAAAAGATAATGATATTATAATTATTACGCTAAAGGGAATGAGTATAAGGTTTTTATCTAAAAACATAAGTTACATGGGTAAAATTGCTTCAGGAGTAACAGGCATAAGTTTGGATGAAGAAGATGAAGCTTTATATGGTTTTTTATGCCATGAGGAGTATAAAGCTGTTACTGTAAAATCCAAGAATAAGGAAAGTAAAATTATACCTCTTGAGGAATTCAAACTTCAAAACAGGGCAGGAAGAGGGAAAAATATAATGCTTGTACTTATGGGAGATCGCATAAAGGAAATAAAAATTAGAAGAAGATAAAGGTTAAAAGTTTCAAAGGAAACAATATAGTCGGCTTTAGATCTACGTTAAAACATAAAAGTTAAAAGGAGAGGTTAAATATGATTAATGTTTTATTATTTATTGCAGAGGGATTTGAGGAGATAGAAGCACTTACTGTAGTGGATATACTGAGAAGGGCAAATGTTAAATGTGATACCTGTTCCATAGCTGGCAGTTTTGTAAAAGGCTCTCATGGCATTGAAGTAAAGGCAGATAAATTGATAGAAGAAATTGATGAGAATGAATATGGTGCAGTGGTGCTTCCAGGTGGTATGCCTGGAGCAAAAAATCTTAAAGAAAATAAGAAAGTTATAGAAATAGTAAAGGATTTTTATAGGGATAATAAAATTGTTGCAGCAATTTGTGCTGCTCCTATTGTGTTGAAGGAAGCAGATATTTATAGGAAACATAAAATAACTTCTTACCCAGATTTTAAAGAAGAGCTAAAGGCTGCCGATTATATAGAAGACATAGTGGTGGAAGATAAAAATATTATTACCAGCAGAGGACCTGCTACTGCCATATATTTTGGATTAAAATTAGCAGAAAAAATAGCAGGTAAAGATAAGGCAGATAACTTAAAAGAAGGAATGCTATTAAATTTTGTAGAAGAAACTGCAAAATAATGAAAAAAAGAGTTAAGTATATTTAATTCTATGATATATAAAAATAAACAGTGTATATGAGCTATTTAGAGAAAATTTACACTGATAAATAGTTTTAATAAATGCTATTTGTAAGATATAATCAACTAGTGTTACTTTATTTAAGATATCTGCAAAAATAATTACTCAGTATGGGGCACACTTTGCTATAATTTTTTTAGATGTCTGGATATTTGTAAAATGCACAAAGAAGATGAAAAGTTTTTACTAGAGGTGGAAGATGTTTAAAAAAATAAAAGGGTTTTTAATAGGTAAATCTCTAAAAACAGAGGAATTAAAAGCTGAAAAATTCAATGTGTTTTGGGGATTGCCAATTCTTTCGAGCGATGCTATTTCTTCAGTAGCCTATGCTGGAGAAGAAATACTTTGGATACTGGTTCCTGCTATTGGAATCATGGCATTTCAAAAGATGCTCTATGTAGCTCTTTTAATAGTTTTGCTTTTGTTTATACTTATGTTTTCTTATAGACAAACTATAGACAGTTATCCAAAGGGTGGGGGATCGTATATAGTTGCTAAAGATAATTTAGGTACAGTTCCAAGCCTTGTTGCTAGTGCTTCGCTTTGTATAGACTATGTCTTAACAGTAGCAGTAAGTGTCTCTTCTGGAGCCAGCGCTATTACTTCAGCAATACCGGAACTTTTACATTATAAGCTTACTATATGCCTTATAATTGTAATTATAATGACTATTGGTAATCTTAGAGGACTCAAAGATTCGGCAAGACTTTTTGGAATACCAACCTATTTGTTTATTATAAGTATGATAATTATGATAGTAGTGGGTATTGTAAGGGTAAAAGTCTTTGGATATGTTCCTAAACCCTTAGAAAAATTGCCAGATTTTACTGGACAACTTACTTTCTTTGTATTCTTAAAGGCCTTTGCAGGTGGATGCACGGCTGTAACTGGTGTGGAGGCTGTAAGTGATGGTATTCCTAACTTTAAAGAACCTTGCCAGAAAAATGCAAAAAAAGTGCTTTTAATATTAGGATGCATTGCCTTTGTATTATTTACAGGTATATCCTATCTAGCTACAATGTATCAGGCGGTGCCAAGCCTTGACAGAACAGTTATATCACAAATTGCTACAGAAGTATTTGGAAATGGATTCATGTTTTATGTGATTCAGGGAACTACTGCCTTAATACTTATTATGGCTGCCAATACTGCTTATGCGGATTTCCCTTTTTTATTATCCATAATTTCAAGGGATGGATATGCACCAAGGCAGCTGTCTAAAAGAGGAACTAGATTGAGCTTTTCCAATGGTATTGTAGTTTTAGCCATAGCAGCCAGTATATTACTTATAAATTTTAAAGGTGAAAACCATTATTTACTGCCATTATATGCTGTTGGAGTTTTTATATCCTTTACCCTTTCACAATCGGGAATGCTTATGAGATGGCTTAGAAAAAAGGAAGGGAATTGGAGGCATAAAGCTTTTATAAATGGTTTCGGAGCTCTAATTACCTGTATTACGGCTATTGTAATAGGAATTACTAAATTTGTACATGGTGCCTGGATTGTATGTCTGTTAATACCTTTATTAGTATTTATAATGATGAGAATTAAAAATCATTATAACAAGGTGGCAGATTCTCTTAGACTTCCACTTGATATAAAACCTAAGGAAATGCATTACGGGGCTAACAGAAATTATGTTATTGTTCCTATAGATACTTTAAATAAATCATTCTTAAAAGCTCTTAATTACGCCAGAGCCATATCAGAGGATATTATTGTATTTCATGTATCTGTAGATGTGGAATCTACAGAAAAATTAAAAAAGAGATGGCAGGAATACAATGTAGGTATTCCACTTACTGTAAAGAGTTCCCCCTATAGAAGTCTGGTAGGTCCTTTAGTTAAATTTATAGAGTCAGAGGAGTTTGTATTAGGACCTAAGGATACAATAACAGTTGTAATGCCTCAGTTTGTAGTTAGAAAGTGGTGGCATCATGCTCTTCATAATCAAACTTCACTTTTTGTAAAAAGTGTGCTTTTAAACAGAAGAAACATTGCATTGACTACTATACCGTATATAATAGATGAATAAGAAAAATCTCGAGATTGATTTCTCGAGATTTTTATTGCAAAGATTAAAATAAGTATTATTATGGTGGTGATATTATGAAAACTTGTAAGTTTCCAAATGGCATAAATCTTGCTTATGAGCATCGGGAGGGTAAGATAACCTCCTTCTGTATAGGCTTTAATGCAGGGGCGTTGATGGAAGAGGAAAATGAAATGGGGATTGCTCATGTAGTAGAACATATGCTCTTTAAAGGTACCTCTAAAAGAGATGAAATTGAAATAAATAGACTATGTGATGAAATATTTGGCTTTAATAATGCCATGACTAATTTTCCCTATGCCATTTATTATGGTACAACTTTATCCGAGGATTTTTCTAAAGGCTTTGATTTATATTCTGATATAGTTAAAGAGCCAGCTTTCCCAGAAGAAGGCTTTAAAGAAGAGTTAGATGTAATTTGTGAAGAGTTAAAGGAATGGAAAGATGATAATTTTCAGTTCTGTGAAGATGAGCTGTTAAATAATGCTTTTAGAAATAGAAGAATTAAAACCTGCATAATTGGAAGTGAAAATAGTATAAAAAGTTTCTCTTTAAAAGATATAAGAGATTTTTATAATAGATATTATAATCCAGATAATTGTGTTATAAGTGTAGTATCTTCTCTGGCATATGAAGAGGTTTTAAATGTAGTTGAAAAATATATTGCACAGTGGAAGGGGCAGAAAACTCATAGTAAGCATATAATTTATGAAAAAAATTCTAAAGGCATTTTCATAAAAAATAAAGCTGGAATTGAAGGATCCAAAATACAGTATTGTTTTACTATAGATGAACTGACAGAAGGTGAGATGTGGGCTCTTAATATATTTAACTATAAATTTGGAAGTGGAACCAGCAGTATTCTATATGATAATATAAGAACTAAAAATGGCCTGGCTTATGACGTATCCAGCAGCATAAAAAATGAAAAGGGTATTAAACTTTTTACTATATCCATGGGAACTTCTGTAGCAAATGTGGACAGGGCTATAGAAATAATAAATGGACATTTATCAAATATAGATAAATTTAGTCATCTTTTCTGTAAGAATAATATAGAACCTATGATAAAGAGCATTAAATTAAAGAGAGAATTACAACTTGAAAAGTCTATAGAACTTTCTAAGGCTCTAGCTGTAAGTAAAATTATGTATGATAACTTTGATGTATTTAATTTAATTGATTATACAAATGATAGTATAGAAGAAAAGGAAATTATGTGTGCAGCCAAAAAAATATTAAAAGATCCAACAATTCAAATATTGACTTCCTAAGTTTTATTATTTAACATATAATTAATTATTAACTATACCTTTGTAATGTAATATATTTTACAAATGGCATTATTTGCACTCTGGGAGTGTAATATATTTGAAAATGGTATTTACTGGTTCTTGAAGTGCGTAATACATTTCAGAGATGATATTTTCTGAGTGGGGAGGAAATATGGATAATATTTTGGAATTGATAAAAAAAGCTGAATATACAAATGATCTGACAAAAGCTGAGATAATAGAGATTCTTAAAGATTCACAATACAATCAGGAATTATTTGATTCAGCAGATAGAATAAGAAAAAAATATATGGGTGATGAGGTGCATTTAAGAGGTCTCATAGAATTTTCAAATATATGTAAGAGAAATTGTATGTACTGTGGTTTAAGGGCAGGAAATAAAAATATAAAAAGGTACAGGTTGATGCCGGATGAAATAATTGAATTGGCAAGAAAAGGTGCTGAGTATGGTTACAGAACCTTTGTACTTCAATCTGGAGAAGATGAATTTTACACTGTAGATAAAATGAAATACATTATAAGTAATATTAAAAAGATGAATGTAGCAGTAACCATAAGCATAGGAGAAAAAACTTATGAAGAGTATAAGGCATATAGAGAAGCAGGAGCAGACAGATATCTCATAAGAATTGAAACTACTGATAAAAAATTATATGAGGACATGGACCCTTTTATGAGTCATGAAAACAGAAAAAGATGTTTAGCAGATTTAAAAGATTTAGGCTATGAAGTTGGTAGTGGCTGCCTTGTGGGGCTGCCCAATCAGACTATTGATTCTTTAGCAGATGACATACTTTTTTTTAAAGAAATTGGTGCCGATATGATTGGGATTGGACCTTTTATCCCCAATGCAGATACACCTTTAAAAGATGAAATGGGAGGAGAATTTTATTTGAGTCTTAAGGTTATGGCTCTAACTAGACTTCTTTTAAAAGATATAAATATACCTGCCACTACGGCAATGGAAACCTTAAATAAAAATGGCAGGATAATTGCACTTCAAAGTGGAGCGAATGTGGTGATGCCAAATGTAACAGAAGGAGAATACAGAGAGTTGTACGCACTGTATCCAGGTAAGATTTGTATAAATGATACACCAGCTCACTGCAGATCCTGTATTACAGGTAAAATTACAGCTATAGGAAGAACTATAGGTAAGAATAAAGGATTTAGAAACAAAGAGCGTGAAAAAGTATCATGTAATAATGAGGTGTGATAGCTTAATGACAAAATGGATGCTTAAAAGGACTAATGCAGACGTTGACTATATAGCAAGAAGAGCAAATATAACTACTACTACAGCTAAGATATTGGCAAATAGAGGAATAAAAAATATAGTTGATATAAATAGATTTTTAAATGCTGAGGAAAAGGACTTATATAGTCCTTTTCTTATGAAGGATATGGATAAGGGAACGGATATAATAAAGGATAGTATTTTACATAGAGAAAAAATAGTTATTTATGGAGATTATGATGCAGATGGAGTGACAAGCACTGTTATAATGTATAGAGCATTAAAAAAGTGTGGAGCTGAAGTAAGTTATCATATACCTGACAGGGAAATGGAAGGATATGGGCTTAGCAAGGAAAGATTGGGAATACTCAAAGAACAGGGCTTCCATGCAGTTTTAACTTGTGATAATGGAATTTCTGCCCTTGAAGAAATTAAATTTGCAAAAGAATTAGGCTTTAAGGTAGTAGTAACAGATCATCATGAATTGCCATTTATGGAGGATGAAGAGAAAAATAAAAAGTATATTATTCCAAAAGCAGATGCAATAATAAATCCAAAACAGCAGGATTGTACTTATCCTTTTAAATTATTATGTGGTGCTGGTATAGCCTTTAAATTTGCTCAGGCTCTATTTTCCAAGATGGAAATAGACGAGAAGGAAGCCTATGACTATATTGAGATTGCCTGTATTGGAACTATATGTGATGTAGTTGATTTAGTGGATGAAAATAGAATTATTGCAAAGCTTGGATTAAACACTTTGAGTAATAGTAAAAATCTCGGTATAAATACTCTTTTAGAAACTTTAGAGATGAAAAATAAGAAAATTACTTCTCACACCGTTGGGTTTTTAATAGGACCTTGTATAAATGCTACGGGAAGACTGGAAACTGCGGAGTTATCCGTTAATCTGTTATTAACGGAGGATAAAAACGAAGCAATTTCACTTTCAAGGGAGCTGGTGGCGCTAAATAAAAAGAGACAAGAGATGACGGTGAAATGTGTAGATGAAATAATAAACAATATAGAAAATTCAGATATGAAATATGATAGAGTCTTAGTAGTATATAATGAAAATGTCCACGAGAGCATAGCTGGAATTGTGGCAGGAAAGATTAGAGAAAAATTTAATTTGCCAACTATAGTTATTACTAAGGGGAAGGAAATGCCTAAGGGTTCAGGCAGATCTATTGAAGAATATAATTTATTTGAAGAGTTAATAAAATGCAAAGATTTGTTTCACAAATTTGGGGGTCATCCCATGGCAGCAGGGCTATCAATAAAAGAAGAAAATATTGCGTTGCTTAGAAAAAAGCTTAATGAAAACTGTAATTTGACAGAAGAAGATATAATACCTAAACTTAGATTAGAAAAGCAAGTTCATCTGGAAGAAATAAATGAAAAATTAGTTGATGAGATAAATAGATTAGAGCCCTTTGGTAAAGGAAATACCTCTCCTCTATTAGGAGAAAGGGACGTACTTATAAACAATATACAGCTTTTAGGCAGAGAAATTAAAAGTACATTGAAATTTCAAGTATCCTCGAAAAATCATAAGAAAGTTATAACCGGCATATGTTTTGGAAAGGTAGAGGAATTTCAGCAAATGCTTAGGGATTTCTATAATATTTCCTTAGAACAGGCTTTATCAGATAACAATAATATAAAATTGGATTTAGTTTACGTACCCTTTATAAATGTCTTTAGAGATAAAAAATATTTACAAATGAGAGTTGTAGATTTTAGAGCTTCAAGAGCTTAATAAATATTATTTCAGTAAATTTGTACTATTGTTAAATTTGGAAGGATTCTTAATGAGTCTATAGTTTTGTCTTAATAAGGGACAGCGAGCAATTGTCTATATGGGAAGTTTAAAATAAAAATTTTGTTGGGGGTGCTTTCTTTGAAGGAGCATAAAATAATTATGACAGGTGGAGGTTCGGCAGGACATGTTACTCCTAATCTGGCATTAATACCTAAGCTCACAGCTTTAGGCTATGAAGTACAATATATAGGTACTAAAAATGGTATAGAAAAAAATATAATACAAGGAGAAAATATTGAATATCATATTATATCCAGTGGAAAGCTTAGAAGATACTTTGATATAAAAAATTTTTCTGATCCCTTTAAGGTTCTAAGAGGTATAATTCAATCAATAGGTATTATGAAAAGAGAAAAACCAGATATAGTATTTTCAAAAGGAGGATTTGTAACAGTTCCAGTAGTAATAGCAGCACATCTATGTAAAATTCCAGTAGTAGCACATGAATCTGATATTACTCCAGGTCTTGCAAATAGACTGGCGGCACCTTATTGTACTAAAGTTTGCGTTACATTTCCAGAGTCCATAAAAAATATAAAGGGAAATAAAGGGGTACTTACAGGAACACCTATAAGGAAAGAACTGCTTGAAGGCAGTAGAATGAATGGTCTAAGATTATGTAAATTTTCTGATTTAAATAAACCTGTTGTCTTTGTCATAGGTGGAAGTCTTGGTTCCAAGATAATAAATGATACTATAAGAAAAAATATTGATAGTATTTTATCAAAGTATAATGTAATTCATATTTGTGGTAAGGGAAATTTAGAAGGTGCTCTAGAAGGGAAAAAAGGATATAAGCAGTTTGAATATGTAAAGGATGAATTGCCGGATCTAATGAATGCAGCAGATTTAGTAATTTCAAGAGCAGGTGCTAATGTGATTTTTGAACTTCTAGCACTTAGGAAGCCTAACATATTAATTCCTCTTTCAAAAAAATCCAGTAGAGGTGATCAGATTTTAAATGCAGCCTCCTTTGAAAAACACGGATATAGTATGGTTATAGAAGAGGAAAGCTTAAACAGTGAACTGCTTATAAATAAATTAAATGAACTCAGTAGAGATAAAGATAAATATATAAAAGCTATGAATGAAAGTCCTGTAAAAAATGGAGTTAATAATATTATAAACATAATAGATAAATATTCTAAAAAAGCTTAGCTTGTGAATAATAATCAAAAATACTTTATTAGCAGCTTATGAATTTGTAATTTATGTAAATAAGGATGATTTAGATTAATTGACAATATCAAAGATTATGAAATTTAAATATATTTTCATGATTTTTGATTATTTTTTTATAATATTTTATTTATTTTTATCTAATATGTAAAAGTAAACATTTTGATTTGAAATATTAAAATTATTGCGAAAAATGAAAGATACACTGTATAATGAAATTATAGAAAGGGGATGTGGAATATGAATTTAGAATTTTACGGTGCTGCTGAATGTGTCACAGGTTCCTGCCATATTTTAAGAGTAAGTAATAAAACAATATTATTAGATTGTGGATTATACCAAGGTAAGGATGAAAAAGAAAGGGGAAATGATGGGTTTAATTTTGATCCAAAAGAAATAGATTATGTAATATTATCACATGCCCATATCGATCACAGTGGAAGAATACCTCTACTCTATAAAAAAGGTTTTAAAGGGCAGATTTTTTGTACTAATGCTACAAAGGACCTCTGCGAAGCTATGCTTGCAGATAGTGGTTACATTCAGGAAATGGAAGTAGAATGGAAGAACAAAAGGAGAAGAAGACAGGGACTGGATTTAATTGAACCACTTTATACGGCGGCTATTGCCAGGTTATCCATGTATCTATTTACAGGTATACCCTACAATACCACCATGGAGATTTTTGATGGATTTAAAATACGATTTAGGGATTCAGGTCATCTTTTGGGATCCGCTTTTGTAGAAATATTTGTAAAAGAAGAGGAAAAAGATGAGGTAAAAATAGTATATACCGGAGATGTAGGCAATGTGAACATTCCAATTATGAGAGATCCTACAATACTGGATTATGCAGATTATCTGATAATGGAAACCACCTATGGCAATCGATTACACGATAATTTAAATAGCCAATTGCATAGGCTGACAAATATAATAAAAGAAACATTTAACCGGGGGGGAAATGTTGTCATACCTTCCTTTGCGGTGGGAAGGGTACAGGAGATTTTATATGAACTCAGTAAACTTAGAAAAAATGGAGAGCTAGGTAATCTGATGGTATTTGTAGATAGTCCTCTTGCGGCAGAATCTACAAAAATATTTGAGAAATATAGCAGCTGCTTTGATGAGGAAACTAAAAGAGAATTTGATGATGGAAGTAATCCGCTTAGGTTTGATGGATTAATTTTTACTAACAGCCAGGAAGATTCAGCTAAAATAAATAAGATTCAATCTGGTGCAGTGATTATTTCTGCTAGTGGTATGTGCGAGGCGGGAAGGATTAAACATCATCTAAAGCATAATTTGTGGAGAAAAGAGTGCTCTATAGTTTTTGTAGGATATCAAGCTCAGGGAACACTGGGGTACAATATTGTAAATGGAGCAAAAAAAGTAAAAATTTTTGGGGAAGAATTTGCAGTAAATGCTTCAATATATAATATTGAAGCATTATCAGGCCATGCGGACAGAAATGGTCTGATTCAATGGCTGGATAGTTTTAGTAAAAAGCCGGAGGAAATATTTCTAGTACATGGAGAAAAAGAAGCAGAGGAAAGTTTTCTGAATTTTACAAGGGAAAAAGGATATAATACAAGAATAGTGAGATCTGGTGATATTGTTCATATAAATGAAAGAATGATATCAAAAAAAGTTAATAGTAACTCTAATCTAAAAAATCAGTTAATAAAACTTTTGGATTCTATAGATAATATTGATGAAATGAACAAAGAACTTCTTGTAGGTAAAATAAAGGACACTATAAAGAAATTCAGATAAGGCATATTCAAAAAATAAATAGGCCAGTATGCTAGTATATTTTAAATTCTAC
>NZ_JBDNRK010000014.1:0-83837 GCF_047718555.1 Clostridium sp. | reverse complement strand
AATTCAGATGGGGTAAAAGAATCCCCACCTGAATTAAGAACTTGCTTCAATAAACAAGAGAATAAAAACAGAAATTTTACGTTATATAATGTTTTGATTGAAAATAGTAGTTAGAAAATTTATTAACATTATAAATTAGAGAGGTGATTAATATGATAAATAGCCAATTGAGTAAAATGGCTCAGGATATTTTGAATATAATTTCAGAAGTTACTGGTCATAACAGTGAAGATTTAGAAATGGATATGTATCTAGAAAGTGATTTGGGCTTTGATTCAATAAAAATGGTAACTTTAATGAATGAGCTAATGAAATTAATTCCGAAAGATCAGCTGGAGGAATTTATGAAGGAAAATCCAGTGAATTCTCTTATGATTTTGGATACCATAGGTGATATAATAGAGGTTTTTGAAATCTGGAATTCTTCTAAAGAAAATATTAGCAGAGAAGTTAATGAGATAATAGAAAAACAGGAATATTTACAGAATAGAGATAATGGGGAAGAGATAAGTTTAGAAATATTAAATGCACAATATCCATTTTTAGCATCTTATTTTGCTGTGGGCACTATAACAATTTGTAATGGAATAAGGATAAAAGGAAGGCTAAATATAAATTATTTATGGGAAAGCTGGAGGGAATTAATACATAGACATATAGTATTGCAAGCCTATTTTCAGGTGCCAGAAGGAGCAAAGGCCTTTGAAGAATATAAGTTTTTGTTATCAGATTATATTGCACCACCGGAAATTCGTGTTCATGATATTAGAAATTTTAAGCATCAGGAACAAGATAAGTATCTCAACAGGAAATTTGAAGAGATAATAAATGAAAGATTTGATATTTTTAAATGGCCATTGCACAATATTGAAGTGATTCAAACAGAGGAGTTAGAATATGAAATAATATTTTCTAATAGCCATCTTATCTCTGATGGACTAGGGAATCAGGAGATTATAAGGGAACTTCTTGATATATATGGGTCAAAAGTATCAGGGAAGGAATACAATTGCCAGCAAAAAATATCTGCTTTACATTACAATGAAGTAGTTAAAAGTATCAATTCATGGAAAGATCAGCAGGAGATAAATAAACTTCAGGAATACTTAAAAAAGCAGGGGAAAAATAAATATTTTTTTAATCCCTATAATGATAAAAAAATTCATAATCCCTATGCCAAGGTAAAAAGCATAAAATACAGTATTGATAAGGATACAGTGAAAAGGTTGATGTTGTCCACAAAAAAATGGAGGGTATCTCTATTTACATTGCTTACCAGTGCCTATTTAAAGACAATTAGAGAACAGTCTTCAGAATTTAATAATATAATACTGAACTTACCTACAGGAGGAAAAGTATACCCTAATGCTGATGCAACGGGAATGTTAGGGTGTTTTGCTCAGAATTTAGCATTGACCTTTAATAATGTAGAAGCAAACAATGAGACTTTAGATGCTATGGTAAAAAAGGTTGATATGGAAATAAAAAATGCAATAGCAGCTGGCTTTGATAGAGCACAGATTTTTGAAGCAGCAGGTGAGATAAAGCATAAGGAAATGCTGAATAACGGTAAAATGTCTCCTATTATTGAAGGCTTTATAAGAGCAAGTTTAAAGTCAAATTTATATTTATCCTTTGTGGGAAATACAAATATAAATAGCTATTATGGAGATATAAATGTATATGATTATGAAGCTTATACTTCTACAAATGCAGGAGCTATTGATAATCTCATAGAGATATTCCAAGGCAGACTTTTCATATCTTCCAATTATGATAGTTCTTTTTTTCATAGAGAGGACATAGATAAGCTTATTAATAATTTTATAGACAATATTAAAGAATTGGCACAATATGAAATAAAGCCACAAAAAACTGTTAACATTACTGCAAGTTATGCAGCTGATTTAATTGACGAAGTTTCCAATGTATTTAATGAAGTATGCTCCACATCAATTTGCAGCAGAGATATGGATAGAGACTTAGAAGCGGAAATGGGAATGGACTCATTACAGCGTATACGTATTATTACAAGACTTGTGAAGAATTATAAAATTGTAGACAGAAATTCACTGTTTGAATGCAGAACCTTGAGAGAAATAATTTCAAGCATTCATAAAGATATGAGCTCCTATGAAAATAAAAATTCTGAGCAAAATGAAAAACTAAAGGAATATGTGAAGGGTGAACAGCTATATATACCATATATGAAGATAATAGAGCAGTGCAGAAAGACACCAAGTGCTGATGCTATAAGTTATGAACATCAGTCAGTTACCTATAGAGAACTGGAGCTTTTGTCTAACAAAATTGCTAATTATTTGAGAGAACAGGGGGTTACAACAGGTTCCTTAATTGGAATTATGACTTTGCCTGGACCCAATATGCTAATAGGCATGCTTGGAATACTTAAGGCTGGGGCAGCCTATGTACCTTTGGATGCAGCTTATCCATCAGATCGTATCAAATATATATTAAATCATGCCAAGATACAAATACTTCTTACGGAGCAGGCTTTAAAAGAGGATTTATCAAAAATACTGGAAGAGAATGAAAATATTCAGGGACTTGTATTTTTAGATGAAGGTGAAGTTATTAAAGATAAAGTTAATTTTGTACAGGTAGAAAGAGATATCTGGGAGGAGGTTTCAGAAGAAGCACCTGAACATATAAGCAGCCCAGAAGATTTGATGTTAATCATTTATACTTCAGGCTCTACGGGAAAACCTAAGGGAGTTATGCTAAGTCACAAAGGTTATATGAACAGACTTACCTGGCATCAGAAGATGTTTAATTTAAAGCCTGGAGAAAGAGTTGCACAAAAGACCTCCTGCTGCTTTGATATATCTATTTGGGAACTATTCTGGCCACTAATGTATGGGGGAACTGTATGCCCTGTAAGGAAGGAAATTGTTAAAAATCCTTGGAGGCTTGCTGAATGGATTATAGAAAATAAAATTAATATTATGCATTTTGTACCTTCATTATTTGGAGAATTTATTCATGCCATAGAAGATGAAGATTATCAGTTTAATGATTTAAGATGGCTTATTTACAGCGGAGAAGCTCTGCCAATGTCCTTTATGCAAAAGTGGATAGATAAATACGGAATGGGGGTTGGATTGGCTAATTTATATGGACCTACAGAAGCTTCAATTGATGTAACCTGCCATGTAATAGAGAGAAGACCGGGAGCTAGTGGAGAAATCAGCATTCCAATAGGAAAAGCTATTGATAATGTATATATACTGAATTTGGATGAAAATATGAGAGAGCTTCCAGAGGGCGAAGTAGGAGAACTTTGGATTGGCGGCATACAGCTTGCTAAAGGCTATTTAAATAATGCTGAAAAAACTTCTGAGGCCTTTAAATCAAATCCCTTTAAACATGTACCAGGAGATTATCTGTACAGAACTGGTGATTTAACTGCTAAAAATGCTCAAGGAGAGTATGAATATCACGGACGCATAGACAATCAAATAAAAATAAGAGGCTTCAGAGTGGAACTGGGAGAAATAGAAGCAGTAATTCATAGTCATCCTATGGTAAAGGAAGCAGCCGCAGTGGCTTTGGATTATGGGGATGGACAAAAGAGGTTGGTAGCATGTATATCAGGAAACTGTGTAGAGGATAAGAAAATAAAGTCACTTGTAGGAAGTAAACTACCTGAATATATGGTTCCTCACCAGATAAAATGGCTGGATAATTTACCTAAAACTCCAAATGGCAAAACTGATAGAAAAGCTCTGATTAAGATGATTTCCACTATTTCCGATTCCTCTGATAATTGTACATCTGAGATAAAAATTACTTCCAATATTTACACCCCAGGGGTGGAATTTATGAAAGAAATAGGAAATGATTACGATAAAACTTTAACATTGAGTACAGATGCAAATATTTCACTTACATCTGGAGAAAGGATAATGCCTTTAGCGCCAGCTCAAAAATGGCTTATGAATTATTTTGACTATCCTTATCAATGGGCAGGATTTACAAGGTTCACCTTTAAACAGCCTCTAGATTTTAAGGATTTTAACAGAGCACTTACACTGCTCATAAAGAAACATGAAGTATTGAGATGTGAGCTTACTAGAGAAAAAAATAAATGGGTACAAAAAATTCTTTCAGAGGACTTAAATGTAAATGCTGATTTTTACGATGGTTCAAAGCTTTCAAAAGATCAGAGAGATAAAAATGTAGAAGACATAATAGTAAAAACTGTTAAAGAATTAAAGGTAGATAAATGGCCTCTATGGAAGGTTATAGTAGTCAAGATTTCAGAAAGTTCCTATGACATATCAGTGATAGGGCATCATCTTATATCAGATATAATTACCAATGGAATATTGTTTCAGGATATTTGGAAAATATATGCACAGCTTATTTCTGGAAAAAATTTATCAATAGAAGAAAGTGACAGAAAATCTTATACAGATTTTATAGCTGCTATGGAAAAGGAAAAAGAAGTTAATGGTTCAAAATTCATGGATTACTGGAAAAGTAAATTCCCAGCAGAAGATTCTGTATTCAATATACCCTATGATTTTAACAAAGGGCCTAATGATGAAGCTTCATCAGTTACAGAGAAATTTACATTAAGTAAAGAATTGTCCTCAGTACTTTTAGGAAAGGCAAAGAAGTATTTTAATTCTAATGTATATTCTATATTACTGGCACCACTATATAAAATTTTAAGTAAAAACTTTAACAGTTCCAAAATAATTATAAGTCATAGAGTTAACGGAAGAGATTTTAGTAATAATTACTTCTTTGAGTCTGCTGGTGATTTTGCAGTGAATTTTCCTTTGGGAATAGACATAGAAGAAAAAGAAGAATTAAAAACCATAGTAGAAAAAATAAGAAGGGAATTTGATGAAGTCCCTTTAAAGGGGGTCAGCTACGATCTTATTTCAGAAAATCTGCCTTTTTATATGTATCCAGATTTAAAATTAACTCCGGTAAGGGCAAATTACCTGGGAAATAGAAGACTTCCAGAATTTAAATCAATTGAATTTTCAAGACAGAATATGGATAGAAGATTTTCTATGCCTCATCAAAAGAGAATATCTATATTGGAATTTTTCTTCTCTATAGTTGATGGGAATTTAGTAGTAGAGCTGGAGTATTCAGATAATTTATTTAATGCTTTAACCATTAAGGAATTAGGAGATAAATATATTTCGACATTAGAAGCAATGCTTTCAGCTGTTCCTTTAGACAATGAAAACCGTGGTATAGGTCTTCGGGAACATCATACTGAGGGGCAGTTATCAAATAAGGTTGCAGTTATAACAGGAGGGGGAACAGGTATAGGTAGAGCCATTGCCTTAAATATTGCAAAGGAAGGTGCCGCTGTAATTATAATAGGAAGAACAGGTTCAAAGCTGCAGCAGGTTACAAGAGAAATCAGAAATTTTGGTGGAGAGGCTTATGCTATAGAAGCTGATATTACTGATTTGGAAGAAGTGAAGAGAAAAATAAATTTAGTGATAGAGAAGTTTGGAAAAATTGATATTTTAGTAAACAATGCAGGTATTACAAAAATGTCTTCTTTAGTGGATACAGCTCCAGAAGAGTGGAAGGAAATTATAAATACAAATTTATTTGGCAGCTACAATCTCTGCTATTCCGTTGCACCTTTTATGATAAGTAAAAAATGTGGGAAAATAATAAATATAGGTTCTGACTCCTCTTTAATAGGGTATCCTCTTATGACAGCTTATGCAGCTTCTAAGCATGGAATTTTGGGTCTTACTAAGGCCTTGTCTGAAGAATTAAAGCTTCACAATATTCAAGTAAATGCAGTTTGTCCTGCTTTAGTAGATACAGATATGGCTCCGGCGGCTCTTAAGTCAAAGGCTATAGCACCGGAAAAGGTAGCTGGGGTAGTAATGTTTTTAGCTTCAAAGGCTTCAGATTGCATAACCGGTGAAACTATTCAGGTATATGGAAAGCAGGATATGCATTGGTTTGGCTCACAGCAGATGACTATGCTGCAGGGCGTATTAGGTTTAGGTATACGAAAATAGATTTAAGATGTCTATAATTAAGGGGTTATGTGAATGAGTGAGAATGTGAAAATAGCTAAAATATTCAATAATAGTAAATGGGTAATTTATTTAATGGCACTGCTTATTGGCAGCGCTATAGGTATAATAATTCCCCTTACTTCTACACATATGTCAAGAAATCATGTCAGCGAGCTGCTTATTGGGGTTATTGCTTCAGTATATTTTTTAACTGTTGCCCTTGGAACAATATTTATCAATAAGAAAATGAGAAACAGAGATTTAAAGAAGCTTATTGCCTTAGGATTAATTATAAGCTCAATGTGTACTATAATTTTTCCTCTTATTTTTGGAGGAGTGCTGTGGTTTATTCTTATGGCAATAATGGGTTTTGGTGTAAGTTTTCATCTGGTAGGCACTCAGACAGCTCTTCATAGCTTTGCTGATGATTCCAATAGGGGGGTTATAAGTGGCGTGTATACTCTTTTCTTTGCCTTCGGGTTTGCAGCTGGCACCATTGGTGGACCTAAAATTTATGAAAGTAATATATATTTATCCTTCATAGTTGGTGCACTATGCTTACTTATAGCAGCCGTTATTGTCCTTTCTAAAATAAAAGTAAAATTGTATATATCTGATAAGCCAAAGGAAGATGTAACGAGGAAAATAGCTCTTTCACTGCAGGGTGCCTTTTCCTATGGATTTATAGAAAATACCATTGCCTCCATGTATCCGATCTTTTTACTGAAATATAATTTCACTCTTTCACAGATGGGATATGCACTGGGTATGTTTGTAATTGGAGGTATAGTTGGAACAATTCCTATCACTTATATTGGGGATAAGATAGGCCGAGAAAAAGGTTTAATAATAGGTGTACTTATATCTTTAGCAGGCTTCTTTGGAATAATCCAGTTTCACGGATTAATGTATAAATTGATTTTTTCATTTATATGCGGGGTAGGTATAGGAGCAATATATCCTATTTCAATGGCGCTGGGGGCTCAGGGTTTAAATAAGGAAGAGATTATATCTGCTACTTCAAATTTTACATTTTTCTATAGTTTTGGATGTGCGGCAGGACCAGCCTTATCTTCGGTAGCTATGAATAAGCTAGGTAATAATTATTTGTTTAGCTTAAGCTTAATATTGCTATTGGCACTTTTGCCTCATTTATTTTTAAAAGTAAACAGAGCACAGGTGCAGGATGCATAATTACAATTGTTAATCAGATAAATGAAATTTAACCTGACTAACTTGGCGTAAGTCTCCCACGCACTCTGTGAAAGTGGGAGTTCAACGCCAAGTAAGCCATGCATTTGCAGTTCTAAAATTCAGATGGGGTAAAAGAATCCCCACCTGAATTAAGAACTTGCTTCAATTTGGGGGGAAAAAGAGATGAGTAAAGAAACCATTGAAAAAAATGAAAAAACTAATGATGAACTATCAATTTTAAAGGGAAAACCTATAGAGGATATATACTACAAAAAGCATAATCTTGGTAACTTGCTTATTGAAGCAGCAGAAAATAAAATTAATAATGGCATTTTATTTGTAAGTGAGGATTATAGTGAAGTTTACCTGTCTTATAAGGAAATTCTAGAAAGATCTTATAAGGCATTGGGAGTCTTCGAAAAAGCAGGAATTAAAAAAGGTGAATACGCCATATTTGTCATAGATGAAAATATAGATTTTGTAATAAATTTTTGGGGGTGCATATTAGGCGGAATTATACCAGTGCCCCTTACCCATCCAACAGCCTTTACTGAGGGAAATGCAACTGCAGATAAGATAATAACCATATGGAGGCAGCTTAAAGAACCAGTGCTTATTGTAGATGAAAAGATGAAGGAAAATTATAATTTATTTAAGAATTCAATGGGCCTGAAATCTATGAGGATATTGGGGACAGAAGAGATAAATAAAGGTGATAAAAAAGGCAGACTTAACCTGGCAGAGGTTAGTTCACCAGCCTTTATACAATTTAGTTCAGGAAGTACAAATACTCCAAAGGGAGTGGTATTAACCCATGAAAATATACTTATAAACGTTGAATCTATGGTAAAGGGAGTTAAATTATGCTCTAAAGATACAATATTAAGCTGGATGCCATTTAGCCATGATATGGGATTAATAGGCTTTCACATTACACAAATAGCTGTGGTAGCAAAAATTATTAATATGACTACCTTGACCTTCATTAAAAATCCTATTTTATGGATGGATTTAATTTCAAAGCACAAAGCTACGGTAACCTGCTCACCTAATTTCGGGTATAAGCTGCTACTCAGCAGAATAAAGGAGGAGCATTTAAAGTCTTGGGATTTAAGCTCCTTAAGAGTTATTATAAATGGTGCAGAGCCAATTTCTACTTCATTAGTCAATGTATTCTTAGATAGGCTTTCAGGCTGCGGCTTAAAGAGAACCAGCATGGTTCAGGCCTACGGTATGGCGGAGGCTTCTCTCACAATAAGCCTTTCACCTTTAGATAAAGATCCAATGCATCACAATTTGAGCAGAAAAATTATGGGAAAAGAATCAAAAGCAGTAGTAAATAAGGAAGGTGATCATGATTCAATTCTCATTGCAGATTTAGGTTATGTAGTAGATGGAATGGAACTTAGAATTATTAATTCTGAAGGTGAGATTGTCCCTGAGAGAACTATAGGGGAAATACAAATTAAAGGTAGAAACATAACACCTGGATACCTAAATAATCCACAGCTAAACAGTGAAGTTTTTAAAGAGGGCTGGTTTAATACCGGAGACATGGGATTTGTGGTAAATAATCGTCTCAGCATTACAGGAAGAATGAAGGATATTATATTTGTCAATGGCCAAAATTTTTATGCACATGATTTAGAAAGCAGAATTGAAGCTTTAGAAGGAGTAGAGCCTGGAAAAATAGCTATTTGTGCATGGCAGGATGAAAAAGAAAACAGTGAAAAGGTAGCTCTTTTTTCAGGGTTAACTGCTAAACTTGAATTCCATTCTAAAATTATTGCATTTGTAAATGAAATAATGGGAATAAATATAGATTTTTTAATCTTAGTTAAGGACATTCCAAAAACATCCAGTGGAAAAATTAAGCGTTTTGCCTTACTGGAAAATTTTAAAAACAATGAATATAATGAAAGTACCCATTCTGCTAAGGATTTACTTATTAATGGGAATACAAATGGTGATAATATAAGTAAGAATAAAATTACAGAAAAAGAGATAGCTTTAGAAAAAGATGATCATTTAAAAGACAATTATTTAAAAGGTATAAGGGATATTTGGGCTAAAGTACTGGAAATGCCCGAGGAGGTTATTCCACTTGACAAACCCTTTCTTGCATTGGGCGGCAATTCAATTAAGGCAATACAATTACTGAATTATCTTGAAGAGGAATTTAAGATAACCCTTAGTCATGACATATTGATTAAATGCTCTACTATTAATGAGATGAATGAATATTTAATTAAATTCTTTAATAAGAAGACTTCAGAAGAACCAATATCAGAATATAAAAAGCTGGATAAGGAAATAAATTTACAACAAAACAATGATTTAAATGCTCAAGATATAGCAGTAGTATCAATTGCGTGTCGTTTTCCAGGAGCAAAAAATTCTGAGGAATTCTGGAATAATCTAGCTCATGGAAAAAGCAGTATTACTGAAATACCTGGTAACAGATGGGATATAAATAAGTATTATGATGCTGATAAAAAGCAAGGTAAAACCTACTGCAGTGCAGGCGGATTTATAGATGATCCCTATGCCTTTGATGCTGAATTTTTTAACATCTCCAGTGAAGAGGCAGAGGTTATGGATCCTCAGCAGCGTATTATGCTGGAACTTATTTATGAAGTCTTTCAAAATGCGGGCTACTCAAAAGAAGCTGTAGATGGGAAAAATGTAGGTATATTTGCAGGTACAGGTACCAATAATTATTTTGAGTATCATCTTAATACCATGAACATGAATAATATAAAGGAATTCAGCAGTTTTAACAATCTGTCAAGTGAGCAGAGAAATTCCTTTATGGAAGAATGGAAAAATAACTTTGGTTATACTGAAGATCATACAAATCTACTGGTAGATAATATTTTAAATATGGTAGTTGCAAGGGCCTCCCATGAATTCAATTTAAAAGGACCAAGCTTAACTATAGACACTGCCTGCTCTTCTTCTTTAGTGACAATTCATATGGCTTGTGATGCTATAAAGAGAAGGGAATGTGAAATGGCCATAGCAGGAGGCATAAATCTTTTATTGACTCCTACACCTTACATATATTTCAGCAGTGCAGGGGCATTGTCCAAAACAGGACAGTCAAAGGTCTTTGATGCAGAAGCAGATGGATTTGTTCCAGGAGAAGGGGGCGGTTTAGTACTTTTAAAAGCACTGAATAAGGCTATAGAAGATAAGGATAATATTTTGGCAGTTATTAAAGGCAGTGCAGTGAACAATGATGGTCATTCCATAGGAGTTATGGCACCAAATCCTGATGGTCAGAGAAGTGTAATAGAAGCTTTTTATAGAAAAAATGCTATAGATCCTAAAGAAATACAATATGTAGAAGCTCATGGGACAGGTACTAAGATAGGAGATCCCAGTGAAGTTAGAGCTATTGCTCAGGCCTTCAGTAAATGGAAACCTGAAAATCAATCCATTGCCATTGGTTCTGTGAAAGCTAATATTGGACATCTTTTAAATGCAGCAGGAATTGCCAGCTTTATAAAAGTAGTTTTAGCCTTAAAGAATAAGACCATACCACCAAATGTGAATTTGAGTAAGCCTAATCCAATGATTAAATTTGCCGATACACCTTTTTATTTAACAGAAAATTCAAGGCAGTGGCAGGTAAGTGAAAAAGGTACCAGAAGAGCTGCAATTAATTCCTTTGGCTTCGGCGGCACAAATTGCCATATGCTGGTGGAAGAAGCTCCTGAGAATTTGGAAGCTGCTTTGACAGTGGAAACTCATTTATCTAAACAGGTTTTATGTTTAACAGCCCATTCAGAAGAAGCACTAAGAGAAAAAATATCAAATTTATCTGCATTTTTAAAAGAGCATGAAGATTATTCTCTAGAGGATATCTGCTACACTGAAAATAGAAGAAATACGGCTTTAAAACATAGATGCAGCGTTATTTCAGCTTCTGTGAAGGAATTAATTGAAAAATTAGATAAACTTACTTTAGAAAATAGTACTGTAGAAAAATCACCTAAGGTGGCATTAATGTTTACAGGACAGGGTTGCCAATATGTTGGAATGGCAAGAGCATTATATAGTGTAATTCCAGAATTTAAAGAATATGTGGATATGTGTTCAGAAGCTTTTTATCCCCACATTGGTGAAAAAATAACGGATTTAATATATGGACAAAATGCAGAAGAGAAAATTCTGGCACAGACTAATATTACTCAACCGGTGGTATTTACTCTTGATTATTCTCTAGGAAGACTTCTCATGGATCTAGGAGTTAAGCCTGCATGTGTTCTTGGACATAGCGTGGGAGAATGGGCAGCTGCATGTATTGCAGGAGTTGTGGAACTTAAAGCAGCAGCAAAAATAGTCTCTGCCAGAGGTAAATTAATGAATGATTTAAAAATACCTGGGGCTATGGCAGCAGTATTTGTTACTGGAGATAAGCTTGAAGCTTTAATAAAGAATTTTAATAAAGAGGTTTGGATAGCTGCCTACAACGGAAATCATCAGGTCATATCCGGAGCCGCAGAAAGTGTAGATGAATTTATAGGCATACTGGAAAAGAATAATATTGTGTGTAAAAAGCTTAAGGTTTCACAAGCCTTTCATACACCACTTATGAGGCCTATGCTTAAGGAATTTCAAGCCGAATTGGAAGGAATAGAATTTAAAGAGCCTAGTATACCTATAGTATCCAATATAACTGCTGGATTTATGGAAAAGCCTGTAGATATTCAGTATTGGCTGAAGCATATATTGAGTCCCGTTAAATTTGAGCAGAGTATTAAATTCATTAAAAGTAAAGGAATAAACACTTTTGTGGAGGCAGGCCCGGATAAAACCTTAACAGGTATGGCTAGTGCAGTTTTACTGGGAGATAGCTCCAATATTTTACCTATGGTTAACCGAAAAAAGGATAATTTGGAAGTGCTGCTTGAAACTATTGGAAAATTATATTCTATAGGTGCGAAAATAGATTGGGAAATCTTTTATAAGAATTTTACTTACAAAAGAGTTAAATTACCTGGGTATCCATTCCAAAGAAAGAGCTACGGTCCTAAGTTTGGGAATAGAAGCTCAAATTACAGTATGGCAGATAACTGGCTTTATAAGTGGCAGTGGCAGGAAGAGATGAATATACAACAGCAGAAAATAGAAGAGGGAGCAGTAATAATTTTTAATGACCCTAAGGGGATTGGAAATGAACTTTCAAAGAGATTTGATAAGGCTGTTAATCCTGTTTATTTTGTAGAGCCAGGAGAAGATTTTAAGTATGATGGTAAAAATAATTTTGTTATAAATCCAAGTAAAAATGAGGATTATGATAGCATTGTAAAAAATTTATCTCACAAGCTATCTCTTATTATTCACCTTTGGAATTTACCCTATAGTGATTTTAATGAGGAAGATATCATTCTTTCAAAGGATAAATTCCTATATGAAAGCTTATACAGCATATTTAACATTGCACAGTCTGCTAAGGCAGAAGTAGAAAATAATATAAGTTTCATTGTAGTTACGGATAGAGCTCAGTTAGTTAATGAAAGAGGTACTGCTATAGGACCTCATCAGAGCATAGCTGCAGTACTGTCTCAAGCTATAGATGAAGATAATACCAATATCACTTCTAAGATAATTGATATAGATATTAAGGAATATATAAATACCCTGGAAATTTCAGATAAACTTTTCGGTGAATTTAATAAAAAATCAGATCCAGAGGGAATCTCAGTAATAAGAGATGATAAAAGCTTTGTACGTAAATTAGAACCCTTTAAGGCTTCCATGGATAAATTGCAGATAAATCCAGGAGAAACCTATTTAATAACAGGCGGAACAAGTCCATTAGGCGGCGATCTTGCCAGGGAATTAGCAAAACAGGCCAATATAAATTTAATATTAACAGGAAGAAGTACTCTGCCGGAAAGAGAGCAGTGGGAAGAAAATGCTCACAGTAATGAGGTAAAGGAAAAAATTAAGTTAATATTGGATTTAGAAAAGCTTGGAGCAAAGGTATTGTATGCTTCTGTAGATGTAACCAATAAAGCTGAAATGGAAAAATTAATAAGCAGAATTAATGATCAGTATGGAAGCATACAAGGGGTGGTTCATGCAGCAGGAGTACTTGATTATTCCTCATTTAAATTACTGAATAAAAATGTAGATATACTGAAAAAAGTATTTGCCCCAAAGGTACAGGGTACTGTTATAACGGATTTAGTTACAAGAAAGGAGCCTCTGAAATTCTTTACTATGATATCCTCTGTATCCGCTTCCGAAAAGAAATGGTCCCAGGGTCTTGGAGAATATGCTGCTGCCAATTCTTTTCTCAATGCCTATACAAATTACAGAAATAGTATAGATGCACAGGGTAAAACTATAGCTATCAACTATTCTCTTTGGGATAACAAGGGAATGGGAGCTGTATTTGGAGAAACAGCTGGAAATGCTATAAAGGCTCAAGGCTTAAGGCCACTTTCACCAGAAAAGGCAGCAAAGGCATTTATAGAAGCTATTTCTGTAAAGGGAGAAAGTAATATTCATATAATAGACTTATTAAAAGAAAATATTGTAGAAAGAGTTGAAGATACAGATAGAGCTGAAGAGGTTACAAAAGCTGAACACAGAGAGATATCCTATTTGGAAGCTAAGGAAGTAAAGAATACTGTTTATGAGGTTATAGGCAGACAATTGGAGATACCAGTGGAGGAGCTTGATATAGGTACAAACTTTCTGGAGCTTGGATTGGATTCAGTAGGAGCTATAAAGGTAATAGAAAAACTCAGCAAGGAATTAAAGGTGGAGTTATATCCTACAATTATTTTTGAATATCAGACTCCAGAGGCACTTGCAAATCATATAGAGAATTCCTATTTTAAAATTGATAATACTGACAAGGTAAAAAATATTAATGAGGAAGAAGATAAAAAAATAGAGGATATAGCTATTATAGGAATTTCACTGAGAATACCTGGGGCAGACACTTTAGAAAAATATTGGGATATTCTAGAAAATGGTGTAGTAACCATAGGACAGGTTCCTCAGGAGCGTTGGTCAATTGAAGATGAATATAATAGAGATAAAGATTCTTTAAATACTTCCTATTCTAAATATGGTGGGTTTATTGATAAAGCTTATGATTTTGATCCTGTATTCTTTGGTATTTCTCCAAAGGAAGCAGAGGCTATGGACCCACAGCAAAGAGTGTTTTTGGAAGTGGCCTTTGAAGCTATTCAGGAGGCAGGTTATGGTGGAAAATATAGAACGGAGAATATAGGGGTCTTTGTGGGAGCAGAGCAAAATAACTATATGGAGCATTTTTCAAATTACAGAAACTATGAAATATTAAAGGATAGATTTGAAAAAAGCCAATGGTTTAACAGAATGCCTTCAAAGGAGAAAAAAGATATAATAAATACTCTTATAAATGTTTTGAAACCAGCAGAATTAAGGCCAGATGCAGTGCCTGGAAATGGATTAAATGAAATAGCAGCCAGAGTAAGTCATTGTCTTAACCTTATGGGACCAAGTCTTGTAATTAATACAGCTTGCTCCTCTTCTCTGGTGGCATTGCATATGGCCTGCGAAAGTATAAAGACAAAACAAAGTGATATGGCCATTGTAGGTGGAGTAAATCTCAATTTAAGTTCCATACCATTTATATCCATGAGCAGATTAAGTGCTATATCCCCATCCGGTGAATGTCGTCCTTTTGATAAAGGTGCTGATGGAATGATTTTATCCGAAGGGGTAAGTGCCATAGTCATTAAGCCGCTGCAAAAGGCTTTAGAGGATGGAGATAATATTTACGCAACCATAAAGGGATCTGCAATTAACAATGATGGACATTCTCAGGGAATAACAGCTCCAAGGCCACAAGGACAAGCTAAAGCTGTAGAAAATGCCTATAGAAATTCAGGAGTTAATCCTGAGACAGTATCCTATATAGAAACCCATGGAACAGGTACACCACTGGGAGATCCTATAGAAGTTGAGGGAATGACAAAGGCCTTCAGGTTATTTACTGATAAAAAAGGCTTTTGCGGCATAGGTTCTGTGAAATCTTCCTTAGGTCATATGCTGGCAGCCTCTGGCCTTGTAAGCTTAATTAAAGTGGTGCTTGCCATGAAGAATAAAAAACTGCCTTACACTGTTAATTATGAAGTTCCAAATGCAAATATAAATTTCAAGGAAACTCCATTCTTTGTGGTAGGTGGAGAAACCAGACAGTGGCAGTCAGAGGATAAAAATCCTTTAAGAGCAGGAGTAAATGCTTTTGGTTTTGGTGGAACAAATGCACATATTGTTCTTGAGGAAGCACCGGCAAGTGAGTACAAGAGGCCAGAAGATAAAAATGAAAATGTTAATTTCCATCTTCTTCAGCTCACAGGCAGAAATGAAGCTGTAATAAAGGATATTGCAAAAAGAATGAAGCAGTATATAGAGGCAAATCCAGAGATAGATCTGTCTTCTATATGTGTTACTATGAATAACAGCCAAAAGCAGTTAGTCCACAAAACTGCTTTGGTGGCAGAATCTAAGGAAATTTTATTGAAATTATTAAGTGATGTTCAACAGGGGAATAAAGAAGAGGAGATTTATAGTGGAAAAGCCAATCCTAATAGAGAAACTACCTGTCACTTATTATTAGATGGTACCCTGTTTATGAGTGAAGCTGAAATTGAAAAATTGAAAAATAGATTTGAAGCTTTTAATAAATGTTATGGTGAATGTGAGAGAGAATTTAAAAACATAGAAATTATAAAAGATATAAAAGAAGAAATAAAAGAAAAAATAAAGATATTTTCTATTGAATATGCCTTGGGCTGTGTCTTTGCAGATTTACAAATGAACATTGAAAGTATAGTTGCAAAAGGAGCTGGAATACTAAGCAGCGCAGTATTAACAGGAGAACTTAGTATTAAAGAGGCTATAACTTTAATAGTGAATAATTTTAATTATGAATATAAACTTAGTACTGATAATGGTAATAGAAGGGCATATTTTAACTGTGCTGTGATAACTTCTTTAGGAGTATTTAATAATAGTGAGGATAAAATTTCATTTATAAAAACTATATTAAATGCAGACAAAGTCTATGACAAACTAAATCAAATACTAAAAAGAAATGAAGTAATACTATATTTGGGAAGTTATGAATTAATGGAAAAAGAAATTTCTGAGCTAAGTATTGGAGAAGTATTTTTACAGTTAAATATTAAATCACATACTGAAGGAGCAGAGAAAGAAATTTTAACCTTACTGGCTAAAATGTATATTTTGGGTGTGGCATATAATCCTAGAAATATTTACCCGGTATACGTTCCTAAGGTTGCATTACCAACTTATCCTTTTGAAAATTCAATCTATAAGGTATCTTTCCAGGAAAATCTGGAGCAGTATGATGAAATTAATGTAATGGGAAGCAAGAATATTATTACAGAAGAAGATGTAAGGGATGACAAAATCATGAATTATAAAATTGCAATGGAGTCTGCAGATTCTCTGAATTTAATGAAAATTATTGACAGCACAGAGCTTAGCAGGAATGAAAAGCAGGAATCTTATGAAAGTCTTAGCCGCGATTTTAACATTAATAATATATAATTATTTATTTCAGATGAATTAAAATGAGGGGTGAAGGGTTTGGATAATATAATTACTTTAGCTGAGGGGTTAATTAAATCAGCTGCTAATAGTTCCGAAAAGGGAGTTTTTCTTATAAAAGGTGAGAGTGACGAAAAATTTATTCCATATAAATACGTATACTTAGAGGCTTTGAAGGTTTTATATAATCTTCAGGCCAATGGACTAAAAAAAGGTGATGAACTTATACTTCAAATTAAAGATACTGATAATGAATTATTTATATACACTTTCTGGGCATGTATATTGGGGAAAATAATACCTGTTCCTGTAAGTGTAACTCATAGAGAAAATGCATCAAAGGTTTTAAAAATATTTAGTCAGCTGAAAAATCCTAAGATAATCATAGATGAAAAATGTCTTCAAGGAATAGAAAAGTTTACAAAGGGAACAAGCTTTTCAGGAATCTTGGAGGACTTAAAGGCAAACTCAATTTCTATGGATAAAGTAATTAGAGATGAGGGAATTGGAAGAGTAGAAATTATAAATGAAGATGATATAGCATTTATACAATTTTCCTCTGGCACCACTGGAGATCCTAGAGGAGTAGTTTTAACCCATAAAAATTTAATAACTAATATAGGAGACATTATAGATGGATTTAAGGGTAATGAGAGAGATAGTATGTGTAGCTGGATGCCATTAACCCATGATATGGGTATAATAGGTCTTCATCTATTGCCTTTAGTTTTTAATATTAATCAATACTTAATGCCAACCTCATTATTTATAAAAAATCCAATATTGTGGATAAAAAAAATTAATGAGCATAGAGTTACACTTACAGCAGCATCCAACTTTGGTTTTAGATACTTTTTAGACCACCTAAAGGATAGAGAATATCTTGAGTGGGATTTAAGTTGTATAAGAAAGGTATTTAATGGAGCGGAGCCTATATCTGTGGATATAATTAAAGAGTTTTTGTATAAATTAGCTATATACAGATTAAAAAGAGATACCATGTACACCGTGTATGGTATGGCAGATGCCAGTTTGGCTGTAGCTTTTCCTCCAGCAGATGAGGAATTTTCCTGCATATATGTTAGGAGAGATTCCTTAAATGTTGGACAGGCTATTGTGGAATTAAAAAAAGGTGAAGAATCGGACCTTAGTATGGAACTAGTGGTAGAAGGTTATAGTGTAAAGCACTGCAATATAAGAATAGTTGATGATAATTTAAACATTTTAGAGGAGGGATGGATTGGTAATATTCAAATTAGTGGAGATAATGTTACAAAAGAATATTATAACAATCCGGGACTTACTAAAAGTATAATCAGTGAAGATGGATGGCTTGCTACTGGCGACTTAGGTTTTATAAAGGGTGGCAGAATAGTTGTTATAGGAAGATCACAGGATGTAATATGTATTAATGGAATAACTTATTACCCACACTATATAGAAAATAAATGTGAAGATATAGAGGGAATTTCCACTGGAAGAATAGTTGCCTGTGCATTAAAGGATAAATTTATTGAAAGGGACAGATTGATTATATTTTTGCTCTTCAAAAGGAAAATGGAAGACTTTATAGATTTTGCAGAGAGAGTAAAAAAATTAATAGGGGAACAGATTGACATAAGTGTAGAGGAAGTCATACCAGTAAGGTCTATTCCAAAAACCACCAGTGGAAAAGTACAGAGATTTAAGTTGGTGGAAATGTACAGAAAAGGTGAATTTGAAGAGTCCATTAATAATATGTATGAAGTTTTTAGCAGAAAAGTTATGGATACAATTGCTGCTACAAAGGAGTAGAGTCGGATAAGGCATGTGAAAGTAAATAGTAAGGCAAGGATGTGAGGTCTATTTTCAATTACACAAGGAGATAGGTGACTTTGAAGTAATGTATCTCAGGGATTTATGGAGGCAGTAGGATACAAAATATGCCAGCATACTGATTAGTATTTGTTAAATTGGAAATAATATATTGATAAAAATGTAATTTTAAGGAGAACAAAAATGTTTGAAATATATGCTGTAAATATTAAAGACTTCAAAGATGAAAAAATGATAGACGAGTTCTTTGAATATATATCTGCTGAGAAGGCACAGAGATTATCAAAGTTTAAAATAGCTGAGGATAAAAAAAGAGGTATATTAGGTGAACTGCTGGTAAGATATTTAATATGTAGTAAACTTGAAATAAAAAATAATGAAATCGAGTTTACTACAAACAGGTATGGTAAGCCCTTCCTTAAGGATTATATTGGCTTAGAATATAATATATCTCACTCAAATGAATTAGTTGTTTGTGCCATAGGGAACTATCAAGTAGGTATAGATGTAGAATATATAAAAAATATAGATTTTGATACAGCAAACTATGTTTTTTCACCACAGGAATATGAAGAATACAGTCATATTCCTGTATATAGAAGACTGGATTATTTCTATTCAATTTGGACATTGAAAGAAAGCCTCATAAAGGCAAAAGGCTTAGGCATGCACATTCCAATGAACTCTTTCAATGTAAATAGGAACTCACCAAAAGATGTATACTGCCTATATGATAATTCTAAATATTATTTTAAAGAGTACAGTATAGAAGAATATAAATTATCAATTTGTTCTAAATTAAAAGCTTTTCCAGATAATATTCAGTTTTATAGTTTTGAGGAATTTTATAATCTTTTTCAGTCTGTATTACAATCCAGGGGTGTTAAAGTTTAAGTATAGGCAAATGCAATGTTATTTTAGTGCCTGAATTAAGCTTACTATATACATCTATTGTGCCTTTATGAGATAATGTAATCCATTTTGCAATGGAGAGACCAAGACCGGTTCCTCCAGTTTTTTTTGTTCTGGATTTGTCTGCTCTGTAAAATCTATTAAATATATTTGGAAGATCTTCCTTTGAAATACCTATGCCTGTATCTTCAATTGTAATTATTACCTCATTACCCTGAGAAAAGGAATTTAATGTTATTGTACCTCCCTCTGGAGTATATTTTATACTGTTATCTACAAATATTCTTAAAGCTTCCTTAATTAATTTGGCATCAGCATTCACCATTAGTTTATCGTTCCTCATATTTTTTATTTCATGAGAAGTATCAATTAATTTTGTTTCTTTTACAAGTTCCTCAATTAATTCATTAATATAAAAGTCTTTTAATTCTATTTTCTGAGTTTTTTTATCTCCCCGAGCTAAAAAGAGAAGTTTCTCAATTAAATCTTTCATATTTTCAGCTTCAGTTTTAATTGACTCTATAGCTTCTTCAAGAACTGCTCTGTCATCCTTGCCCCATCTTGATAATAGATTTGAATAACCTTGTATTACTGAAATTGGGGTTCGTAGTTCATGGGAAGCGTCTGAAACAAACTGATTTTGACGTTCATAGGAATCCTGCAGTCCATCTAACATTTTATTAAAGGTCTCAGCTAGTTCTTTTAGTTCATCCTGAGAACCACTTACATCAAGTCTTGTATTTAGAGCATTTACAGTAATATTTTTTACTGTTTCAGTCATATTTTCCACGGGTCTAAGTAATTTTTTACTGGTTTTGGCTCCAATGATTGTTATGGTTATTATAAAGGTTAAATTGATGACAAATAAAATGAAAAATAGGATCAAAAGGCTGAGAGATTCTTTATATAAATTATGGCTGATTTGAATATAAATATTTTGAGAATTCCATTGAACTGTATCATTTAAAATTAAATATAAATTAGTATTAGTGCTATTGGTTTTATTATTAAAATTTAAGGCATTGCTTGTATTTTTTGTTACACTATAAGGTATACTCAGCAAATACCTGTTATTTAAAGTATAGACATTTTTCATATTGTAGGTATTATAAAAAGTCGCAGAATTATTATTTTTTTCTGTAGTGTAGATAAGCTTTTTCTGTGCATCAAAGATAGTTATATCCATGTTGTCTAAAGAAGAAATTTCAGTAATAAGGTTTCCGGGTATGGCTGTTTCATTTTTTATATTTGATGAAACTATTTGAAAATTTTTATACATGATATCTTCTGTGTTTTTTACCATGTATATTGAAAATCCCACTAATAAACTTGTGCTCAATAATAAAAGCAGCAGTGTAAAAATTGCAGCATAGGTAGTGGTTATTTTAAAGGTTATTGAAAAATAAAGTCTTTTAAGTATTGTCTTTCTCAATTTATTGAATAATATAATAGTAGTTTTAGTTGCTATCACTGGTATTAAAAATATAAATTTTAATGAACTTATAAATATCTTTAAAGCATTTTTTATATTAATCATCTTTTAAAACATATCCCACCCCTCTAACGGTATGAATCAATTTTTTATTATACTTATCATCGATTTTACTTCTTAAATATCTTATGTATACGTCAACTACATTAGTATCACCAGTATAATCATAACCCCACACTGTTTCAAGGAGCTTTTCTCTGGTAAGCACAATATTTTTATTCTCCAAAAGATATTTCAATAAATCAAATTCTCTTTTTGTCAAATCAACAGGATTATTATCAAAGGAAACAGTATATTTATCTAAATCAAGTTTAAGTTTATTGAGACTTAAAACTTTTGAACTTTCAATTTTAGTTGAACTATTTTTTAAGGCTGTTCTTATTCGTGCAAGTAATTCCTCTATGGCAAAGGGTTTTGTTACATAATCGTTGGCTCCCATATCAAGACCCATTACTTTATCTATAACCTCATCTTTAGCAGTGAGCATTATTACAGGAACTTCAGTACTTTGTCTTAATTTTCTAAGCACCTCTATGCCATTCATGGAAGGAAGCATTATATCCAGTAATATTAAATCAAATTCTTTTGCCAGAGCTTTTTGCAGACCACTTCTTCCATCATGGCATTGTTCAATTTCGTAACCTTCATACTTTAGCTCTAATTCTAAGAACCTTGCAATTTTTAACTCATCTTCAATTATAAGAATTTTTTTGCCTAACATATATTTCCTCCTGATACTAATGTATTGATAAATATCAATTTATCATTGAAAATCAATGTTTGTAAACATCAATATATTTATAGTAAATATTAAAATAATTATATTTTTATAGATTAATTATTTTAGAACTTCATTATTCTAATTCAATTATACAGTAAATAGTTTTAAGGTTATATAGAGAAAATATGTGCTGTACTAAAATTTAACACTATCAAATTATTGAGTTACAATAGATTTGATAGTGTTATCTTTCAAGTTTACCAAATTTCAGGTTCAACTCAGAGTGTAATTTACTCAAGAGATGTTAATTTAATTATCACAGGGGTGTAATTTGACTCATTAATGTCATTAATTTAAACTTGGTTGCTGGTTTGAGAGTCAGTATCTTCATTAAATTTCTTTTTTGCAGTGTCTACCACATTAGATATTTTATCTAGAGTTTCGTTAACTTTTGCCGGTTCTCCATTTTTTCCTTTAAATCTAAATCTGTGACCAGTAATTAGAGCAAGTATTAAACCAGGTACAGCAACATAAGGAGCAAATACAGTAATTATTACTACTATAGTTACTGGCAAACTCAATATTATATTATCTTTTTTCTTAATAATAAATTTTGTGGTGTTGCCTTTCTTAATAATCTTTTTAATAATGTTAAAGAAACTGCTGCCTTCATCGCTTTTTACCTTGTTTTGTTTTTCCAGGTAAATTAAAGCTTCCACTAAATCTCCATTGCATTTTTCCAGTGCTTCCTTTGCCTCCTCATAACTAACATTAGCTCTTTTTCTTAACTCATCAATTAATTCTACTTTAACTGACATTTTAATTCCTCCCTTAATTTATAGCATTTCCTAATAAATAACCAGTTCGTACACTGAAATATTTTCTAGCTTTAACTTGTTATTTTTCGTATGCTTAATCTATACTTTTATTATAGAAAGGGAAGATTAGAGAAAGATTAGTTAAAGATTAGAATTTCATTAGAAATCTATATACTTATTATTCCAATTATCTAAATTACAGTGTAAAATGAATGATGAAGAGGAGAAGCTATGGATAAGAAGATATTAAATATAAGAGCACATCATTTTTTATGCATGCAGGGGTTCCAAGGCTATGGTTACAGTGAGGACTTTGTTCATAATATGGCTGGAATAATAAAATATATAAGAGAAAATTCAGATTGTAAAATAAATTTGATTAACAGCTGTGATGATATTTGCAGTGCTTGCAGTAATAATAAGGAGCAATATTGCTGCAATAAGGAAGTTGATAACATGGATAATGCAGTGCTTAGTAAATTAGGACTTAAAAAGGGATGTACAATAAGTGCCAAAGATGCATTTGATCTAGTAAATAGAAAATTAAGAACTATGGAAGATGTAGAAAATATATGTGGAAATTGTAGATGGGCAGAGAAATGCCTATGGCATTTAAGACATATTCAAAGCATTGATTAGTAATATGGCTTGTTATATACTTTAGTATTATGTTTATTTAGTAATGCTTAAAGATAAAAAAATTAAGGAGCTTATAATTTTAATGGAACAGTGGCTTAGTGCGAGTAAACTTGTGATTTTATTTTATTGTGTTATTAGGTATTCCAGCAGCGGGACTAAATCTATTCCACAGGTGGTTTTATTTATTTTAATCTACATATCTGCCAATGCAGGTATATATCTGGTTAAGAAAAATAGATTAAAAAAGGCATTATTATTTTTGCTTATTATAGTAATAGTTAGATATTTGTATTATTTAGACCCAATATTTACACTGCTTTTACCTATAAGTATATTTGAATTATTTTTTGATTTAACGAATATAATACTTATTCCATTTCTTATAGTATTAACGCCTATATATTTTTTAAATATATATATGAAGATGGATTATATTACTATGATGCTTATAAGTTATATAATATATTTATCATCCCATAAGTATACCAAGAGAATAGATAGTATATTAAAAGAAAATGATTATATGAGAGAGAAAATTCATTTATTGTCTATGAAATTAAATAAGAATTCAAACTATGAGCAGCATATAAAATATCTTTCAAGGCTTGAGGAGAGAAATAAGCTTTCCCAGGAAATACATGATAAAATAGGCCATGCTATGTCAGGAAGCATAATACAGCTGGAGGCAGCAAAATTATTTTTAAATAAGGATAACAAAAAATCGGAGGAAATAATTGAAAGAGTCATAGAAATATTAAGATCTGGCACAGAAAGTATAAGAGCATCTCTAAAAAATATAAAACCTCCTCAGGAGCAAATAGGAATTAACAGACTTAAAATTTTACTGGAGGAGTTTTCAGTAAATAATAATATAAAAACTACTTTAGTACATTTAGGAAATCTAGAGGTTATATCTATAGTTCAGTGGAAAATAATATGTGATAATGTAGGTGAAGCACTTACCAATGCTTTAAAGTATTCCAAGGCATCTTTAATCTCAATAAATATACAGGTACTTCCTAAATTTATAAAAGCTGAAATAAAGGATAATGGAGTAGGTGCAGATAATATAAAAAAGAGTCTTGGTATAATAGGTATGGAGGAACGGTGCGGCAGTGTAGGGGGTAAATTGATAATTGATGGGTCCAATGGTTTTTCTGTAATAAATCTTTTGCCGGTGGAGTAGGGGTTATCTTTAAGAACAAATCATTCAATTAGGATGAAGTGTAATATTGGAAAAGAGTTTTATAGCCAACTACTTTTAAAAAGCAACGAAGAGATTGCCAAAGGAAACTTTTCGAGAGAAGAGATATTTCAAGGGTTAGATGATATACAAAAAGCTGTAAAATAGAAGGAGGGATGAATATGCCAATTAAACTCATAATAGCAGATGATGATGCTATAGTAAGAGAAGGCTTTAAAATGATTCTCAGTATGGATGAAGAATATGATGTTTTGTATTGTGCAGAGAATGGAGAGGAAGCTTCAAAGTACTGCGGGGAACATGAAGTGGATGTGGCATTATTAGATGTAAGAATGCCTGTAAAAAATGGAGTAGAGGCTGCTAAGGAAATTTGCAGTAATACGACTACTAAAGTTCTCATTCTTACCACCTTTGATGATGATGAATTTATAATGGATGCCATTAAGAATGGAGCTAAGGGATATCTTTTAAAGAGCAATCCGCCAGATAAAATAAAAGATGCCATAAGAATGGTTAAATGTGGGAATACAGTTATTCAGGATATAGTGTTCGACAGAATTAAAGAGGGTCTGGGTAATACTAAAGTTAATAAGCTGGATAAAAATCTTTTTTCAAAAAGAGAAATTGAGATAATTGAAAGCATATCAAGAGGATTATCTAATAAACAGATAGCTAAAGAACTGTATATATCAGAGGGCACAGTTGCAAATTATATAACCTCTATATTAGACAAAACTGGTCTGGAGCACAGAACTCAAATAGCAATTTATTATTTGACGTAAAGGAATATGACTTTTCTCATATATAAAAAATGAATATTATCATATTAAAATAGTGAGTTTATGTACTGTTGCAGGCTTACTATTTTTTTTATAATTAAATTGTAAACAGAAATTCTAAATTTAGAGGATTTCACTGGAGTTAAATTTGATAAGCCACTATATCCAGATGGCTATGTTTATATGCAGTGAAAATTATGCTGATCACCAGCAAGGTTAAAATATTAAAGAAGGGGGAGTTATCCATGAGAAAGTATGACACTTGGACAATTTTATTAATTGTAATCGTAGTTGTTATTATAGCGCCACACTTATTAAAATTTGTATTTTCAGCAGTTTTTGTATTAATAATTGTTGCCTTTATCTTATTTATATTAAAAAAGTATGGTAATGAAAATGGATATAACAAAATGGACGGAATATTTATGAGTGGGGAAGTGAAAGCTACCGATCTCCATAATAAATATGATTTTACTTTTTCAAGTGCCATATTAGACTGTACTGAATTATTAGCACCACTGCAGGATAAAAATATGAAAATTGATGTAACCTTTTCTAAATGTGTAATAAAGCTTAATCCCAATGTACCAGCTCTCATAAGAATAGATAGCAGCTTTGCCAATGTAACACTTCCCAATAATTCAAAGATTACTTTCGGTGAACAGAGTTATGCTACAGCAGGATATAAGAGTGGATTGCCTTGTTTTTATATAAAGGTTGATGTAGCTTTTAGTGATGTGGAAATTATAGAAAATTTTTAAACATTTTAAAGATTGTTTGAAAAAGATAATTTACGAGGAGTGGATTTTATGAAGATAGTAAGAATTGAAAATTTAGTAAAAAAGTTTGGAAACACTGCAGCTGTAGATAAAATCACATTAGGTATTGAAGAAGGTGAGATATATGGACTTTTAGGTCCTAATGGAGCTGGAAAGAGTACAACTATAAATATGATATGTGGATTACTTTCACCTAATGAAGGCACCATTGAAATACTTGGAAAAGATATAAGAAAGAATAAAATATTTGCAAAGAGAAATATAGGAATAGTTCCTCAGGATATAGCTATATATGAAGATCTTACTGCCTATGAAAATGTGAAATTCTTTGCAGGTCTTTATGGTTTTAGAGGAAAAGAGCTAAAAACAAGAGTAGAAAAAGCACTTGAATTTGTGGGACTTATAGATAAGGCAAAAAGCTTTCCAAAAGGATTTTCTGGTGGAATGAAAAGACGTCTAAATATTGCCTGTGCCATTGCTCACAGACCTAAGGTTATAATAATGGATGAACCTACCGTTGGAATTGACCCACAGTCAAGAAATCATATACTTCAGTCTGTTAAAAAATTAAATGAAATGGGAAGCACTATTATCTACACCAGTCACTATATGGAAGAAATAGAGGAGATTTGTACAAGAATAGGTATAGTAGATCATGGAAAGCTTATAGCAGAGGGTACAAAGGAGGAACTGAAAAGCAGCATTTCTGATACAAATACAATTTGGGTAACTATACAGTCTTTAAACAATTTTCAGTTAGATGAATTAAATGAGATTAATGGAGTTATAGGTGCTGAATTGGAGGATAATATTGTTAAGATAAGCAGTTCACAGGATGTAAATAATCTGGATAAAATAATTTTGTTCTTCACTGAAAAGAATATCCATATAAAAAATGTAGAGACAAAGACACCTGATTTGGAAACTGTATTTCTTACGCTTACTGGCAGAAAGCTTAGAGATTAGGAGGGAATTTTATGAGTGTTTTAATTATAGCATTAAAAACCATAAAGCAAACTTTTAGAAATAAACAAGCAGTTATCATGGGACTTCTGTTTCCAATAGTATTAATTTTTATATTGGGTACAGTATTATCCAGTGATTTTAGTGACTCCACTACCTTTAAAAATATAAGTGTAGCATATTTGGAGCAGGACAGCGGCTATTTATCAAAGGGCTTTGATGGTTTTATAGATAAAGGAAATTCTATTGGAATAAAATATTCAAAGGTGAACACAGAGGAGGAAGGTTTAAAAGCTGTTAAAAATGGTAAGGCTTCTGGTTTTCTCGAAATAAATGATAAGGGAATGAAATTATATAAAAGTGACCTGGCGGGTATTCAAGGTAATGTTGTGGAATCCATAATGAAATCATTCCTTGAAAGATATGGTGCTGTAATGGAGATAGCTAAGGTTAATCCAGGAGCTTTAAATGAAATTAATAATAACGCCAGCTATGAAGGATTAGTTACTAATATTTCCTTGAATAATAAGGCAAAACCAGAAGCTATGGATTATTATGCAGTAACTATGCTGACCCTTATAATACTCTATTCTTCTATGACTGGAATGTATTCAATAGCTGGTGAAAGAACGGGAAAAACACAAGATCGTCTGTTTTGTGCTCCTGTAAGTAAATATAAGATATTAATGGGAAAGACACTAGGTATTATTATTTATTCAGTACTGCAGATTATACTAATTATAGCCTTTAGCAAATTTGTATTTCATGCTTACTGGGGAGATCATCTGGGAACAGTGTTTATTATAGCCTTGGCAGAGTCTGTAATGACTGTAAGTATTGGGGCAGGTCTGTCCTTTATAATAAAAGACACTGGAGTATTAAGCGGATTATTAAGCATGTTTAGTTCTATACTGGCATTTTTAGGGGGAGGGTATTTCCCTTTGGATGGTATGGGTAAAACTATGCAGCTGGTAACTAATATATCTCCGGTAAAATGGATTAATCAGGCAATGTTTCAGGTAATATACAGTAATGATTTCAGTTCTGTAGGTATTGCTATAGGTATAAGTTTATTAATATCTGCTATTTTTATTGTAATTTCATCACTTGGATATAGAAAGGAGGCAGTCTAAAATGAAAAATGTAATTTGGCTGGCAATGAACAATTTAAAAGTAACATTAGGAAAGAAAAAAAGTATAATTGCATATTTTGTGTTACCTGTGCTTTTTATGTTAATTCCAATGATTCTATATAGTAATGTTGGAAATGGTTCCATAAAAGTAGGAGTGATAGACAGGGATAAAAGTGCCTTATCCAGTGATTTTGCAAAGGCTATTGGGAAACAGGATAGTTTCAAGTTGACGAGTATAAACAGTGAAAATCCAAAGGGAGACATCGCAGCAGGAAAGGTAGATTGTGTTATCACTATTCCTCAGGGTTTTGAAGAAAGTGTGTACAATAATTCTTTGAAAAATCCGGAAATATTGTCTCTAAAAGGGGAGTCTTCTACTGCTTGGATAAATAATTATTCTAATATATACTTGAGAAATCTGCTGGACATCTGGAAAGCATCTAAGGGAGATAAGCAGGTATTCAATAAAATGTATGATGGCTTGAAAGAAAACAGCCTGTCTTTTAAATCCACAACTGTTCAGGATACGGCAAGAGGTAAGGGAATGACCTCACAAAGTATTGGATTTTTAATTATGTTTATGATGGTAGGAGCAGGCTCCTTTACAGAAATTATTCTTAAAGAAAAGAAAAATAGAACCTATTTTAGAATATGTTCTGCACCTGTAAGCTCTAAAATATATATATTCAGCAATGTAATTTCCAGTTTTGTAATTGTGGCAATTCAATCTTTGATCACTTTACTTGCTATGACAAAGATTTTTAAAATTCAAACCTATGTACCTTTTTGGCAGATGTACGTAATACTCTTATGTTTTGGCTTTGTAGCCATAGGACTAGGATTACTTTTAGTGGCCTTCTCAAAGGATTCCACACAATCAAATATGTTAATGAATCTAATAGTAACGCCGACCTGTATGCTTAGTGGATGCTTTTGGCCAATAGATTTTATGCCTGAAACCGCAAGAAAGATTGCAGATTTTCTTCCACAAAGGTGGGCAATAGCAGCTGTAGAGAAACTTCAAACCAATAGCAGTTTTTCCAGTATATATCTTCATCTTCTAATTATATTGGGCTTTGCATTTACTTTCTTCATAGTAGCAGCCTATAGATTCAGTAGAGATGAGAATATAAAGAATTTTGTATAAATGATTAAAAAAGGCTCAAAAATTTGAGCCTTTTTTTAACTACTATGCTGAATTTCCTTTGCCTTTTCACTTAAGATTTCAAAATTATCCTCTTTTTCTTTAGCATCAACTACAGGTATATTCAAGGAAACTGCCCCATCAGGCAATTCGCCTTTTAATCCCAAATAATAATTCCTTATTGGTTTTAGATTATCATCCAGTTCATAAACCAGAGGAGTGCCTGTTGGAATATTTAGATTTACTATTCCATTTGCAGGAATCTTATCTAAATATTTTACTAGTGCTCTAAGAGTATTACCGTGAGCAGCTATTATAATTTTTTTATTTGCTTTAATTTCTGGCACAATAACTTCATGCCAGTATTCCAGTACTCTTTTTTCTGTATCTTCTAGATTCTCCGTAAGTGGAATTTCACTTTCTTTTAATCCATTATATTTAGCTTCATTGCCAGAATATCTTTTATCATTTTTATCTAGAGCTGGTGGTCTTACATCTACAGAACGTCTCCAGGTATGAACCTGTTCTTCACCATATTTTTTAGCAGTTTCGGCTTTGTTTAGACCCTGCAGAGCACCATAGTGCCTCTCATTTAATTTCCAGCATTTATTTACAGGAATCCACATGAGATTCATTTCATCCAATATAATATCAAGAGTTTTTATTGCTCTCTTTAATACTGATGTATAGGCAATATCAAAATTATATCCATTATTCTTTAATATTTTCCCTGCTGTTCTGGCCTCTTCAATTCCCTGTGAAGATAAATCTACATCTGCCCATCCGGTGAATCTATTTTCTTTATTCCATTCACTTTGACCATGTCTTATTAAAACTAACTTTATCATAAAATCACTTCCTTTTTCTAATAGAGGAAATTTTAGAATTAATTTGTTTATAACATTAAATTTATATACAGTATTTCAGTTTTCAAACTAGTGAAATTTTTAAATTGATAATTTCATTGATATTAGTATGATTATTTATCTCTACTTATATTATAGTAAATTTTAGCTATTTGTGAAATGAGATACTGGTAATGATATTCATTATTACCTAGAGATTTAACAACATGTAATGCTTTTTTTCTCTATTTTTCTAACATTAAATTTATATTTCATTTGCAAGTGTATTTAAGTATATTGTAAGAATTTTTAGTAGATTTTATTCATAAAAATTCTTTACTCAGAACATATGTTTGCATATAATATAGTTAATAGAATAAAATCTAGTAACTATATTTATCTAAACGCAATGAAATAGATAAATTTTAAAGAACTGAAGTTGATGTAAAGGGGACTTAAGTTTGATTATGGAGAATAGTAATAATAGAGTTATATTTCACATTGATGTAAATTCTGCATTTTTATCCTGGAGTGCAGTCTATAATCTTCAGCAAGGTGGAATCATAGATTTTAGAGAAATACCAGCTGTTATTGGTGGAGATTCTAAAAGCCGCCATGGGGTGGTATTGGCAAAATCTATTCCAGCAAAAAAATATAATATAAAAACAGGAGAATCTTTATTTTCTGCAAAAAAGAAATGCCCTGAACTAAAAGTTATTCCGCCTCAACATGATTTATACAGAAAATACAGCAATGGCATGATGAAAATTCTGCAGGAATATACACCTGTCATAGAGAAATTTTCCATTGATGAATGTTTTATGGATTTTACAGGTGTAAAAAAGGCCTGTGAAGATCCTATAAATTTTGCCTATATCATAAAAGAGAGAATAAAAAGAGAGCTTGGCTTTACTGTTAATGTTGGTATAGCTCATAATAAGCTTTTGGCTAAAATGGCTTCAGATTTAAGGAAACCGGATAGAATACATACTCTTTATCCACAGGAGATAAGGAAAAAAATATGGCCGTTGCCTGTAGAAAATTTATTTATGGTAGGAAGAGCCACAGTTCCTAAACTTCATAAATTACACATAAAGACCATAGGTGAACTTGCCAATTGTGATTTAAATACTTTAAAAAGTGAATTTAAGAGCTATGGTGCTTTAATTTGGAATTATGCAAATGGTATTGAAGCTTCACAGGTACAGGATAATAGACTTATAAATGCCAAAAGTATAGGTAATTCTACTACTCTTGCTGCTGACATAAAGGATAGAAATTCTGCCCATATAGTTCTGTTCTCACTATGTGAAACTGTTGCCATGAGACTTAGAAGTTCACAAAATCTTTGTAAAGTAGTAACTGTAGTAATAAAGAACAGTGAATTTATAAGTTATTCCAAACAAAAGCAGCTCTGCAGTGCCACAGATTCTACAAAAGAGATTACAAAAACAGCGTATGAAGCATTTGATAGGGCATGGAGAGGGGATAAAATAAGATTACTTGGAGTAGCTGTATCCCATTTATCTTCCAATGAGCTATATCAAATGTCTTTATTTGATAATAAAGATAAAGTTAAAGATAAGAAATTGGATACTACTTTAGATAGTATAAGGCTCAAGTATGGTTCTAAGGCCGCTATGAGAGGAGTATTTGTTAAATCTGAAATTAAGCCTATGAGTGGAAGATTAAAAAAGGATGATTAACTATGCTAAAAGAACTAGTAATTCTTGTTTATATAAGACAAGAATACCATACTCTCAGAATATACGAAATCATGGTATTCTCTTATATAATACTATAAAACCGCAATGTTTCGTTAAGATCTTTTTTATATCTCTTTAAATTACAAATTGTAGTATTATTAAAAAAATTAAGGGTTGTTCATATTAATTTTTACATCAGCGGTGAAAAAAGTCTGCTTATTCCCTGTAAAACTCTAGTAATGATACCTCTAGAATAATACCATTCTTTAGTAACAAGCTCAGAATCTTTCATATCATTTTCAAATATATTTATGCATTTTGATAAGAAGGCTGTATTGTATACAAAGACATTTACTTCAAAATCTAGAGCAAAGCTTCGTATATCTATGTTTGAAGTACCTAAAGAACAGACATTATCATCTATTAATATCATTTTGGCATGTAAAAAACCAGGATATAGGTAAACTTTTATTCCATACTCCAAAAGATCATTTATGTAAGATGTGGTAGCTTTATATACAAATTGTTTATCAGGTATTTTTGGCAGCATAATTCTTACGTCTATGTTGCACATGGCTGCTGTTTGCAGTGCTTCTAAAAATGGACCATCAGGAATAAAATAAGGAGTTTGAATATATATCTTTTTCTTTGCAGAAGAAATCATTTTTATAAAGCTTCTCTTTATTTGCTCTTTGTTTGAATCTGGTCCACTGGAGACTACCTGAATGCCAATGGAACCCTGAGGTTTTATATCTGGAAATAAACGTTCTATAAACAGTCTTTCATGAGTTTCTTTTTCTTTTGAAGCATAATACCAGTCAGTTAAGAATATTTCCTGAAGGAAGTAAACCGAACTGCCCGTAATTCTCAAATGAGTGTCTCTCCAGGGAAGCTTGCGTTTCCCAAGGCCCATGTATTCATCACCGATGTTCATTCCGCCTACATAGCCAATTTTACCATCAATTGTTATTATCTTTCTATGATTTCTATAATTTAAACTGATATGATGTCCAATAGTTACAGGAAAAAATTTGCAAACTTTTCCACCAGCATTTATTAATTTCTTAAACATTTTAAAGGGAGTAAGAATGCTTCCTACCTGATCGTAAAGAATACGTACTTCAACACCATTTTTTGCTTTCTCAGTTAATAGATCTACTATCTTTTTTCCTATGCTATCATTCCTTATTATAAAGTATAAAATATTTATAGTATCTTTAGCGTTTTTTATATCTTCTATAAGAGCATTATATTTATCTGCACCGTTAGTAAATATGGATACATCGTTATCTTGTGAATAAATACTCTTATTTGCATTAATGTTTAATTTTATAATATTAATGTAGTTAATTGTATTTTTATCTGTAAATATTACACTTTCACTGTTTATTAAATATTTTTCTCTTATAAGATATTTGTTGTAAAGAGCTTCAAAATCTTTTTTTATTCTTGTTATCTTTTTATTCACATGTACATTTCTTCCGAAGACCAGATATACTATAAATCCTATTATGGGTAAAAAATTCATTATAATTATCCACACAATACCCATCATAGGTTTTCTTCTTTCTATATAAAGTGTTATAAGAACACAGAAAATATTAGCTAAATAAGTGCATATTACTACGTAAAGCAATATTGAAAAACTCAAAACTTCATCTCCTCTTAGGTTGATTTTTTAATACAGAATTAGTATTACCATTTATCTTTTGACTAACCATTGTAAAACTGAATATCAATGAATCTTATTTAGTGGGAATTTGTACTCCCACTAAATTTAGATGAATTATCCAGGGACGTGTCGCTGTTATCTCCAGCTTTATATGGTGGAGTGTTACAGCGACTAGTCATCGGATAAACTTTTTTTAAATAAAAATATTCACTATACAAATTATATATACTAATTGAGAAAATATCAATTTTCAAATAATTTATATTTTTAATTTAACTTTTGTATTAATATTTGATAAGAAAGATAATAGTAGAGCAAGAAATAATAAATTTGGCCAGAATTTTGACTACAACTATAAGATATAAAAGTAAAAAATGGATTTGCAGAATCACCCTAATTCATGAGTATATCTTCCATAGCCTCCAAATTTAAAATCTTAAAGGCATTTTTATGAAAATCTATAAGTCCATCTTTTTTCATGTTTATAAGTTCTCTTGACAGGGAAGGGCGGGGAACTCCCAATGACTCTGCCATTTCTTTTCGAGAGGAATTTATTTGAAATAGTGTTTTCCTATTTACATGATAGCTTTCAAGTAGAAGGCTTGTAATTTTCTGTCTTAGGGTTTCATAGGATAGATTTTTTAATTTATTATTTAACATTAGAATTTTGTTAGATAATAACCCCATAAAATTATTTAAAATAGACACGTTCATACTACAAAGAGTAACAATATCTTCTTTTGATATAAATAGTATTTGAGAATTTTCAGAAGCTACAATTGTAGAAGGGTATTTATTTATATCTGAAAATATTATAACTTCACCAAAAATATCTCCACTGAAAAATTTTGCTATAGTAACAGTTTTACCAGAGGCAAAAAATTTCTTAATTTCTATGGAGCCGTTTATTATTATACCGATACTGGAACAATTATCACCTTCAATGGCTATAGTTTCGTCTTTTAAATAGGAACATATTTTATAATCTATTTTAGCTAAAAGTGTTTTAATAGTTTCTTCGTTAAAATTTTTAAATATAACACAGTTTTTAAGTATATCAGTTAAATTATTCATAGTATATCAATCCCATCAATAAATTATTTTTTATGTTTCTCTATTTTTATTAAACTTCAGCTCTGTAAGTAATATATCCAATCGTTAATAATAATTAATTATCCTTAAAAATTAATAAATATGTTTAATTTAGTAACCTAGGTTACGGATTTTATATTAATATGTTACTATAATAGAGTAATAGAAACAAGAGAATAAATCTATTAAATTTCAATTTATCCGACGACTACCATCTGTAATACTCCCATCTTCTATCAAAGTGGGAGATAACGGATGCTACGTCCCTGGATAACGATTTCTAAGTTTCAGATGGAGAAAAAAACTCCACCTGAAACAAAGAACTCTGTTTATAATAGTGAGAAAAGGCGAACTATTATAAATTGAAATTTAGTTTGTAATATTCAAAAATTATGAATTAAATAACAATCAAAAACGGAGGTAATATAAAATGAAAAGAAAAATAGTTAAAATACATGAAGAAAAATGTAACGGCTGTGGAATATGTGTAAATGCCTGTCATGAGGGAGCTATAAAAATTGTTGATGGTAAAGCAAGACTTATAAGTGATGAGTATTGTGATGGGTTAGGAGATTGCTTACCAGGCTGTCCTGAAGGAGCTATAGAAATAATAGAAAGAGAAGCAGTGGATTATAGTGAAGATGCAGTTCAAAAACTAAAAGAAGAGAAACTTGCTAAAAACCAAGAGGTACAAGCTATGCCTTGTGGATGCCCTGGAACTGCTGCAAAAGCCATAGTTAGAAAGGCATCTGCTGCAAACAATATAAAAATTAAACAGGAGTCTCTAGCAGAAAGCAGTTCTAATGCTTCAGAATTAAGGCAATGGCCTGTGCAATTAAAACTTATAAATACAAGAGCACCATATTTAAAGGGAGCTGATCTCTTAGTGGCAGCAGATTGTACAGCCTATGCTTATGCTGATTTCCATAAGGATTTTATAAAGGATCACATTACTGTCATAGGATGCCCGAAATTAGATGATGTTAAATTCTATGAAGAAAAATTAGCAGAGATTTTGAAAATTAATGATATTAAAAGTGTAACAGTAGTGAGAATGGAAGTACCTTGCTGCGGAGGAATTGTCAATGCAGTAAAGGCAGCTATGTTAAATTCACAGATTATTGTTCCTTATAGAGAAGTTATTATAGGAACAGAAGGAAATATATTATCCAGTAAATAAAGCGTTTGTAATGGCCTAAAATTAAAGTTAGATGGCTGTGTAACAATGTATGCATTGTTACACAGCTTTTTGTCTATTCAGTTATTAAAAGTAGTTATTAAAATAGATTTAATAACTGAGGAAAGTACATATTTTTCAGATTGCTGCATAGTTACTTGCCTGTAAGAATGTTGTTGTTTATAATATCCCACTCATCATCAGTAAGCCAGCCCTGTATATTATTCTTTATTTCCACTACGATAAAACTTTCGTCATCAGTGTTGAAGGAATCAGCTATTCTATCCGTTATATCTTCTGTAGAAAGGCTAGACTTAATAAACCATACAGAAGATCGGGGAAAGTGCCAGGAAAAGCTTGAACAATTTTCAATAACCTCTAAAAAATCACCAAAGTCTTTAGAATTTTTATCTACACTTGTAACCACAATGTATGAAGCCATAAAATCACCTCTAAAATTGATTTTAATAATGATTATGTTTTTTTATAAATAGAATTACTGGGTAAACATATTTATAATGTATTTTCTAAAATAATTCTATAGATAAATAAGAAATCCTTCTTTGCTTGTATTTATTTTCAGAGATGCTTTAAAATAGGCTTATATATTGTAAATATCCTAAATATCACATTAAATATATCCATAAAACTTATTTTATGTCTATTATTCAATAAGATCTTGATGCTAGTATTCCTATAAATTCCTTTACAGATAAGCTCAATTCTAAAAGTGCATTACTTGAAGGGATAAAATCATTTAATTCAAAGCTGCCTTTAATATTGGTTTGATAATCCGTCGGGAAAGGTAATACAGCGGTATTAAATTTTTTAAATTGTTGAACAGCTCTAGGCATGTGGAAAGCTGAAGTAACTAATATAGGATTTTTAAAATTGCATTTATCTAAAATTTTCTTTGTATATTTAGCATTTTCTGTAGTGTTGATACTTTGGTTCTCAATAATTATTTTATTTTCAGGTATTCCCATGGTAATTAATATGTTCTTTGATATTTCAGATTCGGTTCCTGTAGATTTAAATACTTTACCACCTGAAATTATTATGGGTACATTTAATTTTTTGTATAATTCTACAGTGGTGATAAGTCGATTTGCAGCGAAACCAGACAGATGACCCTTAAAGCCTAGATTTGGAGTATCCAGAGTTGCTCCACCACCAAGCATTACAATTACATCTCCTTTTGGATTTTCTGGTACATTGTACTTATTTTCTAATAATCCTATTATAGAATTATCTACAAGAGGCGTAGTAAAAATATAAAAAATAAGAGTTAATAACAACAGATTTTTACCAAATTTAGCTTTGTATTTAAATAATTTGAGACTAAATATTAAAAGCAATAATATGAAGATTCCTGGAGGCAAAATAAAAGTTGAATATAGAAATTTTATAAAATAAATCAAGTCCAAAATCACTCCCTTTTATAAAATAATTTAATGTAACTATCAATATAAATTTATCACAACAGTACTTATAAGAAAAGTTTAAGTCAAAAAAGTTTTAGGTGCATAAGCTATAAATAGAGTAGTAACTAATATGAAAGGAAAATTTGAAAAGCTATTATATCAGTATATAAAGAAATATGGAGTTAAAATATTGGAATGTCTTTATTGATATTAAATTTATAGTATGTACAAGTTATATGTGTCAATTTGTAATAGGTAGAATAGTATATAGTAGGTAAAAAACAAAAGATGAAAAAATTATATATAGGAGGATGTGATTTTATGGGTTGTAAATCTAGTAGTGATTTTTTAGGTTTAGGAAGAAAAAATAACAAGATAATAATCATAATACTGATATTTGTTTTATTTATTGGCTGCGGAGGTAGCCAAGGCGGAGGATGCTGCCCAGATCCTTGCTGCAGGGGAAGAAGAAGACGTTCAGGTTTTGGCGGATCTTCATTAATACCAATAGCGATAGTTCTTGCTATAGTATTTGGACTTGGAAATAATAGAGGTGGAAATACAAATATAATTAAAGTTAATACAGATCCATCAGATGTTCGAGGAGAATCTACAGAATTCTCATCTTGTGATTATTAGTTTATCCGATGACTAGCCGTTGTAACACTCCAATGCGCTCTGTGAAAGCGATCCGCACAAAATCTAAGATTTTGGTTCTCTGCTCTTCAGAAGGTGGAGATAACACTGGCACGTCCCTGGATAATTCATCTAAACCCAGTGGAAATACAAATTCCCACTGAGTAAGATTCATTAATAATACTTTGACGTAAGTCCTTAAAGGGAGAGATAATATGTATGAAAACTGTTGCAGCTTAAACACACTTACAATACTGATTTTAATAATTCTTCAATTTGGAAATAAGGGGAAAAAGTCAAGTACAGAGGGATGTAGTAGCAGTAGTAGTAGTAGTAGTAGTAGCAGTAGCAGAAGAAGTAGTAGAAGAAGTAGTAAGGAACTTGTAGATAATGATGTATTATTTATAATTACATTATTTTTTCTATTCTGCTATAAATCCCGTAGAAGAAATTGTTTTTAAAGATAATTTGGAGGAGTGTAATTTAAAAGTCCTCCTAATTAAGAGGTGATACTATGGCAATAAACGAAGATGAACCTTTAGAAGGGGAAGAAGTAATAGATGGCAAAAATACAGGCTTTGGTAATATGGATTTTGGGAATTTGGCTGGAATGCTAAAGAATGTAGATATGAGCCAGATAATGAATTTACTAGGATCTGTTGATATGAATCAGATGTCGTCTCTATTTGGATCCATGTCTGGTGGCGGTGGAAATTCTGGAAATGGCGGAAGTACTGGAAATACTGCCAGATATTCTGGAGGCAGAGGCAGAGAATTTGAGCTTTTAAATGCGATAAAGCCTATGGTGAGTCCTGAGAGAGGCGACCTCATAGATATAATCCTGCAAATTTATACTATAAGTAAAATACTGAGGTAATCATTTGGTGCATTTGGTGAAAATGCACCATTTTTAAATATACAAGATAAATTATGTATATCTATTAAGTTTATTAATGGAAACAAATGAGATGAGAGCAAAATTATAAATTTAGAATAATATATTATAGAGCTTTTAACAATATGGGAGGAGTGAGTATTATGGGAATAGGAGATATATTGGGAGGTGCAGGTAATGGTTCTAATAAATTGATAGTCTGGGCATTAGTTTTAGTTATTGTATTTGGCTTTGGTAAAGGAAAAAAATTCAATAATTTTAATTTTAAGAAAAAACCTTATTCTGCATCACAATCATCGAAAGGCAAATATGCATCACAACATCGCAAAAAAAGGCATACTACAGAAGAAACCTTCAAGAATAATCCTTTCAATAATAATCCGTTTTCCAATCTTGGAGCTAGCTTTGGAGGTAGTAGCAAGGGACTTGGAAAAATGCTGGGTGGCAATGCTTTATTTATTATAGTAATAGTGGCAGTAATTTTCTTTTGTAAGGAAAAAGAGGAAAAGGAAGAAGCTAGAGAGGAAAATAGAGAGGAATACGGAGAAGAATATAATACTACACCATAGAAATTACAATAAAAACTTTATTTTTAAATAATTGATAGGTTAAAGGAGGAGAAAGCATGTCCAGACATAGTAGAAATCATCATCATAAGAGTATAAGCCCACAGAATAGTAATAATGGTAACAGCATTAATAACAATAGTGGTGGTTCCTTTAATTTTGGAAATATAGCTCAATTGTTAAGTAATATAGATATTAATCAAGTTTCATCATTATTAGGAAAAATTAATAATCCGCGGGCAGATAATAGCCAAGTAGGTGAAGTGGTAAATAGAGATAATATGGCTGATGAGGTTAGCAATATTAGCACTATTAATCAAGGTAATGGTCAAGGTAATGGAGCAAGAAATACAAGCAGAGAAGAAATAATAAGATCTATAAACACTCTTGTAAATTCTGATAAAGCAGAATTGTTAAAGATAGTAATGGAAATATATGGAGCAAGTAAAACTAAGGGCAAATAAAACATAAATTAAAATATAATTTATGATATCACACTTTATAGAATAATGAATAATATATATTAGAAAACAAAAGATGGAAAATATGATACAGTGCATTATTAGCCAGAGGAGGGTTATTAATGAGTAGAAGATATGAAACAGAATGCTGCGGTGGAGGATATGCAAATCCAGGATTTCCTAATGTAGGATATCCAATGGGAGGATTCACCGGTGGCCTATTTGGAGGTAAAAACTGTGCTTGCAGCTTACCTACTTTGATAATATTAATTTTAATAATACTTCAATTTAGTAAAAAGAGAAGAACAAGTTCATGCACAAGCTCAAGTTCAAGAACAAGTTCAAGTTCACGATCTTCAAGCCATGGAAAATTAGTGGATAACAGCATATTATTTATAATTGCTTTATTCTATTTATCTTGCGCTAATCCTTGTAAGAGAGGCTACTAATTGTTTTAAGGGGATGGGCATATGCCCATCCTTTAAATAAAGAGGTGATTTAATGTCTAGTAGGAGATCAGATCATCATAAAGAGGAAAAAAATGACAATTCAAATCAAACTGAACAAAATTTAAATCCTAATGAAATACAAAATATGCTTAAAAATGTTGATATGCGAGAAATACAAAAAATGTTAGGTAATGTAAATATGAATGAAATACAGAATTCATTAAAAAATATAGATGTTAAGCAGCTTGCGTTTATAATTAACATTATAAATTCACTATCAAAGAATAAAAAATAATACACCATTTCAAAAAATATGAATAATATATATTAGAAAACAAAAGATGTAAAAAAATGTAACATTGGCCACAGCCCAAAAAAAGGGGGGTATATAGTATGAGTAAATGTAAAAAACATGAAAGACATGAAGAAGTAGGATATCCAGGAGTTATTGGAGTACCATTTGTAAGTGGAAGTTCTTGTGCATGCAGTTTACCAACATTAATTGTTTTAATATTAATAATACTTCAATTCTCTAAAAAAGGCGGAACCCATAAGAAAATAGATAAAGGCATATTATTTATAATAGCTTTATTCTATCTATCTTGCGCTAATCCATGTAAACAAGGTTTATACTAAAAATAGAGGGCTTAAGGGCCCTCTTTATTAATTAAAAACAGGTTTGTTTTTTTATCCTTTGTGTTATAAAATTATATATAGGATTTGTATATTTTCACGATATAAAATATCCTGCAATTGGAGTTATTATTTAATATTTCAAGGCTTCCTAATATTAAAATGGTTAAAAAATTAATCAGTGTAGCTTTGTTTACACAAGATGTTTAAAGGAGAGATTTATTATGCTAAAAGCAGTGATTTTTGATATGGATGGAGTTTTAATTGATAGTGAACCAGAACATTTAAGAATACACGAAAAAATGCTAGAATCCCTAGGCATAGAACCGTCATCACTTGATCATTCAAAATATATTGGAGTTACTACTAATTATAAATGGAGTGATATAAAGAGCAAATATGACTTAAGCTATTCTGTTCAGGAGTTAGTTGATATAAATAGACATAATTATTTTGAATATATAACTGCTAAGGATACAATAATAGAAGCAATACATGGAGTTGATGAATTTGTAAAAAATATACATAGCGACGGGCTGAAATTAGCAGTTGCATCATCATCGCCTATAGATGTAATAAAAACCGTGGTTAAGGGAATTGGACTGGAAAAGTATTTTAATGTATTAGTAAGTGGAGATTTTGTGAAAAGAAGTAAACCTGAACCGGATATTTTTTTATATGCAGCAGAAAAACTTGAAATAAATCCTGAAAATTGTTTAGTGGTAGAGGACTCACATAATGGTTCTATTGCTGCCAAGAGAGCAGAAATGAAATGTGTTGGATATAAAAATATTAACTCAGGGAACCAGGATATATCAGCTGCAGATTTAATAGTAGATTCTTTTAATAAAGTACAGTTAGAGGAGTTAAAAAGGTTGTTTACAAAATAGGGTATAGTAAATATAGAGAGAAGTTAGTACGCTGTTATATCTGAACTGATAGTTTTTATTACAAGCCTAATAGTGACTATGTTGGAGGAGATACAATGATTATTGGTACTGCGCAAATAAAACTAGGAGCAAATTGGGTTCATTCATTAAAAGAGAAAAGAATGATAGTGAAAAGTATTATTGGAAGAGTTAAGAATAAATTTAACGTATCTATAGCAGAAGTAGATAATCAAGATTATCATCAAACTATAAGTCTTGGTATAGCCTGTGTTAGCAGTGAGAGAAAACATGCTGATGAGATGATTCAGCATGTAATAAATTTTATTGAAGGCAATACGGAGGCAGTTTTAGAAGATATAAACGTGGAGATACTATAATAAAATTTATATTATTTTGTCATAAAGCGTTGAAGTTTTTCATTATTTCTATTAGAATTAATGGAGAGTAAGTAATTTTTAATTACAAATTAATACTTTAAGATAATAGATTTTATAAATTATATGGGACGTATTTAGTCCCATGTGGTTGCAGGAGGTATGTATATGAAAACAATAGCTGTATTAACAAGTGGTGGAGATGCACCTGGAATGAATGCTGCCATAAGAGCAGTAGTAAGGACTGCTCTTGATAAGGGCATTAAGGTTATGGGAATTGAAAGAGGGTATAGTGGACTGATAAATGGTGAAATCTTTGAAATGAAGCGACAAAATGTGTCAGATATAATTCAAAGAGGTGGTACTATTTTAAGAACTGCTCGTTGTGCTGAATTTATGACTGAGGAAGGAAGAAAAAAGGCAGCAGGTGTTTTAAAGGTATTTGGCGTAGATGGATTAGTTGTTATAGGTGGAAATGGGTCTTTTATGGGAGCACAGAAACTTTCAAAGCTTGGAGTTGCTACAGTAGGTATTCCTGGAACTATAGATAACGATTTATCATATACAGATTATACATTAGGTTTTGATACTGCATTAAATACGGTATTAGATGCTATAAACAAGCTAAGAGATACTTCTACTTCCCATGAAAGAGTAAGTATAGTTGAAGTTATGGGAAGAGACTGCGGAGATATTGCTCTATATTCCGGTATAGCTGGGGGTGCAGAAAAAGTTATAATTCCTGAAAAGGATTACGATTTTGATGAGTTATGCAAAACTATTCTTGAAGGAAAATTAAATGGAAAAATGCACAATCTAATTATAGTTGCAGAGGGAATTGGCGGTTCAGCTGAATTAGCTAAGGGAGTTGAAAATATTACAGGTATCGAAACAAGAGCAACTATTTTAGGACATATACAGAGAGGAGGAAGTCCATCCGCCTTTGATAGAATGCTTGCTTCAAGAATGGGTGTTAGAGCTGTGGAAGTTCTAAATGAAGGAAAAACATCAAGAGTTATAGGAATAAGAGACAATAAGATAACTGATGATGACATAGATGAAGCCTTAGCTATGCCAAGGAAGTTTGATGAAAGACTATATGAGATATCAGAAATACTTTCAAGATAAGTTGCAGATTTATACAAAGATATTGTGAAGAAGTATTAACATATGTGTAAACGTTTATGGACAGGCAACTCATACTTAATTCTTTAAGCATAAAAAACTTTGTTCTGAGATAATAAACATTGTCTCAAGGATGAAGAAAAAGCAGGAATAATTACCTGCTTTTTCTTCATTTACAGTATATTAACCAATTGGTCTATATTAATATAATTCCTATAAATGCATATTAAAATTTATTATTTCATAAGATTAGAGCGTAGTATACCTATAGAAATTAAACTTTAAATACCTATTTATTCGTCTATTTCAATTCCAACCATTTTCATGAGATATTTTGCATTAGTACTATTACAGCGGCCTTCTCTTAATTTGTAGTCAAAGTGTATTTTATTTGAGCTATAGCTTTCGGAAAAATGGTAATTTTTAATTTTCTTATTGTTGCTGTACTCTAAATCGCACAATTCAAAATCATGAGTGGATATTAAACCACATACCCAGGGTTTATCTAAATTTTTTAATACACTTTTTGCTCCAATAATTCTATCTCTTGAATTAGTACCTCTAAATATTTCATCTATAAGAAAAATCATAGATTCTTTTTTTGGCAAATTATCAATGATTTTCTTTATACGCATGAGTTCTACGTAAAAGGTAGATGCTCCTTCCATTAAATTATCATTTATACGCATAGAAGTAAAAATATCCATAAGAGAACATTCCATGGATTTCCCATAAATAGGTGCTCCAGCATAGGCTAAAACAAGATTAATTCCTATAGTTCTAAGAAAAGTGGTTTTACCAGACATATTTGAACCGGTAACAATTAATATATTGTTTATCATATTAACATCGTTGCTAATACGGGATTCATTATTAATTAAAGGATGGCCTAAATTTTCAGCCTTTATTACCAGATTTTCTTTTGTAAAAGTAGGAAAGCTGTATTTTGTATCCAAATGAGTGAGTACAGATAAACTGGAGATAACCTCGAAATCTCCAAGAGTATTAATATATTTTCGTATTAGTTTACCGTATTGTAATTTCCAATTTTCAAGAGAAAATAAGCATCTGAAATCCCAAAATATTAATAAATTAAGAAAGAAATAAAGTAAAAAATTATGTTTCAAGTTTATATTGTTAATAACTGAAGTTAGTTCTTTCATAACCTGTGAAGAGGATTTGTCCTTGAAAAATAAATTGGACTTCAATTTATTTAAATAATTATCTTCAAAATTTTCACCTTCAATGAGTTTAAGAGAATCAGCATAGGCATGTAAATCATCATTAAAACCCTCCACAGAATCTAAAGTTGAGGGTACGTTCCTATAGCTTATAAAATTAATAATAGCATGAACTATAAAAATAACAGGTATAACATAATAAAGGTATTTTATTTTAAATATCAAGGTTATAGCAGAAAATAAGATAGAAAAAATAGGCAAAAAGTACACTATGTACTTAATAGGTGATTTTTCAAATAATATATGTGGATCTTCAGCATAATTTAAAAGTGCGGAGGGATCTTTCATATTTTTTTTATTAAAATTACCTGTAGATTCAAGATCTTCACAAAATTTAATCTTTTGTGACAGTTCTTTAACAGAATTTTGACGGTTAACTATATTATCCGCATTTTTTTCTTCAATTTTAAGTAAGCTTATTAATTTTTTTCTGCCTAAAAAGGTATTTGTAGCATTTATTAATTGAAATAGTGAGTTTTTACCAAATACATCTAAATCTGTTGTATAAGGATGATCTAAATCTATTCCATCCTCGCCTAGATCCTGAAAATCTGACCAATTTCCATCTATTCTCTTTATATATTTTTTATTAATTTCTATAAGATTTTTTATTCTATTTAGGCGAGTTCCTATATCACCGTGATGCTTTATTAAAAATACAAAAATTGCCAAAGCGAAAATAGTCCCCATAGAAGTATATATACTTATTGATCTTATAAGCAGATATATGTATATTAAAGTTACCACAAAGGCTACTAGTCTTAACGTGCCAATGACATTATAATTTTTTTTGCAATTTTTTTCTTCATCCTCCAAGGACTTAATACGGTTTAAAAAGGTTTCTCTGTTAGTCATATATTTACTCCTTTTAGAATAATTTTTTAAAGCAGGATCTACATAGCATTATTTTACCCTTATTTGCAGAAATAGCATCACAGGATTTTATTTCTTTATTACATATAGCACATATAGTTTTTCCAGAAGATATTTTTTTACTATTTTCAATATGCTTTGTGGGGTTCTTTTTATTAGGAGGAGGAGAATAATTAATTGGATCATCAACTATATCTTTTTTCATTATAGCATAATTTACAAAATAACTGCTTTCGCCAAACAATTCTAATTCAAATCTAGGATTTTCAGCATCGTAAAATTCTTCAATTACAAGCCTTCTTATTTGAGCATCATTTACTATTAGACCGCTTTTTTCAATTCCGTCAAATATACTTTTAGTAATATTGTTTGTATCTGGATGCCTTTTCATGCTTTTATAATAGACCTTTAAAACTGCAATTAAAGCTTCTGATAAAATTACATTTGGGTTTTGTAATCTTGCTGAGTAGGCTATTTCTTCTTCGTATAAAGCATATCTATCATGATATTTACCAGAATTAAAAGGTAGAATAGCTCTACCTTGGATATTAAATAATTTAAAATTGGATTTTGAAATGGGAGACCCCTTCACTATGATTTTGGCATAACAATTTTTCATTAGCTGCTCCTCGTATGTATTTTGGCATATTCTAAATAAATAGCTATTCAATATGCTGCTCTATTTTATATGTCCTATTTGTAAAATAAAATTATATTAAATATTATAACATATTTATATACTTATAAGAATATATGTTCGTAGTACAAAAATTAAATTTTTATAACATAGATGAAAAAATTTTTTATGTAGGTTATAATTTTATCTGATGAATAAGAGGTATAATATTAAATGCTCATAAAAGGGTAGAGGAATAAGTATGAACTTTAACTAAGTAAAATTTATTAGTTATTTGCTATAGATACAGAATAGATAAGTTTTTAGGGGGGGATTTTCGTGGCAATAGTAAAAAATAAAGAGAGGTCTTTAAACAAAAAAAGCAATAATAGTCTAATGATGAAATTTTTTGGCATACTAATGTGTATATCAGCTATACCTATTTATGCTTTTTTTAGAAATATATACCTATCAGCAGTAATTATTTTAATAGCTCTTTTAATAATTGTTCATTTTTCAAGGGAAAGAAAGCTGTATAAATATGGAATTCAAGGTGAAAAAGACATAGCAGAATTATTAGCTACTCTTAATAATAAATATATAGTATATAATGATATTGTAATTGGTGGAAAAGAAAAGGGTGCCCAGATAGACCATTTGGTGCTATCGCCTTATGGAATATTTTGTATTGAAACGAAGAATATGAAGGGTATGATTACTGGTAAAGAAGATGATAAAGAGTGGACACATATAAAGGTTATGCAAGGAGGAAAGAAATCTGAAAAGAAATTTTATAACCCCTGTAAGCAATCCAGAGGTCATGTAAATGCAGTAAAAAATATTTTAAGGCATTCGGATTTTATGAATACACCAGTTTATTCTGTGGTTACCTTTAGTTCAAATAAGGATACAAATTTAAAAATTCAGCTTCAGTTTACACCTGTATTTAAATCAGATAAATTAATTGATTTTATAAATAGTAAAAGAGAAATTTTTATAAGTGATGATAAATTAAGAAGGATAGAAAATATCATAGATAAGCAGATATCATAATTTTACATACGTAAGAGTATTAAAGCTTGGAATAATTAAATAAATATATTAAGATACTAGGAGAGGTTAATAAGCATGAATAGTGAGATAAAGATACTAGCTATAGAGAGCAGCTGCGATGAAACTTCAGCATCTATAGTAGTGAATGGAAGAACAGTATTATCAAATATAATTTCATCACAAATAGCTGTGCATACTAAATTTGGAGGAGTTGTACCAGAAGTTGCATCGCGAAAACATATTGAGGTAATTAGTGAAGTAGTGGATAAGGCTCTAAAAGAAGCAGAAGTTGACTTTAAAGATATAGATGCCATAGGAGTTACCTATGGTCCGGGGCTAGTTGGTGCACTTTTAGTAGGAGTGCAATATGCAAAGGGCCTTGCCTATTCATTAGGTAAACCACTTATTGGAGTAAATCATATAGAAGGTCATATAAGTGCAAATTTTATTCAGTATAAGGATTTAAAACCTCCTTTTGTCTGTCTAGTAGTATCTGGTGGCCACACTTTTATAGTGTATATGAAGGATCACGGTAAATTTGAAGTAATGGGTCAAACAAGAGATGACGCAGCAGGAGAAGCTTATGATAAAGTTGCAAGGGCTATAGGACTTGGATATCCAGGCGGACCTAAAATAGATAAACTTTCTAAAGAGGGAAATGAAAATGCAATTAAATTTCCAAGAGCAAATTTTCATGAGGAGTCTCTAGATTTTTCCTTTAGCGGATTAAAATCAGCAGTACTTAATTATTTGAATAAGATGGAGATGAAAGGAGAAGAAATAAATAGAGCTGATGTAGCGGCATCTTTTCAGAAGGCAGTAGTAGATTTTTTAGTTGCAAATGCAATGAAAGCCTGTTCTATAAAAAAAGTAGATAAGATTGCCATTGCAGGAGGGGTAGCATCAAATTCTGCTCTTAGAAAGGCCATGATAACTGAGGGAAATAAGCAAAATATTGATGTATTGTTTCCAGAACCGGTATTATGTACAGACAATGCTGCTATGATAGGAAGTGCGGCATATTTTGAATACATTAAAGGAGCCACTTCCCCATTGGATTTCAATGCAGTACCAAATTTAAAATTAGGTGAAAGATAACGTAAAATCTGCAACATATATAACTTAAAGCTATAGAATTCATTTTATCCGATGGCTACCCACTCTAATACTCCCATCTTCTTCAAAGTGGGAGTAAAGAGTGGCTATGTCCCTGGATAACGACTTCTAAGCATCAGATGGAATAAAAACTCCACCTGATGCCAAGAATTCTGTTTATATAAAAAATCTAATAATTGTGATTAACGGAACGTTTTTGTACAGTAATGCCATATAGAATGAACTAATTATTTTTATTTAAAGAGATGGAGGAGAGATTTTGGAAAGAAGCCAGCTTATGACAGTTAAAAGGTTAGCTTTAATATTGTTAGGTAGCTTTATTTCTGCAATAGCAGTGAATATGTTTTTTATACCATTTAAACTCTTAAGTGGTGGTATAGGCGGCATTTCTCTTATCATACAATATCTTAGCGGAATTCCAGCAGGATATTTTATAATATTGTTAAATATACCCCTGTTTATACTGAGTATAAGGGAAGTTGATAAGCAATTTACGGTATTGACTATATTTGGTACTGTAGCCCAATCTATTTTTTTAATAATAACTAAGAATGTATCTTATTATTTTCATTTAAAGGATATTTTATTGTCAGGTATATATGGAGGAGTTCTTCAGGGAGCAGCTATGGGGATAATATTTAGTAATCATGGTTCACTGGCTGGAGCTGATATAATATCTGTAATAATGAGAAAAAAATATGATTATGATGTGGGAAAAATAAATTTTATTATAAATTTAATAATTATAGCTATTGGATCTGCATTTTTTGGATTGGAAAAGGGACTTTATACCTTAATGTCTATGTATATAGTTTCTTATACCGTAGATAAATTTATTAAAGGTTTTAATAGAAAAAAACTACTCTTTATCATAACAGAAAAGGAAGAAGAGATAAATGAGAGGATTAAAGTAGATCTTAATAGATCCTCTACTCTTTTTTATGCAGAGGGATACTATACTAAACATAAGATTAAAGTAATATATTGTGTAGTTTCATTGACCCAAGTTCCAAAGTTAAAGCATATAGTAAACAAGATAGATCCAAGAGCGTTTATATCAATCCTGGATGCCTCAGAAGTTCAAGGCAAAGGATTTAAGAATATATTTTAACCTGACTAACTTGGCGTAAGTCTCCCACGCACTCTGTGAAAGCGATTCACACAAAATCGAAGATTTTGGTTCTCTGCTTTTCTTCAAGCGGGAGTTCAACGCCAAGTAAGCCATGCATTTGCAGTTCTAAAATTCAGATGGGGTAAAAGAATCCCCACCTGAATTAAGAACTTGCTTCAAAAAAGTAAAAGTAATAAATTAAAAAATGCTCAAAGGTGTTTAACTTTGTAAAGATTATGATAATTACAATTAATATAATAAAAATATTGTATTAATTGTATATGAATTTAAAATGTGTCCATAATGTAGATATTAAGGCACCTTCAAAGAAATAGACTAGTATATTTTCTTGAGGATGCCTAATTTAAATATTGTGGAGGGAAAAGTGTGAATAAGGTTTTATTAGTAGGAAGATTAGTAAGGGATCCAGAATTAAAACATATTGAATCAAATGGCAAGGAAGTAAGTAATTTTACCATAGCAGTAAATAGAAATTTCGTAAACTCAAAAGGGGAAAGAGAAGCGGACTTTGTACCAGTGGTAGTTTGGGGCAAGACAGCTGAATTGGTGTGTAACTATATGAAAAAGGGAAGACTTATCAGCATTAGTGGAAGGCTTCAAATAAGGAGTTATGACACAAAAGAGGGTAATAAAAAATATGTAACAGAAGTAGTTGGTGAAGAAGTATTATTCTTGGATTCTAAAAAAGAAGATGCTGTCTAATAGACTGCGTTATGACAAATAAATTTTGAAATTTAATTGAACAATAATTCGCTGAGCTATTGTTAGTATTAAGCCTGTTATTATTTAAAGTGAGCTGATGTTTTAACTTAGATTTATTCGATGACTAGCCGCTGTAATACTTTAAGTAAGATTCATTCATAATTGTAAAAGAAACACTATGAAATTCAAATGATTTTGATTGGATTTCATAGTGTTTTTCATATATTTAATCTTTTGTTTTTAATTAGTTAAAGCCTTTAATGGGATCTGTAGTGTTTTCTTTGCTTTTAATAGGATTTGTAGTATTTTCTTTTGGTACATTATAATTTCCAGATTTTAAATCGGAAATCCAATGTTTAATACTTTCATAAAGTATAACTACCAGTATAACTATAAGTATTATAGATAATATTGTGAGTGTAGTTTTGTGATTCGGTATATAATTGCCCGTTATATTTTCAATTGAAGCTGTTAAAGTTGCAACACTTATGAGTGCCATTGGTAATATTGTAATAGGTATATATTTTTTCTTTCTCATTCTTATAAGCACTGAAGTACCTATGGCAAAAGTTATAGCTGCCAAACTTTGATTTGCTACACCAAATAGCGGCCATATGGTAGATATATTCCCTGTATATAATAGATATCCCCAACAGAAAGTCATAAGCAGACTGAAGAATATTATATTAAACCAGGAATCCTGTTTTTTAAAAGGTGTATAAATTTTTCCGAATAGATCTTGAAATAAATATCTTCCTATTCTGGTACCTGAATCTATAGTTGTTAGTATGAATAATGCTTCAAACATTATACAGAAGTGATACCAGTAGGACATCAATGCACTTAAACCAGGAATTTTATAAAATACATAGGACATACCTACTGCAAGAGAAACTGATCCGCCAGGTCTTCCAGCTAAATTTTCTCCAACCAATTGTGACAGCATAGGAAGCTCTTTTGGTATCATGCCAAGTTTTGCAAATAAAGCTGGTGCAGAATTTATAGCAAAGTAATCAGCAGTTGGAAGGCAGGTTGCAGCTATCAACGCTATTAATGCTATAAAAGATTCTATAACCATGGAGCCATATCCAACAGCAAGTACATGTTTTTCATTTGCAATGAGTTTAGGTGAAGTACCTGTACTTATTAGGGAATGAAAGCCGGACAATGCACCACAGGCTATGGTTATAAATATAAATGGGAATACTTTACCGGGGACTATAGGCCCGCCGCCATTTACAAATTGTGTCATAGCGGGCATTTGAATTGTTGGTCTTACAAATATGATTCCAAGTACAAGCATTAACATAACTCCAACTTTCATATAAGTACTCAAATAGCCTCTTGGCAATAACAATAGCCAAACAGGAAGGACAGCTCCGCAAAATCCATATATAGCAAGTATAAGTGATATCTGTTTTACATTAAAAGTAAAAAATGGAGCAATAGCTGAATGCTGTATAGTTGGTCCAAGAATTACTCCAACCATTATAAGTGCCATACCTATTATAGTAGCCTCTCCAATCTTACCAGGTCGTATAAATTTAAGATAAATACCTATAAATATTGATGCAGGAATAGTGAAACCTACAGTAAAACTTCCCCAAGGACTGCTGGCAAGAGAATTTACTATTGGGAGTCCAAGTCCAGCCATAGTTATTATCAATATAAATATAACTGAAACAGAAGTAATTAATCCCATTCTTCCCCCTAGATTTTTTCTGGCAATTTCTGCAATGGTCTGACCATCTTGCCTAACAGAAGCAAATAGTATAACCATATCATGTACTCCACCAGCTAGTACACCACCAATTAAAATCCAAAGTGTACCTGGAAGGTATCCAAATTGGGCAGCTAAAACAGGTCCTATAAGTGGTCCTGCACCAGCGATTGCAGCAAAATGCTGACCTAGAAGTACCCATTTGTTTGTAGGTAAATAGTCATGTCCATCTTCAAATTTTTTAGCTGGAACTTCTCTATTACCATCTAGAACTAAAACTTTTGCTGCTATCCAGCATCCGTAAAATCTGTAGCCAAGGGCTAATACTAAAGCTCCTATGATTACAAGTACTATAGAATTCATATAAAGACCTCCTCTTAAAATTGAGTAATAGTAAAATTATAAGTTAATTTTTAAAAACGTTTACACAACAATTATAATTTGGGTTGATAAATTTTCATACTTATATCTTCCAAAGTGATAAAAAAGGAGGATGAATAGTCGAAATTCACATCTAATTGGCATTAAAAAATGTTAACAATGTATTAAATTTTGTTATATAATTTAATTGTTAAGAAAATTTTTGCGTAAAAATGTACATGTACATTTTTATCCGACGACTAGTAGATGTAACACTCCACCTTCTAAAAAGTTGGAGATAACAGCGATACATACCTAGATGAATTGATAGGTTTAAAGGAGTTGATAATTTGATATATATTCAATTGCTTGAGAATATGGCACTTATTGTACTGTTTGCATATATTTATAATCAATCAAGGGTTTTAAAAAGGTTAATTAGTAACAATTTTAAAATTAGGAATAAGATTTTAATGGTTATATTTTTTAGTATTTTAGGGGTTATAGGTAATTATACAGGAATAGATGTAGGACCTTATGAAATGAATAAAACTAATATATCTACTGGGTATTTGGGTATGTATGATGCAATAGCCAATACAAGGCCAATAGCTCCAATAGTATCTGGATATATCTATGGACCTGTAGTGGGAAGTATAGTTGGATTTATTTCAGGGACACATAGATATTTTTTAGGCGGGTTTACAGCACTGGCCTGTGGAATTGCTACTGTAATGGAGGGAATTGTAAGTGGAATTATAGGAAAGAAATTAAAAAATACAAATTTAAATATAAAATATGCCTGTGCAGCAGCATTAATTTCGGAATGCATTCAGATGATTGTAATTTTAATATTTTCTAGACCTGTTTCAATGGCATTGCAGCTAGTTAAGATTATAGCTGTGCCAATGATAATTATAAATTCTTTGGGTACAATTATTTTTATAAGTATAATAAAAAATGCTAAAGAAGAATGTGATAGAATTGGGGCAATAGAAGCTCAAAAAGCTTTAAATATAGCTCAGAATACTCTGGAATATATGAGGAAAGATGGGCTTAATATTGAAACCGGAAAAAATATTTCTAAAATAATATATGAAATGACAAATATAGATGGAATATTTATAGGAAATAAAGATGGATTTTTAAATTGTGTTGGTGAAGATATAGATGAAAAAAGCATAAAAAATTTTTTGAACGAATATTGTAAATTTCCGCATTCCAAAGTCATAAAATTGGGTAACATGTTTTTTACATGTACCACATTTAATATATCAAATTCAGGATTTGAAGGAGTACTTGGACTTGGATTAAAATCTAAAAAGAATATAACTACTTATTTTCTACAATTTGCAGAGGAGCTTAGTGACCTTTTATCAAATCAAATAGAATTATATAAATTAAATAAATTGGCGGAAGAAGCATCTACGGCGAAATTTAGAGTATTAAGAGCTCAAATAGAACCACATTTTTTATTTAATGCATTGAATACTATAGCATCATTTTGTAGGACAAACCCTTTAAAGGCTAGAGAACTTATAATAGATTTATCTAATTATTTTAGAAAAACCTTAAAGAGGCAAGAGGATTTTGTAACTTTAAGGGAGGAAGTGGAGTTTGTTCAATCTTACTTTTCTATTGAAGAAGCCAGGTTTGGAAATAGATTAAAACTTATTATTGATATACCGGAATCAATAATGAACATGAAGATGCCCTCATTTATACTTCAGCCTATTGTAGAAAATGCAGTGAAGCATGGAATATTGCCTAAACCAGAAGGAGGAAGTATATATCTAAAGGCATTTTCGGAAAAAAATGAGATAAAGTTTTATGTAAAGGATACCGGTGTAGGAATGAATGAAGATAGACTAAAGGAAGTATTGCTCAACTGGCCTGGAATAGGGCTTAAAAATGTAAATGAAAGATTGAAATTGCTATATGGTGAAGAGTATGGATTGAGTATAGAAACATCTTTTAATAAAGGAACTAAAATTAGTTTTACTATACCCATAGAGGAGGTTTTGTCAGTAAATGGATAAAATTAAATGTGTAATTATAGAGGATGAAATACCTGCCGCTGAAGAATTAAATTATATAATATCAAAAAATAAATCTGTAGATGTTGTGGGAATTGCTTATGATGGTAAAAGTGGAATAGAAATTATAAAAAGAGAAAAGCCTAATGCAGTTTTTTTGGATATAAATATGCCAGTAAAAAGTGGAATTGAAGTGGCCCAAAATGTAAAGGAATTCAATGATTCTATTGATATAATATTTGTTACTGCTTATGAAGAATATGCAGTAAAAGCCTTTGAAATCTATGCCCTTGATTACGTGCTTAAGCCTTTTGTGGATAGACGAATAAATATTACTATAAATAGACTTGTAGATAAATGGAGTAAAACAAAAATAGAAACTGAAAAAATACCCAACATGTTAAATAAGATAATAGATAAAATAGATAAAGATAAAAAAATAGTAAAAAAGATACCCTGTGATAGAAAAGGGAAGATAATATTGGTAGATTTAAAAGATATTTATTATTGTTATATAGAAGATGATAAAACCTATGTAAAAGTCAAGAATGACAGGTATGTGGTTGGATATAATTTATGTCAGATAGAGGAGAAGACTAATTTTTTTAGATGTCATAGAAGCTACATCGTAAATATGGACAATGTAAAAGAATTCTACTCATGGTTTAATGGAACTTATAAATTAGTTATGGATGACCAGCAAAAATCTGAAATACCTATAAGTAGAAATAATGTAAAGAAGCTAAAAGAATATTTTGAAATTTAACTTGATTAGGCATATGAAAATAAATAATAAGTCAAAGATGCGACGGATATTTTGAATGATACAAGGAAACAGGTTCCGAAGATAGTGAGCTATCTGAGGGTTCTGTTGACGCAGTAGGATTCAAAATAGACTAGCATACTGACTAGTTATTTATTTGAATGTGCCTTAGTGAAGCAGAAATTAAAAATTCTCCTTCACTAAATTTTAATTATCAATGCTATGTCATATCATCCCATTGTTCATAGAGTTTTTCTAGATCTTTTTGGAAATTAGTTATTTTAGTATTTATTTCCTTCATTTTTTCTGAATCAGAATATATTTCTTCACGGCATAAACTATTTTGAAGTTCTTCTATTGAAGTTTCAGTCTCCAAAATGGAAGCTTCTATGTCTTTAATTTTTTGTTTTTCTGCTTTAAGTAATTTTTCCTCATCCCTTTTTTTCTTTTTCTCAAGATTTATTTGAGTTTTTGTTTTACCTGAAACTTTTTCTTCTTCTTCAAATCTGGTAGGATTCTTCTTTTTTTCTATGTAATAGGTGTAGTTTCCTAAATATTCTTTTACTCCATGGATTTGAAGCTCATATATTTTAGACACAACTTTGTTTAAAAAATATCTGTCATGAGAAATTACTAGCACAGTGCCATCATAGCCTAAAAGAGCTTCTTCTAGGGCTTCACGGGATACTATATCTAGATGATTTGTAGGTTCATCCAAAAGAAGAAAATTACTTTTTGATAACATTAATTTAAGAAGGTTAATTCTACATTTTTCACCGCCGCTGAGATTGCATATTTTCTTAAAGACATCATCACCTACAAATAGAAAGGCAGCCAATGCATTTCTAACTTCTGTGGTAGTCATATTCGGGAAATCATCCCATACTTCATCAATAATAGTTTTTTCATCATTTAAATTGGATTGTTCCTGATCATAATAACCTATAAATACATTTTTACCTAAAACTTTTATGCCTGCGTCACTTTTAATATTATCTAGCAATATATTAAAAAGTGTAGTCTTACCTCTGCCATTTTCACCAATGAGAGCCGTTTTCTCTCCACGTTTCATATCTATATTCAGGGATTCAAAGAGTTTTTTTTCACCAAAACTTTTAGCCAGTCTCTCAATATGCAGCACATCGTTACCACTTTTAATTAAAGTTTCAAATTGTATTCGCGAGGCTTTACCATCTTTGTCTGGAGCTTTTATTCGTTCAATTTTATCTAGAGCTTTTTGTCTGCTTTCAGCAGCCTTTATACTTTTTTCTCTATTAAAGGAACGATACCTTTCAATTACTTCTTCCTGTCTTTTTATTTCAGATTGCTGCAGTTTATAAGCTTTTAACTGAACTTCATAATTTTTCTTTTTTAGTTCCAAAGCCTCGGTGTAATTGCCAGCATAAGCATTTATGTGTCCTGATATCATTTCTAAAGTTTTTTCTGTAATGGCATCTAAAAAATATCTATCATGAGATATTAAAATAACAGTACCTTTGTAGGCAATAAGATATTGTTCAAGCCATTCAATAGCTTCTAAATCAAGGTGGTTTGTAGGTTCGTCTAAGAGCAGAATATCAGGTTTTGTAAGTAGAAGTTTACAGAGAGCTGTTCTAGTTTTTTGGCCTCCACTCAAAAGATTTATGGGTTTATTATAATCATTTTCTGAAAAACCTAGACCCTTTAGAACTCTATTTATTTCGCCCTTATAGGTATAACCACCCTTGGTATCATATAATTCTGATAAAGTAGTGTAATCTTTAATTACCTTACTATGGTAATCCTCATTTTCAGCATTATAGGGCTCATTCATTTTAATTTCTAGTTCGCTTAATTTTTTTTCCATGTTTAATAATTCTTTAAAAACTGATAGAAGTTCTTCAAATATTGTAGAAGAATCATGTAGAGATAAATGTTGAGAAAGATAACCTAATTTTTTATTTTTTTCTATAAATAATTCTCCACTATCCTGTTCTAGTTGGTTTGTTAAAATTTTAAACAAAGTAGATTTTCCAGCACCATTTGCGCCAATAAGGCCTACTTTTTCACTTTCATTTATAGTAAAGGTTACATCCTCTAAAATCACATCTATGCCATAACTTTTAGTTATATTTCTTGTACTCAAAACTATCATAATTAATCACCAGCCTTATATATTAAGTATAATTATATATTTTACTATTTTAATGCGAAAATTTGTAGTATAATTTAAATTTTATAAAGCTATGTTAATTTTTTATTAAAAAATAAGTGTAAAATTATTGATATGTGGTAAAATAGAATAAGTATATATTTTTGAGATATAAGGGGTGCAGCAGTTGGAAAAGAAAAAAAATATATCTATGGCAGTAATAAAAAGATTACCTAAGTATCATAGATATTTAAATGAGCTAGTTAATAATGAAGTAGATAGAATTTCGTCTAAAGAATTAAGTGAGAAAATAGGTTTTACTGCTTCTCAAATAAGACAAGATTTAAATTGCTTTGGTGATTTTGGACAACAAGGCTATGGATATAATGTGAAAGATTTGCATTATCAAATTTGTAAGATACTTGGGATTACAAAAGAATATGAAACTATAATAGTAGGTGCTGGAAATATTGGTCAAGCTATAGCAAATTACCTGAATTTTCAAAAAATGGGATTTAAAATGAACGCAATATTTGATATAAATCCAAAATTATTTGGACTTAAGATAAGAGATGTGGAAATACAAGATATTGATTGCTTAGAACCTTTTTTACAAAAAAATCCTACAGATATAGCCACCATTTCTGTTCCGCCTAAGAATGCACAAAGTGTGTGTGATATTCTAGTGAGAAATGGTGTGAAAGGAATTTGGAATTTTGCACCAGTGGATTTAATAGCTCCTGATGATGTTATGATAGAAAATGTACATCTTAGTGAAAGTCTACTTACATTAACTTGCCTAATGAACGGAGAAATGTAATATATCATTTGAGGTGCAGGTAAGTAAATTTTAATAAATAAGCAAAATTTCTTATGCGCATTATAATAGTTAATTTTGCTTATTTGTAAAAATATTAAAATTAAAGTAGTTATTTTACAATTAATTTCAATAAAATCAATAGTAGACTGTAAAAAATATGTTAAAAAATTATTTAATTAAAATAGAAAAATATATATTAAGGCATGTCATAGCAACTGAATAAGTTTATGTGAAATCAATAGTTTTAAGAATAAATTTTTAAAACTATTGTATTTTTGTTTGCACTCATACAAGAGTAACGCAATAAAATGCCCATTTTAAAGTTTTAATTCTTATAAATGATAGCAAACAATAAATAATTTTTTATTATTCAATTTTTATTGAAAACTAATTAGTTTCAGTATATAATAAAAATTGAAGCAATAAATAGTATGTTTTTAATTTTCCTTGTTAGAATATTAACAAGGAATTAAAATTGTGGGAGGATTAGGCATGGAATTAAAAAATATTATCCTTGAAAAGGAAGGAAAAATTGCCTTAGTTACAATTAACAGACCAAAAGCTCTTAATGCTTTAAACAGCGAAACATTAACTGAGCTTGATTATGTAATTGATGAAATTGAAAAAGATGATGAAGTTTTAGCAGTAGTACTAACTGGAGCAGGAAAATCCTTCGTAGCTGGAGCAGACATATCTGAAATGAAAGACAAAAACGTAATAGAAGGTAGGAAATTTGGAATACTAGGTAATAAGGTATTCAGAAGATTGGAAAGCCTTGAAAAGCCAGTAATAGCAGCACTAAATGGTTTTACACTTGGTGGAGGCAATGAACTTGCTTTGTCTGCTGACATAAGATTAGCTTCAACTAAGGCTAAATTTGGTCAACCAGAAGTAAGTCTTGGAATAACACCAGGCTTTGGTGGAACTCAAAGACTTGCAAGAGTAATAGGAATAGGAGCTGCTAAAGAGCTTATATTTACAGGAAAGATAATTAATGCAGAAGAAGCGTACAGACTTGGATTAGTAAATAAAGTTGTTGAGCCAGAAGCATTGTTAGAAGAAGCAAAAGCATTAGCTAATACTATTGCAAATAATGCACCAATAGCTGTTAAGCTTAGCAAGGTAGCTATAAACAAGGGACTTCAGACTGATATAGATACAGCACTTTCTTTTGAATCAGAAGTCTTTGGAGCAACTTTCTCTACTGAAGATCAAAAAGAAGGTATGAATACATTTTTAAATGATAAAAAATATTTAACAGGTAATTTTAAGAACAAATAAGGAGGTAAGTTACATGAATTTTTCATTGACTAAAGAACAAGAATTAGTAAGACAGATGGTAAGAGAATTTGCTGAAACTGATGTTAAGCCCATAGCAGCAGAAATTGACGAGACAGAAAGATTTCCTATAGAAAATGTACAAAAAATGGCTAAGTATGGCATGATGGGTATACCTTTCGCTAAAGAATACGGCGGAGCTGGTGGAGACACATTGTCCTACATAATAGCTGTAGAAGAATTATCAAAAGTATGTGGTACTACAGGAGTTATACTTTCAGCACATACTTCACTTTGTGCTTCATTAATAAATCAATTTGGAACACCAGAGCAAAAACAAAAATATTTAACACCACTTGCAAAGGGTGAAAAAATAGGTGCTTTTGGTTTGACTGAGCCAAATGCTGGAACAGATGCAGCTGGTCAACAAACTGTAGCTGTACTTGATGGTGATAATTATATAATCAATGGTTCAAAAATATTTATAACAAATGGTGGAGCAGCAGACATATTTGTTATATTTGCAATGACTGATAGAAGCAAGGGAACAAAAGGAATAACAGCGTTCATAATTGAAAAAGGTTATGAAGGTTTCTCAATTGGTAAGGTTGAAGATAAATTAGGAATAAGAGCTTCATCAACTACTGAGCTTATATTTGAAGATATGGTAGTACCAAAAGAAAATATGATTGGTAAAGAAGGAAAAGGCTTCGGCGTAGCAATGAAAACTCTTGATGGAGGAAGAATTGGTATAGCTGCTCAGGCTCTTGGTATAGCAGAAGGTGCTTTCAATGAAGCAAAAGAATACATGAAAGAAAGAAAACAATTTGGAAGAGAATTGTTTAAATTCCAAGGACTTGCTTGGATGATGGCAGATATGGAAGTTGCTATAGAAACAGCTAAACTTTTAGTTTATAAAGCAGCTTGGGCAAAAGATCAAGGACTTCCATACACTGTTGAAGCTGCTAGAGCAAAGCTTCATGCTGCAAATGTAGCAATGGATGTAACAACTAAAGCAGTTCAATTATTTGGTGGATACGGATATACAAAAGATTATCCTGTAGAAAGAATGATGAGAGATGCTAAAATAACTGAAATATATGAAGGAACTTCACAAGTTCAACAAATGGTTATTTCAGGAAGCGTTTTTAGATAATAAGGAGGGTTATAGACTATGAATATAGTTGTTTGCTTAAAACAAGTTCCAGATACAACTGAAGTTAAAATAGATCCTAAGACAGGAACACTTATAAGAGAAGGAGTTCCATCAATAATAAATCCAGATGATAAGAATGCATTAGAAGAAGCATTAGTAATAAAAGAGAACACAGGTGCCAAGGTTACTGTATTAAGTATGGGACCTCCACAGGCACAAACAGCTTTAAGAGAAGCTATGGCTATGGGAGCAGATGAAGCAATACTTATATCTGATAGAGCATTTGCAGGAGCTGATACTTTAGCTACGTCAAATGCACTTGCAGGAGCACTTAGAAAACTTGATTATGACATAGTATTCGCTGGAAGACAGGCTATTGATGGGGATACTGCACAGGTTGGACCAGAAATAGCTGAGCATCTTCAAATTCCACAGATTACTTATGTAGAAAAGGTAGATGTAACTGGAGATAAAGAATTAACAGTAAGAAAAGCTTGGGAAGATGGTTATGAAATAGTTAAAGTTAATACACCAGTATTACTTACTGCTATAAAAGAACTTAATGAACCAAGATATATGGATATTAAGAATATATTTGGATTATTTGACAAAGAAATAACAGTATGGAGTGCAGATGATATAGATGTAGATAAAGAACTTCTTGGACTTAAAGGATCACCTACAAAAGTTAAGAAATCAGCAACTAAGGAAACTAAGGGACAGGGAGAAATTGTTAATAAACCAGTTAAAGAAGCAGTTAGTTATGCAATTTCAAAATTAAAGGAAAAGCACTATATTTAAAGTGATGTAGGAGGTATTTCGAATGAATATAGCAGATTACAAAGGCGGCGTATGGGTCTTTGCTGAACAAAGAGACGGAGAGCTTCAAAAAGTTTCATTAGAACTTTTAGGAAAAGGCCGAGAAATGGCAGATAAATTAAATACAGAATTAGTTGCAGTATTACTTGGATACAATACTGATGACATGGCAAAAGAATTATTAGCTTATGGTGCTGATAAAGTAATAGTAGCTGATGATCAACTTTTATCACATTTTACAACTGATGCATATGCAAAGGTTATTTGTGAATTATCAAATGAAAGAAAACCTGAGGTAATATTCATAGGTGCTACTTTCATAGGAAGAGACTTAGGTCCTAGAATAGCAGCTAGACTTACAACTGGTTTGACAGCTGATTGTACAGCACTTGATATAGATCCTGAAAATGGAAATTTATTAGCTACAAGACCAGCTTTCGGTGGAAACTTAATGGCTACAATAGTGTGTGCTGATCACAGACCACAAATGGCTACTATAAGACCAGGAGTTTTTTCTAAATTAGAAAAAGACGCAGCTAAAGAAGATAGTTCAAAAATTGAAAAGGTTAATGTAAACTTAACTGCTGACGATATAAGAACAAAAGTACAGGAAGTTGTAAAATTAGCTAAGGATGTAGAAGATATAGCAGAAGCTAACATTATAGTAGCTGGTGGTAGAGGCGTTGGAAGCAAGGAAAATGTTGCTAAACTTCAAGAATTAGCAGAGGTTCTTGGTGGAACAGTTGCAGCTTCAAGAGCAGCTATAGAAAAAGAATGGATTGATAAATCAGTTCAAGTTGGTCAGACTGGTAAAACTGTAAGACCTCAGCTTTATATAGCTTGTGGTATTTCAGGAGCTATTCAGCATCTTGCTGGAATGCAGGACAGTGACTATATAATAGCTATAAATAAGGACGAAAATGCGCCAATAATGCAGGTAGCAGATCTTGCAATAGTTGGAGATTTAAATAAAGTTGTTCCAGAATTAATAGCACAGGTAAAAGCTAACGCAAAATAATATAAAATTTGCGTAGAATAATTCTGCTCTGAAAAGGAAATTTTAAGTTTAAAAGACTACAACTTAAATAATTATAATCCATATATTATAATTATTTAAGTATAAAAAATTTATATTTAGGAGGCTACATAACATGAAAAAAGTGTGTGTACTTGGTGCTGGAACAATGGGTGCTGGAATTGCTCAAGCTTTTGCAGCAAAAGGCTTTGAAGTTGTTCTTAGAGATATAAAAGATGAATTTGTTGAAAGAGGAATAAAGGGAATAGATAAAAATCTTTCAAGATCAGTTACAAAAGGAAAAATTACTGAAGAAGCAAAAACTGAAATACTTACAAGAATAACTGGAACAGTTGACCTAAATCAGGCAGCTGATTGCGATCTTGTAGTTGAAGCAGCAGTTGAAAATATGAAAATCAAACAAGAAATTTTTAAAGAATTAGATAGTATTTGTAAGCCAGAAACTATTTTAGCTTCAAATACATCATCACTTTCAATAACTGAGGTTGCAGCTGCAACTAATAGACCTGATAAGGTTATTGGTATGCATTTCTTTAACCCAGCTCCAATTATGAAACTTATTGAAATTATAAAGGGAATGGCTACTTCACAGGAAACTTTTGATGCAATAAAAGAGTTAAGTGTTGCAATCGGTAAAGAACCAGTAGAAGTTGCAGAAGCTCCTGGATTTGTTGTAAATAGAATATTAATACCAATGATAAATGAAGCTGTTGGTATCTTTGCAGAAGGAATAGCTTCAGCTGAAGATATTGATACTGCTATGAAGCTTGGTGCTAATCATCCAATGGGACCTTTAGCATTAGGAGATTTAATTGGTCTTGATGTATGTTTAGCAATAATGGATGTCCTTTATAAGGAAACTGGAGATACTAAGTACAGAGCTCATTCATTGCTTAGAAAATATGTAAGAGCAGGATGGCTTGGAAGAAAATCTGCTAAAGGTTTCTTTGATTACGCAAAATAGTAATTATGTGAAAAGGTATTATTCTTTAGAATAGTACCTTTTTTATTTTTTATTTATTTGATATAATACAAATTAAGGCATCTTCAAAAAATAACTAAGTCAGTATGCTAGCCTATTTTGAATCCCTCTGCGTCAACAGAACCTTCTGATAGCACAACTATCATCAGAACCTGTTTCCTTGAGGGATTCAAAATATACGGCGCATCTTTGACTTCTTATTTATTTTCAGATGCCTAAGTTATATTAAGAAAATAATCTATTAGTATAGTGATAGAAATTTTATTTAATCATATAAAATGGAGGTTAATATGTTTAAAATATTAGATACAAATAAAGATGTGAATGATATTTATACTATGAAGATAATAGCACCAAGAGTTGCTAAGTCTATAAAACCAGGTCAATTTGTAATACTTAGAATAGATGAAAAAGGAGAAAGAAATCCTTTTCCAATTGCTGATTACGATGTAAAGGAAGAAACTGTAACTATTGTTTTTAGAAAAAATGGAGAGCTATCAACAGAACAGCTTGCAAGCTTGAAGGCAGGAGACAGTATATTAGACTTAGTAGGACCTATAGGACAGGCATCTCTTTTATTTAGTGAAGATATAAATGACCTTAAAAATAAAAATATACTTTTTGTAACAGATGATTTATCTGCTGCAAGAATATATCCAGCAATTTCCTGGTTATATAAAAACAATATAGAAAGTGATGCTCTAATTGCTTTTGATACTTATAAGGATATAGTATTTAAAGAGAGAATTGAAGCTGTGACTAAAAACGTATATATTTCTACAAAAGATGGAAGTGAGGGAATTAGTGGACCTATTTCTAGTGCATTGGAGAGCCTTTTACAGGGTGAAAAGAAATATGACATAGTTGTTGCAATAGGACTAACAGAATTAATGGAAGAGGTTTCGGTGATTACTAAAGAGTATAATATAAAAACTATAGTTAGCTTAACTACTTTGATGCTGGATGGAATCGGAATGTGCGGAGGCTGCAGACTTACCATTGGTGGAAAGGTAAAATTTGCATGTCAGGATGGTCCGGAATTTGATGGACATCTTGTAGACTTTGAAGAAGTTAAGAGAAGAGAGAATTTGTATAGCAGTTATGAAGCTAAATTGAAATACAGACAGAAGCATGGAAGCTGTAATCATAGTGAAAATGAAGTTACTATAGGGTTAGAGGAGGAAAATCATGAGTAAATTACAAAGAACACCTGCCCATGAACAGGCTGTAAATGCCAGAATAAAAAATTTTAATGAAGTTTGTTTAGGATATAATGAAGAAGATGCTGTAAATGAGGCTAGCAGATGTCTTCAATGTAAGAACCCTAGATGTGTGGGTAAATGCCCTGTTAATAATAAAATACCTGCTTTTATAAAATCTATAAGAGAAAGAGATTTTAAAGAAGCAGCTAGAATAATTTCTGAGACTAGTGCTTTGCCAGCAGTGTGCGGAAGAGTTTGTCCGCAAGAAATTCAATGCGAAGGCGGATGCGTGCTTGGTATTAAAGGAGAGCCAATATCTATAGGAAACCTTGAAAGATTTGTAGCAGATTGGTGCAGGGAAAATAGTATAGAATTCGGTGAAAAAGCTGAGAGCAATGGTAAAAAGGTAGCGGTTATAGGAAGTGGTCCTGCTGGAATTACCTGTGCGGGAGATCTGGCGAAGCTTGGATATGATGTTACAATCTTTGAAGCCCTTCATGAAGCTGGTGGCGTTTTGGCATGGGGTATACCAGAATTTGTGCTTCCAAAGGAAACTGTAGTTAAACATGAAATAGACAATTTAAAAAGACTTGGCGTTAAAATAGAGACAAATGTCATTGTAGGGAGAACTGTAACTATAGATGAGCTTTTAAATGAAGAGGGTTTTCAGGCTGTATTTATTGGTACAGGAGCAGCTGTACCTAATTTCATGGGTATACCCGGTGAAAACTTTAATGGTGTGGTAGCTGCCAATGAATTTTTAACTAAAAATAACCTTATGAAGGATTATAGAGAAGACTATAAGACACCTGCAGTAATAGGAAAAAGAGTAGCTGTAGTAGGTGGAGGAAATGTAGCTATGGATGCTGTGAGAGCAGCTTTAAGGCTTGGAGCGGAATCTCATCTTATATATAGGAGATCAGAGGAAGAGCTTCCTTCAAGAGTTGAGGAAGTTAAGTTTGCAAAAAATGAGGGGATTAAATTTCATCTTTTAACAAATCCAATTGAAATATTGGGAGATTCAGATGGCTGGGTAAGTGGTATAAAATGCATTGAAATGGAACTTGGAGAAGCAGATGCCTCAGGAAGAAGAAGACCAATACCCGTGGAAAACTCAGAGTTCATTTTGGATGTGGATATGGTAATTATGGCTATTGGCTCAGGGGCTGATCCACTAATTATTAATACTACAGAGGGTCTTGAAGCAAATAGAAAAAATCTTATAGCAGTAGATGAAGAAACTGGACGTACTTCAAGAGCTAAAGTTTATGCTGGTGGAGATGTAGTAACAGGCCCGGCTACTGTAATACTGGCTATGGGTGCAGGTAAGAAGGCAGCAAAGGCTATTCATGAGGATTTAAGCAAATAAATATGTAGACATAGGATGAGATTTCTATTCCATCCTATGTCTAAAAATCTTATATGGAATACTGATGTTGCAAGATAAAGTGTGAAAAGAGAGGGAGTATGATTTTGTTTGTTGATTATGTGAAAAAATACTATGATAAAGAATATAATTTAAATTGTGCGGAAACAATAATTTATGCAGCAAATGAAAGGTATGAGCTTAATTTAGACAAGAAGGCATTAAAATCAATGGCAGCCTTTGGCGGTGGAATGGGTATAGGTGATGTATGTGGTGCCATAACAGGTTCTCTGGCTGTACTTGGAATTGTCTTTGTTGAAGATAGAGCTCATGAAAGTGGTAAAATAAAAGAGATATCTGCAGAGTTTTTTAATAGATTTCAAGCTATTTTTAAAGAAAAGAACTGTATTGAACTTAAGGAAAAGTTTGCAAATTATGAAGAACGTTGTAGTAAAATGGTGTATGCTGCTGGAAAAATTCTTGAAGAATTAATAGAGGAATATAAGTAGTAAAATAGATTGCAGCACTTACTGAAAAGAGGATATAGGATGGATTTTAAAGATATTGAAAGTAATGAGAAGTGTGTAATAGTTAAGGGTATAGAAAATTTTGAATTAGACCATGTATTTGAGTGTGGACAGTGCTTCAGGTGGAATAAAACAAAAGAAGGTACCTTTATTGGAGTTGCCTTTGGCAAGGTGATTGAAGTCGAGAAGAAAGATAATGATTTATTAATATACAATACTACAGAAAAAGAATTCAATGATATATGGGTAGATTATTTTGATTTAAATAGAGACTATGATGAAATAAAAATAGAACTTAGTAAAGATCAACTTCTTAAAAAATCAGTAGATTTTGGAAGTGGTATAAGAATTTTAAAACAGGAACCCTTTGAATTATTAATATCCTTTATTATTTCTGCAAATAACAGAATACCAATGATAAAGAGAGCAATAAAGGCTATAAGTAAAGAATGGGGTAAGGAAATAAAATATAATGGTGAAACTTATTATACATTTCCTAGCGTGGAAGATTTGCAGGATAAAACTATAGAAGATTTTGAAGATTGTGGAACGGGTTTTAGGGCAAAGTACATAAAGGATACCTGTGAAAAAGTATATGAAAATAATGATATTCTGCAGTACATATATAGTTGTGATGATGACAAATGTCACATAGAATTGCAAAAATTTATGGGGGTAGGACCTAAAGTAGCAGATTGCATAATGTTATTTTCTATGCAAAAGTATTCTGCCTTTCCCGTAGATGTATGGGTTAAAAGGGCAATGATGCATTTTTATGTTGCTCCAGATGTTTCACTTAAAAAAATAAGGGATTTTGGCAGAAATAAATTTGGAAATTTGTCGGGATTTGCTCAGCAATATCTGTTCTATTATGCCAGAGAAAATAATATACTAGAGTAGGAAACTTTGAAATATCAAGGGTCGAACATTAATTTGTATCCATATTTCAAAGGATTCGTCAAAAATACTAGTATAAAATACATCATATATGTGTAATGAATTAAAATCTAGAGCTAAGGGTTTATGCCAGCTCTAGATTTTATTATCTATATTTAGGACTATAGGTATACTTGATTTTTTTATGTATAATTCTATAGAGTATGTATAATATTAGTCCAAATATTACAGACAATGATACTATTGTAATTAAACAGTGTAAAAAGAATGATTCTGGAAGAATAAGTATTATAGGATCGGTTTTGGGATCAAATAACCAAAAATTATTTCTAAATAATATTTTATGAAAATCATCAAAATACTCTGTAAAATTTGTTAGGAGAATTGGTATTAAAATTAGAGGCAAAGCCATTAAAGCTATTCCGGATATTTTTAAATATAAATATATTTTGTTTTTTATGGTAATAATAATTGACATGATGATAAATAATAGGGAAAAATATAAAAAATAATTCATAAATGCAAAAATTTTATGTACTTCAAAAAAATGTATTTTAGCATCAGCAGATGAAGTTAGTGTTGGAAGGGTGAAATCTGAAGGGGAAGATTCATTCAAGAAATTAATTACATAATTATAATTAGTCTTTATAGTGGCAATATCCAAGCCAGAATCTTGTTCTACATTTAAATTTACCACATCGTAATAGTAAAGTGGTTTAAAGTTAGAAACAATTTTAGCAAAAAACATGATAGTAGATAAAAATATAACTAATGACATAATTGCTTGAAGTATTATAAACTTTTTCTTAAACATATGTATCTCCTATTCTAATAGGGCATTTTTAGAGAAATAAGCGATAAATATCACAATGTGATAAAATTATATCTTCCTTTGTATGCCTAGATTTATATCTATAATTATATAGGTTTATATGTAGTTTTAATATATATTTATTAAAATATTTGTTAAAATTATTTAAAAGTTAAATTTTACATTAACTTTTTAGAAATATTGAGAAAACAAGAGAAATTAACCAATACGACGACATAATAGAAGATAATTTAGAGTAATTGCCATAATTGACTGTATTAATCTAAACTTAGAATTTGCTTATATAAATCGTATTAATTATTATAATAATTGTATTAGCACTCAAGTGAGACGAGTGCTAACAGGTAAAATAATAATAAATTTTTCTAATAAATTGAGGAGGGTTTAAAGATGAAAATTAGACCACTTGGAGACAGAGTAGTTATTAAAAGATTGGAAGCAGAGGCAACAACAAAGAGCGGAATTGTTTTGCCAGGATCTGCTAAGGAAAAGCCAGAAATAGCGCAGGTTGTTGCAGTAGGACCTGGTGGATATGTGGATGGCAAAGAAATTAAAATGGAATTAAAAGTTGATGATAAGGTATTTTTCTCAAAATATAGCGGAAATGAAGTTAAACTTGATGGAGAAGAATATTTGATTGTAAAACAAGATGACATACTTGGAATTGTTGAAGATTAATGTTTTAAAATAAAATCTAATTTTTAAGGTTAAAATTGTTTGGAGGGATTATATATGGCTAAAAGCATATTATTAGGTGAAGAAGGCAGAAGAGCTATGCAAGCAGGTGTAGACAAACTTGCTAACACAGTTAAGGTAACACTTGGACCAAAAGGTAGAAACGTAGTTTTAGATAAAAAATTTGGTGCACCACTTATAACAAATGATGGTGTTAGTATTGCAAGAGAAATAGAATTAGAAGATCCATATGAAAATATGGGAGCTCAACTTGTAAAGGAAGTTGCTACAAAGACTAACGATGTAGCAGGAGATGGTACTACAACAGCTACTTTATTAGCACAGGCAATTATAAGAGAAGGTTTAAAAAATGTTACTGCTGGTGCTAATCCAATGCTTATAAGAACTGGTATAAATAAAGCAGTTGAGGAAACTATCAAAAATCTAAAAGAACTTTCAAAACCTATAAATGGAAAAGAAGATATAGCTAGAGTTGCAGCAATTTCAGCTAGTGATGAGAACATAGGAAAGCTTATAGCAGATGCTATGGAAAAAGTAGGTAATGAAGGGGTTATCACTGTAGAAGAATCAAAATCTATGGGAACAGAGTTAGATATAGTTGAAGGTATGCAATTTGATAGAGGATATTTAAGTGCATATATGGTAACTGATACAGAAAAAATGGAAGCATCTCTTGATGATCCATATATACTTATAACAGATAAAAAGATATCAAACATACAGGAAATACTTCCATTATTAGAGCAAATAGTTCAGCAGGGAAAGAAACTTTTAATTATAGCTGAAGACATTGAAGGAGAAGCTCTTACAACACTTGTTGTAAATAAATTAAGAGGTACATTTACATGTGTAGGTGTTAAGGCTCCTGGTTTTGGCGATAGAAGAAAAGATATGCTTAAGGATATAGCTATTTTAACTGGTGGAGAAGTTGTATCAGATGAACTTGGAAAAGATATTAAAGATGTAACTTTACAGGAACTTGGAAGAGCTGAAAGCGTTAAAATTTCAAAAGAAAACACTACAATTGTTAATGGTAAAGGCAGTAAAGAAGAAATTAAAGATAGAATTGCTCAAATAAAAACTCAAATTGAAGCTTCAACTTCAGATTTTGATACAGAAAAATTAAAAGAGAGACTTGCAAAACTTGCAGGTGGAGTTGCTGTAGTAAAAGTAGGAGCAGCTACTGAAACAGAACTTAAAGAGAGAAAATTGAGAATAGAAGATGCTCTTGCAGCAACAAAAGCAGCTGTAGAAGAGGGAATAGTACCGGGCGGTGGTACTGCTTACCTAAATATATTGCCAGAAATCAAAGCACTTATTGATGAAGAGCCAGATGTTCAGGTTGGAATTAACATAATAATAAAAGCTCTTGAAGAGCCTGTAAGACAAATAGCAGCAAATGCAGGACTTGAAGGTTCTGTTATAATAGAAAAAGTTGTAAATAGCGAAAAGGGAATCGGTTTTGATGCTCTTCGTGAAAAATATGTAGACATGATAAAGGCAGGTATTGTAGATCCAACTAAGGTTACAAGATCTGCACTTCAAAATGCCGCATCTGTAGCTTCAACATTCTTAACAACTGAAGGTGTGGTTGCAGATATACCTGAAAAAAATCCTGCACCAATGCCAGGAGGAGCTCCTGGAATGGGAATGGACGGAATGTATTAATTTAATAGACCTCAATTTCAAAATATCTCGTAAATTAAATTTTACGGGATATTTTTTTATTCTAGTAAGATTTGTTGATGCTAAGAACTATTTAAATAAATAGCTTATTTTTATGAGTTATTAGTATTTAGTCGTGAAAATTCAATATTTCAATAATTAAATTATAAATTCAATGTTATTTGTTTAAAATTTACTTGTAAATTTAATTATTTTAGCAAAATCTATAAAATAAGCCATGTTTTAATTTTGTAATGTGGGAATTTTTGCAATTGACAAACTTGCTCATTTTAAATAAAATAAGTGATATTGTTGAAAAAAGTATTAACTATTTAATTCATATATTGAACAAATTTAAGAGTTTCTACTGGAAACTTTAATTTTTTAGTATGAATTATTTTTGATGAATCTCTTATTTGAATTTTTAATATCTGATTTTATTTATTTTTATTATAATAATTCTTAAAATGTAATGAAAGGAAGTTGTTGTTAATGGCTAGAATTCTAAAACAGGCCTATACCTTTGATGATGTGTTATTAGTACCTAATAAATCTGAAATTTTACCAAGAGAAACTGATCTTAGTACAAATCTTACTAAAACTATAAAGTTAAATATACCTCTTATGAGTGCAAGTATGGATACTGTAACTGAGTCTAAGATGGCTATTGCCATGGCAAGAGAAGGCGGCATAGGTATAATTCATAAAAATATGACAATTGAAGAACAGGCACTTGAAGTGGATAGAGTAAAAAGACAGGAAAATGGAGTAATAACTAATCCTTTTTCTTTATCTCCTGAAAATACAATTGAAGATGCTTTAGCACTAATGTCCAGATATAGAATTTCTGGAGTTCCCATAACTGTTGAGGGAAAGCTAGTAGGAATAATCACTAATAGAGATATAGTATTTGAAAATGATTATAAAAAATCTATTTCACAGGTCATGACTTCAGAAGATCTTATAACTGCTGTGGAAAATACTACACTGGAAGAGGCTAAAGAAATATTAAAAAAACATAAGATTGAGAAGCTTCCTTTAGTTGATGAAAATAATTATTTAAAGGGACTTATTACTATAAAAGATATAGAAAAGGTAAAGGCGTTCCCAAATGCTGCAAAGGACAGACAAGGCAGGCTTTTATGTGGTGCAGGTGTGGGCGTTACTGGGGACATGATGGATAGAGTAGACGCACTTGTAAATGCACATGTAGATGTTATAGTTGTGGATACTGCACACGGACACTCAAAGGGTGTGGTAGAGGCTGTTAAAGCGATAAAGTCTAAGTATCCGGATATTCAGATTATTGCAGGAAATATAGCTACAGGAGAAGCAGTAAAGGATCTTATAGAGGCTGGTGTAGATTGTGTAAAGGTAGGTATAGGACCGGGATCTATCTGTACAACTAGAGTAGTTTCAGGAATAGGAGTACCACAATTTACTGCTGTAATGGATTGTGTTGAGGTTGCAAATAAATATGGAGTACCTGTAATTGCAGATGGAGGATTAAAGTATTCTGGAGATATAGTTAAGGCACTTGCGGCTGGAGCTAGTGTAGCTATGATGGGATCAATGTTTGCAGGCTGTGAAGAAGCACCAGGAGAAATAGAAATATATCAAGGTAGAAGTTATAAAGTATACAGAGGAATGGGTTCCTTAGCGGCTATGGCAAATGGAAGTAAGGATAGATATTTTCAAGAAGGAAATAAAAAGCTTGTACCTGAAGGCGTAGAGGGAAGAGTTCCATTTAAAGGATCCGTTGTGGATACTATTTATCAGCTTGTTGGAGGAATACGCTCTGGAATGGGATATTTAGGGGCTAGAGACCTGCATACTATGTATGAGACTGCAAATTTTGTAATTCAAACTTCAGCAGGATTAAGGGAAAGTCATCCTCATGATATATCTATAACAAAAGAAGCACCTAATTATAGTGTAAATCAATAAAATTATCTACCTATTGGCATTCATTAATAGTATAATAATTTTAAATGATAACTTTAGTGCGTAATTGTGAGAAAGGGCGAAGTAATGAATGGTAATATTTACATCCCTGGGGTGTGATTTTTTCCAATTTTAGTTTGCACTTTTCTTAAATAACGAATTTAAAATGTTAATATAAATAATTGGGAGGTAAATATGAACAGAGAATTAGTTTTAGTTATAGATTTCGGTGGACAATACAATCAGCTTATTGCAAGAAGAGTAAGAGAACACAATGTATATTGTGAAATAGTTCCATACACATATTCTATTGACAAAATAAAAGAGAAGGATCCAAAGGGAATAATCCTTACTGGTGGACCAAATAGCGTTTATGGAGATAATACACCAAAGATTGATAAGGAATTATTTGATCTTGGAATTCCAGTACTAGGTATATGCTATGGACAGCAGCTTATAACTCATACTCTAGGTGGTAAAGTTGAAAGTGCAGAAATCAGAGAATATGGAAAAGCTGAGATTAATCTTTCTAAAGATTGTAAAATTTTCAATGGAATAGAAGAGAATAATATAGCTTTGATGAGTCATACAGATTATGTATCAGAACCACCAGCAGGCTTTAAAATAGCCGCTACTACTAAGCAGTGCCCTGTAGCAGCCATGGCAAATGAAGAGAAGAATATATATGGAGTTCAATTTCATCCGGAAGTAGAGCATACAGTGTTCGGAAAAGAAATGTTAGCTAATTTTTTGTTCAAAGTCTGTGACTTAAAGGGTGATTGGTCAATGTCATCTTTTGCAGAAGAAAAAATTAAGGAAATTAAAGAAGTTGTTGGAGATAAAAAAGTTATCTGCGCACTTTCTGGCGGGGTTGATTCCTCAGTAGCAGCAGTACTTGTGCATAAGGCTATAGGTAAACAGCTTACATGTATTTTTGTAGATCATGGTCTTTTAAGAAAAGATGAAGGCGATCAGGTTGAAGACATTTTTAGAAAACAATTTGATATGAACCTTATAAGAGTGAATGCAAAAGATAGATTCTTGGGTAAGCTTTCAGGTGTTAGTGATCCTGAGAAAAAGAGAAAAATTATAGGTGAAGAATTTATAAGAGTGTTTGAAGAAGAATCAAAAAAGCTAGGAGATATAGCTTACCTTGTACAAGGGACAATTTATCCCGACGTAGTTGAAAGTGGTACTGCTACTTCAGCAACAATAAAAAGCCATCATAATGTAGGTGGACTTCCAGAAGACATGGAATTCAAGTTAATTGAACCACTTAGAGAACTTTTTAAAGATGAAGTTAGAGCTGTAGGAGAAGAACTTGGAATACCACATAAATTGGTTTGGAGACAGCCTTTCCCTGGACCAGGTCTTGGAATAAGGGTACTTGGAGAAATAACAGAGGAAAAGCTTGAAATAGTAAGAGAAGCAGATGCTATTTTCAGAGATGAAATAGCAAAAGCAAAATTGGATGAAACTATATGGCAGTACTTTGCATGTCTTCCAAACATAAGATCTGTGGGTGTTATGGGTGACGAGAGAACCTATTGTCATACAATAGCTCTAAGAGCTGTAACAAGTTCTGATGCAATGACTTCTGATTGGGCGAGAATCCCTTACGAAGTTTTGGATGAAGTGTCCAGAAGAATAGTAAATGAAGTTAAAGGCGTAAACAGAATAGTATATGATGTGACAAGTAAGCCGCCTGCTACTATAGAGTGGGAATAATTTATAAGCCTAGGAATTAATGAACTGCCCCCTGTCTACTTGACAGGGGGCAGTTCAGTCTAAAATGGTTGTTTATTTTTGTGCTATACACTGAGTAGTTTACCGCTTACGTTAAAACTCAATTTTTAATTGATATTATTAAGAAAATTTTGAAATGGGTATTGAAATACAATTTATTATATAAGAAAAGGTACACCGATCATCCAGTGTACCTTTCATATTTTATAAAGGAGATTGAACGAAGAATTTTCATTGTAGTTAGATCATTGACAGATATTTGGAATTTATTCAATTATTTATCCTTCCTTTTATTTATAATTTTTGAAGAGAAAAATCCTGAGAAAAAACCTAACCATATAACGATAATTGCTTTAAATACATTTTGAGCATTAATTAGATTAAATATTTTTTGAATAATAAAAACTTGTTCACCTCAATAATTTATACTATCTATTCTTTAATTCGATATTAAAGAATAAAGCGAAATAATATTGCATGTCATATTTTAATTTAATATGTTTTACCTTACTCTAATATTAGGACCTCCATCATTTATTATGATGCCTTTATAACCACCCGATTTTTGTTTTTCTACAGTAACAACACTATATCCAATTGTAGGATAAGTATCATTTTCTTTTTCCTTTGCAACAAAGTCAACTTTCCACTCATCTTCCATAATAATTTTTTTACATCCATAATAAGTACATATGTATTCATTTTATTTATAACATTATTATGTTCAGTGCAGTAATAATCAAATATACCCTGTACTGCTGCATTTATGATATCAGGGTCAGCATTTTTTATTTTATCACCAAAGGTAATGTTGTAATAAACACTTACAGTATTAGACTTTTTATTTATTATTTCCTTAGTACCCGCTTGAATAAAATTTTTTTGAAGGTTGATAGTATTAGAAGAAATACTCCATATTGTTAAAGTTATTATAACAATTAAGGCTACTACTATGGCTTTATTAAATCTAATTAACTTATAATGTTTTTTATTCACAACTTAATCTCACCTCTATTTTCACTATAATAATTTTATCATATCATTTCATTGATGTTAAATATCGTATGCTAATTAACCTTATAAAAAGTTCGCATTTTCTTACGAGTCTGTATTAATCAATGTAGTAATTATACCTTGGATTAAACAGTATTTCCACATTTTACAGAATAAAAAAGATGCACCACAAGGGCACATATCGAATGGAGTTGAAAAGTAATTAGTAATAATGCTTAAAAATAGTATACTGAATACTATAGTTGTTTTCAAATGATAATGTTTTGCAATGGAAAAAAGATGCACATGTAGCATATATAAAATTAATAATTGGAAAAAAGAAAATTGTAATATTACCATGCTGTAAATGTTTTTAATTTTCAATTGTTTATATGAAATGAAGAAACAATTAAAAATTAAAATTATTTATGATTATTGGTAAATAATATGATTTTATTTATTTGTTGCCAATTTGTGAACAACTTGTTACAATTAAGGAACAATTTTTAACAGGGGGGATAACGATGAGTAATAAAATTAAGAAAAATATCTTTAAAAAAATTTGGATTTGCCTAATAGTAATAATTATTATTGTTATAGGTATCAATGTTTATGGCAAATCAACTTCTAGTTTTAATGAAAACAAATCTAATACCTCGAATAATAACATACAAAAGTTAGGACAACATGTAATACTAAAACAAAGACAAGTAATAGGAAAAGCTGCAGATCTAGGAGCTGGAACATTCTTTGGAGGTAAAAATATACAGCCAGGATTATATGATATAACACCTGTAGAGGGCCAGGGAAATTGTACAATTGAAGACAAGCAAGGAAAGGTAAATATAAGTGAAACATTAGGCATAGATAAAAAAATATGTGTTACAAAGATTAGAACCAAGATTGCAAATGAAGACAAAATACAATTATATGGAATAAATAAAGTACATTTTGAACCAGCAGTATCGTCATCTAGCATAACAAGTCAAAGTATACAGCTTTATACTGGAGCATGGGTTGTTGGAGAAGATATTGCTAAAGGAACATATATTGCTACCTCATTTAAAGGAAGTGGAAATCTTGCAGTCTATAACAAATATGGAATAACAAAAGTAAATAAAATTTTGGGAACTGATGGAGTTAAAGAAGTTACAGTAGATTTAGAAGACCATAATACAGTTGTAATTAGCAATTTAAATCAAGTAACTCTTACACCAACCAATTAATACATAAATATAGTTACTCCTTTATATCTATAGACATTCCGAAGATAATATAATTAGATCTGCTTCATGCTCTGCAATATAACCTATAACTAGCAATTCTTTTACTAAGCTTCCCAACTGTTGTTTAATTATAACGATAGAGTGGGAACAAAAGTAAATAATTTTAAGCCTAGAGTTCAAGATTTTGAACTCTAGGCTTAAAATATTAGTAGTTATTTCTCTTTATTATCATTTAGAATTACCGCTTGTGCTACAATTACGTCTTGTCCATTAAATGTACATGAAGGGGACCCATGTAGTTTATAGCCTTCATCAAGCAATTTAGAAATTCTCTGACAAAAGCTTGCATCATCCTTTCCCGTAATTAAACGATATCTAAGTTTATTTTCCATATAATCATCTCTCCTTGTTAACTAATATAGTGATTATTTAAATAAATTATAGCATTAAATCTAAAAATAGATAGCTCTGGTGAGCTATTTTCAATTTTGCCTAAATTGGAAGGAATATTGCTTAGTATTAATGTATATAAAATATAGGAAGGAAGTGTATTAAAAATGTCACAACTTATGTTAAATACTAAGTTACTCTTTATCGAAAAACTATTTGCGGTAATATTTGCTATTGTAGGATTGGTATTTATGTTTGTAAGGGATAAAGATGAAAATATTTCAAATGCAACTAATAGTAAAGAATTTTTATTTTGTATATTTAAAGCTGTTGTGTATTTATTATTAGCCCGTTACATATACAGGTACTATATTAAAAAAAGTGAAATACCTATAATTGACTTTTTTACATTTACCTTAGGAATTTTTGAGGGACTGCATAATTTATTGAATTCACTGGGCTCATGGTTTGTAGTTATACTAAAGAGTTTTAGTGTAGCTTTTTTTAGTAAAGATTAAAAGTGCATGCGGTAGTAGGTACACCTATCTTTGTTAAGTAGGCTAGAGTTGCTACTATAGAATAAAATAAGTGAGGTACTGAATGCCAAAGTTACAGTTATGTTTATTGGCGAGCGTCCTGGGCTAGCCGCAAGTGAAAGTATGAACAGCTGCACGTCTAGATAAATTAATTAGTAATAATAAAAACACTATGAGATTAATAAAATTTTAAATCCATTCTCATAGTGCTTTTATTTAAAACAGTAAAATGTATATTATATTGTAGTCATATGTTAATATTGTTTGTAAATGTTTTTACAAACAATATTTGATTAATAAAATTAATCTATTCTAAATACTCCAGCAAGGTTATACATGCCATTCTTTAAATCTATTTTTATTGCATAGTTAGAACTTTTTTCATTGTTATCATAGTCAAGCCAATAAACATAATCAAATTTAGCTAATGAAACTTCATTACCTTTATTTCTTCTTAGATTGTGATTACCATCTATAGTCCAACCCATAAAAGCATTATCAATGCTGTTAATAAGTTCAAGCTTGGTGTCAAAAATGTAATTTTTAATTTGCTTTATTTCGTCCATTACATCCTTAATGGTTTTTTCTCTAACAGTTTTATCTATTACTAATTGCATTTTAAAACCTCCCAACCCATTGTATTAACTAAATCAGATAATATTTTATTATTATCTTTAAGTATATTATACAATATTATCAGAATTTTGTGAATATAAAATGTAAATGTTTTCGTTAAAATATATTTTAACTTATATAATAATTTGCAACTAACATTGTAGATTTAATCAGTAACAGTAAACAGAGTAGATTTTTATAATAAATATAATTTATTGCAATATATATTTTAAAATTATAATTTAAACAAAAAAATAAATACAGCTAAAAGGGTTCAGCTTTTAGCTGTTTCTATAAGGAAAGGGAAAGTTATATATAGTAAATTACATAATAGCTGTTCCGTGAACAACTTTATTGTAATTGTATATATCTGATAAATTTTTAACTTTAATACGTTGAAAGGATTTATCTCTATCTGCAGTGTACAAGAAATCAGAAAATAGATTATAGAAAAAAGTTGTGGGCACCTCATTAATACCAGCAAAATCAAGAACTACAGTATCATTATCATTAGCAAGGTTACCCTTCAATAAGATAGCATCTTCGCAAGTAAATTGTCCACCTATAATATTTTTAACATTTAAAACTTTTTCCATTTTTATTCCTCCTATCAACTTAAAACAAATTTTTTGTTTGATTTGTGTACTAATCTTATGGTTCTATTATATAACAGTTTTTTGCACTTGTCAAATTTTTAACAATAATTTTTAATAATATTTTTTAAAATGAAATATTGAAATTATTTGGCAATAAAACACATGATTTATTGCTAATCCATATGTTTTATTGGTAAATTGTTAATAAATTATCAAATAAGTTTTATAATATTCCCATATATCTGTTATAAATAATACTATGTTAAAAAAAGTTTACATTTTTAAATTTCAATATAATCAAAATTAGAACATATAAAAATGCTCCCGTGCGTGAGCCTTGAATATTTTACGTAGGGAAGGCATAGCTTGGTTATCGCATTTTCGTATTCTTCCTACAACCTTATCTATTCAGTTTACAAAGAGCAACTAACATTAATATTTTATCTGAAATATTAATAATTATACATGTCTAATTAATATAAATAGTATCAAACTATTTACATTAATGTGCTATCCTCTCGCCTATAGGGGATTGGAGAATTCTGCATATTAGGTTAAAATGTATATGAAATATATTTTGTATAAAAGATAAAGTGAGGAAAATAAATTGAGAATAATAGTAGATGCAGATGCTTGTCCAGGAAGAGAAATAATAGAAAAGGCGGCACAGAAAAATTATATAGAGGTAATTATGTATTGCGACATAAATCATATCTTAAAAAGTGATTATAGTAAAATTGTCTATGTAGATAGTGGTTTTCAGAGTGTAGATATGAAAATTGCAAATGAAGCTAAAAAGGGAGATATAGTTATAACCCAAGATTTCGGAGTAGCTGCAATGGTACTTGGTAAAAATGCCTATGCTTTAAGTCCAAAGGGAAATATATATAGTAATGATAATATTGAAAGACTTTTATTTGAAAGACATTTAGGCCAGAAGGTAAGAAGAGGTGGTGGAAGAACTGTAAATCATAAAAAAAGAGATATTGAAGATGATAAAAAATTATATAATAATCTTATTAAAATTATATCTTATTCACAAAATTTATAGAAAAACAAGCTACAAGGCCCTTTAACTTAATATGACTGACAAACTTAAGTTTAATATCTTATCTAGGCTAAATGAAATAAGGCCTTACAGCTTTATTCTATAAATTTTAGGTGTTGTTATAAAGTATATTTATACTTATACCATCAATATAATAGGGATCATTACGATGATATGTGTGAATTATTTTTTCATTAATAGTGTGTCTATCAACTACCAAATTCCAGTCACCATAATCGGGAAATTGTATTTCAGTAGAAGTATCGTTAGAATTATACACTACCAATATATTTTTCCAAAGGTCATTATTGGCGTTGTTCTTTATTAAAAAACCTACTGTATTTTTAGGCATATTTTTTAGAAACTCCACATTATCTTTAATATCTTCAATGGAGCTCATTCTAAAAGCAGGATGGTTTTTTCTTAGAAATATAAGTTCTTTTATATAGTTTACAACATGCATATATTTATCTTTTCTATTCCAATCAATCCAATTTATATAATCCGGTGAGTTATAGCTATTTTCAATACCTTCTTTAGTTCTGAGAAATTCTGTACCAGAATATATAAATGGAATCCCCTGGCTTGTAAGAATAATTCCAAGGGCTAATTTTGTCCTATATATTCTGAGTTCCTCAGATTCAGTTCTATTTGTAAATTGAAGCTTATCCCAAAGAGTATAATTATCATGGCAAGTAACGTAGTTTATTGATTGTACAGGAGAGGAAAAGGGTCCATTTAAATTTTCAGAGTAATTTGTACATCCTATAACAGACAATTCTAAACTATTTTCTAAGTTATCTTTTCCACTTATGAAGCCTTTATCATTTCTGTCAAAGGTATTCCCTTTTAAAATATCTCTGATGATATCATTAAAGAATCCAATTTTAGGGGTCTTTGTGGCATTTGGTATCATTACTTTTTTGGCCTTATCCAGAGCTGTTTTTAGATCCCAGCCTTCTCCATAAAGCATTATTTTTCTTTTAAAAGTATCCAATTTATGCCGCAAAGTATTCATTGTATTCACATCGTGTATACCCATAAGATCAAATCTGAATCCATCTATGTGATATTCGTGGGCCCAGTACATAACTGAATCGATTATAAATCTTTTCATCATTAATTTTTCAGAGGCCGTGTCATTTCCGCAGCCGCTTCCATTGGAAAGAGTATTATCATCATTGTATCTAAAATAATAACCAGGAAATATTTTTTCGAAGCAGTTGTTTTTATAATCAAATATATGATTATATACTACATCCATATTGACACATATGCCGTTTTTGTGCATTGAGTAAACCATTTTTTTTAATTCTTTAATTCTACAAACTGGATCACAAGGATCTGTAGAATAGATGCCTTCAGGTACATTATAATTTTCTGGATCATAGCCCCAATTGTATTTAATTGGATTTTTTTCATCTACACTGACAAAAGAAAAATCAAATATAGGCATAATTTGTACATGTGTTATGCCAAGAAATTTTAAATAATCAATACCGGTAGGGGTATGATTTGAAGTTTTCGAATTTTCTTCTGTAAGTCCTATAAATTTACCTTTATTCTGAATACCGCTATTAGGATTTATACTCATGTCTCTTATGTTGATTTCGTATATAATTGCGTCGGTGTAATTATCAATATTATTGGGATAAATATCTTTATGAAAGCCTTCAGGATCTGTTTCCTTAAGATCAAGTATATAGCCTCTGTAACCATTAACTCCCACTGATTTTGCATAGGGATCTACAGTTTCATTAGTATTTCCATAGACACTTACGCTATAAGTGTAGAAGTGATTTTTTAAATCTTCATTTACAGTTATTGACCAAAGGCCGTTTTCTTCATTCATAGAAAATTTCCTTGGAATTTCATATATAGATGGATCGCCATTTTGGTAAATTAACAAATCTATTGAAGTTGCCGCAGGTGACCATACTCTGAAATCTGAAAAGTTTTTATGATACATGACACCAAGTTCGTCTAAAGTAAAAAATCTGCCATTGAATTCTTCGGAGGAAAATAATTTAAAATAATTACAATTTTTAGTAATATTATCGTAGAATAAAAAGCATTCATATTTTATGTCTATTTCTTCTGATAATATTAAGGTAATAGTAGTGCCATTAATATAATGTGCGTTTATATTTAAGAATTTATCGTTATTTTTTATGCTAAATTTTGATAAATCCAACTGATTTAAATCATCAACAGTTACTTCTAATGATTTAAAACCTTTGACGGATACACTAATAATATTCATTTTAGCCCTCCATAAAATTATACTATGCTAACTATTGGAAATTTTGTTTATACTATTAATTTATAATATTAAATATTCGGGGAAATGTAAATAAAAAACTTGTTACAAATAATGGAATTATAGTATAATGTAAAAAGAATACTTTTAAAACAGGGGATGAAGAAGTATGAATGAATTTGAAGTTAATTTTAATCGTGAAAGCCCTCAAAAAATAAATGATGAAATAGTGATGTCAATAGGGAATAAAATTGAAGAAAATTTATCATATAAATATTGTGTAGGTTTAAATGGAAAATGGACTACTTTAAAGGAATTTTCCAAAGAAACACAGGCTACTTGGAAGCCAACAGAAAATGGTATTTATACTATTATAGTTCAAGCAAAGCGAGAAGATGAACAAAAGTCCTTTAATTATTTAGGTAAAGTAGATTATGTCATTGGAGAAATTGAAGAAAATATTATAAAAGCTGTGACTTTAGATAAAAGGGAACTAACTGTAGGGGAGAAAATAGAAGCTAAAGTTGAAGTGGTTAGAAAAGGGGTTTTATTTAGATATGGTATTGTAGAAAACGGAAAATGGCGTCTTTTAAAGGACTATAGTGCAGAAGATATGATAACCTGGACCGTTACTAAAATAGGCAAACAGGAAGTAGTAGTTCAGTGCAAGCTTATAGATTCAAAAGAAAAATTTGATGACACAAAAAGTGTTGAATTTAACGTACTGCCCATAAAAAACATGCAAATTAAGGATTTTAAATGTCTTACAGAAGAACTTTTTACGGGAAATGAAATAACTTTTCAGGTAGAGGCTGAGCATGATGACAGTAGACTGATTTTGTATAAATTTATAAAAATTGATTCAAAAGGTGCCGCGGAATGCATACAAAACTACTCTACTAAGAGAATAGTAAGTTATATTGAAAATGATTTTGGTGATTTTAAGCTTTTATGTCTGGTTAAAGATATGTATTCCCCAAATAAATATGATGATAGGGCTGTAATTTTGTATAACATAAAGAAATATAAAACTATAGCAATTAAAAGTTTTACTTCAGATGTTACATCGCCTCAAACCTTAGGGAATGATATAAACTTTAAGGCTTTGGCAGAGGGTGGGAAAAAACTTTTGTATAGATTTATAATAGATGGCAATTCCAGTGAAGATTCCGGATATATAAGGAATAATAATTTTAATTGGAAAACCAAAACAGCAGGTACATATAAAATAACTTTATTTGTAAAGGATGCTTCATTTGAAGAGAGCTATGAGGATAAGGCTCATATGGAATTCATAATAGATGAAGAGAATAGAGATCCTGTAGTTATTAAAGAAGTAATTAAAGATACAAAGACAAAGATATTAAAGGGAGAAACTATAAATATAAAGGTAGTAGCAGAAGGTGGGATAGAACTTAGATATTCCTTTATCGTAAAAAGTGAGGATAAAGAGATTGAAAAAATAGACTATGGCCCTTGTGAATGGGTAAATTATACTCCAGAAAAGGCTGGAAGCTATGAGGTTGAAATAAGGGTAAAGGATAAATTTTCTACAAAAGAATATGATAGTTCTTCTACCGTTTATGTGGAAGCTTTTGATTATATACCTGCTAATATAGATTACGTATTAGTACCTTCTAATGAGTATTACATGATTGGTGACAAAATAGAGCTTACGGTTGTTTGCGAAAATACAAAAGATACTCTAAATAAATATATGTTAAAAATTAACAATCGAAAAGTTGAGGAGACAAATTATGTACAGGCTTCTCAATATGTAATAAATCCTAAATGTGCAGGAATTTATAATATTGATATATTTGCTAAGAACAAAAAAAGTGATAAAGATTTTGATTGTAAAAAAACTGTGAGATTTGTGATACATGAAAGCTTACCTGTAACTAATACAGTAATAGAATGTGACAGGATTAAACCTAAGGTCAATGAAGGAATTAATTTTAACGTAAGTAGTGAAGGTGGGAAAGAAGTTATTTATGAGTTCTATTTAATGGAACAGAGTGAATGGAATCTGGTACAAAAATATAGTAGGAAAAACTTCTATACTTTTATTCCCTTTACAAAAGGCAGCTATAAGCTTTTAGTCTTAAGCAAAAGCCAAATAAATAAGTCTTCCTATGAAGATTATGCTATATTGGGATTTGATGTAGAAAAATAATAATATTATTAGTATAATTAGCTTAGATATCGTAAATAAATAACTAATGTATTTTGTTGGTATTTTTAGATGTTATAGTTGAAGCAAGTTCTTAATTCAGGTGGGGATTCTTTTACCCCATCTGAATTTT
>NZ_JBDNRK010000013.1:0-89818 GCF_047718555.1 Clostridium sp. | reverse complement strand
TTTTACTCATAAATTATTTTTTTAATTTATATTGACTTTTACTAGCTGGTCTTATTCTAAGTTTATCGTATATTAAATCACATCTTGTTAAAGTGAAATATAACAATGCCACTTCTCAAATAATTCATCCACCAGTAGCTAAATAAGCAGACTCCCAAACAATGAAATTGATTGATAATTAAAGAATTCTGCTTCTGAACCAAATACAGAAACAGAATTTTTTTCACTGCTTTGCTACTAATGAAAATTTCTATCAAATATTACATTTACCAATTAGCAATAGCTTTTTGCCTAAATACTGGCAGCAGTTCTTCCTCTATTCTGTGAAAATCATGGCATAAAGAATTAGGACCAGCAGTACAATTATATAATTGCTCATAAGTAAAACCAGCTTTTCTTTGTATAGCAAATACTTTCTTTGCCATATCCCAATGCCATTCTGCTTTTGGAGTACGATGATCTTCTAACTCTGAACCTGGATTTGGGTTCCATGCTCCTACCATGCATATAACTCCTTTAGATGCAAGGTATTCTACTCCTTCTAATGTAGAATTTTTAGGCTCAATTCCACCAACTATATTTGATCTTACTTTTCCATAGCCAAATACCTTTACAGCATACTCCAATGCTTCAACCCAATGATCCCAACCACCACACTGTTCTTGTTTTCCAGGACAAATTGCTTTAAAAATATCTTTATTCCAAATTTCAATATTCATTGCCATAGTACTAAACCCTGCTTGTTTATATTTATCAATAACTTCTAAATCAATAGGTGCTCCTATAACACCAGTTCCATTGAAGTCCTCCAAACCTGTATGTTCTTTAATAGCCTCTGCCACATCAATATAATAATCTACCTCTCGTCTTTCTGGTATAAAACCGCCAGTAATTGTTATATGACGTGCACCTAGCTTATAAGCGACTGCTGCAGTCTCACCTATTTGTTTAGGGTATTTCCATTGTATATTCTGCTTTTCCCCATAGTTGTCTTTTGTTGCATTTATATTGCAGTATTTACAATCCAATCCTTTTTCTTTCAAAGCACATTCATTACTATATGCTACTGCAATGGCACCATCTCTATTATAAGTAGCCACATGTGACATTTCTGTACCATCAGAAGTTTTTAACCCATAATATTTAGGACGTTCGTAAAACTCTATAGGAAATATTTCGTTACCTTTTTCTGTAAGATAATACTTATTTCCATCATGGTTAATAGTATATTTTGAACTTCTATCCCATTTGAATCCTATTCTAAAACCATTTGGTGAATAAAATCCTACAGGAAATTGTATGCCTACGTGTGGTTCTCGATCATTCTCAAATAGAGTGTGTATTTGTTCCTGATACTTTCCTCCCAAATCTAAATTAGCAAAAATTTTTGGATCAACATTAACTCCCTCAACATTTAAAGCGTTTTTAATTTCCAGTTCTTTATACAGTTGATTTTTAATATCACTCATTCTTAACTGCTCCTTTTTTAAAAAATATTTTATATTAATCATATATAAATAATAGGTATTTATATATAATTGATTCTACTTTATTAAATCTACATTTATAATTAAAATAAAAGAGACTAATCCTTACCTCTCCAGTGTAAAGATTAGTCTCTAGTATTTCTAGTTAACTAATTCTAAATTACCTTATTTAATATATTTATTTGCTCTTTAGTAAAATATATATAAATTAACATTTTTTCTAATTTATATAATAATATCATTTATTAGTATTATTGTCAATCTGTTTATTGAAATACTGCCACAACATTCTTTAATTCTTGACGGATCTTAATAGCTTGTGGACAATGGCTTTCACACTTACCGCATGCTACACATTTGGAAGCTCTTTCTTCAGGTTTTAGTGAACTATATCTAGTTTTGAGTTCTTTTTCTGTCTCTGGATTAACAAATAAGCTATATTCGTTGTAAATGGTGAAATTCTTAGGAATATTTACTCCTGATGGACAAGGCATACAATATTCACAGGCTGTACAATTAACTTTTATTCTTTCCTCAAAAGCATTTTTCACCTTATCAATTATTGCTAATTCTTTCTCTGTTAATGAATTAGCTTTCGCTTCATTTGCCACTCTTATATTTTCATTGATATTATCCATAACATTCATACCACTTAATACTACAGAAACTTCTGGGTGATTCCATACCCACCTTAAAGCCCATTCAGCAGGTGATCTTTTCACATCTGCTTCATTAAAAGCACTCACAGCTTTATCTGGAAGACTTTTAACTATTTTACCTCCCCTAAGAGGTTCCATAATAGCAATGCCTAATCCCTTATTAGCTGCATATTCTAATCCTTCTCTTCCAGCTTGATAGTTTTCATCTAAATAATTATATTGAATCTGACAAAATGACCAATCATAGTAATCAACTATTTCCTTAAACAAAGGTAATCTATCATGAAATGAAAATCCTGCATATCTTATTCTTCCATCCTTTATTGCTGAGTCTAAAAATTCATTTATACCTAACTTCTTTAAATTTTCCCAAGTACCTGTGTTAAGAGAATGAACTAAATAGAAATCTATTCTGTCTGTTTGAAGACGTTCTAATTGCTCATTCAGATATTTATCCATATCTTCTCTAGTTTTTATAAGCCAACTTGGAAGCTTTGTGGCTAAATTAACTTTCTCCCTATATCCATCCTTTAAAGCTCTACCTACAAAAGGTTCACTCTGTCCTCCTCTCTCTCTGCCATTTCCATGGTATGGATAAGCAGTATCTATATAATTAACTCCTTTATCAATAGCATAATGAATCATCTCTATAGCTTTCTCTTCATCAATTTTAGTTCTATCTCCACCAATAATAGGCAATCTCATACATCCAAAACCTAAAATTGAAACATTTTCATTTGTTTTTCCATACTTTCTATATAGCAAAATAATTCCCCCCATCTAATCGAAAAATTCCTCATAAAATTTACACTAACAATTTAAGCCCATTTTTTATCCACAAATAGTTTCATATATCTTCTCTAAGTACCTTTACAATGACTAAATCATTTCCAATACTTATATTTTAGATGAATTAATTTTGACACTTCAATAAATTTTTACGTACACAATTTTAGTTCTTTTAAGTAACTTAATGCTAATTTATTTATCCTTAAGTTCTAGAAATCTTTTTTGCTTTTCCTGAAAAAGATGAGCTTTCTCATTCTCCTTTTCTGGATCACAAATTTTTCTTAATTCTATCTCAAGTTCCTTAGCTTTTTCAATATTTTCACTATAGACATTTTTCAGTTCATCTGGATCCACAGCAAGATTAAATAATTGTTTGGGAGCTTCAGTATAGAATATTAATTTCCAATCACCCTTTCTGATCATAAAAGCCCCAGAACGAGTTCCATGACCATGGTATTCCGAAAAAATCACTTTATTAGAATCATTCATAGGAATATCCTGCAGTGCCCTACCACTTCTTCCATCAGGATATTTTCCACCTGTAGACTTAAAAATTGTTGCGTACACATCCAAAAGATCTACTGGAGTATCAACTACTTTTCCCTTTTCAAAACTAGGTCCTGTTGCAATACAAGGTATTCTTACCGAATCCTCATAAAGAGAACATTTCCACCATAGCCCAAATTTTCCCATCATATCACCATGATCTGAAGTGTAAATAAAATCTGTATTATCCTTAATTCCATTATCCATGAGCGCTTGAAGAATCCTACCAATTTGTATATCAACAAAAGTGATACATGCAAGATATCCTCTTCTAATACCTCTTTTATCTTTTTCAGAAAAATTTTTAGTTTTAAAATGAGCTTTTAAGTCCACAGCGTATGGATGCCTGCTGCTTTCCCATTCTTCACCATACTCAGGCAAGTCTCCTCCTTGCGGATACATATCCCATAACTTTTGTGTAGTAAACGTTGGAAAATGAGGATTCAGCACATTTATGGTCAATACCCAGGGCTTTTTAAGTTCTTTCCCTTTAGTATTAATCCATTCAACTGCTGCATCAATGCAATTGATATCTTTTGTATAAGGCTTCTCCTTAGGTCCATAATTACCAGCTCTCTTATCTGCATCTTCACGTATTTTAAGAGGTCTGCGTATAAAATTAGTATCCCCAGGAAGCTTACGATCCTTTGCTAGTATCATCTCATCAAAACCCAATTTATTACTTGGAGCATGAACATCAGTTTTTCCTATATAGGCAGTATATACACCCTGTTTCGATAAATCAGCTCCATAAGTTGTAGCACTATCATCAATATTTACATTACAATTACTATATGTTTGTAATTCATGAGTTCTCTTTCCTGTAATGAATGCAGATCTACTTGGCATGCAAAGTGGCGAAGGACAGTATGCATTTTTAAATAATGTACCATTTCTTGCCATTATGTCCATATTTGGTGTCTTTATAAAAGGGTGACCATAAATTGATGAAAAAAAAGGATTATGCTCATCAGACATTAAAATAATTACATTCATATTTTATTCCAACTTTCTCTCCCTATTTTATATGTTTCTCCTGTCTGCAATAAATAAATTATTACGTATATATTTCATTAATAAGTTGGGTACTTGTGTCAACAATAATCCTACCCGCTTCCTGATTTAGCTTACTGGATATAGCTCTCTGCATTTCATAGCCTCTCAAGGCAAAAGCCAATTTTGTAGGTACATATCCTGCGTGACCATTTGTCAATTCAACTACGATAATTTTTTTTCCTTTATAATGATATTTTAACTCCAGTTGGTATTCAACAAAAAGTTCAACCGGATTTGTTACAATAACAATATCCCCGAGACAAATAACAGATATTTCAACTGGACAATTTGGATTTATTTTGATTTGTCTTCCAAGTTCTATAGTAGAAAAAGTATGATAGGTTTCATTGAACTTCTTAATATTAACTTTATCTTGATCTGTAAACTGCCCCCATTTTTTTTCAGCTTCTTTTATATCTTCGTCAGAAATTTTCCTAAGTGGTATGTTTACAATTCTATTTTTAACTTGAATATTAATATAATCTTCTTCCGACACACTATTTTGAGATATAAGTTTCAGCACCTCTCCACCAAGTATCCTCCCAATCCTCTCAAGGCCATCCCTGCCTTGACACTTTGTACTTTCATCTTCAATATCAACTGTATTAAGATTACCACAGGCGCCCTGCAAATATAAAACTGGTACATCCTTTCCTATCACTGCTTGTATAACACTTCTCATGGAACCAGGAAAATCAGCAGATACATATTCTGTATTAAATAAAACTGTCGGGTGACAAGAAAAATTCACAGCTACAGTAATGTATCTACCTTTCAAATCTTCAAACCAGACAACCTGAATTTCGTTATCGACTGGACCTTCTGGAACTAGCCTTTCTGGATTGAAGCCCCTAGTTGCAAATTGACTGCGACCATTGCTCATAATGTAACGCCGATTAAAATTACATTTGTTTACACAACCTTTATCGTAACCTATTCTTGCTTCTTTTTTATTCTTATTTGCTGTGACTGCAGATCTTACAATTTTATCAACCAGAGTTTCTACAATTCTTTGATCAAGTTTAATCCACGGTGCTGGCATATTCAAACCAGTTTTAGGTCCTTGATGGGTGTGAGTTGCAGATAATATTATATTATTATATTTAATTCCAGTTTCTTTATGGATTCTGCTGCGGACATCTTCAACAACTTCATCTTTTAAGTTAATAAGATCACAGCTTATAAAAGCCACTATTTCGCTGCCATTATCCACAACCATACAGCTTGCCATAAGTGGATCAAGTACTGTTTTACTCACTCTTAACAGTGCTGAACCTGCCAGGAAAAAAGGCATTTCCGGGGTTATGTTAATTTGAGCTGAACCTACTTTCATTTCAACTTTCTCCTTTTAAATTTTATATTATATTAATATCAATTTTAACGTGCTGATATAATCTCAGGTTCTTTTTCATTTGCTTCTTTCATTCTACGCTTTAATATATCAGCAAGTTGTTGCCTAATCTCAACATATAATGGATTTTTTATAAGATTATTTTTTTCACTATAATCATTTTCGAGATCATATAAAAAATCTTCTATATAACAATTACTTTCTGCATCTTTCGTTCCATCTTTTCCTTCAGCACGAACAGAATACTTCCATTTTTTTGTCCTTATAGCTCGTCCTACCTGTGATTCACTTATTTGGACAAATATCTCCTTTGGCCAGTTTTCATTATTTCCTTCTACTAACTGTTGAAGGGGCCTTCCCTGCATATTATCTGGTTTTTTTATATCTGCACATGCAAGCAGCGTTGAAGGAATATCAATTAAGCTTACAAGTTCTTTTATAACCTTCCCGCCTTTAAAGCCCGAACCGTATGCAATCATAGGTATTCTGATTGATGATTCATGGCAGGACCGTTTATATTCAGAATTTCTAGTTTTAAAATGGCAACCATGATCACTTGTGAAAAATATTGTAGTATTATCCTCTTCTCCAATTTCTTTAACCTTATCACGAATTCTGCCAAGATTGTAATCCAAACTTGCACAGCACCCCAAATAATCTGGATAATTTTCTTTCCAGTCCCCCTCTGTATCTTTAAGATCTTCTGGTATTTCATAATCTTTAAATTTTTCTTTTGAGCCTATGGGACCTTCAAAACATTTATGATCATTTTGAAAATGTGGCTCTATATACGATACAAACAAAAAAAATGGTTTGTCACCTTTATAATCATTTAAAAAATCTAAAACAAAATCCGTTACACAATCCGCTCTATATCCTTTAAATTCCCTTTTATTCATATCCGCATCATACATATATCCATCATATCCGTGAGACGTGAATTCCAGTACATCTGATGCAACCCAGTAATCTTTATAACCTCCTCTTCTCTCTGGAGGTATTGCTGTTGTCCTATAATTAAATTCACCTGTTGTAGATGCAAGATGCCATTTTCCTACATATCCTACTTCATATCCACTTTCTGAAAAATAATTTGCTATAGTCTTTTCATTAAGTGGAAGAGCTATTCCATTTTTGAAACATCCGATTTCCGCAGCATATTTACCAAGCTGCAGGCATGATCTCGCTGGTCCACATACTGGCTGACAGGTAAAAGCATTTTCAAATTTAACTCCCTGCTTTGCCATCCTGTCAAGATTTGGCGTTACATTCAACTTCTGACCGTAACATCCAACTGTATCCCATCTTTGCTGATCCGTAAAAAAGAATATTATGTTTGGTTTTCTGCCCATTTCCTACTCCTTTAATTTTTTAATATTGGTTATCCAAATCAACCACATTAATTTTAGGTTTTTCACCATTTAAATAAGATTTAAAATTTCTTATAAATATATCCATGGTCCTTTCCTCATAACTTTGTGTTGCTCCAGAATTATGAGGAGTAATTATTACATTTTCCAATTTCCATAAAGGATTTTCTTTAGGAAGTGGCTCTGGATCAAATACATCTAACCCAGCTCCAGCAATTAATTTTTCCTCTAATGCTTTAATTAATGCTTCGGTATCAGTAGTTTTGCCTCTGCCGATATTCACATAAAAAGAATTTCTTTTCATTTTTTTAAACTGTTCTAATCCAATTAATTTATATGTTTCTTTCGTCAATGGCAGTGTATTAACTATATAATCACTTTCACTAATCAATTCATTTAACCCTTGCATATCAAACATTTTATCAACATTTAACGAAGCTTTTCCTGAACGACGAACTCCTAAAACTTTCATGCCAAAAGCTTTTCCTAATTTTGCAGTTTCTTCTCCAATTGCTCCCACACCAATAATTCCAATAGTCTTTCCATGTACTTCCGGCAAACTCTCTTCATGTTTCCATTCCTCTTTTAACTGATTTCTAAGATATAGATGCATACGTCGTGTAAACATAAGTATCATAGAAAATATTGTTTCTGAAATAGGAAAAGCATGTACTCCACTACTATTAGTGAGAATAATATTTTGCTGCCTTAATTTTTCTAATGGTATATTATTTACACCTGCTCCCCAGGATTGTATCCAATTTAATGGTGAGTTAGGTTTAAAACAAACTTTATCGACATCTTTATTCCATCCGACAATAATTTCGGCATCTTCTAGGTGTGGTATATAAATAGAACTTTCCACACTGCTAATTATTTTCCAATTAGGTGCAAGTAACGCTAATCTGTCTAAGTATTTTGGAGACAACTTTATCAAAGAAATAAGTTTATGCATTAATAATCACCTTCCTAATTCTACTATTGTTTTTTTCTACTAAATGAAAAGACCAAGTTTCATATATTTCAACAAAACTTAGTCTCCAATAGTTATGGTCAACTAATTCTTAATATATATTTATTATGAATATATCCCCTATTAATACATTAATTTAATGTTTAAGCATAAACATGCCTGCCCCATATTTTCCTTCAGGTCTTGTTATAAAATTAAATTTTTCATAAAACTCTTCTTTCCCTCTTGAAGCCATTAATCCTATAAAAGAACCTTTAGGGCAATTATTGTCTATATACTTCATTAATTCAATCATTATAAGTTTTCCTATTCCCTTTCCTTGGAATTCTGGAAGCACAATCATATTTTGAATATAAAAATACATCCCTTCGTCTCCAACTATTCTTCCATAACCAACCATTCTTTCATTGTAATCTGCACAAACACTAAAAAGGGAATTTTTCAAACTTACCTCAGCTGCTTTTAAATCATACGTCTCCCAACCAGTTTCTTTTCGTATATTAACGAATTCTTCTACAGTGGGTATTCTATTGACAATATGTAGATTATTCGTTATGACCACCTCTTTATTTAAATGAAATCTGTTTTACTATTAGCTAACTTTACTGTACACCAATACTTTTTAAATAACTTTCATCTATAAGGTCATTAATATCTACATCTTTTCGTATTGTATTATTTTTTCTCAAAACAGTAGCCGTTTCTTTAACTGAATTTATAATCTCATCTGTAAATTTAATATTATAATCCCCTTTTGGAAATGCTACATCTAAAACATTTTTTTGCATTTTAATATCGTCAGCAACAATTTGTTTAGCTTCTTCTGGATTACTCTGAACCCATTTTTGTGCCTTTTCATATACCTTTAATACTCGCTTTACTATATCAGGATACTGCTTAGCAAAAGAGCTTGTAGCAATTATTAAATTACTATCAATTCTTAAGTTTTTACCATCAGCTATTGAGCGAGCAGTTCCATCTACTATAGAATTAGAAACAAATGGTTCCCAAGTTACTGCTGCATCTATATTCTTAGATGCCAGTGAAGTTTTTATATCAGCTGGCTGTAAATTGACCAAATTTATATCATTAGTAGTTAATCCAACTGACTCAAGAAACTTAATTAAAAGTATATGTGCTGTAGAGCCGACAGTAACTCCAACTTTCTTGCCCTTTATGTCCTTTACTGAATTTATTGGTGAATCTTTTGGTACAATTAAATTGCTCAAATATCCAGATGAATATACTCCTATAGCTTTAATATCAATATTATTTGCTTTTGCTTGAATAGCTGGTTGATCTCCAACTTGCCCGAAATCTAATCTTTTTCCAGCAAAAGCTTCTATCATAGGTGGACCAGATACAAAACTCTGAAATTGTACATTGATTCCATCCTTTTTAAATTCATCTTGAAACCATCCTTTTTGTTTAGCCACAATTAATAAAGCATGGTTTAATCCAGGTTGATACCCAATTCTTATTTCTTTTGGCTTATTTTCTTTTTGATTATTAGTTTGATTATTAGATGCTCCACTACTATTTGCATTTCCACAACCAACTATAATAAATGCAATTAAAGTAATTACTGATATGATACTAATTATTTTTTTCATAAAGCTCACATTCTCCTATCACTTATTAATTATTTCATGTTAACAATTATTTAGAAATTCAAGTACTATCTTCAACATATTTTTATCACTTTATGTCCTACTTCCAATAAACTTACATTAGCATTAGAAAGAGTAGTTAATTTATCATTCCTCTCTTTTCACAGATGGTGTTTTTCATTTGCCTATTATAATTCACATATCTTTCTCTGTAATACTTAAATTTTAAAAAATAAAAAAGACTAAGTTTCATCTTTCATAACAAAACTTAGCCTCCAGTTTTTCTGGTCAACTAATTCATACCATTCATATATGTTTTATATAAATATATAACTTATTGATAGATTTGTCAATATATAAAGAAAAATTTTTTAATAAAGAATTTTATAAGTACGAACTATCATTTAAAAATATTGTAAATAAATATCTTATAAAAATGGTTCAAAACAAGAAAATACTAAAATTCAAACATAATTATGCTTAAATTTTAGTATTTTTAAAAGCAATTTTCTTTATTAGAAGTACTTAAGTAATTCTAATTTAAATTTCTTTTATTGAATTGCCTCTTCATAAATTGGAAATACTTCATTTTCAATACGATATATATCATTAGGTAATCTATAATCACCAGCTGTAGCATCATGAATCTGATCATATGTAAAACCATTCTTTTTCCAAATAGCTGCAGCTTTTTCTGACAAATCTACATACCATGATGTTTCTGGGCTTCTGTGCCCTTCAAAAGCTGACCCTACATTAGGTGCCCATATATTAAAAGAGAATACAACACCCTTAGAACCAAGATATTCAAATCCCTCTATAGTCTTAGATTTAGGCTCTATTCCAGCTACAAAATTTGAACGAACGCGTCCCCAACCAAATACTCCTACTGCATATTCTAGTGCTTTTACCCAATGATCCCAACCACCACTTCCATTAGCTTTTCCAGGACAAACAGCTCTATAAAAATCTTTATCCCAAAGTTCTAAATTTAATGCGGTAGTTCTAAATCCAGCTTCTTTAAACTTATTAATATTATTAAGATCAAGAGGTGCCGCTACTGTTGCAGTACCATTAAATTCGTCAACACCTAAAGCTTCCTTTATAGCATCAGCAGCATCAACGTAATATTCTAATTCTCTACGTTCAGCTATTACACCTCCTGTAATTGTAAGATGGTCTGCAATCCCCTCATGAAAAGCTGCTTTTACTGCTTCGGCTATCTGTTTTGGATTTCTCCAATGAGGGCCATACTTTTCAGCATAAGCTTCAGTGTATAACTCCTTATCATAATTTATGTTGCAAAACAAGCAATCCTCATCTCTTTCTTTGTAGGAACATTCATTACTGTAAGTAAATATAACATGTTTGTCATAATCTGACGCATTACCAATAAGGCATAAAGGCGTACCATCAGATGAAAGAGTATTTTCATACTTTGTAAGTTCTGGATATCTAACTTCAAAAAGCTTGTTTCCATTATAATTAAGTATATGCTTTCCATTTTCTAATTCTATTCTATAAAGTGAATTTTTGTTCCATATAAATCCTGTCTGAAGTCCATAAGGTAAGAAAAACCTTGAAGGTAACCAATCTTTCTTATTGACATCACGATTACGCCCGCCCTTAATATTGCTACTTCCTAAGTGTGTATATAACCTTTCTCCATCTTCACTAGCCTCTTTAGAAATAGATACACCTTGAGTTTGTAGGTCTGCTTTAATTCTTAATTCCTCCCATAGCTTACTCTTTAACTCAGATTTTGTAAGTTTACTAACATCTACACTCCATGATTTTAGATTACTCATTTTAATATCTCCCTTCATTTTTAAAAATTATATTGTATATGAAAAAGGTGGTTCATCCTTAGTAAAGAAATTTTCATATATTTTTTTATGAATTTCTACAAAACCAGGACTATCCCTATCTCTTGGTCTTGACAAGTCAACATCAAATATATTTTTAATAGTACCTGGTCTGCTTGTCATTACTACAACTTTATCTCCAAGATATATTGCTTCATCAATATCATGAGTTACAAGCACCATAGTTGTACACTCTCTTTGCCATATTTTAAGTATTTCTTGCTGCATGTTAATTCTTGTCAAGGCATCAAGTGCGCCAAAAGGTTCATCCATAAGCAACACTCTTGGATTGCTTATTAATGCACGAGCAATACTTGCTCTCTGCTGCATACCACCAGAAAGCTGGTGGGGATACACCTTAGCAAACTTTTCTATGCCTACAAGTTCTAATAATTCCTTTACGCGTTCTTTCCGCTGCTTATCTGTGAACATATCTTTTCTTGTTACCCCAAAACTTACATTTTGTTCTATTGTGAACCATGGTAATAATCTAGATTCTTGAAATACCATACTGGTATCTTCGCCAATACTAATTATTTTGGCACCATCCATATATATGCTGCCACTATCTATACTTTCAAGTCCCATAATAATACGCAGTAATGTACTTTTTCCGCAGCCACTTGCACCAACTATACTTATAAATTCACCTTTATTTATAGTAAGATTAATATCTCTTAATGCTTCAACATTACCTGATGCCACTGTGAATGTTTTTCCAAGCCCTTTTATTGCCATTTCTTCTTGCTTTTCAGTACTCATAATATTACCTCTTTTTTTAATTTATTTACTTCCAAGACTAGTATTCCACCTTAGTAACCATCTCTCTGATGTTTTGAGAAGTACATCGAATAAAAATCCAATGATACCTATAATAAAAACACCTGAAAGCATTATATCCGGCTGAATAAGTTCTCTAGCATATTGAATCATAAATCCTAAGCCTACTGTTCCCGATATAAGTTCTGCAGTTATAACACTAGACCATGCGATACCGATGCCAACACGCAAACCATTAAAAATAGACGGCATTGCTGCAGGGAGTATAATATCTATCAGCACCATAAATTTACTCTTTTTAAAAACTTTACCAATCTCTATATACTTTATGTCAGTGTTTTTTATACCTGAAAGCACATTCAACCATACTGGCCAAAATGTTCCTAAAGCAATTACTGTTATTTTTGAAGTTTCATCCATTCCTAACCATAAGATAAGTACGGGTATCCATGCTATCATAGGTATAGGACGTATTAATCCTGTAAAAACACATAATAATCTATCCAATATCTTGAACAAACCCATTGCTATTCCAATAACTATACCTAATACAGCTCCAAATAAGTAACCTTCTATAACTCTTATAAGCGTTATAGAAACATTTTTCCATAGATTTCCAGTAATAATTAAATCAATAAAAGAAGACCAAATTCGTGTAGGTTTAGGTAAAATAGATTGCTTAATTACACCTGTATTCCCAAAATGCTGCCAAAGTAGTAAAAATAATATGGGTATAATTATAGCTATAAGAATATTACTAATTTTAAAAAATATATTCTTTATTGTTTTAGATTCAAAAATGAATAATTTTGTTTTGGAATTTAGTGATTTCTCTTTATATTCAACCATCTATATTTCACTCCTTTTAGTACTATACAAATTATTTTTTTACATATCCTAATGACTCAAGAAAACTTTTATCAACTATATCTTTAGCTTTTACAGGAGTTCTAATGATTTTCATAGAATACATCATATCGGCACTGTCTTGAAAGGAATTTATTGCTTTATCTGATATATCTATATCAAAACTAAATTTTGGAAGTGCCTTTTCCACAACTTCAGGCGTAACCTGAGTAGCGTCTGCTAAAATTTTTACTGCTTCATCATGATTTGCTGGATTATTTAAATAGTCAATAGCTCTTTTTACAGCTCTAAGTAATGTTTTAACTTCTTCAGGATACTCCTTTATAAATTCTCCAGTTGCAACAAGCACAGCGTAATTAGTTTTATAACCTGCTGTATCACCAATTACTTTAACCTGTCCATCAAGTTCAAGCTTAGAAGGAGTTGGTTCAGAAGTTACTGCTGCATCAGCATTACCAGAAGTAAGTACAGGTAATATATTTCCATCTGGACTATTTACAATCTGAACATCTTCTGGTTTCATATTATTAGCTTTAAGCATAGCATATAGTATTCTATGAGTAACCGTTCCAACTGATACTGATATCTTTTTACCCTTTAAATCCTTTATAGAATTTGCAGGTGAATTCTTAGGCACTATTAATTCTACATATTTATCACTTTGTGAAAAATCTCCTATAACTTTTTCTGTACCTCCATTAGCTGCTGCTTGAATAATAGGCTGGTCAGCCATGCCACCAATATTTATGTTGTTAGATTCCATAGCATTAATAATTGCAGGACCTCCTCCGCTAGTAATCCATACTTCATTAACCTTAATCCCTTCTTTACCAAATTCTTCTTTAAGAAAACCTTTTTTAGAAGCTATTATAAGTGATGTAGAGGATAAACCATTTAAAATTCCTATTGATACCTGAGTTGGTTTTTTTACCTGTGAATTACTGCTAGCTGACTTTTTACTACTACATCCTGTAAATAAAGTTCCTAATATTATAATTGTTATAAATATGCTAATAACTCTCTTAAAATTTTTCATATATATTTCTCCCTCTCTTAAGTAAATTCTTTTCTAATCTTTTTTTACTATTTTATCTAAATGAAATAAATATGGATGTTTTCTTTTTTCATCCTGTAGAATATTATTGAATTCATTATTTATTATTTTTGTAGGTTTTATTATCCAAACTGCTCCTAAATCAATGTTAGGATTTTCTTCTTCACTTATTTTGTAATACTTTTCGTAAATATGTCCACTTATATGAGTTTTTACGGGAATGCCTTTTATTTGCCAAGATTGATTATTGACACCTTTTATGTTAATAGCTACTTTTCTATTAAACCATATACTATTTACTAAATTATTATTTGTCTGTGATGTTTCTATAAGTTCAAGAAGTACTATATTACCTGATTCAATAAATATGTTATTTTTAAATACCACATGTGGTTCACCATATCTATCTGTAGTTGCTATTACCTTTTGGGTATCACTTTTAGATAAAAGCTCTATTATTTCTTTATCTATCTGAATTGTCATTTCGATTCCTCCTACTTGACTCTATCCAAATCTGTATCGGGATGATTTCCGCAATTTCTGTAAGTATCATTGTCTATTGATAAATTATACTTACTATGAATTTTACTATAACCCCTTGCTAACCTAGTAAAGTACTCTAATGATGGGACCTGCTGATTCTGAAATGCAGAATTAGGTCCTATTCCCCAAACAATATATACTGCGCCTACCCCATGTTGAGCTAGATCTTCTGCCTCTTCCAAAATTGCCTTCAATGCTTCGTCTTCTGACAAAAATCCATAAGGTTTCGCTAATTCAACTCCTCCAACTGTACCTGTATTTACATTTCCTTTTCCAAATATATCTACTGCTGATATTAATCTTCTTTTCCACTCCTTATATCCTACCCATTCAGCTTTTCCTGGACATATCCAATTAAATTTTTCTTCATTTAAAACTTCAATATCTGTAGTATATGTTGCTATTCCTGTATTTTCATATATCTTTGCCAATTGCCTCTCATTAAAAGCCGATGCAATTAATTGACTAGGAAATCTTTTAGTCTTAAAGTTTCTTCCTATTGCTTGTAATATTTCTATGTACCAATCCACTTCTTCATCAAATACTTCTTGCCCACCTGTATTTGAGCCTCCTGTTAAGTGTATGCTTGTATATCTTCCTCTTTGTTTTAATGCTTCTTTAACAGTTTCATAAGCATCCTCTGGATTTAATTTAATCCTTTGATTGGATCTATTCTTATAATAAGATCCTCCTCTTGAGCAATATCTGCATCCATGGCCATTATCCCAAAAATGACAATACCTATATGGATCAAAATCAATTCTTTGTGGTCTAACTACAGCTACTTCACTCATTGGAGTCCCCTTACTCGTAAATTTAGTTAAAAAATCTGCTTTAGTCCAATATTCAACTTCTTCTATAAATTCACCATTATCTGTAATTACAAGCTTTCCATCAATATAATCCACAATATATGGTTTTTCTCCATTTATTCTTTTTCCAGTCATTATTGTAGTTCCATCCCTTAATAATAGTGATGAAGGATAAAACTTCCTTAAACCTCTATCATTACATTCTAGAATTTTCACATCATGTATATCAGGATCTAACACTTTAAGCGCATTTTCTGTATAAATAACTCCTCTCCTTTGAACATCAATTTTAATGATTACAAATGGAGATACATCATTGTATTTTTCAATAACCTCTTTTAAACTTAAATTTTCTGACATTAATTCTATCACCTACCAATATAATTTATATTTATGCTTCTTTTATATATGATTTAATATTTATATCAATATCAATATCAATATCAATACCACCGATAATTTAATCTTATTTAATCAATAAAGAGGCTGGATTTTACAATTAATTGTAAAACCCAGCCTCTAGTACTCCTAGTCAACTGACTTTAAAACACTTTATTTAATTATATCTGTATATTTTAATATTAATCCAATAAATATATAATACCATAATAATACATCATATCAAATATTTACTTTTATCACTTTTACTTAACTGGAGTAAACAATCATTTTGTTTAAGCAGTAGCACCTTCATCTTCTAACTTATCAGCTAATTCTGTAAAAAGATCTATATTATTAAGTAATCCCTTTTTAATAGTTTCTATAGTATTGATTAATTTTTCAGAACCAAATTGTGGATTCCAATCACTCCATAACTCATCACTAATAGCTAATACATTGCATACTTCTATTCCCCTAAATTTTCCCACAACATATAATGCTGAAGTCTCCATTTCCACACCAATAATTCCTTTTTTCCTATAATCCTCAACTTTACTTTTTAATTCTCTATAGATAGCATCTGTTGTCCAAATGCCTCCAGTTGTTGAATCAATGCCTTCATTATCAAAAGCTTTTTGCAGCTGACCCAATAATCTTTCACTTGGCAATCCTTCAGAATTATCTTTTATATAATGATAGGAAGTTCCTTCTTCGCGAATGCAATTATTTGCAATTACTATACTACCAACAGGTACTGAAGGTTGTAAACTACCTGCAAATCCAATTCCTATAAAAACTTTTGCACCACGGGCAACAAGTTGCTCAAGAGTACTAACAGCAGATGGTGCACCCACTGGTAAAGTAATAAAAGTTACATCCTGTTCATTGGTTCTCCAGTTGTAAACAGTACTATTTTTTGTCCAATTTGGCAATGGTTCTAATTCAAATTCTTCTGCAATATTTTTTATTAGATTATGATCCCATGAGCCAATAACTACTGGAGCAATTTTGTAATCATCGATTGTCACTCCTTGCCTAGACGCTAAATGTTCTAAAAACATTTTGGCATTAATTCTTTCTTCCATATTTATTTTTCTCCTTCAACTTTAAATATTTATTTTAAAAAATTCTGTTGATCAAATATCATACTTAACTAGGGAAAAAACATCATATTTCTCAAGCCTAGCTTTTCCATTAAGTTCAGTAAGTTCAATTACAAAAGCTAAAGATGAAACTTCTCCTCCAGCTAACTCAACTAATTTTGCAACTGCATCAATTGTTCCTCCTGTAGCTAATAAATCATCTATTATGGCTATTCTCTGTCCAGGTTTCACTGCATCCTTATTAATTTCAAGTATATCCTTTCCATATTCTAATTCATACTCTATTTGTAGTGTCTCTGGTGGTAATTTACCCTTTTTCCTTACAGGTATGAACCCAACCCCAAGACTACTTGCTACTGAAGCACCAAATAGAAAACCTCTAGCCTCAGGTCCTGCTATTGCATCAATTTTTTTATCTCTCAAATAACTTACGATTTCCTCAACTGTATATTTAAATGCTTCTCCATCTCCAATTAATGTAGAAATATCTTTGAAGCTTATACCTTTCTTTGGAAAATCTTCAATAATTCTTATTTTATCTTTTAAACTCATAGAAATACTCTCCTTATATTCTAAATTTCACTAATTATATTATTATCAATTGTTAATTCACATTATCAATTAATTTCTTATTAAATTTACCTTTGGAATTAGACTTTTAAATATTTCCATCTGCCAGCTTTTATCCTAAAAATATACATAACTGCTCTAATACTGTAATCAAAAAAGATACCTATCATTAGCCCATAGAGACCAAGATTTAAAAATCTAATCAAAATAGCTGCAACTATAAGTCTAAATGTCCACAATCCCGCAACTGATGAAAATATTACGTATTTAATATCTCCTGAACATCTTAATATAGCCGAGCCAACCTTCTCAACTCCTAAAAATGCTGAAACTAAGGCAAAACCCCTAATTACAATAATACTTGTATTTATAACTTGTAAATCTGAAGAATATAATCTTGCAAATAAAAATCCACAGGAAAATTCTATCATTGTAGAACATAGTCCAGTAAAGATTGCTATCTTTATATTTTCATAAGCATAAACTTCTGCTTTTTTTAAATCTTTACTACCCAAACTTTGACCAACAGTAGTAGTTGTTGTTAAACCAAGCCCTAATAACGGTAGAAAAGCCAAAGAATGTATACTCCCCCCAATTTGAAAAGCAGCTACTTCAACAGTTCCCATAGCTACAACAAGTATTTGCTGCATTAAAAACCCACCATTCATGATTAAGTTCTCTATGCATGCAGGAATTCCAACTCTTATTATTCTTTTTATTATTCTAAAATTAATTTTAAATTTGCCAAATTTAACAAGATTTATTTTAGACTTTTTCCTAAATAAAAAATGCACTATTACTATGCCACCAATAATTCTTGCAGTAGTAGCAGCAATTGCAGCACCTTTTACCCCTAGAGGGTTTAAGTAAAACACTTCATTGTATTTTACTCCATAAATTAGTACTATACTTAATAGCACATTAATTAAATTTTCAAATAAAACTACATACATAGGTGTCTTTGTATCTCCAATTCCTCTTAAAGCTCCACCTACCACCATCTCAACTACAACAAATGGCATTCCTAAAAGCACAATATGATAATAAGTTTCAACTAGACTTATTACTTTAGAATCAGCAGAACCAAAGAAAGTAGTTATTATCTCATTGGAGAATATAAATCCAAAAAAAGCAAGAAAAACTCCAACAAGTATACTCATAAATAATGATTGAACTAAAACTTCTTTTGCATTTTTAATACCACTTTCACCAGTAACTCTAGCAATTACTATTGTTGAACCTATTGAAAGACCAGTAAAGATAGTTTGAGAAAAATTCACTAAATTATTAACCATTCCCACTGCAGCAATGGATTCTTTTCCAAGCTTTGCTACCAGTATAGTTGATACTATACCAACCATCATAATCAATACCTGTTCTATTACAGTTGGCCATGCCAGTTTTATAATATCTCGACGTATTTCATGTCTTGAATATGTTATATTCATTAAAATCTCCTTTACTCTGGATTAAAAGCACTAAATATATTACCAAAATCTAAAATGAAATTAATTATACACAAAAAAGCTAATATCCACCCTTAGAAATAAGGATTAGATATTAGCCTCTAGTTTTCCTAGTCAACTATAACACAAATATTACTCTAATAGTATTCTTATATGTTTCATATGTTAATTATATTTTACATATAAAAACTTGTCAATACATTTAAAAATAAAAGATTGATGTTTCATTACAACATCCATCGTCCACCATTTACATCAATAGTAGCACCGACTATATAACCAGCTTCTTCTGATGCTAAAAATAGAACAACATGTGCAACTTCACTATTTATTCCAAGCCTTCCAACAGGTATATCATTTAAAAATCCATCCCTATCTTCCTCTGAAAATGAATTCCATGCATTATCTAACCTATCTCCGCTAGCTATTATTCCTGGCGCTACTGCATTTACTGTAACATTATACTTTGCCAAATCTTTTGCAACTTGCTTTGTAAAACTTATTACACCAGCCTTAGCACTAGCATAATGTGGACCTGCTAAAATAGTAAGGGCTCTCCCTGCTTGAGATGATATGTTTATTATCCTGCCCTTCTTTTGCTTTTTTAAGGTTCCTATAACAGCTTGTGTGCAAAAAAAGACGCTCTTTAAATTTCTATTTACAACAGTATCCCACTCTTCTTCTGTTATATCTTCTACTTTTTTAGCATCGCCACCACCGCCAGCATTATTAACTAATATATCTACTGTTCCATATTTTTCAATTACAGTTTCGAATAGATTTTCGACTTCCTTCTTTTGTGTGACATCAGCTCTTATTCCCAAAGCTACCCCACCATTATTTTTTATTTCAGCTACTACTCTTTCAATTGCCGCTTCATTTCTTCCATTTACTATTACTGTAGCACCTTCTTTACCAAACTCTAGTGCAATTTCTCTTCCAATTCCGCTTGATGAACCTGTAACTACAACAACTTTATCTTTAAATCCCATAACAATAACCTCCAACTATATTTTGCATACTTTATTATTTAGTCTAAATTAAAATTGATTAAATAAAAAAGACTAATACTCATCCACTTAAATGCGGATAAAATATTAGTCTCTAGTTTTCCTAGTCAACCAAAAACTTATATATTAATTATAACCTTCTTATATATCTACTATATTGTATTCCATATATCGAACCATGTCAATATACTTTGGTCTGCATGATAGCACAGGCGCATGAAGATCATTTAGAAATTATTGACATTATTCATTAAAAGAAGAAGTAGATTCAGCAATTGAAAAGATATTTTCTATTGCTGCGGAAATAGCTGCAAAGCTTTGATCATAAAGATATTTCCCTTAGCTAAATTATAATTCTTTAATTATTGCAAAGAAAAAATTATAGGGTATTACCAGCCATGATGCTGATAATACCCTAATTTTCATGAACAATAATTTCTAGAAATTACTTACTTTTTTACTGAAAATAGGTAATTTTTCTTCTTCTATTTGATAAATATCATGTGTTAATGTTCTACCCGGTGTAGCATTAAATATTTCCTCATAGGTACGTCCATATTTTCTTAAAATATCTGCATGCCTAAGTTGAACATCCCAATGCCAATCAACAGTAGGAGAGCGATGTCCTTCAAGGGGAGATCCAAGGCCTGGTACCCAGCTAGAAGCAACCGTAACAACACCTATAGAAGCTAAGTATTCAATACCTTCAAATAGTACTTCTTTTGGCTGTAAGCCTACTACAAAATTACTTCTTACATTTCCTTTACCAAATACTTCAATTCCATATTCGATTGCTTTTATCCAATTATCATAGCCACCACATTCTTCTACTTTTCCAGGGCACACAATATCAAAATAATTTTTACCCCATACTTCTGTATTAAAGGCAATGGAACTATAACCTGCTTCTTTATACTTTTCAATAACTGATAAATCAATTGGTGCACCAATACATGCGGTTCCATTAAAGGTATTTGTTCCAAGTGCTTCCTTGATACTTTCTGCCACATCCAAATAATACTCAACTTCTCTACGCTCTGGTACAAAGCCTCCTGTAATTGTTAAATGCTTATACCCTTCATCATAACCAGCTTTTACAGTTTCAGCAATTTGATGTGGATACTTCCAAGCCGGTCTATCTTCTCCACCATCTAGTCCTTTTGTTCCATTCATTACACAAAATAAGCAAGTTTGTCCTTTATCCTTAACGGAACATTCTGTACTATAAGCAACAACAAGACTCTTATCACCACTTCCTATGGCTGAATCAGATGCAATATCTCTCATACTTATACCATCTTTTGTTTTTTTCGAATAAAATTCAGGAGTTTCTGGAAATGTTATATTTGATAGCTTTTCTCCTCTATAATTAACACTAAACACTCCATCGTTCTCCACAATTTTGTAAGGAGAATTTTTATCAGTGACAAGTCCAACGCCAAATCCATTATCCAAAATAAATCCGTATGGTATATTATAGCTTTTCTTTGTTAACAAATCCTTATCCAAAGTGCAATAATTCAACTTTTTTAAACTCTTATTATTCTCTAATAGACTATCGAAAACACCTACATCATACGTAACACCCTCAACGCTTAAAGCTAATTTTAGTTTTAACTCCTCATACAATTTTTCCTTTAAAGTTCCCATATTTACCTCCCATAATTTTTTATATAAATCAAAGACTTTTTTAACACAACAGGTGTCACATCTTCCCTATATAACCTAACAAAAGGATTTTGAGACATCCAACCTAACAGTGATCCTCCACAATCATCAATAACTTCATATACACCAGATTCTTGTCTTATACCTCCCGCATATATAAGAGATACCACTTTAGCATTCTCTTCATAGTTAACACCTTCCCTAGTAAAAATTTTATAATTGTTTAAATTTATACTGAGGAAGATATGCTTCTTTAAAGTTTTCAGTTTCTATACGGAATATATCATGTATAGAAGAACTGTTTCCAGCACCATCATAAAGTTGATCTACTTTGTATCCATTTTTTATAAATATATCAGCAACTTTCCTTTGAAGATCAAAGTGCCACTCAGTTTCAGGTGTACGATGTCCTTCCAATGCTGAACCCGGATTTGGGCACCATGCATTAGCATAGCACAATACTCCTTTTTCAGCTAAATATTCTACTCCTTCCAGTATGGATTGCTTAGGTTCTATACCTGCAACAAGATTTGACCTTACATTTCCTCTTCCAAAAACTTGAGCAGCATATTCAAGTGCCTCAATCCAGTGGTCTCTTCCACCGCAAGTTTTTTCCTTTCCAGGGCATATTGTTTTATAATAATTCTTATCCCATATTTCAAGATTCATTGCTATAGTTCTGTATCCTGCTTCTTTATATTTTTCTATGACTCCAAAATCCAAAGGAGCTCCAATTACAGCAGTGCCATTAAAATCATCAAGCCCAGTCTTCTCTCTTATTTCTACAGCTACATCTGCATAATAATCTATTTCTCTTCGCTCTGGAATAAATCCACCTGTTACATTAACATGGTTTCCTACGCCCTCTTTGTATGCTGCAGAAACTACTTCTCCAACCTGCTCAGGTGTTTTAATAAATATATTTTCTGATTTATAAGCACCAGCAGTGGAATTTATATTGCAAAACAAGCAATCATCACCAGTATCTTTTAAAGCACATTCATTGCTATAGCATACATTAACTGAACCTTCTGGATTAAAATTAGCAATATGCCCAAAAGCTTCTCCATTTTTTGTATTATAACTAAGAAGTTTAGGTCTCTTGTAAAAGTCAATTTCAGTTAGTCTGGATTTATCTCTATACAAAACCGCTTTACCATCTTCTTCTACTAATTTATATCTAGAATCAGGATCCCATCTAAAAGCTGCAAAAACTCCATGTGGAAGATAAAAATTTGATGGAAGAAGAAAACCTGAGTGATGGGCTTTGTCCATATCAAACAATATATGGATTTGTTCCTGGTATTCTGTACCTATTGGAAACTTTTTAATATCCTTAGGATCAAAACTTATACCTTCTACAAAAACACCTATTTTTAATTTTACTTCTTCAAGAAGTTCTTTCTTGATATTCTTAACTGTTGTTCTTATTTTTGGGAGATAATTGTATGAACCATTTTCATTTATTACTGCCATTTTAACACCTCATTTTAAATTATTTTTATTAATTATTTTATATTATAAAAATTTTCTAAGCTGTTTCATATCAAGCGATGGAGTAGCAATTATATATATATCTTTTTAATGTGCTTCTAGTGTATTTAGACCTATTTTTTTATCATAATTAAGTAATTTATGCCTTTTATAAAAATTGACTTAAGTTATTCTAGTTACATCTTTATAAAGAACTGGTTTACCGTTCTTTTCTACCAATCTATATCTATAGTTAGGATCCCACCTAAAAGCAGTGAACAATCCATGTGGTAAATAAAAATTTCACAGAAGCAAGAATCCAGAATGATGAACCTTATCCATATCAAACAATATATGAATCATTTTCATCTACTAATGGCATTTCAACACCTAAACTTATATTTCTTTATAAATATCTTTATAAATATTATTTTTTAACTATAATTTTATTTAGAAGCAGTTTCCTTTATTGCTACTTTCTAATTATTATTTTGAGGTTTCCAAGAAGAAAATCTTGATTCAATAAAAAGAAGTCCTTTATTAATTATTAGACCTATAAGTGAAATGGTTATTATACCTGCATACATATTTGGTATTTGAAAACTAAATTGAGTATATTGTATCAAATATCCGAGTCCAGCTTTTGCTCCTATCATTTCAGCTGCTACCAATACAAGTATAGATGTTGCTCCAGCTAGCCTTATTCCAGTAAAAATCGTTGGAATAGCCGCAGGAAAAATTACTTTTCTGAATAACGTAAATTGATTTACTCCCATAGATTGTGCTGATCTAATTAAAAGATTATCCACATTTTTTACACCTGCAATAGTATTTAATAATATTGGCCAAGAACATGCATATACTACTATGGCAATTTTTGAAGTTTCTCCGATACCTAAAAATAATATGAATAAAGGAAATAATGCTAATGCAGCTGTATTACGGAATATCTCAATTACTGGACTTATAACATCAGAAACTCCCTTATACCAACCTATAAGCATTCCTAGAGGAATACCATATGCTATTGCAATAGCAAATCCACTAAAAGCTCTTATTAAACTAGCTGAAATATGGTTTATTAACTCACCAGAAAGTAACAATTTCCACCAAGCTTTAATAACTTCAGACAGAGGTGGAAGAAATGTTTTATCCGTTAATCCAGAACTTGGAACAATCTGCCATAGTAATAGCAATACCGCTATCAAAATACTTTTTTTAAAAATTGTATTATTTTTAAATATTTTTCCAAATACATTTAATACTTTTTTTGGCTCTACATTTAAGGTTTTTATATCCCTTGTATTATCCAATTTTAACTACCTCCTTCCTTATAGAAGTATTAGAAATTGATATTTTCTTTCTTTTTATAAGTTCTTGTTCCTGTGCTTTTAATACTTCTTCTCTTAATAATGACCAAAGTTCATGGCTAATTTGATTAAATTTAGGATCAACTCTTAAATCTGCTATTTGCTGTCTAGAATCAGGTAAAGGTATATCAATAATCTTTTTGATTTTTCCTGGACGTGAAGTCATAATCGCAACTTTTTGACCAAGATAAACAGCTTCATCTATACCATGAGTTATAAATACTATTGTTTTACCAGTTTCTTGCCATATATTTAGCAATTCAGTCTGTAATGATTCACGAGTCTGAGCATCCAATGCAGCAAAGGGTTCATCCATAAGTAGCACTTCAGGATCATAAGCCAGACTTCTGGCAATAGCAACACGTTGACGCATTCCACCAGAAAGTTCATGAGGATATCTATCCTCAAAACCTGATAAGCCAACTAATGAAATATAATAGCTTGCAATATCTAATCGTTCCTTCTTAGATATTTTTTTTTCTTCAAGTCCAAATTCAACATTGCTAATAACTGTTCTCCAAGGGAAAAGAGCATACTGCTGAAAGACAAAGCCTCTATCAAGTCCAGGTCCATTTATAGGCTTTCCATCAATTAACAATTCCCCACTTGTTGCCTTTCCCAGTCCCCCCAGTAAATTCAAAAACGTAGATTTTCCGCATCCACTAGGTCCTACCAGCACCATGAATTCTCCTTGCTTTATTTCTAAATTAACATCCTCAATTGCAGTAAATTTTTTTGTAGATTCCGAATTATTGGCTAATCCCCTGTTTCTCACATTATATGACACACTTATATGTCTAGCTTCAATTTTATTTTTTACAATTTCTGACATTTTAATTCCCCCTACTTTAATTAAAATTAATATTAAGACAAATTTTCATTGCAACAATCTACAGCTGAACAAAAAACATTGCGAGTGCGACACCTTTTTAGTTTTAACGCATTACAAAGCTTTATCATTTTTGCCACTCCTCCCTCAACTAATATTAAAATAAAATTAACAACATGGAAAATTGTGTAAAAATTGATTTACATCTAAAATAAAACATAAACTTAAGATTTAAATTTATCTATCGAGAAGTCCATAATGATTTGATAAATACTAACTGTATTGATAAGAAAAAAACAATATGACCTATGCTTATATTTTTAAGAATTTTTATTTTACCTATATATATTACTCACATTAATGCATAAAGGCTAAAGTTCAACCCTTTATTAATAAAGAGTAAACTTTAGCCTCTAGTCCAACTAGTCAACTAAATTAATATTTTTAATTAGCTATTTTTTTCATATAAGTTATTATTATACTAATTTGATTATATTACCATTAGCTCCTGCTGTCAACATTTTTTACTATTTATTGATATAAATTATTACAGTTACTTACTTTGATACATATTATAAACTTATTAATTATTGTATGGATTGAATTTATTAGTATAAATATCAGATGGTTTTATCTGATCTTTTTTAAGTGATCCATTTTTAACTAAAGTGTCAATCCATAATTGAATTTCTTTATCAGAACTCAATCCACCTTTTTCAGGAACACCATAGCCTTTAAAATATGCTATAGCTGAGTCATTTTCATTTCTTTGTCTTTTCTTAATTATGTCACTCATTCTTTGTCTTACTTGATCTATAGGTGTACTTTTTGACCATTCTATAGCTTTTGCAATACCCTCTACTAATTTTTTTGTAGTGTTCGGATTATTTTTAATGAATTTATTATTAATGACTAATCCAGAACTAGCTCTTGGTCCCCATGTCTTATAATCGGAAGTCAAACCTCTTATTCCTCCAGCTGCATATGCTTTATCTTTAAATAAACCACCAAGTACTGCTGCATCAACTTGATGATTTCTTAGAGCCTGCTCTTGATTTACTGGTGGTAATACTACTAGGGAAACTTTTTTTATGTCATCATCAGTTAATCCATTTTTCTTAAGGTATTCCTTAATTAAAATTTCATTATGTGCAGCTAAGGTATTTACTGCTATTTTCTTACCTATAAGGTCGCTAGCAGTCTTTATTGGGCTGTCACTTAGGACATCTATTTCGCTGTAAGTTTTCTCATCATTTCCACTGCTATTAATAACCCATGTTATTGGTGCGCCTGATGCTTTAAGATTTACTATGGCAGTTCCAAAAGCAGCTCCAATGTCTATATCTCCAGTTGCAACAGATTGAATATCCTGAGGTCCACTTATTGTGTTACCAACCCATTTAAGCTTAAGTGGCTTTAAATACCCAAGGTCTTCTGCAAGCTCAGCTATAGTAACTTGGCCTGTCCAGCCTTGATATTTGATGTCTAATGTTTCATAAGCCGTACTATTATTTGCAGCTTCTTTCTTTTTACCACATCCAATCAACGTCACCCCTATTACTGACAGCACTACTAATAAAATAACTACTTTTTTTAGCAAACTTTTCTTCATAATTTTTAACCCCTTTACTAATAATTTATTTGATTCTTATTCTATTTTTTAAAATTTATTAGGATTTCCTTGTAGAATTTACATTACAAAATAAATACTCCAAACTTTTATCCTTTAAAGCACATTCATTACTATAAGCTGGAAAAATAGCTTCATCTGGATTATAAGCAACAATATGTATATAAAGATTTTCATTCTTAATAAATATTATTAAAGCATAGAGGCTAAAGTTTAACTCTTTATTAATAAAGAGCAAACTTTAGCCTCTAGTAAAACTAGTCAACTAAATTGATATTTTAATTACCTATTATTTACATATAAGTTATATTACTATTGACCTCTACTGTCAACACTTTTTTAACTATTTATTGCTTCCCTTTAATACCCCACGTTTATTTCCATATTGTTTAATTCCATAAGCCAGAAGTCCACTGTTTACCATATTCTAACAAAAAATCATTTGCAGGCTGCAATCCTATTCCGGGTTGTTCTGGAGACAAATGATATTTACCATCCCAGACGGGTTCCTGCGGAAAAGTCGAATTACTTCTCAAGCAAGTCACTCCCCAGGGAAATTCCAGCGGAACCGAAAGCTGACATAAGGCAGAAAGGTGTGCCGAAAACGCAGCAGATATCGGACCACTCGGATTATGCAATGAAACCCAAATCCTTTTGGCTTCCACTATAGGAATCAGCGTTTTTACAGCACTCACTCCTCCGATATGTTTCACATCCGGCATAATTACATCCAATCCTCCATTCATTATACGTTCCAATAATTCCAAGGCAGACAGTGCGTTTTCTCCCGTTACCCAATGGATATTTGGATATCGATTACGAAAGATATCAAGGTTCAAGCTATCCGCTATCGGAAAAACGTCTTCAACCCAATACGGTGTTATATGTTTTCCATCTAAATATTCCATAAATATTGTGAGACTGGAACGGTTGAACCGCTGATGACAATCGATGGCGATACTGGACCAAGGAACACTGCCTGCCAAAGCTTCCAGTCGTGTAATAGCAGGTTGAAGATCGGGCTGATACACTTGTGGGGACAACTCATCAAACGGTGCACATTTGACAATATTAAATCCATTTTCCAGTGCCGATTTTCCTCTCGCTGCTAATGCTTCCGGTAACCTATTGTTTCTAAGACCCCTATTTAAGTTGGCATATAACGTGATTTCATCTCTACCATAGGCTCCAAGCATGTGATATAACGGAATCCCAAATGACTGGGCGATTAGGTCCCAAAGTGCCTGGTCAATTCCGCTCCAAGCCGTTGCAGTGATACGATCAGTAAATGGAGCAGGAAATTTCCACTCTCTAACTGAAGATGTAAGTTCCATTATCCGTCTTGGATCTTTGCTAAGCAAGAATGATGATGCCTTAGTTACTATTTCCGCCGCCACTTCGTCATTGCCGCTGTTAGAAATTTCTCCCCAACCAGTCAATCCATCTTCCGTTTTAACCGCCACCCAGACCCATGTGTCACCCGGCGGCTGCACACGGTACACGTCTACACTTTTGATTTTCATTTTTATCCCAACCTCCCAAATACAGTAATAATAACATTTGTGAGTTTCTTGTGATCAAAAAGTTCAAATTCCTATACAAGAACAAAAGCTAAGATTCAACCCTTCACTAATAAAGAGTAAACCTTAGCCTCTAGTCCAGCTAGTCAACTAAATCAATAAAGATATACTTATACCATACTATTAATAATTTTCATCTAACAAGGGTATAATTTCAACGCGATTCTCTCCTGGAGATTTCTTAAAATCCAGTACTTTTAACTCTGATGGACTTACATGTATTATTATATTGTTACCTAAGCCATCCTTTTCAATTCTTTCTTTAAATCTAGAATTTCTATTACCTATTACCTCAATAGCTTTTTTAAGTTCTACTTCATCTGTTACCTTTTCACCTTTACCTTTTATTGTAATATTAATAAAGGATGCCAATTCTTGATTTTCATGCTGAAAAAAAACTGAAACATTCGAATTATGTTTAATTTGTTCAACCTTTGCAGCTCCCTCAACAGTTGAAAAATAAGTGTCATAACCATCTACACCAAAAGCACCCAAAACTCTTAATGCAGGAGCATTTTCACCATCTACTGTAGCTAAAGTTATATATTTTGTACTATTTAAATATTCCTTTATAAAATTTTTATCAATTGACATTTATACATACCCCCAAAATAATATTTAATTTATATATTTACACTAAACTATTCTGTAAGTTAAAAACAGGAAGTGTTTCATCTTGAATACGGTAAATATCATGCTGCAACGCATCTGATCCAGCATTAGCATCAAAAACTTGGTCATAAGTTATTCCATTCTTTTTCCATAGATTAACATTTTTTTCAGCTAAATCTAAATGCCAAGCTGGTTCCGGTGTACGATGACCTTCTAATTCTGAACCAGGGTTTGGTATCCAAAGAGAAGCTATAGCTACTACTCCTTTTGATATTAAATATTCAAAACCCTCAAGTGTCTTTTTCTTAGGTTCAATACCAGTAACAAAGGTTGAACGTACTCTACCATACCCAAAAACTTCTACAGCATGCTCTAAAGCGTTAACCCAATGGTCCCAACCACCACTACCATTAGCTTTTCCTGGGCAAATAGTCTTATAAATATTTTTATCCCAAATTTCTAGATTCATAGATGTAGTACGATAACCTGCTTCTTTTAATCTATCAATATTGGAAAGATCCAAAGGAGCTGCAACTGTGGCTGTTCCATTAAAATCCTCTAAACCTGTATGATTCTTGATTTCATCTGCTACATCAAGATAGTATTCAAGCTCCCTACGTTCTGGTATTACTCCACCAGTTATAGTTACATGCCTAGCGATTCCTGATTTATAAGCCTCTGCCACAACCTCTCCAATTTGAACAGGAGTTTTCCACTCAGTACCTTCTTTTTCAGCATAAGTATCTTTAGTATGGTTTATATTGCAAAATAGGCAATCTTCACCCTTATCCTTATATGAACACTCATTACTATAAACAACAAATACATGTCCATCAGGATTGTACACACCTATATTCTCCATGTTTTTTCCATCAGAAGTTTTCTTACCATAAAATCCTGGTCTCTTATGAAATTCTATATCAGAAACCTTATTGCCATTTTTAATCAAAATAAATTTACCGTTTTCAGTAACAATTTTATACAGTGCTGCTGGATTCCAGTTAAAAGAAACACTTATTCCCAATGGAAGATTGAAATCTGCAGGCAATTCAAAATCATGATCCTTAAAATCCATTTCAAAAAGACAATGTACTTGTTCTTTTATTTCCGTACCAAGTTTTATACTAGCCAAAGCCTCTTTAGAAATATCAACTCCATTTGCAATTAAATCTGCTTTTAAAGCTACTTCCTCCCATAATTTTTGTTTTAATTGATCTTTTGTTAAATGTGAAAAATCCGCCATTTGTATTCTCCTCTCAAATTACAATAATTAAATTTTTTCATAATAAATTATGTTACAAAAAAGGGCATCCGAAAAAAAATTATTTTTTTCGGATGCCTCTAGTTTTTCTAGTCAGCAATTATTCCTAGTATTCCTATAAATATTTTATGTTTTATTTATAATAACCTTTATTACTGTAATTGTCAATATTAAATTAAGGAGAATCAAATTAAAATTGTTTATTAGTACAGCCACTTCAACAAAATTATCTATACAATCTTATTATTAAAAAATACTATATCTTCTAATTTTCTCTTTGGTACATGCAAAACATTATTCTCATCTTTATAATATTTAATAGAATCATCTTTTTTATCTTCAATAATAGGTGTTTCTGCTGGATATCCTATTGCAACAAGAGTATGAAGAATATATTTATCTGGTATATTTAATAACTCTTTTATTTTTTTTCTATCTATAGCACCTAACCAAGCGGTTCCTAATCCTTCTTCAACTGCAGTTAATAGCAAGTTTTCAACTGCTGCTCCAGCATCTACATCATAACCCTCTTTTTTTATTTCACTATCAACAAGAATTAATATATAAGCAACTGGTTTTTGTCCCTCTTGTGGATCAGCTGCTGGTCTTATATAACCAGCCCAAGCTGTAGTCTTAAAAATTGGTTCTAATAATTTTTCATCATTAATAATTACATACTTTAAAGGTTGTAAATTTGCAGCTTGTGGTGCCACTCTTGCTGCATCCACTAATTTTTTTAACTTTTCTACCTGTATTGCGTCTTGTTTAAAGCTTCGTATTGTTCTTCTTTTAAAAATAGTTTCAAATATACTCATTTTATTTTCCACTCCCCCATTATTAATATTTTACAATAAACCATCTTCAATTTTCCATATATCATGAGTAATACCAAGATCATTATTGCTTGCATCATGTATTTGGTCATAAGTTATTCCAGCTTTTTTTTGCAATCGAACTGCCTTCTCTGCAAGATCTAAATGCCATGATACTTCTGGTGTTCTATGTCCCTCAAGTCCTGAACCAGGATTAGCACACCATTGACTTGGTAAGCATATTACCCCTAGATTTGAAAAATATTCTACACCCTCTATTGTTTTTTGTTTTGGTTCAATTCCTCCAACAATATTTGATCTTACTCTTCCTGGTCCAAATACACCTACAGCATATTCTATAGCTTTAAGCCAATGATCCCAGCCTCCACTATTTTTTGCCTTACCAGGACAAATTGCAGCATAATAGTTTTTATCCCAAAACTCTATATTTAATCCTATGGTTCTATATCCATTTTCCTTAAGCCTATCTATACTAGTAAGATCAAGAGGAGCAGCTATTACAGCTGTACCATTAAAATCCGTTAATTTTGTTTTCTTCTGTATTTCCTCAGCAACATCAAGATAATATTCTATTTCTCTTCTTTCTGGAATAATTCCACCAGTTACTGTAACATGGTCAGCAATTCCCTCTTTATAGGCAGCTTCAATAGTTTCTGCAATTTGAACTGGTGTCTTTAAGAATATTCCATATTTTTCAGCATAGGATTCCTTTGTAGCATTTACATTACAAAATAGGCAATCCTCCCCTTTTTCTTTATAAGAACATTCATTGCTATAAAAGGCTGATAAATTACTATCATTTACAAAAGTAGCTATATTGTGCATTAATTGTCCGTCAGTAGTTTTCAAACTATAATATTGAGGTCTTTCTTGAAAATTTATATTAAATAATTTATTCCCATTTTTAACGAGTATATACCTATTACCTTCAAGTGCTATAGTATAATCGGAATTACGATCTCTTTTAAAAGGTGCAACTAAACCATTTGGTAATCTAAAACTTACTGGATATTCTATACCTACATGGGTTTCTTTATCCATTTCAAAACCACTATGTACCTGTTCTTGATATTTTCCTCCTAAATCAAGTGAACTAAGTGCATCTTTATCAATATTTACTCCATCTATAGCAAGTTCAGCCTTTATTCTCAATTCTTCATAAAGCTTACTTTTTAACACTTTATTCTCTACTTTTTCTACATTAACGCTCATAACCTTATCCCCCTAATAAATCGTCCTATTGTGCCTTATATATAAACATAAATTTAAATATACCTTATAATTATCTTTTATTATTTAAGTGACTTTTCATAATAGCTTTTGTCAGCCCAATCATTTATATTAAAATCTTTTTTTATCAATTCATTATCCTTTAAAAAACTTTTGGTAGAATTTAATTTATCAATAACTGACTGATTTAATTCCACATTAAAAGTATCACCAAAATTGTTATTTGGATAAAGATAATCGTATGCCTCCTTAGGAATTCCAGACTTAGCCCATATTGTTTTAGTTTCTTCTGGATTCTTATTAACAAAGTCTCTAGCTTTCTCAAATCCTTTAATTAAACCTGTTATAACTTCTGGGTTTTCCTTTGCAAATTCAGTTCTTGAAATAACTATATTCATCCCCTTCCACTCTGGATTATCTCTACAATCCAGTAACACTCTACCTTGTTTTTTAGTAACTAATTTAGCTGCACCTGTATTAGATTCCACAATAGCATCAAGTTGATTACTAAAAAGTGCCGCCTCAGAATCAGAGGTATTCATATTAATAAATTGAATATCTTTTATTGATAATCCATTGGCTTGTAACATCTGAGCAAGTGTTTTGTGCATATAGGATCCTTTAGTTGTGGCAACCTTCTTCCCTTTAAGATCTTTTACTGATTTTATAGATGAATTAGGATTTACAATAATTGCAGCATCAAGAGCAGTATTCCCTGCACCAACTAATGTTGTATCAATACCATTAGATTTAGCAGTAACAGCTGGAGTATCACCATACACACCTATATCCAAATCTTTACTAGCAAGTGCCTCATTTATTGCAGGACCAGCACCTGAAAAATTAATAAATTGCACATCTGTTACTAAATCTTTAAGTTCATCTTTAAAATAACCTTTATCAATACCAACAGCTAATAAGTCGCCAGCAGTATTGTTTCCTGTTCCCGGATATCCTATCTTAAGTGTTTTTAATTTGGTTTTTTTAGAATTATCAGCACTGCTATTATTTGCACTTTTATTACCACATCCACTAAGAACTAATACTATAACTAACACTAAACTAACTAAAATACTACTTTTTTTCATAATGAAATCCTCCATTTTCTAAGCTTAAATATTATGTTAATTTAAACAACTTTACTCAATTCTATATTTTAATGTACTGCAATTAAAAACTATACTTTTTATCCCAGCCTTGTTTTTTATTTCTAGTTTAACTACAAAATTATTTTTTCCACTGAACTTTTGTTGAAAATAGGCAATAATTCATTTAGAATATCAATTGCTCATTATTAACAACAAAATTCTTACTTAAATTAAGTATAAAATATATATAGATTTTCATTCTTATTAGCTTCTTGCATCGAGTACTTCATATATAAATTATTTTATAAAATAAAAAAACAGAGATTCCTAACAAAAAATTACATTTAGTTAGAAACCTCTGGTTCTCCAGTCGGCATTCAAAATATATTAAACCTATATGTTTTCTATTTACCAAGTATAATATCATATAAGATTTTATGTGTCAACAAATTTCTTATATTTCAACCATCACTGCTCTTCTTCTGTATATTCATCACTATTATTTTTCATGCGTTTATTCTGAAAATTAGTTGGAAATCATTTACATTATTTATTAATAGTAATATACTGAATATAATATTATTAATCATATATGAATTATAGGAATGTTTAAATTATATTTTAGTTGACTAGATTTATCAAGCTTCAGCTCAACAAAAGAAGATTCAGCAGTTGAAAAGATATTTTCTATTGCTGCTGAAATAGCTACAAAACTTTGATTATAAAGATATCTCCTCCAAATAAATCATAATTGTTGCAAAAAAAATTATAGGGTATTACTAATCATGATGCTGGTAATACCCTAATTTTTATGAACAATAATTTTTAAAAATTACTTACTTTTTTATTAAAGATAGGCAATTTTTCTTCTTCTATTTGATAAATATCATGTGTTAATGTTCTAGCTGGTGTAGCATTAAATATTTCCTCGTAGGTACGTCCATATTTTCTTAAAATATCTGCATGCCTAAGTTGAACATCCCAATGCCAATCAACAGTAGGAGAGCGATGTCCTTCAAGGGGAGATCCAAGGCCTGGTACCCAGCTAGAAGCAACCGTAACAACACCTATAGAAGCTAAGTATTCAATACCTTCAAATAGTACTTCTTTTGGCTGTAAGCCTACTACAAAATTACTTCTTACATTTCCTTTACCAAATACTTCAATTCCATATTCGATTGCTTTTATCCAATTATCATAGCCACCACATTCTTCTACTTTTCCAGGGCACACAATATCAAAATAATTTTTACCCCATACTTCTGTATTAAAGGCAATGGAACTATAACCTGCTTCTTTATACTTTTCAATAACTGATAAATCAATTGGTGCACCAATACATGCGGTTCCATTAAAGGTATTTGTTCCAAGTGCTTCCTTGATACTTTCTGCCACATCCAAATAATACTCAACTTCTCTACGCTCTGGTACAAAGCCTCCTGTAATTGTTAAATGCTTATACCCTTCATCATAACCAGCTTTTACAGTTTCAGCAATTTGATGTGGATACTTCCAAGCCGGTCTATCTTCTCCACCATCTAGTCCTTTTGTTCCATTCATTACACAAAATAAGCAAGTTTGTCCTTTATCTTTAACAGAACACTCAGTGCTATAAGCAACAACAAGACTCTCATCAACACTTCCTATAGCTGAATCAGATGCAATATCTCTCATACTTACACCATCATTTGTTGTTTTGGAATAAAATTCAGGAGTTTTTGGAAAGGTTATATCTGATAACTTTTCTCCTCTGTAATCAATACTAAAAACCCCATCTTTTTCTACAATTTTATAAGGCGAATTTTTATCAGTTATAAGTCCAACGCCAAAACCATTTTCCAAGATAAATCCATAGGGTATATTATAACTTTTCTTTGTTAATAATTCCTTATCCCAAGTGTAATAATTCAGCTTTTTTAAACTTTCATTATGCTCTAAAAGACTATCAAAAACACCTACATCATAAGTAACACCCTCAACACTTAAAGCTAACTTTAATTTTAATTCTTGATATAATTTTTCCTTTAATAAATTTCAACATTAAATTCATTATATAATTTTTTATTTTAAATTACTCACATAATTTCATTTTAGATACTGCTCTATAAAAACTTATTTTTAAAAATTTTAATTAATATACTTCCTACCTTCGTAATATTTAACAATAAATATATTTTATTATACTTATTTTAATAGCTGGTTTACTATGATAACATTTCAATAAAAGCTCTTATTCTTGTCAGTAACTGACCACTTGGTGGTCCCACTTGAAAACTTCCTTCAAGACTTATGCTTGGTATTCCTCTTTTATGAAAATGTTCCCTTTCCATTTCTTGCTCAACGCCACCAAACGAACAGCCAACATAACCATAAAGAATAATTCCCTTCGCATTACTCTTTTCAATCTGTTTTTCAAAAACACTAATCCTATGCTCAAAAGCTCCTGCTGTTTGTCCATCTAAGTTATATCTAGCTAGTGATTCAACAGGTGGCACATCTTCCCTATATAACCTAACAAAAGGATTTGGAGACATCCAACCTAATAGTGATCCTCCACAATCATCAATCGCCTCATACACACCAAATTCTTGTCCTCTACCTCCAGCCCATATAAGAGGTACCACTTTAGCATTCTCTTCAAAATTAGCAGGTCTATTTTCAAGTTCTCCTAATAACAAATCAAGTACTTCTTCATATTCATCTGGCTTACCAAAATAGTTACCAGAACCCATTAAAAGATACATTGTAGCAAGACTTTTAATATATAGAGGATGCTTATATCGAAGTTGCATAATTCTTTGAACTTTTTGGAGAATTCTATTTCTTCTTTTAATTTCAAATTTTAGCTTTTCTTCATTTATCCCTTTTCCATTTGTTAGCCAATTTGCGGCTGCTTTGAGTTCTTCAGTTAAGAATTCCACTAACTGTTCATATCTTTCTCCATCGCAATGTGGTGGTCTGTATACCGTATCCACTCGATACACATCATATCCCTCATTTTTTATTAGTTCCCAAGCAACATTAAATGGTTCACAAGAAGAATTAAAACCAAGTATTTTCTTTATTCCTGTTTCTTTTCTTAAGTACCATTCACCGAGTATTGCAGCTACCATTGAACAGGTTTCACGAGGAATTTGAAAATAATCTTCTGCAACTGTAATTGAATCGGCACTACCTAGTCTTCCAAGTTCAGTGAATGCAACTGGTATTGTATCACAAGCATATAAAAGAGGAACTTCCCATATTGTCATTGTCCAAGCTGCATTTTTTCCCTCTTTGTAAGCTAACTCTGCATCATGGATATAAGATATTGCCAAATCATAAAGCCTTCCTACTCCTTTCGAATAGCTGTGAACTTCTTCTTTGCTTCGTATAATATACTCAAGTTGACTTTGTAATTCTTTTGTAGCCATATTTACGCACTTCCCTTCTCTGATAAAACTTCTATAAACGCCTCAACCCTAGTTTTAATCTGACCTTCATCACCTCTCGAATAATCTATCGGAAGTTCAAGTACTGGTAACCCTAAACTCTGGAAATATCTTAAGAAATTATTCTTTGTAATACCATAGCAAGGACAAAATTTTAAGTACGTAAATAATACCGCATCTACATCATATTCTTTAGCAAGCTTTCCTGAAAAATCTATTCTATCCTCAAGTGGTGACATTCTTGCACAAGGTGCTTGATTTAAATATCCATCTGCAAGAGCTAAGTATGGATCTTCATTCTCAGAAATTTGATAATAGAAAGGGCTTAATCCGCTGCAATGATCTTCTACTACTATTCTTGCTCCAATCTCATTTTCAACAATTTCTAATAATCTACGATCACCATCACCAACAATTCCACCTGTCATCATAATACGTATCGGACGTACCCCATTGTCAGGAACAGCTGATAACTCTTCATATAAATCAGTAAATATTTGTAATTGTTCTTCTGGCGGCAAATAGTAAGCTGCTTTTGTTAATTCAAGAAAATCTTGTCCCGTCAAAGGTGGATTATTTCGCTTTCTTAAATCTGATATTTTCTTCAAAAGCGCACGATTCTTGTTATACAATACAATCTGTCCTCTAAGATCATCTTCAGTAATCTTCTTACCAGTTAAGTTTTCTAAACTATTTTTAAAATTTATAAGTTCTTTTTTAAAAAATTGCCTTGATTCATCTCTTTCTTTATTTCTTGGAAGAAGATATATATCTGTAGGAATAAAGTTTTCATTAATAGCTTCCGCAACCTTCTTCATAGAATCACAAGTATAAAATGTATATACTTTATCTAAAGCATTATGCAATGGATCCCCAGTTTTAAAAGAACCTAGACAACTTTTTGTTAGATCACAAAAAACACTTTTTGTCATTATCTCACCAACTGATACAGTATCAGGATCTCCTGCTTTAAAAAGCCTAGTATGTATTGCCCCTGATGCATTTATTAATTCTACAGGAGTATAAGAACATAAATATCCTACTTTTTTAGTTTCTATACTTTTATCAGCTATTATTTCATGCTGTTCTTCAATTCTATGTTTTAGATAATCTAAATTCAATTTAAAAGATACGACATTACTATTTTTAGATAATGAATGTTCCGAATAATTTTTTTGTGCATATATTGCTGCACCTAGTGCACCTGCATATATCATATCAAGTTTTGTTTCTTTAATCGGGTGTCCTATTAGCACCTCCAATGCATGTTTCATTCCTACATTATTAGATACACCACCTGAAAACACAAGTTCAGGCTCCAATCCTATCCTATTAATAAGATTCCTTACCCTTTTTGCTGCAGCAAAATGTATTCCAGCTGCAATATCCCTACGATCTTCTCCTCTAGCTTTTAAAGAAATTATTTCTGATTCAGCAAAAACAACACATTGGCTGCTTATTTCTATAACTTTTTGTGATTTAAGTGATTCCTCTCCAATTTCATCTAAAGAATAATCTAATAAACCTGCAACTTTTTCAATAAATCTTCCAGTTCCAGCTGCACATTTATCATTCATTATGAATTCTGCTACTTTTCCTGTTTTAGTATCAACTTTTATTGCTTTGGAATCCTGTCCTCCTATATCAATTATTGTTTTTGTACCTGAATTAAGAAAATGTGCCCCCATTGCATGACAAGATATTTCTGTTACTATTTCATGAGGAATATCGTCAAATCGTAGAGCTATTCTACCGTATCCAGTTCCAACTATATACTGAATATCTTTCCTATCAATTCCTGATTTTTCTAGTACATTTTCAATTAATTCTTCAGCAGTTTCCTGCATATATATACCCGTTGCTATTTGCTCAACATATAAATTGCCCTCAGACAATAGCACTGCTTTTCCAGTTCTTGATCCTATATCAATACCTATAACTTTCAAATCCTTAACTTCTGAGATTAATTCTTCTGATATAACATCTTCAATCTTCATATATATTTCCTTTCGCTACATATTTTTAACTACTATGAATTTTTACCTAAATAGTACTTTTGAGCATAAATTGCAGCCCCTAAGGATCCTGCATAAATCATATTTAGTTTTGTTTTCTTAATAGAATAGCCCGTTATTTGCTCAAGAGCATATTTCATTCCTGCATTATTAGATACCCCACCTGAAAATACAAGTTCTGGTTCTATTCCTAAACGATTAACTAGATTCCTAACACGTCTTGCTGCTGCAAAATGTATACCAGCAGCAATATCTTCACGTCTTTCACCTTTTGCTTTCAGCGATATTATTTCTGATTCAGCAAATACAACGCATTGACTACTTATAGACAAATTCTTTTTTGACTTAAGTGCCTCTTCTCCTAATTCATCTATTGAATAATCTAAAAGTCCTGCTACCTTTTCTAAAAATCTTCCTGTTCCAGCAGCACATCTATCATTCATTATGAACTCTACAACTTTACCGTTATCTGGATCTACCTTTATAGCTTTAGAGTCTTGTCCACCTATGTCAATTATTGTCTTTGTTCCTGCATTTAAAAAGTGTGAACCCATGGCATGGCAAGATATTTCTGTTAAAATTTCTCTTGGGGTATCGCCAAACTCCATAGATATCCTTCCATACCCTGTACCTACAATATAAGCTATATCATTCTTATCAATCCCAGATATTTTAATCAACTTTTTTAGAAGTAAATCAGCCGTCTGCTGCATATTAACACCTGTACCTGTTATGGACGTAAATATTTGTCCATTTGATAAAAGTACAGCCTTACCTGTTCTTGATCCAATGTCAATACCTATAACATTAACATCTTTAATATCTGATACAAGTTCTTTTGATATTACTTCATCAACATTCATTGCAAACTCCTTTAATTTTACTTATTATTTCTATAATTTTTCAAATTTTATTTTTACAACAATATATAATTAATTAAGGATATTGCATAGTTAACTTATTTGTTAAGCTGCATCTACATATAGTATTTATGGCTAAAAATATATACTATATACTGTGCTTGATTTTTAAAATTTTCAAGTATGAAATTTCCTCAATTAAATAATTTTAACTATATAACATAATCTTCAAAAATATTTTCTTTACCAAAAAATTCAGTATATATTTGTTTTCTTATTACAGAAAAATCATATCCATTTCTATCTCTAGGACGAGAAAGTTCAACTGGTATAATTGTTTTTATAGTTGCAGGTCTTGATGACATCACTATAACCCTATCTCCTAAATATATTGCTTCATCTATATCATGAGTAACAAGTATCATAGTTGTCTTTTCCTTTTCCCATATTCTTAATATTTCTTTCTGCATTTGTATTCTAGTAAGTGCATCTAATGCTCCAAATGGCTCATCTAGGAGCAAAACTTGCGGTCTGTTTACTAATGCTCTTGCAATAGCTGCTCGTTGTGCCATACCCCCTGATAGCTGATGCGGATATGCCTTTTCAAATCCTTTTAAACCTACAAGTTCTATGTGTTCATTAATAATTTTTTCCTTTTCTTCCTTTGTAACATTATATAAACCAAAGGATATATTATCTCTTATTGTAAGCCAAGGTAAAAGCCTATGATCCTGAAATACCATTCCCCTCTCAGTTCCTGGCTGTCTAATTTCTTTTTCCCCAAGGGTAACTATACCAACATTATAGTCTACAAGTCCTGCTATAATTTTCAACAAAGTACTTTTACCACATCCACTATGACCTACTATGCTTATAAATTCGCCCTCCTTAATATCTAAATTAATATCATTTAGAATATCAATTTGCTCATTATTAACAATAAAATTCTTACTTAAATTATGTATATAAAGATTTTCATTCTTATTGACTTCCGACATCCGGTACCTCCACATATAAATTATTTTATAAAATAAAAAAAGCAGAGATTCCTAACAACATAACAACAAGTTACGTTTAGTTAGAAACCTCTGGTTCTCCAGTCGGTATAAAATATATTAAACCAATATGTTTTATATTTATTAAATATAATATCATGCAAAATTATATATGTCAACAATTTTTATATTTTATCCATATCATATTTATGTATTTTTCTAAACTTGAAACTAAAAGTACCAAAGTTAAAGGCAGACCTAAAAAATACTCTGATCAACAAATAGTAGCATGTATGATATATGGAGTTAAAAATAGCATATTTAGTCTAAGAGAACTTGAATATAAAATAAAAGAAGAGATTCACTATATAAGAAATTACTATTTAAAAATGTTAGTTAAATTTTTAGAATACCTCCATCAAAAAGATGTCACACTAAAAATAGCACTCTATAAAATCATTTTTTAGTTACTTTCAATATAAAAGGTTTAATACTGAAAATAAAATATTTCAGCATTAAACCTTATTTTTTATCTTGACTATTATAATCTTAGTATAAATTTTTCACAGCTTTTTAATTTGAAAAAACTTCTTTTAAATTATATTACATCATTTATCTCTTTATTTTCATTTACTATTTTCTCATACCTTTTACAGTTATATAGTCTAATTGATGTGATAATTACTCCTATAAAACAGATACCTGCAGAAATTATATACACATAACTCATTCCATAAGCAAATATATATTCCTTACCAACAACAAAATCATATACCTTATATCCGATCTTATAACTCATGCGATTATATAGTATCAAAGTTGACATTGAAATACCAAAAACAAATCCTATATTCCTTACAAGAGCATTTACACTTCCAGCAATTCCTAAATATTTTTTTGAGACTAACGACATTATTAGAGAAGTATTTGGCGATTGAAACAATCCATTTCCTACAGATATTATACCCATAAAAATCAATATAATTAAAATAGTTGAATTTTCATTTAGTTTTGCCATTAGTAAAAGTCCTATATTAATAAATACTAAACCAATTAACGTTAAAATTTCGGAACCAAATTTATCAGATAAATATCCACTTATAGGTGCTATAATACATAAAACAACCGGCGATACCATCATAATGATTCCTGTGATTCCAGGTGATAATTTAAGTACATCCTGCAGGTAAAATGGATGAATTATATTTAAACCACTGATAGCTACTGAAGAAATAACTCCACAAAATACACTAATTGAAAATAATTTATTTTTAAAAAGCTCTAACTTCAAAAGAGGCATTTTTTCCCTACTTTCTACAAAAATAAATAGAAATATAAATACTAATGAAAATAAAAATCCCATAATAATTACTGGATTTTTATATCCTATATTTTGTCCATATATTAAAGATAGAAATAGCGATATAATTGACAATGCAAACAAAATAGCACCTTTAAAATCTAATTTTTCATCTAAAGTGTCCATTTTAGGGAATATTTTAGTTGCTAATGCCAGTGTAATTATTCCTATTGGTACATTGATTAGAAATATAAAATTCCAACCAAAATTTGACACTATAACTCCACCTAATGGTGGTCCAACCAATGTTCCTAATGCAACAAAGGTACTCTGAACTCCAAGTACTCTTCCTCTTTCTTCGTATGGAAATGTTTGAGTAATAATTCCAAAACTGTTTGACATAGTTCCTGATGCTCCAATAGCTTGAATGGCTCTAGCAATTATTAATGAATATATTGAATTTGAAATTCCACATAATAGTGAGCCAATAGTAAAAAGAGTAATACCACATTTGAATATTGACGTTTTCCCCTTTATATCTCCAAGTCTTCCGCCTATAAGAATTGCAGATGATATAACTATTAAATATATTGTAACTACCCATTGGATATTTTGTATATTTACAGAAAAATTTTTTAGCATAACTGGTAATGCCACATTTACAACACTTCCATCAAGACATGCCATAAATGTCATCATTACAACAGAAAACAATATTAACCATTTATTATTTCTTTTTTCAATTAGTAACATAAGCTTTATAAAAACCTCCTTACTTAAACTTGTATAATTTAAAATTTAAATCTATATACAAAATGAGGTTAGTTTTTCTCATAAATTAACGAAAATAATCTTGAAAAAAATTAACCTCGGCTATAAAAATAATCTAAAATATAACATTTGTATAAAGACATCAAATAACATTACCGCTATTCTTTAACTTTATTAAAAGTTTATACTTCTGATGCCTGCCATTTTGAAAAATGTTTTGAAATTCTTCTTAAAACAAAGTCCATAAATGCACCTATAACTCCAATTACTATCATATCTGAAATCATAATATCAGATTGCATCAAACTTCTTGAGTCATTTATTCTGTATCCAATACCAGAGCTTGAAGCAATTATTTCTGCTGCTACCACCATTCCCCAGGCAATACCAAGTCCAAGTCTTAATCCTGTAAATATAGAAGGTAATGCTGCCGGGAAATATACCTTTCTATATAAATCTAATTTACTGACATTATTAAGCTGAGCTACTTCTAAATAACCTTTAGGTGTATTTTTTATACCACTTATGGTGTTTAAAAGTATTGGAAAAAAAGCTGCCTTGGCAATTATTACAATTTTAGATGTCTCACCAATTCCACACCAAAGAATAATTAAAGGTATCCAAGCCATAGTAGGTACCTGCCTAATTGTTGTAAAAAGCAATGAAAAAATATTATTAGCTTTAAAAGAAACTCCCATTATTACTCCAAAAAATATTCCAATGATAACCGCAAAAAAATAACCTTCCATAACTCTAATTAAGCTTATACTAACATCGGTTAATAACTGTCCATTTTCTATTTGAGCTAAAAATGCCTCAAAAACACTCTGTATAGTTGGAAGTATTGCTACTGGTAAAATATTTAACGATGCAACAATCTCCCATATTACCATTATGAAAATAGGTAGAAGTGCACCAATAGTAAATCTTTTTATATTTTTGAAATTATACTTCACTTTAGTTTGTTTTTTTATTAATTTTTTTTTATTAACTGCACTTCTTGAATTCAAAATCTGCGTATTCATTTGATCGCTCCTTCTAATTTAAATTTGTTAAATACAGGTAGAAGTCCATTTTCTATTTTATAAAAATCTGCAACTAAAAAATCAGAAGATGGTGCACTGTCAGCTATATGTTCAAATGTAATACCATATTTTCTATAAATATCAAAAGTCTTTTTTGCCATATCCCAGTGCCATTCCGGCTCAGGTGTACGATGACCTTCAAGTCCTGAACCTGGATTTGGATTCCATGCACCAGTTAATACAGGTATACCTTTAGACACAAAGTATTCAACTCCCTCAAGTGTGGCGTTTTTGGGTTCAAGACCCGCAACAATACCAGTCCTTGCACGACCAAATCCAAATACTTCTCTTGCATATTCAATTGCTTTTACCCAGTTTTCCCAGCCACCACATTGAATATCCTTACCAGGACAAATAGCTTTAAATAGATTTTTATCCCAAACTTCAATATTGATTGCGATTGTTCTATAACCAACCTCTTTATAGTGCTCTATAACTTCCAAATCAAGTGGTGCCCCTATAACTGCTGTACCGTTAAAATCCTTTAGACCAGTATATTCTTTAACTGCTTCTGCTACGTCAATATAATAATCTACTTCCCTACGCTCTGCAATAAATCCTCCTGTAAGATTAAGATGATTTGCAACTCCCTCATCATAGGCTGCTTTAACCGTTTCTGCAATCTGCTTTGGATATTTCCACTTATGATTTTCTTTTTCTCCATATACATCCTTAGTGGCATTAACATTGCAAAATAAGCAATCTTGTCCTTGATCTTTTAAGGAACATTCATTACTATATGTGACATGTACTGTACCACTTTGAGTAAAGTTTCCTACATGAGACATTTCTACTCCATCTGAAGTATGAAGATTATAATATTTAGGACGTTTAAAGAACTCAATAGGGAAAATTTCATGTCCTCTGTCAGTAAGGAAATATCTGCTGCCATCATACTCAATTTTGTATTGAGATTTTCTATCCCATTTAAGACCTATTCTGAAACCATTTGGTGTATTATATCCACATGGAAATTCTATTCCAACATGTGTCTCATGATCACTTTCAGATTGACCATGAATCTGTTCTTGATATATTCCCCCTAAATCAAGATTCTTAAATATTTCAGTGTTGAAGTTAACTCCTTCTACGCTAACTTTATTTTTTATTTTTAGCTCATCATAAAGCTTTTTCTTTAACTCATTTTTTAAATCATACATAAATATCCTTCCTTTTTAATAACTTTAATTCAAGTAGCCTCTTACGGATGAATCTTACTTAATAGAAGTTTATATCTCTACTAGCTCCATGAAAAGCATGACGCCGATTGTATTTTTAGAAAATTCAATATTACATCGGCTAATCGTAGAGTAAAATATATTATTTAATACATTATTTTTTAATAGCTTCTTCAAGATATTTTTTATTTATCCACTTATTGATGTCAACACTACTCTTAGATAATTTATTATCAACAAGAAATTTATTTACTAAATCAAAACGTTTAGTGAATTCCGAGCCAATTTGCAAATCGTCTCCAAATTTATTATCTGGATACACTAAATCAAATATTTCTTTTGTAGTTCCACTCTTTACCCATATTTGTTTCGCCTCATCTGGGTTAGCATCTTCAAACTTTTTGGCTTCATTTAAACCTTTTATAATAGCAACTAAAATTCCTGGATTATCCTTAGAAAAATCTGTTCTTGCTATTAATCCACCAGCTCCTTTCCATTCTGGATTTTTTGTAGAATCTAAAATTATTTTCCCGTATTTTTTTAGGACAAGCCTTTGTGCATTTGCAGCTGGATTTACTGTAGCATCAACAGTTTTGCTTATAATTGCTGTTTCAGCATCTGGTGCGGTCATATTTATAAATTGAATATCATTTGCAGTCATACCATTTGCCTTTAACATTTCAAGAAGAGTTCTATGCATAAAAGAGCCTTTCATAGTTGCAATTCTTTTACCTTTTAATTCTTTTATAGAAGTAATTTTTGAATCTGCTGGTACAACTAATGCCGCATCAGTGTTAAGACCTCCTGATGCAATTAATTCTGTATTTATACCAGCACTTTTCCCCAATAATGCAGGCACATCTCCTAGAGATCCAAGATCTATACTCTTACTAGCAAGTGCTTCATTTATTGCTGGACCAGCCCCAACAAAAGGAACCAATTCAACTTTTACACCTATCTTATTGAGTTCATTAGTTATATAACCTTTTTCCTGTGCAATCCCCAAAAGACCAGATGGAAAACTTTTTCCGCTATCCACATATCCAATTTTTACAGTAGTTGCTGTATGCTTATCCGCTGATATGGATGATGCTGAGCTATTATTTGCTGATTTTGAATTATTACTTTTCGCTTTATCTCCACATCCGACTAATACTAAAGTAACTATAAATATTATATTGATTAAAAGAACTAGCTTTTTCACTATTATCAACTCCCATTGATTACTTAAAATTTGCAGTATAATTAAACAACTCTTTCCTTTTCTTTAAAAATAGGTAATAATTCTTCTTCAATTCTATATAAATCATGTATTAGAAAATCTGGAAAAGGAGCAATATCAAAATAATTTTCATATGTAAATCCTGCTTTTCTGAATATATCAAAGCATTTCAATGCCATATCAAAGTGCCATTCAGATTCAGGTGTTCTGTGTCCTTGCAGTTTTGATCCTGGATTAGGATTCCAAGCTCCTGTAAGACTAATTATTCCCTTGGCTGCTAAGGCCTCAACGCCTTCCAATGTAGATTTTTTAGGTTCAATACCAGCGACAAATCCACATCTTACATGTCCATAGCCAAACACTTTAACTGCATAATCCAATGCCTTATTCCAATGCTCCCAACCACCACAAACTTCAACTTTACCTGGACAAATAGTTTTAAAAATATTTTTATCCCAAATTTCAATATTCATAGCTATAGTTCTAAAACCAGCTTCTTTGTACTTATCAATAACCTCTAAATCAAGAGGGGCTCCTATAACTGCTGTACCATTAAAGTCTTCTAAACCAGTATGCTCTTTAATTTCATCAGCAACGTCTATATAATAGTCTACTTCTCTTCGTTCAGGTATAAATCCACCTGTTAATGTCAGATGTCTTGCCCCTTCTTTGTAAGCCGCAGCTACAGTTTCACCTATTTGTTTTGGATTTTTAAATTTTATATTTTCCTTTTCACCATAGGTATCTTTTGTGGAATTTGCATTACAAAATAAACAATCTAATCCTCTATCCTTTAAAGAACATTCATTACTATAAGCAACAGAAATAGAACCACCCTGAGAATAAGTTGCTACATGTGACATAAGAGTTCCATCAGAGGTATTTAAATCATAATATTTTGGCTTTTCATGAAAATCTATTGGGAATAATTGATTTCCTTTATATAGTAAATAATATCTTCCATTTTCATATTCTATAGAATATTTTGATCTTGTATCTAAATTAAAAGCATATCTCAATCCATTAGGAGAAGTAAAACCACAAGGCAAATCCACATCTTCATGAGTTTCATGATCCATTTCAAACAATGTGTGAATTTGCTGTTGATACTTACCACCTAAATCTAGATGCTTAAATATTGACAAATTAGCATTTATTCCTTCGATACTCACCTTGTTTTTTAGTTCTAATTCTTTATACAATTTATTTTTAATCTCAGACATTTTTAATCAACTCCATATAAAATATTAATTTTTTTAGTGCTATAAATTTTTGTACATATTTAATTTGTCTTTTATACTATCTTCAATGGAAACTACAGCAAAGTAAACTTCTCTTTTTTCTATAGATACTTAATACTGTATTTTTTCCACAGCTTATACTCCTCTCTCTATAACTACAATATTTTTACATTAGAAAACAAAAAAAACTAAATTTTATTTTTGCAATAAAAATAAAATTTAGCCTCCAAATTTTTTGGTCAACCAATTTATAGTATTCATATATGTTTTCTAAAATTATAAAGTATATTTATTTATATGTCAATATATAAATAAATTCAATACCATTACTTATATTTATCAAAAAATAATAGAAAGCAAAACACATATTAGATTTTAATGTATTTTGTCATAATTACATTAATTAAATACAGATAATAAACCATCTTCTATCTTATAAATATCATGTACTATCCCTATTGGAGCTGAAACATCACACAATTGTTTATACGTAAAACCTGCTTTCTTATGGATAGCTGCTACCTTCTTGTTTAAATCAAAATGCCATTCTGCTTCTGGAGTACGATGCCCCTCTAATGCTGACCCAGGATTTGGGCACCAAGGTGCTGCAAAGCATATTACTCCTTTTGATGCAAGATATTCTACACCTTCTAAAATAGACTGCTTAGGTTCGATCCCTGCAACTAGATTTGATCTTACCTTTCCATATCCGAATACATGCGCTGCATTTTCTAATGCTTTTACCCAGTTATTCCATCCTCCACATTGCTTTACTTTCCCAGGGCAAATAGTATTATATATATTTTTGTCCCATATTTCTAGATTCATGGCTATTGTATTAAAACCTGCTTCTTTATATTTCTCTATAACTTCAAAATCCAAAGGTGCTCCTATCACTGCAGTTCCATTAAAATTTTCAAGACCTGTAAGTTCCTTTACAGCTTCTGCCACATCTATATAATAATCTATTTCCCTTCGCTCAGGTATAAAACCACCAGTTATATTTAAACGGGTAGCTCCTTCTCTAAGTCCTGCTGCATAAGTTTCAGCTATCTGCTTAGGATACTTCCAATATATTCCTTCAGCTTCGCCATAAGCATCTTTTGTGGCATTTATGTTGCAAAACAAACAATCTTCACCCTTATCTTTTAATGCACACTCATTACTATATGCAACAGATATGGACCCTCCAGTTTGATACATACCAACGGTAGACATTGGTGTACCATCTGATGTTTTTAATCCATAGTACTTTGGCCTCTTTAAAAACTGAGTTTCAAATAATTTATTTTCCTTATAATATAAGTAATAATCTCCATCCTCAAATTTAATGGAGTATGCTGATCTTCTATCCCATCTAAAAGGTATATCTAATCCATTAGGTGACTTATAGGCAAAAGGCAGCTTAGTACCAACATGCTGCTCATGATCCCTTTCAAATAGGCAATGAACTTGCTCTTGATACTTGTCTCCCAATTCTAAATTTTTGAATATCTTAGGATCAACATTAACACCTTCAACCGTTGCTGCAACCTTTATTTCTAGTTCATGATAAAGTTTCTTTTTCAAATCACTCATTTAAATCTCTCCTATAGTTTAAATTTAATACATAAAAAAAACTAAGTTCACCTTTTTTAGTAAAACTTAGTCTCTAGTGGTCCTAGTCAACATATTTACTCCACCTATAATCATCATACATATATTTTTCTAACAAGTGTTAAAAATTTTTACATACTATTTCAATTGTAAAATTGCTATTAAATTATTTAAGCCTTATCTTTTCATTGGTTTCTACTTGTATAAGAACTCCATCTTGAAGTACTAATTTTACAGAACCATAACTGATATCTTTTAGCGTTTCTAATATAATTCTAATATATTCTTGAGAATTAGTGTTATTATTTTTATGCAATCTGCTTATATTTTTTACATTCCCCACAATAATTTATCCCCCCAAATTTATGCAAATTAAAAATATTCATTAAAAACTGATGTAATCTTCAACACATAACAAAAACCCTCCTTCATTATATTGATAGTAGTCTACATATATCTATTTTATTAGATTACCTAAATAGATTGCATTATTTTGAATACTTATTATTTACTTAATTACAGTTTTCAATTTCATAAGATTTTTTTGTCATTTTTAAATCCTTAAATATAATGTAAAATCCCAGCAAAACAAATAATGGTACATATATTAAAAATACAAATTTAATACTAAACCTCTGTCCTATAAACCCGCCAATTGTAGGTCCTAAGCTTGCTCCAATACCAGTGCATGCAGCAAATAGCCCCGAAATTTTTCCCTTTTTACCCTCAATTTCACCTACTCTAGAATAAGTAATTAAATTAGTCATTCCTAATCCCAATCCCATAATAATAGTTCCTAATGCTATAAATGTTATACTTTGTTGAAAAACTACTATTAACGTTCCTACAATAACTAAAATGAAACTTTCTAAATAAAGAGTTGATGCCTTAAACTTATATAAAAGATGCCCACCTAAAAATACAGTAATTATAAATGCACTACCTTCCATAATTATAAGCCAAGAGGCATAAATAGATTTAAGATGGTAATTAGAAACCACAAGAACAATAATAAAAGTTACAAATGTTGAAAAACAAGCAGTGGATATGCTTTCTACCAGCGCTGTTTGCTTAATAATATTATTTCTTAAAAGTAATTTTAAATCATAATATTGTTCTTTGAAAATTTGGATTAAATTTTCAGGTTTAGATTTTATGCTTTTATCACTTAGTATATAAAGAATTAAACTTGGAATTAAAATCATCATTCCAATTAATACAAATATCCATTTATAACTTATATTTTGCACTATATATCCTCCTATAAATGGTCCTATAAAAGTTAATCCTATAGACATAGAACCTTTATACCACCCAGATTTTTTCTTTCCTATTGTTTTTAGATTTTTGAAAAATGCAGCATTTAAAGAAGTAAATCTCAATGAATTTGTAAACCCTTGAATACCCATACCAATTATCAAGAAAATAGGTAATTTTATGAAAGAAAAAGTAAAAATAATAATAGCACCTATAACACTTCCAACTATATATAATTTTCTTGAACCATAATAATCTATGAGAAAACCTGATGGTAATACTAAAAGCAACATACCAAGACCCGAAACTCCTTTTATTATTCCTATTTGAGCAGTACTGGCATTAATGCTTAACGAATAAAGTGGTATAACCATTTGCAGTATTCCTCCAGATGTACCAGATATTATATTTAATATTATAAATCCTAGTATTATTTTATCTTTTGTTGGAAATTTATCCAATTTATTCCCCCTCCTATTATCTTATTATATTCTAAAAAAATTCTATATTACAAATAGAAGGCTAAGTTTTATCTCTTATAATAAAACTTAGCCTCCAGTATTTCTGGTCAACTTATTTACATCATTTAAATATTTTATATTAAATATATAACCATTCTTATAACAAAAATGTTATTATATCCAATATTTAACATTAACAGTATAGATATTTATTAGAATTCATAAATATTTCACCTACAAAAATAAATTTTCGAAAATTATATACTTTTTAAAAGGTTCTACGTTAAAATGCACAGTTAACTTTTATAACTTGTTTATTACGCTGATTTTTTCAATAAAATAAAATGTAAAAATTATATAATATTTAATATCAAGCACTCATTCTGATGATGAGCCTTTTAAAAATAATATAATAATATATTAAAAACCAAATTTAATATTTATAGTAAGTATTTATCAAGAACTTATATGAGTATTATAGGCAAAAAAAATTATGAAATGTTTATTTAAGTCTTATTTTTTCATTCGTTTCTATTTGTATGAGAACTCCATTCTGAATGACTAATGTTATAGAACCATATTTTATATCATTTAACAATTTTAGTATTTTTTCTAAATTTACTTGAGAAACCGTATTCGTATCTTTATATAATCTACTTACATTATTTATATTTTCCAAAATTATTTACCCCCCTAAAAATATAAAAAATTTAAAATTATTTATTAACTTTCTTGTTACTCAATACATAAATAGAGACCTCCTTCATATTGAAAGAGGTCTTATATTTCATATACCCTCTCTCATCTACCGTTAAACATTCAACTGCAGGATTTGGCACCTTTCTAATTACACATATGAAGGTTGCCGAAGCTTCATCGGGCCAGTCCCTCTGCTTCTCTTGATGAGATTAATTAATTATTATTTTATAATATAAATTTATTTTGATAGTACTATAACAGGGTCTTTTTACTAAACATATAAGAAAAATAGGTATTTAATTAAAATAAAAATTTCTTATATATATTTTTACCATATAAATATGATTTTGTCAATAATAATAAAATGCTAATCTATTAACATTCTAACATGCTCTATATCTCATTCTATATGTTTAAACATATATTCCGCTGCCTTTTGTGAATTTCTTTCTTCCATGAGCTTAAAAATTTCTAGGTGCTGTTCATATATTTCCTCACACCTATTTTTTCATTTAAGTTTATTATTCTATAAAAATAAACTAAAGATTTCAAAAATTTGCTGCATATCCTCTTTTGCCGGTTCATATACTTTAAATTTTCTACCATCTTTTATTTAATAATCATTTCATTGCTAAACTTCTTATAGCTTCTCTTACAGGGCTTCTACTAGTCTCAAATTGTTCAGCAATTTTTGTTTCACAAATATATTCACCATTTTTAAGAACTAAATTCAAAAAACAATTCTTATTATTCAAATTTGTTTTATTGAAATTATTATGATTTTTCTACCGCTATTTGTCAAATACTTTATTGTGTATTAATAGTTGAATAGTATTTAATCACTTTATTTAAAGCATTTTCTATAGAATCTTCTACATCAAAGACCTCTATTCCATTACTTCTTAATATTCTTAAAGCACCATCACCTATTTGTGTCACTAATACAAACTTACATCCACTTAATCCTTTTATAGTATTTTTTAATTTAGAAACATGATCCTCATGCTTACTATGAAAATCTATTGCTTTTCTTAATTCTACAAATTTAAAATTATTATTATCTTCCACTTTATAAACAAAGAACTGCTCAGCGCTTCCAAAATGTTGATTTATATCTTTACCATCACTACTAGCAACTGCTATTTTATATGACATTTTATTACATCTCCATTCACATAATGTATATTTATTTACTTGAAATTTATTTAGAGTCATCATCAGAATGTGTGCTGGACATTAAATATCATATAATTTTTAGACTTTATTTTATTGAAAAAATCAGTATGATAAACAAGTTATAAAAGTCAAGCGCACATTTTAACGTAGAACCTTTATTTATGTTAAAAATATTTCTCCTCAATATTAGAAGAAACATATTGCAAAACATCATCTATGGCATCAGATGTTTCATAGGTAATTATGCCTTTATGGAATAATACATTCTCTGGCTCCACAGCTATCATACTTATAAGCACAACTTTGCAATCTAGTAGAAAATTTATAGTCTCGTACATGGAATTTTTCTGCTGCTCACTATCATTGCATATATGATTATTTTCTCTAACTTCTAATAAATTAAATTTTTTATCTTCAACTTCATAAATTGCAAATTGTGTAGCTTTATCAAAATTCTGATTTACAAATTTACCATTAGAAGTAGCAATAGCAACTTTATATGACATTAAATCCCTCCCCATAAAATATAATAATTTTATAAGACCATTATTCAAATACCCTATTAAATACCTGATCTAAATCGTCAATAAGATCCCGATGATCCTCTAATCCTACCAATATTCTAGTTGATATCTTATTTCATTTTATAGAACGCTATTTAACTATTTAAATATGAATATCAGGTATATTAACATAATAAAATGTAATAAAAAAAGACTAACATTTACTTTACATATATAATAAAAGTAAATATAGTCTCTAGTTTTTCTAGTCAACAGCGCACACAATACCAAGTATTCATATTTGTTTAATTTAAATTATAAAACTAAAAAACTATTTTGTCAAATATCTTAATTATAATTAATATGTAACTAGGAGCCTTATTTCTTATGTATTTCTGCAATACTATCGTAGAATCAATGCCCATGAAGCAGTTAGTAGTTTATTTGAATAAATACAATACAAGATGAAATTTGTGAGAAAAATTTTTATAATAAATAAAAGCAAAATATAAAATTACCGACCTATGTGTCTAAAATAAGAGTAAGTTTGATTTAATACTTAATATGATAAAAAAATCTATAAAAATAGAATTGTCCTAAATTTGCTTTAAATAAGCCTTTAGAGACAATTCTTATAGCTTAAAATATAGTTTTTAGTGGCGCGAAGGTTAAGTTAGCTATTATTGTGAAATATATAATTTTAATTCCACTTTATCATAATAAGGTTATTGAAATAAAGGTGTTGATAAATATCTTTCACCAGTATCGGGTAACAATACCACTATCTGCTTTCCTTTGTTTTCTGGTCTCTTTGCAATTTGTGTTGCTGCAAAGGTAGCTGCACCTGAAGATATACCTACCAATAAGCCTTCATTTTTTGCCAATTCTCTTGCAGTTTCAGTAGCTTCTTCATTTTTTACCTGAAATATTTCGTCTATAACTTCAGAATTAAATGTATCTGGAATAAATCCTGCTCCAATACCTTGAATTTTGTGTGGTCCTGGTTTTCCACCAGATAAAACTGGCGAATCAAATGGTTCAACAGCAATAATCTTTATATTAGGGTTTTTACTTTTTAATGCTGCACCTACACCACTAACAGTACCACCTGTACCGACCCCAGCTATAAAAATATCTACTTGTCCATCTGTATCTTTCCAAATCTCTTCAGCAGTAGTCTTTTTGTGAATCTCAGGATTATTTGGATTCTTAAATTGTTGTGGTATAAAAGAATTTGGATTTTCCTTTGCCAATTCTTCAGCCTTTTTAATGGCACCTTTCATTCCTTCTGGCCCTGGTGTTAAAACTAACTCTGCACCAAGCGCTTTGAGAAGATTTCTTCTCTCCAAAGTCATTGTCTCAGGCATAGCCAGTATAAGTCTGTATCCTTTTGAAGCTGCCACAAAAGCAAGTCCTATTCCTGTATTACCACTTGTAGGTTCAATTATAACCGTGTCTTTATTTATTAGGCCCTTTTCTTCCGCGTCTTTTATCATAGCATATCCAATTCTATCTTTTACACTTCCTGCTGGATTAAAATACTCTAATTTAGCAATAACTTCAGCTTCCAATCCCTTGTGAGCATTATAATTTGAAAGTTCTAACAATGGTGTATTTCCAATTAAATCAACTAATTTTTTTGCTATTTTTGACATATTTATTTCCCCCCTAAAATTTTACATTATAACCTACTATTCATATTTGTTTTTTATAATATCATATTACATACATAAATTCTATAGTTTTTTATTATTTATAAATAATTTTTTTATATTCCTTTTGATTTCTTCACAATATCGTGAAGATCACCATTACAACCTGTTACAGATCCCAAACGATTTTCTCTTGTTGGCACTGCTTATCCCTAACCATTAAACACTAGTTGATTATTTTAAAAATCAATAATTAGCTTAAATTTTACTAGTAACACAGTAAACTACTAGTAATTTTAAAGTATTAATGTTAATATTCATCATTGTTGTATTGATATTTAAATAGAAAAATAAAAAAGACTATTATTTACTTCAAATATATAGAAGCAAATATAGTCTCTAGTTTGTCTAGTTAACTGTATATGGAAATTTTCCCACCATTAAATTTATTTAGTTTTTATTATAAATCCAATAAATCATTTTGTCAATATTAATAAAATTGTAAATCAATTATCTATTAACATTCTAACATGCTCTATATCGCATTCTATATGTCTAAACATACATTCTGCTGCCTTTTGTGAATTTCTTTCTTTCATAAGCCTAAAAATTTCTAGATGTTGTTCATATATTTCCTCATATCTATTTTTTTCATTTAAAGTTATTATTCTATAAAAATAAACTAAAGATTTTAAGTTATCCAATTGATTTTTAATACGAATGTTTTTGCTATATTCTAAAATTAAATCATGAAATTTTGTATTCAATAAAATTATTCCAGTGTCTAATTTATAATTAGGCTTTTTTATTTCATTTTCAACCTGAAATAAAGCATTTTCAATCTTCTCCAGCTCATCATTTGAAGCTCTTTCTGTAGCCAGTTTTACTGCAACAAATTCTAAACCTTCACGACATTCAAAAATTTGCTGCATATCTTCTTTTGTTGGTTCATATACTTTAAATTTTCTACCATCTTTTATTAATAGTCCTTCCATTTCTAAACTTCTTATGGCTTCTCTTACAGGACTTCTACTGGTCTCAAATTGTTCAGCAATCTTTGTTTCACAAATATATTCACCATTTTTAAATGTACCATTAAAAATCATCTGTTTAATGCTATTATAAGCCTGTTCATAATAAGATTGTGTTTTTTTTATTATGAATTTATCCATATCTCTGCTTTATCTCCTTTGATTTAGGCATATGAAAATAAATAGTAAGTCAAAGATTCTAGCATATTGACCAGTTATTTATTTAAATGTGCCTTACTTTGTTTTACCAAGTTTATAACCAATAAGTGCAGCAACTTGCGTAATCAATCCCAATAAACATACTCCAATCCATCCAAAATGTAAATAGCTATATGAACTAAAGAAAGATCCTAAAGCCCCTCCTATGAAATAGGAAACCATAAACACCGTATTAATTCTATTCCGAGCCTTTCCATCTAATGCTTGTATTCTAGCCTGATTGGATACCTGACAGGACTGAACTCCCAAATCAAGCAATATAACTCCAATAATTAATCCCCAAATTTTAAACCCAAAAACTAAGAAAAATATATATGCTATTATTGTAATAATTATCGCTATTCCAATAGTAAATTTAGGACTCTTCTTGTCTGCTATTCTACCTACAGACGGTGAAGCTAAGGCTCCTGCAATTCCAACTAATCCAAATAATCCAGCAACCTCTGCACCCATATGATAATGTGAACTTTCTAATAAAAAAGTAAGTGATGTCCAAAGTATACTAAATGCAGCAAACATCATAGCTCCATTAAAAGCAGCTTCTCTTAAAACAGGTTGAGTTTTCACTAGTGTTCCCATTGATTTCATTAATTGACCATATTTTAATTTTGAAGTAGGCTTACATATAGGCACTAACAACTTTACAGTAACAGCTAAAATCAACATCATTATTGAAGCAATAAAATAAACTACTCTCCATCCAAAATGTTCTCCTACAATTCCGCTGAAGGTACGGGATAATAATATTCCTATTAATAATCCACTAAAGACTGTACCAATTATTTTGCCTCTTACTTTTGGATCTGCAAGTTCTGCTGAAAGTGGTACCATAAGTTGAGGAACTACAGAAGTGAAGCCAATAGCAAAAGATGCAATTGCCACAAATTTTATATTAAAGGAATAAGACATCAACATAAGTGAACAAGCAGCACATATTAATAATGTAACAATCATAAATCTTTTTTCTCTTATATCCGCCAAAGGAAGTAAAAAGAACATGCCAACTGCGTATCCTATTTGAGTGAGCATAGCCACAAAACCTATACTTACTTCATTAACTCCAAAAACTCTGGCTATTTCAGAGAGTAAAGGTTGTATATAGTATAAATTTGCTACTGTAACCCCACAGGTTATTGCCATGACTAAAACTAAAGAATTATTTAATTTAAAATTTGTATCTGCAACAGTATCATTTTTCATAATCACTAATACCACTTCTTTCAAAACTTTTCACATTTAGTCGACGTCGACTAAATACAAGCTAATTATAATAAATAAACTATTTTTTATCAATAGTTTATTTATTATTAGAATTAGTGACTATCAATCCAATGAAGTATATCTTTAAACACCAAATTTCTGTTAGTTTCTCTTAATATACTGTGTCTTTTTCCTTCGTACATATTAAAAGATATATCTTTTAATCTTTGCTCTTTATAAATATTAAATAATTCTTTAATCCCATTACCATTATCACTAAGAGGATCCTCGCTGCCCGACAGGAAAAATATTGGTAAATCCTTTGGAATCTTTTCAATATTATTCTTTTCGTTTCTATCTTTTAATGCATTAATGAAGTCAAAATAAAAACCAACGTTAAAGGGTATATTAGCATAAGGTGATTCTAATGATTCCTTAAGCAATTTTTCATCACTGGTTATCCAATCAAATTCTGTTCTAGCAGGCTTAAATTTGTCATTTAAATCTCCAAATAGAGCATTAAATACTTCTACTGAAGGTTCAAGTCTTCCACGTTTTTCTATTTCTTCTCTAGCTATCTGTAATAAATATTCAAATCTTTCTTCATTTAATTCACTTATTGCACCAGTGCATATAATGCCATTTATACCACCACCATATTTATAAGCATAAATTTGTGATATTACAGACCCTAAACTATGACCTAGAAGAAAAATCTTTTTATCAGGATATTTCTTTTTAATATTTTCAGTTAATATTTTCAAATCTACAGCCATGTGATTTAAACCATCTGTCCCTGCATTACCCGCATTATATTTATAATTTGAATCATCTATGTTTCCTGCTGTCCTACCGTGCCCTAATGCTTCATTAATATATACTACATATCCGTTTCTTCTAAAAAAATTTGCAAATTCTTCATAATACTCAGTAGTTTCCCCTAAACCATGTGCTATTTGAATAATTCCCTTTATATTATCTTTTTCTTTTGGATACCAAACTTTTGTATATATTTTCACTCCGTCATAATCTTCGAAAAAAAATGCTTTTTCAGAATCTGCATTGCGGATCTTTTTTAATATATTTACTGCCATTTATATACCACCTCATCAATGAATCTTACTCAGTTGGAGTTTGTATTCCCACTATTATTAAAATACTAAAGGCTAAGTTTAATCTTTTAAGATTAAACTTAGCCTTTAGTATATCTAATCAACTAAATTAAATATTTTATTAATTATAGTTCCATTTTTTAGAACTAAACTTAAAATGCAATTCATACTTTTCAAATCTATTTTATTGTAATTAATATAATTTTTATACTAATATTTGTAAAATGATTTTATTACAAGTTAACTGTTGAATAGTATTTAATCAATTTAGGTAAAGCATTCTCTATTGAATCTTCTACGTCAAAAGCCTCTATTCCATTACTTCTTAATATTCTAGAAGCACCATCTCCTATTTGTGTCACTAATACAATCTTACATCCATTTAATCCTTTTATAGTATTTTTCAATTTAGTTACATGATCCTCATGTTCACTATGAAAATCTGTGGCTCTTCTTAATTCTACAAATTTAAAATTCTTGTCATCTTCTACTTCATAGACAAAAAACTGTTCAGCCCTTCCAAAGTGCTGATTTATATCTTTACCATCACTGCTGGCAACTGCTATTTTGTATGACATTTTATCATCTCCAATCCTTATCATACATACCTATTTACTCGGAATTTATTTATATTAAAAATATTTGCCTTCAATATTAGAAGAAACATATTGTAAGGCATTCTCTATGGAATCAGAAGTTTCATAACTGAGTATACCCTTATCAAATAATACCTGGTCCGGGCCCACACCTATCATACTTATAAGTACTATTTTACAATCCAATAAAAGATTTATGCTATCATACATAGCATTTTCCTGATGACCATTATCACCGCAAGCAGGGCTATTTTCCCTAACTTCTAACAAATTGAATTTTTTATCTTCAACTTCATAAATTTCAAATTTTGTAGCTTTACCAAAATGCTGATTAACAAATTTACCATCAGAAGTGGCAATTGCAACTTTATATGACATTAAATCATCTCCTCGTAAAAGAATATTAAAACATTATTCAAATGCCTTTTTAGGCATCTGAAAATAAATAACAAGTCAAAGATGCAACGTATATTTTCAATCCAACAAGGAAACAGGTTTCGAAGATAGTGAGCTATCTGAGGGTTCTGTTGACGCAGTAGGATTCAAAATAGACTAGCATACTGACTTAATTATTTTTTGAAGCTGCCTCAAATGCCTGGTCCAAATCTGCAATAAGATCCTCAGGATCTTCTAATCCTACAGATATTCTAATTGTATTTGGTGCTATATCTGAAAATTCCTGTTCCTCTCTTGTAAGTTCCCCATGAGTTGTCTTTGGAGAATTAATAATAAGAGATCTTACATCTCCAACATTTGTATGATAATTGAATAATTTTATTGCATTCAAAAATTTATTAATTTCTTCATCTGTGCCCTTAAATCCAAAGCTAAAAATTGATCCTGCTCCTTTAGGTACATATTTTTCTGCAAGTTCTTTATATGGATTATCCTTAGCAGAAGGATGTTTAATCCACTCAACCTTATCATTGTCTTCTAAATAATGAATTATTTTCTTAGTATTTTCAACTTGCTTTTGAATTCTCTCTGAAAGAGTTTCAATTCCTATCAATGTTAAATAAGAATTAAATGGACTAAGAGCAGCACCAAAATATGCAAGATAATTTTTTCTTATTCTCCAGGTAAAAGGAAATTCAGGAAATACATCTAAAAAGGTTCTTGATTTTCCTTCTGAGTCTCTTAAAGTGTAGTCTAATTCCTCAGAAAATTGTGGAAACTTCCCATTTCCCCAGTTAAATTTACCACTTTCTAAGATAAGTCCTGCAATTGAATTTCCATGACCTCCTAAAGCCTTTGTAGCTGAATAGATAACAATATCAGCGCCATATTTTATAGGATTAAGAAGATATGGAGTTGCAAAAGTATTATCAACTATAAGTGGAATATCATGATCATGAGCAACTTTTGCCAGTACTTCCAAGTCAGCTATAACAGCATTAGGATTACTTATACTCTCTACAAATATTGCTTTTGTATCTGGTTTGATATCTTTGGCAAGCTCTTCAGGATTGTGAAAATTCTCTGACTTATCTATGTCAACACCAAATTTAGGGTATATCTTTTTGAAGCTATCAATAGTTCCTCCATAAAGATATGGTGTTGTAAGTATTCTTCCACCATTCTCAGCTACATTAAATAGTGTATAAGTTACTGCTGCCATTCCTGATCCAACAGCCACAGCACCAGCAGCTCCATCTAATGCCGCTACTCTTTGCTCCAAAACATTAGTAGTAGGATTGCCTACCCTAGTATAAATAAATCCAGGTTCAGAAAATGAAAATAAATTTCCTGCCCTTTCAGCGCTTCCTAAGTCAAAAGCTGCTGTTTCATAAATAGGCACAGAAGCTGCATAATTATGTTCAGCAGAATTATAGGCTCCTCTTATTTTTAATGTATCAAATTTTAATTCTTCATTTGCCATTTTTAATACTCCCCCTCGATTTTAAAACATATTAATTAAATCTGGTAAGAACTACTGAATAAATATCTTCCAAAAGTTTAAGTCCTCCACCATACCCTACATAAGAACTATTTATTACAAGCCTTTCCTGAATAGGCCATGAAATTGATAGGTAGTGTGCTTTAGTTTCTTGAGCTACCTTCTTTTCCCAAGAACTACCTAAAATCAATGGATAACCATGAAAATCAGTATTTTTTATTTCATTGTGTATTTGATATCCATCACTGGAGAATGCTACTTCTGCTTCTATTCCATAATTTAATTCTTTGAAATATCCTTCTATATTTTTTCTATATTTATCTGGAGTATCATCAATTATATATTGCTTTGATGGGAAAAGCCCAAAATCATTAACTAAAAATTTTGTCAGCGCAAGTGAATACTGAGCATCTGATACTACCACAAATCTTTTAGACATTACACGGGTTTCAAGAAATACATCTGCAAAACGCTCTATATAGTAATAATATTCTTCTTCATTTTTTGTAATAACATCTTCAACTTTTTGCTTATCTATCCCTGCAAATTCGCCTACTGCACGTAAAAACTTGCTAGTTTCAGTAGCACCTATTGGAAGGGTAGGATAATGTAAATAAGGTGTACCAAACTTTTCTTTCAAAAGTTCAACATTTTCAATCCCTGCCCAAGGAGCTACCAAAAGATTGAATTCCGCTTCTGGTATCTTATCTAAATTTTTAACACCTCTGTCGTGGCCGAATATAGTATTTGGTATTAATCCAATCTCCGCCACAAGTTTCTCTAATTGTCTTAAGTTTCCAAGCCAGAATGGATCATGTAATGGAACTCCAGCCCATATATTGACAAGTCCCTTTACCTTCTTATCCGTTGGCTTTAAATATTGTTCAATAATAGCTTTTATTACCCAATCATTGCCAAGATAATTGTTACCTTTAAAGCCTGGTGTTGAGGCATATATTACTGGTTTCTCAGTACTTTTAAAAGAACGAACAATTTCTTCTGCATCATCACCTATAACTTCTGATGTACAACTGGTTAATACCACATATAATTCCGCATCTATAACCTTAAGTGCATTGGATATGGTTTCTCTAAGCTTTTTCTCTCCACCAAATACTACTTCTTTTTCACTTATATTTGTGCAAGGAAATATATTGTGAGAAAAGTGCCCAGAGCTCCCAGCTCCCCCTGCAAGTTTTTGGCCACATCCAGGTCCTGAATGTAAAATAGGTAATGCCCCTGGAATTGATTGTACGGTTTGCATAGCTGTTAAAGCACATTTATACCTAGGTTGATCTAATATTTTTGCCATTTACTATTTTGCCTCCTTTGTCATAAACAGTGAATTGTCTTGATTGTACCACCATTCTGTGTAAGGTAATTTAACTCTAGCTGCCAGATTCTTTTCAAAACTTCTATTTTTTATTGTATCAAGCACTGTGTATGCAAAATCCAATGTTCCTTTATATCCAAATATCATATACTCATCATTAACACATAGTGCAGATGCACCCTGTTTTATCGCCCATACTGTAGTTCCCGGATGACGTGAGAAATATATATCAGGTTTATACTCATTTAATATGTTGAGTATTTCATAATTCTGTTGATCTGCTACACTTACTTTGAAATTATACGGGGAATGTTCATCTAAGTATTTAAGTGCTGCTGGCAGTTCACCATTATCATGTTTTTTATCGTGATGCCAAGATGCTGCCCATACTACTTCCATGTCTAGCTCTTGAAGTACACGGGATACTTCATAAGTATAGCCAGGTCCCATTCCAAGTACAGCTCTAAGACCCTTAAGTTCTTTCTTGACTTCTTCTATTTTAGGTAAATATATAGCTCTTTCTTTCTCTATATAGGCTTCAACCTCTGATTCTTTATTTATAACCTTTCCTATACCCCTAAGCCAGGTTTCAAAGCCTGCAACTCCCAGTGGGTTTATGCTCTTTACAAATGGAACTCCATATTTTTCTTCCAATCCATTTCCAAGATATGATCCTAGTACACCACATATGCTTACAGTAGCTAAAGATTCAGATATGTGGGAAAGTTCTTCAACTGTAGAATTTTGATATAAAAATAGAGGTTTAACACCGAAATTTGAGAATATATCGGTTATTTCCTCTCTTGCACTCTCATAAAAGTTTTTAAAATTTATCACATTAACTTTTTTTTCTGGTGGCTTTACAATACTTGTAAGTACTGCATGGTCTGAAGCATCAAAACCGGTTGCCCATATTCTTGACCTGAAGCCTTCACAATGTACTGCAGCTATAGGTACTGGTATTTCTTTTTTAAGATCTTCTACAACACTGTCCACATTTTCCCCTATAATACCAGTTAAGCAAGATGTACCTATAAAAATTGCCTTTGGCTTATATCTGTTATAGGTTTCTTTTACTATTTCACTAAGACTACTTGCACCGCCAAACACTGTATCCTTTTCATTCATATCTGTCCCTACAAAAACTGTTGCATTTGCAACTCCTCTTTTAGCGGCTAACTGTCTATTAGTAACTTCAGTATTAGGTGCCATAGCTGTACATCCAGAAGGAGCATGATTTATTATTGCCACATCTCTTATGCCTGAAAGTTGACCTAGAGCACAACCTGCATTACAAGAACTGGATTGACTGAAGCATCTATCTCTATTCTTTAAGTCTCCACATTTTGATTTATTTACAATATCGTGAAGATCACCATTATAACCTGTTACAGATCCCAAACGATTTTCTCTTGTTGGTACTGCAGATACCTTTAAATTAACTGCCATGAAATTTTCCCCCTGAATTTTAAATATTTTAAAAATACCTTAGCTTGCAGTGTTACCTGCAAGCATTGAAGCAAGTTCTTAATTCAGGTGGGGATTCTTTTACCCCATCTGAATTTTAGAACTGCAAATGCATGGCTTACTTGGCGTTGAGCTCCCACTTGAAGAAGTGGGAGACTTACGCCAAGTTAGTCAGGTTAAATTACCATTTTTATAGATCATTAAGACCGTATTGAACTAATATTTCTTCTAATCTTTCCTGAGTCATTGGCTTTGGTATAACAAACAATTCATTTTCATCTATTTTTCTCGCCAATTCTCTGTATTCATCAGCTTGTTCAGATTTAGGATCAAAATCTATGACTGTCTTTTTGTTTATTTCAGCTTTTGTTACCATTGGGCTTCTTGGCACAAAGTGTATCAATTGACTTCCAAGTTCTTTAGCAAATGCATCAAGTAGTTCATATTCATTTGCAACCTTTCTGCTGTTACAGATGATACCACCTAATCTAACTCCACCGCTCTTAGCATATTTTTGGATACCTTTTGAAATGTTGTTAGCAGCATATAGAGCCATCATTTCTCCACTTGCTACTATGTATATTTCTTGAGCTTTTCCTTCTCTTATTGGCATTGCGAATCCACCACAAACAACGTCTCCAAGTACATCGTAGAATACGTAATCTAAATCATCAGTATAAGCTCCAAGTTGTTCTAGCATATTTATTGAAGTTATTATTCCTCTTCCTGCACATCCAACTCCTGGTTCTGGACCGCCTGATTCAACGCATCTGATTCCACCATATCCATCTTTTAATATGGAATCTAATTCTACGTCTTCTCCTTCTTCTCTTAATGTATCAAGAACTGATTTTTGAGCTAGTCCTCCTAATAGTAATCTTGTTGAATCCGCTTTAGGATCACAACCTACTACCATTATTTTCTTACCCATTGTATGAAGACCTGATGTTAAATTTTGTGTTGTAGTTGATTTACCTATTCCACCTTTTCCATAAATAGCTACCTGTCTCATTTAAACATTCCTCCTGAATTTTTTTATTTTATAATAATTATTTAAAATTAATAACATTAAATATTTTCAGATACTTCTTTTGGTGATTTAGTATAATCTGCTGCCTTTATAAAATTGGTATTTATCTTATAAATTGATGAATCTTTAATATTTCCATTTTCTACACTGTCTTTTATTGCTGGATAACGGATACTTATACCATCTACAGCCTTCTTAAATTCATTTTCTTCTAAAACCTCCACTGCTTCTCCACTAACAGCCACACTTTTAAAAGTGTCATAAGATTGTTCTGGATTTTCAAAGTAAAAGGTAACAGTTGGATTTGCATTTATTTGTTTAACTTTCTCAGTTTGCTTTGCAGTTAAAAAATATAAATTCAAGCCATCATTGAAGAATGCTCCCATAGGTCTTATATATGGCCTTTTATCTTCTCCCACAGTGATAAGCCATCCTAGCTTTGACTGCTCTATATATTCTATTGCTCCATTTGATATTTCACTCACTTTAATATTCCCCCATTTCATGTATAAGTTTATAAATTATTTCAATATGAATACTATGTATTATTGTAAGTAAAGACTAAAATATAATTTCAATTGCTGATTAAAGTATCTATAAATACAATAAAAAAAGACTATTATTTACTTTAAAGAACATAATAAAAGTAAATATAGTCTCTAGTTTTTCTAGTCAACTGTATACAAAAGAATTACCAAGTATTCATATTTGTTTAATTTAAATTATAAAACTAAACAAATATATTGTCAAATATTTTTTTAATTATAATTAATTTTTTATAAAAATGTTGGTTATGTTTTATATAATACTACATTCATTAAATTTAATATCTATTTAAAAAATTTACTGCTGTATTGGCAAGAAGTGCTGCTCCAATAGGAAGTGACTTTTCATCAATATCAAAATTTGCATTGTGAAGTGAAAAATTCTTTTTATTTAAAAATCCTACTCCCAAAGATATAAATGCAGAGGGAACCATTCGAGAATAGAAAACAAAATCTTCACTCAAAATAAAGCTAAGTGAAGATTAATAATTTATTTAAATAAGAATCTTATTAAATTTTATTTAACTAAATCACAATATGTAAAAGTAAAATTCTATACTATAGCCTGTAAACTTAAACTATCTCTTCCAAGCTCATCAGCTCTAATTATTGCCTTTCTAATTAACTCTTTATTAACCTGAAAATTTAAATTATCTAATTCATCGGAGTTAAAGTTAACACTGTTAGCAATAGTTAATATTTTATCATCAACGTTATCCTTTATCCCCAGCTGTGCTAAAGTAACCGGCAATTCCAATTTATTAAGCAGATCAATAAAATTTATTATTTCTTTTTCACTTTTCCCCTCTAAAATAAACTGTACAATTACTCCAAAAATAACTTTTTCTCCATGTAAAGTTCCCTTGGTATCAGAAATATAAGTTAAGCCATTATGAACGGCATGCCCTATAGCTGCCCTATGCTTCCCGCCGTTTATACTTCCAACTAAGCCGGCTAAAATTATGATAGAATCAATTACATCTTTATATTGATTTTTTATATAGCTTTCCTTAGATTCTATCTGCAATTCGTTGGCGTAATTTTCTAATATATTAAGTGCCAATTTTGCCGTTTGTAAACCAATTTTCAAAGTAATATCACTACTCTCAGCTAAATGTGGTGCAGCTTCATACCATTTTGCAATAGTGTCACCAATACCTGCATTTAAATATCTAGCAGGAGCCTTTGATATTATATTTGTATCAGCTAGTACTAGCTTTGGTGATTTTTCTAACAGTACATAATCTGTATGTTCACCAATATCATTATATATTACAGATAAAGCTGACCATGCCGCGCAGGTTGCAGCAATAGTTGGAACTGTTATTACAGGTAAATCTGCCTTTTCTCCAACAGCCTTTACTAAATCTAGTACTTTACCTCCTCCAATACCTACAATTATATCCACCCCTAATTTAGTAGACAGATCAGAGTATTTATCTATATTTTCAAAAGAACAATAGCCATGAAATTCTTCAATTTCATATTTAATTTTCTCATCTCTGAAACTTTTAAAAAAGTCCTCTCCTACTGACTCTAAAGCTGTTTTACCTCCAATAATTAAAGCATGTTTTCCAAATTCTGAAACATACTTTCCACTCTGTCCCAAAATATTTTCTTCATTAATATAAGCTTCTGGTGCTTTAATTTTTATCATTATATCACCCTCTCAAAATTTTTTAAAGCCACCTTTAATTCTTCAATTAATAGCTGATTTTCTTTTGGTTTTCCAATTGTAATTCTAAGCCAAGTTGGCATATTGTATTCAATGCCAGCACGAACAGCAATACCTTTTTTTAAAATTTTATTCGATATTTCAGTACTATCCTCGTAGACATTAACCATAACAAAATTAGTCTCTGTTGGTATATATTCAAGACCTATTTCATCAAACTCTTTGTAAAAAAATTCTTTGCCTTTATTATTATTTGAAACACATGCATCTCTGTGATTCTGATCCTCTAAACTACCTATAGCAGCTGCTTGCGCCAATCCATTGACATTTATAGGCAATCTTATTTTATTTAATTCGCCAATCAGCTTTTTATTTGCAATACCATAGCCTATCCTAAGTGCAGCCAATCCATAAACTTTAGAAAAAGTTCTCAGTACTATTATATTAGAATATTTATCCACCAATGAAGCCGTCTGAGGATATGCTTCATTAGTAACAAATTCATAATAAGCTTCATCTAGTACTACTAATATATTTTTAGGTATTGAATCTAGAAAACTTATCAAAGCCTCTTTATTGAACATAGTTCCTGTTGGATTATTTGGATTGCACAGCCATATGACTTTAGTTCTATCATTTATTTTTTCTTTTACTTCATTTAAATCTATTGTGTGATTTTTTATAGGAATCTCAACAGGAACCCCATTCATAGCCAAAGTTACAACCTTATACCATCCAAATGTTGGTATAGGTATTACTGATTCATCTCCCGGATTAATAAATCCTTCTGCTACTAGATTAATCAATTCAAAGGATCCGTTACCAAAAATTATCTTTTCTTCATCAAGGTTATAAGTATAAGCTAATTTTTTTCTAAGTTCAGTGCATTGTCCATCTGGATAAAGATATACTCCCTTTAATCCTTCTTCAATTGCTTTTAATGCTAAAGGTGATGGACCCATAGTATTTTCATTTGCTGAGAGTCTTAAAATATTGCTAAGTCCAAGCTCCTGCTGTATTTCCTGAAGTGTTTTAGCAGGTGCATAAGACAATATATTATCTAATGCTTTTCTGCAACTAAGTTCTGACATATTACCATTCCTTCCAAAATAATGTTAAAATTCTCAATAATAACCCACACAATTTTCTATTTATTGCATCCCACAGCAATAATTTTTATCTATATTAGACCATCTCATAAACAGAGTTCTAAGTATCAGTATTTTTGATACTTAGAACTCGTTATCCAGGGACGTATACAATCTTTACTCTCACTTTTACAGAGTATTAGGGCGTGTAGTCATCGGATAAATTTATCAATTTAAATTCCACAAATAATTCAGCACACTCTATAAAGCTTAATTTTTATCTAAAAATTTTTGAACAGAAATATTAGATATGTGAATACCCAAATTAATTACTTGTGAAAACCCAAATTAAATATTTTACTGAAAATCCTGTAGTACTGCAGAATAGATATCCTCTGTTAATCGTAGAGCACCTTCATATCCCAGGTATGATCTACTAAGTACCATCCTATCACTTATAGGTGCAGATATAGATAACTGATAACCCTTAACTTCTCTTGAAATTACTCTATCCCAACCACTACCCAATATAAGTGGTTTTGTTCTGAATTTAGTATTTCTTAAATAATCTTTTATATTTCCGCTATCACTTGTAAATTGAATATCACCTATGATAGCATTAGAATCTTCAGTAAAATTTCCTTTTATTTGTTCATGATACTCTTTAGGTGCATCATCTGTAATAAACTGTTTATCGCCTAATAGTCCTAGATCATTGGTCAAAAATTTAGAAACACCTAGTGCATAAGCACTATCTGCTATAGTAATAAAATGCTTTGGCAGTAATCTGGTTTCAAGTAAGACGTCTGCAGCTCTTTCTATATAATAGAAATATCTGTCTTCCTGTCTTTTTATTACTCCTTCAACAACAGTATCATCAATATGAAGAAGCTTCCCTATACTTCTCAAAAATTTACCTGTTTCCGTTGGACCAATAGGCAGTACTGGATAATGTACATAAGGGGTACCAAACTTCTCCTTTAGATGAATCACATTTTTAAGTCCTACCCAAGGTGATATCAATAAATTATATTGAGCTTTTGTCACATCATTTAAAGCTTTTAAGCCATTACCAGGTCCAAAAATAATATTAGCTTTAACTCCTATCTGAGAAAGCAGATCTTTTATGGTTTCATAGTTCCCTGCCCAAAAAGTATCCTGATAAGGTACGGTAGCCCATATATTTATTAGATTATGTTCTATTTCATCTGCCGGCTTTAAATATTGATCTATAATAGCATCAATAATGAGCTCATGACCTATGAAATTGCTGCCTTTAAAACCTCCTGTTTCAGCATATACTATGGATTTTTCCCCATTTTTAAACTCTTTAACAATTTCAGGCACATTATCTCCCACAATATCTGAAGTACACCCTGTTAATACTACGTATAAATCCGCATCCATTACTTTAAAGGAGTTTGAGATGACCTTTCGTAGTCGATCAGCTCCCCCAAAAACAACCTCTTTTTCTCCTACATCAGTACATGGTATTGAATGCCCTCCTATATATCCAGTTCCCTGACACCCATTTTGCAGACCTAAAGTAGCCCATATTTTTGCAGCACAGCCTGGTCCAGCATGTATTATTGGAACAGCCCTTTCTATGGCTAATACAGATTCATATCCTCCAAGGGTACAAACATGTCTTAATTGTTCAACTACCTCACTCATTATTTCACCTCTTCTTCAAGAAATTTAAATGTATCCTGCTGAAGCCACCAAGAAGTATAAGGTAGTTTGACCCTTTTTGATAAACTAAGTGCAAGATTGTTATTTGCTAAGGCATCTATTATCCTATATCCCAAATCTATTATTCCCCTATAGCCGAAAGCACTAAATTCATCAGCTACCATTACAGAAGGTATGCCCATCTTAGTTGGCCATACAGTGGTACCAGGATGCCTTGATAAATATAGATCTGGTTTTAATTTATTCAGTAAATTTAATATTTCAAAATTTTGTTGATCGCATACACTTATTGGAGTATCATGATCTTTTTCAGATAATTCAATAGTAGACTCTGGTATACTTCCATGATCATATTCCTGATCAAAATGCCAGGAAGCACCCCATATTACTTTAATACCTAATTCTCCAAGTACCCTTATATAATTGTGAGAAAAACTTGGTCCCATACCTACTACCGCAGTTTTTCCCTTTAATTTTCCTCTTATCTCCTCTAGTTCAGGTGCTATTCTCTCTTTTTCCTTTTTTATATATTCCTCTATTTCTTCTTCCTTACCTGTAACCTTACCTAAACCTCTAAGCCAATTATCCATACCAGCAATACCATGAGGCTGCAAGGATCTAACATAAGGTACTCCATATTTTTGTTCCAGCCCATTTCCAAAATAGCTTCCGAGAGTACCACATATGCTTATAGTGGCTGCTGACTCAGACATTGTTGATATTTCTTCTATAGTAGAAAAAGGAACTCCAAATTTAGGTACAAGTCCAAAATTTGATAATATTTCTACTACATAATCACGTCCGCTGCCATTAAAGGTCAACATATTAATAATTTCTGGATGTTTTTCTTTTGGTGGTTTTACTATTCTAGTAAGTAATGCATGAAAGGCTGAATCAAATCCAGAAGCCCATATTTTTGATCTGAAGCCTTCACAAAAAACTGGCACCACAGGTATATTTATTTCAGCTTCTATTTCATCTGCAATACTTTTCACATCATCTCCGATAATAGCGGAAGCGCAGGAAGTAGTTATGAAGATAGCTTTAGGATTAAATCTCCTGTAAGCTTCCCTTATACCATCTCGCAATTTCTTTAATCCACCAAAAACAGTAGTTTCTTCTGTCATATTAGTATTAATGACATTTACATTTCTTTTTTCAAGATCTCTTATATTTTGTCCCCAAAGGAAATTAGTATTTTCCCCAATAACATCTGCTGAGCATCCCCTAGCACCATGATTCACAATAGCGGCATCCATTATACGTGATAGGTATCCCTGAGCACATCCAGAACTACAATTAGTCGCCTGACTAAAGCATCTTTCTTTGTTTTTAAGACATCCAGTTTTAGCTTTTTTTACAAGATCTTTAACAGTTCCAGTGTATCCAGTAATTGCTCCAAGCCTATTTTCTCTAGTAACAGCTTCTATTCTTTTAATGTTTATAGACATAAAACTATATTCCTCCTGTATACAAAATCATTTACGCTTCAATATAGACAAAAAAGGCTAAAAATTTCCCTTGTCATACAATAGAAATATTTAGCCTCCAGTTCTCTGGTCAACTCTTATATTCTATACTATTACTAACTACATAAAACATATCTATATGTTTAACCATGTGAAAAAGTTTCAAGTCTTTCATTTATGACACCATAAAGCTTTAATGAAAGATCCTCTTTACCTGGTATCCCGCATGCATCTGCACGGCAATGCTTGCAATGCCTAAATACGCCAAGATATTTTTCAGCAGTCACTCGCGCTTTATCCAATTGCTCACAGGTAGGCGCTGGAATGTGGCTTAAATCATGTTGTGGTATTAAAGGTATAATATTATATAAAGTAGCTCCTACTTCTTTTACGGTTTTTGCTATCTCCTCTATATGTTCATCATTAACAGTTGGAATAAGCACAGAGTTTACCTTTACTACTACACCTAAACTGCTTATTTTAGCAATTCCTCTGAGTTGGGCTTTTATAAGTATATCTGCGGCCTCTTCTCCATAATATATTTTACCATCTAATACTATATGAGATATAATCTGACTTTGAATCTTTGGATCAACTCCATTTACAGTTACTGTTATAGTTCTCACTCCAGAATCGTAAATATCCTGAGCATAACGTTCAAGCAACAATCCATTTGTACTTAAGCACTTAACAAGATCAGGATAGGCTTTATCCACAAGCTTAAAAGTTTCAATTGCCTGTGGTGTTGCCAAAGTATCTCCAGGTCCTGCTATACCTACTACTGTTATTTGAGGACAAAGTTCCAATGCTCTTCTAACAGTATCTACAGCATCCTTAGGATCTAATATCCCATTTGCAACTCCAGGTCTCTCCTCATTGCTATTGCAATCCCTTTTGCAAAATTTGCACTGAATGTTGCAGGCCGGACTTACTGGAAGATGAATTCTTCCAAAATTATGATGAGCTTCTCCACCTAAACAAGGATGTATTTTAGAAAGATGGGCAAATCCTGAATCTTTATTAGGTTTTAACATAGAATTTCCTCCTTATCAAATGCAATTTTGAATTTTTCTTATATAAACCCTGTAGAATTTTAAAATAAATTCTTATTTACATATAAAAATATTCTAATTTAAATTCATTTCTACATTTAGGTATCTGAAAGTAAATAGTAAGTCAGATATGATAAGATATTGACTAGTTATTTTCCTTCGATATTTTAATTTGTTAATGACATTAATTAAGATTTATAAAAATAATTTCCTATAGATAAAAGAAGAGACTAAGCCCTATGTAGTATTATAGAACTTAGTCTCCAGTTTTTCTGGTAAACTAAAATTATTAATCCCAAGTAATCATATTTGTTTTGTTGAAATTATTATAATTCTTATTCGTTGATTTGTCAAACATAAATTTAATTTTAATTCTCTTCTACAAAATTACCTTTAGCCTTTGCAATGGCTTGTTCCAAATCTTCTATTAAATCCTGTACATTTTCTATTCCAATTGATAATCTTATTGCATTAGAAAATGCTCCAGCTTTTTCTTTATCTTCATCTGTTAACGAGCCATGAGTTGTTTCTGCCGGCTGAGTTGCTAAGGACTTTGAATCTCCTACGTTTACAAGGAAACTAAAAACTTCCAAACTGTCAAGAAATACATCTATTTCTTCTTGGCTGCCATTAAATCCAAAGGACAATATTGAACCTGCTCCCTTAGGAAGATATTTTTTAGCTAAGCCGCTATTTATATTATCCTCAATACCAGGATAGCTCACCCAAGAAACTGATGGATGCTTAGAAAGATATTTTGCAATTTCTTCTGTATTTTTAACTTCTCTATCTACTCTTACTGATAGTGTCTCAATTCCTTGAAGAATTAAAAATGCATCAAAAGGACTAAGTACCGCACCAAAATTTGATAAATAATGTATTCTCACTCTTGTTGTAAATACCGCTTTTGGAAATAATTCGTATAAATTTTTATTTTGAGCCTTGTAATCAGGTCTCGTAAAGTGTGGAAATTTACCATTATTCCAATTAAACTTGTCATTTTCTACAATTAGTCCTCCCAATGTATTACCATGTCCACCTAATGCTTTTGTAGATGAATATACAACTATATCAGCTCCAAAATCAAAAGGTCTTAAGAGATATGGTGTAGGAAAAGTATTATCCACTATAAGAGGAATTCCATTTTCATGTGCAATTTCTGCTACCTTCTCAATATCAAGTATATTTATTAATGGATTTCCTATAGTCTCAGCAAATATTGCTTTTGTATTAGGCGTAATAGCTTTTCTATAGGATTCTGGATCGTTTGGATCTTCTACCCAGTTTACTTTTATATTAAGTTCTGGTAATGTGTATTTTAATAAATTAAATGATCCAGCATATAATGAAGCTGGTGCAACTATTTCTCCACCACCTTCTGCTACATTTAATATTGAATAAGCCACAGCAGCCATACCCGAAGCAACCGCAATAGCTGATGTTCCACCTTCCAGTGCTGTTATTCTCTGCTGAAGTACATCCAAAGTTGGATTACCACTTCTTGAATATAGAAATCCTTTTTCTTCATAATTACGTATTCTTCTAAGTCTTTCTATATTACCAATATTAAAGGAAGCAGTTTGATAAATAGGTACTGTTGAGGCATAATTATGTTTTTCTGGATCATATCCCCCTCTTAATTGTAAAGTTTCAAATCTATAATTTTTTTCTGACATCTATAAACACTCCTTAAAATCAATAATTTAGGCATATGAAAATAAATAGACTAGCATACTGACTAGTTATTTATTTGAATGTGCCTTATTAAAAGCTAAAAACTGTTGAACATCTAAAAAGAAATAACGAGCCTAATACTTTAGTCGGCTGGTTATTTCTTTTTTAATCCTCTAGTAACTACACTGTTTTATGCACGTCCAATTATTAAATGAATCCTAACATTCATTTTGTAATATTGTTTCAAAGACTACAATTTTACGCACAAACAGTTTCATATTATACATATATAAATACTACGAAATATCATATTATTTTACAACACGTAAATGAGAAAATAATAATGTTGATAAATACCTTTCACCAGTATCAGGCAATAAAACCACAATATTTTTCCATTTATTCTCTAATCTTTGTGCAATTTTCATTGCAGCAAATACTGCTGCTCCAGATGACTTTCCCACTAGCAAACCTTCAATTTTAGCTAATTCTCTTGAGGTTTCAAAAGCTTCATTAGCCTTTACTTTATATATCTCATCTACTATATCCTCATTAAATATATTAGAAATAAGACCTGATCCAAGACCTTCTATTTTATTTAAACCTTTTGAACCACCTGATAGAACAGACGAATCAAAAGGTTCCACTGCAACAATTTTAACATTCTGTTTCCGCCTTTTTAAAGCTTCTCCTACTCCAGTAACAGTACCACCTGTTCCTACTCCTCCAACAAAAATGTCAACTTTTCCATCTGTATCTTTCCATATTTCTTCTCCCGTAGTCTGTCTATGCATAGCAGGATTTATGGAATTTTCAAATTGATTCGGAATAAATGAATTTGGAATTTGCTCTGCTAATTCCTCGGCTTTTCGTATTGCGCCTTTCATTCCATAAACCTCAGGTGTTAAAATCAGCTCCGCACCTAGTGCTTTAAGTAAGTTTCTTCTTTCTATGCTCATAGTTTCTGGCATAGTCAATATGAGTCTATAACCTTTTGAAGCTGCAACAAAAGCTAAAGCAATTCCTGTATTTCCACTAGTTGGCTCAATTATAACTGAATCTTTATTTATTAGTCCTTTATCCTCAGCATCCCTAATCATGGCATATCCGATTCTATCCTTAACGCTCCTTGATGGATTGAAATACTCTAATTTAACAATTATTTTAGCCTCTAACCCTTTATATTGGCCATAGTTAGATAGCTCTAATAATGGAGTATTTCCAATTAAATCAACCAGTTTTTTAGCTATTTTCGACATTTGATGTCCTCCCAGACTTCCAATCATAATTTCACTTTTTTATAATTTTTACCACTAGTGAAGCAAAAAGTTATAAATCTACTGTAGGAGATATTTCCTCTGCAATATTGCGGCCTTCATTTATTACTTTAGTTTGATTTTTATCTTCCACATTATGCAGCAGTTCCCAAACCTTATGACTTAACCAGTTAAAATCAGGTGAATTTCTTACATCTCCAAGTTTTCTAGGCCTTGGTAAATCTACATCTATAATTTCTTTTACAGCTCCTGGATTGGCTGATAAAACTGCCACCCTATCTGCAAGGAATACCGCTTCTTCAATACTATGAGTTATAAATACTATAGTTTTATTAGTCTTTTCCCATATGCGGAGAAGTTCTTCCTGCATTGTTTCTCTAGTCTGTGCATCAACAGCCGCAAAAGGTTCATCCATCAAAAGTACTTCTGGATTATAGGCTAATGCTCTAGCTATTGCTACTCTCTGTCTCATACCACCTGATAATTCATGAATATATCTATCTTCAAAACCGGTTAACCCTACTAACTCAATAAACTCCTGACTAATTTCTCTTCTTTGTTTTTTAGGAATCTTTTTTAACTCAAGTCCATATTCAATGTTTCTACGTACATTTCTCCATGGAAATAATGCATATCCCTGTAAAACTATACCACGATCCAAAGCTGGTCCAGTTACTAACTTACCATCTATATACAATTCTCCAGAGGTAGGTTTTGAAAGTCCTGAAAGTATATCTAAAAATGTAGATTTTCCACAGCCACTTGGCCCTACAAGAGTAATAAATTCACCTGCTTTTATTTCTAAATTAATATCTTTAATTGCCGTAAATTCTTTTACACCTTTTTCTCCTCGATTTTTAACTGTAAAAGTACGGGTTATATTTTTAGCTAAAATTTTTGTTTCTTTTTCATTTTTATCTAAATTAACATTGTGATCGTGATGCTCACCTAAATTATCACTGTTAACATGATGCTCATTGGATTTTTCCCCCTCTTTATTAACAAAAACATTTTCCTTTAATACTGCATTCTCTCCACTCATATATAAACACTCCCTTTTATATAAATTTTATATACTTGATGAATCATCTTTCCATGTAATTATTAAACGTTCTAATACTTGCAAAAGCTTTGTCATTAACAATCCAAGTGCTGCAATAGCAATTGCTGCAGAATATAACTTGTTAATATTGTAATTATTTTGTGCATTTAATATTAACCAGCCAAGACCTTTACTTGCTCCTATCATTTCAGCGGCAATAAGCATTAAAAATGCAGTACCAACTGAAGATCTAAGTCCTGCAAAAATCAAAGGTGCTGCCCCTGGCAAAACAACTTTATAAAAAAGTGAAAACTTTGGTGTGGCCATAGCTCGCGCACCTTTTATTAATAATGGATCAATATTTTTAACACCATTAATTGTATGAAATAATACTGGCCATACTGCTACCCAAAAGATTATTGCTACTTTTGCAACTTCACCAATTCCAAAGAACAAAATAAATATAGGAAAAAGGGTAAAAGGGTTAATCTGCGCAAATACTTGTAATAATGGATCCAAAATTTCTTCAAATTTCTTAAACCATCCTCCTAACAAAAATCCTAGAGGTACACCTACTATTATTGAAAGAGCAAAACCTTCCAATGCTCTTGCCATACTTGCCTGTATATGAATGAGTAATTCTCCTGTGGCTAACATCTGCCCAAGATTAATTACAATGTCACCTATTGATGGTATAAACTGTCTGTTCAACACTCCTATTGTAGGCAATATTTGCCATAGAGCAAAGAAGATTATTAAAGCAATAGATTTTCTACCTAGGATCGCTAATTTGTCTAGTATATGTTCCTTTTTCTTAGCTGGTTTTTCAATTGTTATAGCTGACATATAAATATATCCCCCTTATATAAATAATTTATATTATTATTTTAATTATTGATAATGAATCACTTATATTTCTATTTTAATTATGTAATCATTAAAATTTCTCCTCCTTCAATACATAAAGCATATGCAAATAAATAATAAATAAAATCCATTAGTATTATTGACTAGTTATTTACAATACCTAAAATAAAAGAGACCAGGTTTTCATAAATCAAATTTTAGAAAACCTGGTCTCCAGTTATTCTGGTCAACCTTTTATATTAATATATCATTCCTATCTGTTTAGTATACAATACTATAATTTTTAATAGATGTCAATACCTTTTTGTATTTCTTTACAGCATATATATTTTAAAAAGTTTAAATTTCATATACTTATTTCTTTTCAAGTTTCTTTAAATCACTTTCACTATCAACTACTATAACTTTACTTTTTATCATCCCCATCCAGCATGTATATGTAAAGTCACCTGATTCATTTGGAGTAAATTCCACGATATTATCTCCAACAGTAAGACTCTTATTAATTTTCAATTTCGAAACTTGAAATGCCTTATTACAATCATTTAAATTATCTTTATCTACATGCATATTCCATTTAACAGGTATACCTTTAACTACTACTATTTCTGGGAAACTATCAGACTGTACTTCGGCTTGTACTGTCTGACTGTTTCCTTCTATTAATGCAAAAACCTTATGACCATTTTTTGCTATATTCATATTTGGCATTTTAATAGATATACCTGACAGTGCTAATCCTCTTCCAATCATTACTATTCCTAATGAAAAAACAATTACTGCACTTATTTTTAAAATTATTTTAGAAAATTTTTTATTCAAAAATGTATTTATTGTACCAAATGTAAATACCAAAGGCACTGTACCTATTGAAAATATAAACATAGATAAAGCTCCATACAGTACACTTTTTGTGCTCAAAGCATATAGTTGAATCATCTGCAATGGCCCACAGGGCATTAATCCAGACAACAATCCCACAATAATAGGACTATAACCATTACCCTCAAATATTCTTTTTGTAAAAAAATAGGGCATTCTAATATTTACCCATCTTAAAAATTTAAAAATACCTAAAAGATTGATAGCCATAATAATCATAAATATACCACTAATAACTGGCACTACACCTTTCCATATACCGCCAAAGCTTACTACACCTCCAAGCCCTCCAACTATGGCACCAACTACAGTGTATGAAATAATCCTTCCTATATTGTAAAATGAGGATGGTAATATAATTGAACGAAATCTATTATCAGAACTCTCAGCTTCATTTTTTTTAACAGTTTGTGAAATTGCTATTCCACTGCACATTCCAACACAATGAAAAGACGTTAATACACCAAATATAAAGATCAATCCATAACTAGTACTATCATCCAATTTAGGCAGATACTTTAATAAAAATAAATTCTTAAAAACATTTAATACATCAATATTAAAAATTCTTTTAACTGATATTAATAAAATAATTATAAATATAATAATTATTAAAAACATGAATATTTTATAGGATGATTTCTTTAAATTTACATTATCTGTTTTTAATGATTTTATCACCAAATCCATCCCCTTTCCTAAGATAATTGAAAATTATGTTTTTTAAATATGAGTCAATTATTTTCTTTTTATTCATTTTAATCCTCCATAACTATAGATTTTTGTAAATAAAAAAGCCGACTGTTTTATGATAAATGAATCTTTCATAAAACAAGTCAGCCTCCAGTATTTCTGGTTAGCAGAAATTTCTCCAGTATAAATGCAAAAACATTATGCCTATCTGTTTAGTATGAATTAATATTAATAAATTATAATTTATATGTCAATAGAAGGTTATGATTTTATTTAAATCCTATGTAGATATAATGTAATTATTATGAATAATTTATGAACAAAAAAGTTTGAATTATTATGTTAGTAAAGATATTTAGTAATAAATTACACGAATTTTATTTACAATTTATTAATAAAATCTACATCATAATTACACATAAATATAAAATTTTTATTGACAATCAAACAGTAAAGTAATAATATTTTACAAAAGGCACATTTAAAATATAGAAATAGCATGCACTTTATTTGAACTGACCAGAAAACTGGAGGTTAGGATTATCTTATTATTTTAAGAAGATAGTCCTAGCCTTTTTTACATATGAAAAATTTTGCAATAACTATTATAAGGAGATGAAAATGATGAAAAAGAAATTTCTAAAAGTATTTATTTTTTTTACTGCATTTGTACTAATGACTTTAATAACAATAGGTGCTGGATATTATAAAAAAGCAACAGCGGTAGAGCAAAGTTCAAGTTTCAAAATTAAAGTTAACGAGAAAATTAATAATAAAAATATAGCCAAGACTACCATAATAGATATAGCACAACAAGGTTTGCCTAAACAATTAGTCCAACCTAATGTACAGTCAATTAAAGGTACTATTATAAATAGTGAAAAAGAAGATACATCTCTGCAATTACTGTATAAAGGTTTTGATGGAAAAGTAACAATAGGCTCACAAATAGATAAATCTTTTGGAATAAACGGAAATTTAAATATTGTATTAAAGGCAAATGAAGAATTCAATATAACAGTTTTGTTAAATATACCCAGAAATAAGTCAAATAAATATCTAGTAAGCGAAGGAGTCATAAATGTAATAAATACAAAAAACAACAATGTAATCGGAACTATACCTATTAAAGTTATTAACTCAAATGTAAAAGATAAAGATTAAAGGTCTATGAGGAGGTTACAAACAATGACAAAAATAAAAAGAAGTAATGTATTTTTAATTAAAAGAGGAATATGGTATTTATTTGGAATAATTTTATTCTATGCTCCTTTTGCTTTATACGAAAGAGTACTAGGTAAATTAATAAATAATGATGGAAGTTCTTTAAATATTCATTCAATATGCCTTCGTATACCATTATTAAATCTTTTTACAGGTAAAGGATTAGAGTTTATGTCTGTTGTATTTATATCAGTGATTTTATTCTTTGTTCTTACTTTTTTCTTTGGTGCATTTTACTGTGGACGGCTATGCGCAGCAGGAGCTTTTCCAGAATATTTAAGTCGTCTAGTTCCTGAAAGATTTAAAATAAATTGGTACAAAATAATAAATCCAATACCTATTAGATATGGATTTTTAGCAGGATATCTAATAACTCCATTTTTAGCAGGAAGTATTGCCTGTGCATTTTGTAATCTTTCCTTTTTACAACGACTTATGAACGGAGGATTTTGGGGAAATTTTGGACTCTTAAGTTCAACTACAATTATAACAGGATTTCTTTGGCTATTTGTTTTTGGAATATTCACAAAAGGTGGAAGAGGCTATTGTAATTTTATGTGCCCAGTAGGAGCCGTACAGGGAATTATGCAAAGTATAAGTTCAAAGTTTGGTTTTACTTTTAAATTAAGATTATCAAAGGAAAAATGTGTTTCTTGTGCATCTTGTGTGAAAACATGCCCAATGGGGTCTTTACAAAAAAAGAATGGAAAAATATCCTATGAAATTCTCAATTGTATTACCTGCAGACAATGTGAAGCTACATGCCCTAAAAATGCAATCTCTTATGGAACTGGAAAGCCTGGCTGGGAAAAAGAAAGTATTAACGAATCTGATATGCCTATCCCTGTGAGGGGTGCTGTAAATGAATAATAAAATCAAAGAAATCGGAACTGGAATTGGCGTTGCAGGCATCAGTATAGCTGCAACAAGTAATTTTATACCAGGAGTAGGTGCTTGTACAGGAACCTGTGGAGCTTGTGGATTAAGCTGTTTAGTTCCCATTGCAGGTATATCATCTATATATTTATTTTCTGTGACAAAAAAGAAATTTAAGATTAGAAATAATAAAGCAATTAATTATAATAAATAAGTTTTGAAGTTAAAATAGTGCTAGTACTATTCTAGTATTAACACTATTTTTAATAAACATAAATCAGTATAAGTATTTTACTCCATCAAGTAATCTTAATTATCAAGATTACTATTCCTATAAGTTATTGAAGCTTATATATTATTTATAATATGCATCTGTTACTAAATCTTTAGTAGTTAGCTTACCCTTTGGTATGGAGCCAGTTTTAACCGATTCATCTAACCAAGGTTTTAAATACTTTTCATTATCAATATTTAAAGTTTCAGTATAATAATGATTTCCACTAACCGGTTGCCCTATATGTTTTGCAGTTAAATCTGCTGCTTCTTTAGGATTATGATTTGCCCAAGTTTCCGCTTCTGTCATTGCTTTAAGGAAATTTCTAGTTACATTTGGATTTTTAGCAGCCCAAGTTTTATTAACAACCCAGTAACTTAATCCTGCTGTTGGTCCAAGATCAGTATCTGCTGAATCTGCTATTTTTACATTACCTGCTTTTTCCATACCAGTGTAATATGGTGGATGTACTGCTGATACATCAACTGTTCCCTGTTGAAGAGCTTGTATTGCTTGAACATCTGGCATTGTAACCCATTCTATTCTGTCTCTTGGAATTCCAAATTTATCAGCTAAAGTATTTCCTTCAAAATCGGCACAAATATTGGCAGCAATAGTTGTAAACTTTAATTTTTGTCCTTTTTTATAGTTTACTAAATCTTTAAAACTTTTAACTCCAGCCTGTGAAGCCTTTGCACTGACAAACCACCACATATGTCTATATTTAGGATCTACATCTGGTGCTGGATCTATCCCTTCTGGTCCAATACCTATTATATTAGCTCCACCAGCTATTGCAGGTGCATAAGTATTTGGATGAAATGAATCAACATAATTATTTCCATTTAATATTGATGGAATTTCTTGAGCAGCTTGAGTTTCTCCAGTATACTGAACTTTCAAACCATATTTCTTAAAAAATCCCTTTTGATCAGCAACAACCCAAGGTGTAGATGAACAATCTAATTTTGATGAAGTTTTAATTGGAATTAAGCCATCTTTATCAGGTTTTAATTCATCACCTGAAGATTTTGCTGAAGATGCTGAAGCACCGGAAGTTTGCTTACCGCAGGCAGTTGCTATTAAACTTACTAAGCATATCAGTGAAACTAAAGTTAACACAAATTTTTTACTAAATCTTTTTTTAATCATTGAAACTTACCCTCCTAATTTTTTATTAAACTATAGACAAAAATATAGAGACCAAGTCCTTTCAAACTTGTGAAAAGACTTGGTCTCTAGTATTTCTAGTCAACCAAAATAATTTTATTATTCCAATGTGTTTACTATAAAATACTACATTTTTTTTGAAATGTCAACATTTTTTTAAATTCATAACAAAAGGCAAAATGGCATTCATAATACATAAAGACGCATTATGAATGCCATTTTAATTCTTCTATTATTAAAAAATTTTTAAAGTTTAATTTTTAAACTGTTCTAAAATTTAATTTATTTATAGTATTTATCTGTTATTAAATCTTTAGCTGTTATTTTACCTTTTGGTATGGACCCCTTATTAACCAAATCATCAATCCAAGGTTGTACATATTTTGCATTATCAATATTTAAGGTTTCAGTATAATAATGACTTCCACTAACTGGTTGACCTATATGCTTTGCAGTTAAATCTGCTGCTTCTTTAGGATTATGATTTGCCCAAGTTTCTGCCTCAGTGATTGCTTGAAGAAACTTTTTAGCTACATTTGGATTTTTTTCTGCCCAAGTTTTATTAACCACCCAATAGGTTAAACCAGCTGTTGGTCCAAGATCTGTATCGCCTGTATCTGCTATTTTTACATTACCTGCCTTTTCCATTCCAGCGTAATATGGTGGATGAACTGCTGATACATCAACTGTTCCTTGAGTAAGTGCCTGTACAGCTGTAACATCCGGCATTGTAACCCATTCTATTCTGTCTTTTGGAATACCATATTTTTCAGCTAAAACACCGCCTTCAAAATCAGTACAAATATTTGCAGCTCCTGTTGTAAATTTTAATTTCTGACCCTTTTTATAATTTGCTAAATCTTTAAAAGTCTTAACTCCTGCCTGTGATGCCTTTTCACTAACAAACCACCACATATGTCTGTATTTAGGATCTACATCTGGTGCTGGATCTATTCCTGCTGCTCCAATACCTATTATATTAGCGCCTCCTGCTACTGCTGGTGCATAAGTATTTGGATGAAAATCTGCCACATCATTGTTTCCATTCAGTATTGATGGAATTTGCTGAGCTGCCTGAGTCTCACCAGTATACACTGATTTTAAACCATATTTCTTAAAAAATCCCTTTTCATCAGCAACAACCCATGGTGTAGATGCACAATTTGTTTTTGTCCATGTTTTAATTGGAATCAATCCATCTTTATCAGGCTTTAATTCATCCCCTGAAGATTTTGATGAAGATGCTGAGGCACCTGAGGATTGCTTACCGCAAGCAGTTGCCACCAGACTTATTAAGCATATTATTGAAATCAGAACTAATATAAATTTTTTGTTAAATCGTTTTTTAACCATTGAAACTAACCCCTCCTAATTTTTATATTAAATTTTAATTCAATAAATAATTTATTACCTTTTATACCACTTTAGTTATATTTATAAAAAAATTTTACATTCATAAAATTATAAATACAAAGAGACCAAAATTTTTCAAATCCACGAAAAATCTTGGCCTCCAGTATTTCTGGTCAACACAGTAATATCAATTAACAAATCAATACTTATTATTTTAGTTAAATATATGTTGAATTGTACATTTTATTTATAATATGCATCTGTTACCATATCTGAAACTTTTACTTTATCTTTCGGTATTGAACCATTTTTTACTGAATCGTCCAACCAAGGTTTTAGATACTTAGCATTATCAATATTTAGATTTTCAGAATAATAATGATTTCCACTAATTGGTTGTCCTATATGTTTTGCAGTTAAATCTGCAGCTTCTTTAGGATTATGATTTGCCCAAGTATCTGCTTCTGTTATTGCCTTAAGAAATTTTCTAGTTACATTTGGATTTTCAGCTGCCCAGGTTTTGTTTACAACCCAATAAGTCAAGCCTGCTGTTGGTCCAAGATCAGTATCTGCTGTATCTGCTATTTTTATATTTCCAGCCTTTTCCATTCCAGTATAATATGGTGGATGAACTGCCGATACATCAACTGTTCCCTGCGTAAGAGCCTGTAATGCCTGAACATCCGGCATTGTCACCCATTCTATTCTATCTCTTGGAATTCCAAATTTATCAGCTAAAGTATTTCCTTCAAAATCAGTACAAATATTAGCAGAACCTGTTGTAAACTTTAATTTTTGGCCCTTTTTATAATCTGCTAAATCTTTAAAAGTTTTAACTCCAGCCTGTGAAGCTTTAGCACTAACAAACCACCACATATGTCTATATTTAGGATCTACATCTGGTGCCGGATCTATTCCTGCTGGTCCAATACCTATTATATTAGCTCCTCCTGCTATTGCCGGTGCATAAGTATTTGGATGAAAAGCATTAACATTATTGTTTCCATTTAAAATAGATGGGATTTGTTGAGCTGCTTGGGTTTCTCCCGTATATACTACTTTCAAGCCATATTTCTTAAAAAATCCCTTCTGGTCAGCAACAACCCATGGTGTAGATGAACAATCTACTTTTGAAGAAGTTTTTATTGGAATTAAACCATCACTATCCGGCTTTAACTTATCCGTTGTAGATTTTGATGAAGATGCCGATGCACCGGAAGATTGTTTACCGCAGGCAGTTGCCACCAAACTTACTAAACATATTAGTGAGACAAGAACTAATACAAATTTTTTACTAAGTGTTTTTTTAATCATTAAAACTACTCCTCCTAAATTTTTATATTAAATTATTTGTCATATGGAATAATGAGCTTTTTATAAAAATAGTCTAAATATTAATATAAACTATTTTTAAATTAGCAAAATAAATTTCAGAAAAAAAGCTAAGTTCTTTCAAATTAATGAAAAAACTTAGCCTCCAGTAGTTCTGGTCACCTAAATTTTATTATATTATTCCGATGTGTTTACTATAAAATACTATATTTTTAACTAAGTGTCAATACTTTATTCACATTTTTTATTATTTTAATCTTTTTAGATTGAAGATTTATTAAACTTGAATTTCACAAATTATACCTGTAGAAATTGAATTATATACACTTTGCATTCAAAAAATTTTAGAGATTTACTCTCATTTGTGGTAAAATGTTTTTGGAAAAATAAAAAACTAAAGAAGAGAAATCTCTGTGAAAAGTACAAAAATAATAAATGATATTTCCTTTATCTCTAAAACATAAAATTACTGAAATAAAGGAGTTGATAGATATCTTTCACCAGTATCTGGTAATAGCACAACTATCTTTTTACCTTTATTCTCCGGTCTCTTTGCAATTTGTGTTGCTGCAAAAGTAGAAGCTCCTGAGGATATACCTACCAATAATCCTTCATTTTTTGCCAATTCTCTTGCTGTTTCAATAGCTTCTTCATTTTTTACCTGGAATATTTCATCTACAACTTCAGCATTAAAAGTATCTGGAATAAACCCTGCTCCAATTCCCTGAATTTTATGTGGTCCTGGTTTTCCACCAGATAAAACTGGAGAATCAAAAGGTTCAACAGCAATAATTTTTATATTTGGATTTTTGTCTTTTAATGCCTCTCCTACTCCACTAACAGTACCACCGGTACCAACGCCAGCTATAAAAATATCTACTTGCCCATCTGTATCTCTCCAAATTTCTTCAGCAGTAGTTTTTTTATGTATTTCAGGATTATTTGGATTTTTAAATTGTTGTGGTATAAAAGAATTTGGATTTTCCTTTGCCAATTCTTCAGCCTTTTTAATGGCACCTTTCATTCCTTCTGGCCCTGGTGTTAAAACTAACTCTGCACCAAGCGCTTTGAGAAGATTTCTTCTCTCCAAAGTCATTGTCTCAGGCATAGCCAGTATAAGTCTGTATCCTTTTGAAGCTGCCACAAAAGCAAGTCCTATTCCTGTATTACCACTTGTAGGTTCAATTATAACCGTGTCTTTATTTATTAGGCCCTTTTCTTCCGCGTCTTTTATCATAGCATATCCAATTCTATCTTTTACACTTCCTGCTGGATTAAAATACTCTAATTTAGCAATAACTTCAGCTTCCAATCCCTTGTGAGCATTATAATTTGAAAGTTCTAACAATGGTGTATTTCCAATTAAATCAACTAATTTTTTTGCTATTTTTGACATATTTATTTTCCCCCTAAAATTTTATATCCTAACCTACTATTCCTATTTGTTTATTATAATACCATACTGTATAAATAAATTCTATAGTTTTTTACTATTTATAAATATTTTCTTATATTCCTTTTGGTAATAATACAGTAAATTCCGTTCCTTTACCTAAATTACTCTTCACAGCTATATTTCCTTTATGAAAATTTACAATGGCCTTTGCAATAGTAAGTCCTATTCCGGCTCCCCCTGTTAATCTATTTCTAGATTTATCTACCCGATAGAATCGTTCAAATATATAGGGTATATCTTCTGAGGATATTCCTCTTCCTGTATCTTTAACTTTTATAATTATTTCCTTATCACTTTTATCAATAATTATCTCTACATTTCCATCTTTAGGAGTATATTTTAATGAATTGGATATGAGATTTATTATAACTTGACTAATCTTATCTTTATCTGCAAATACAAATTCTCTTTTTCCATTAAGATTAATATTCACACCCTTATTTTTAAAATCAGCCTGAAAATTATACATTATTTTCTTTACTTGATCATAAATATCATATTTAACTTTAGATAATTTATAATTTTCACTTTCATATTCAGCTAAATTTTCTAAATCTCCTACTAATCTATTTATTCTTATACTTTCTTCATGGCAACTTTCCAATCTTTCTATACTTGGTTTCCATATTCCATCTATCATAGCTTCAAGATGACTTTGCAGTGTTGCCAAAGGTGTTCTAAGCTCATGGGCAATATCAGCAGACATTCTTTTTCTCAAATTCTTTTGATTTTCAAGAGTTTCTGTTAAATCATTAATGGTTGAAATCAACAAATCAATTTCTGTAGTTTCAGATTTTTCAGTAATTCTATTATCAAAAAAACCATTAGCAATATTTTGAGCTGCTTTTACAACTCTAGATATAGGACTACTCAACATTTTAGCCATAAGCAATCCCAGTAGTACAGCAAAAAATAATGATGCTATACCCACTCCTAATAAAATCTTATTTAATGTTTTTATAAATGCTATATCGTTATCATTATAATAAAATGGGCCGTAATATCCAATCTGTAAACTTCCTATCTTTCTATTACCGTTGTAAACTGTATATAATTTTTCTTCATATTTACCACTATCCCCACCATAATATTTGTTCATATTATTCTCCATATGATCTATCATCTGTTTGCATAAGCCATTGTTATGAGTAGAAGCATCCCATACTACCTTTCCAGAATTATCATTTAATTTAATAATTAATCCTTGTTCAATAGCGTTCATCCCTATACTTTCAATAGTCTTATAATTCCAGTTTTCATTATCACCATATTGTTTACCAATTAAATCAGTCAATGCCTTATTTTTATTTTCTTGATTTTCCATAGTATAAGTCTTAAATTGTTTTTCTAAAAATATATTTATGGTTAAACTTATCATTAATATACTTATTACAGCCACTAAAGCATAGGTCAATGACAATTTTGTCTTTAGACTACTCTTCATTGATTACCCTCCTAACTAAGCATCTCCAAATTTATAGCCTATACCACGTATAGTCTGAATATATTTAGGCACCTTAGGATCACTTTCAATTTTATGTCTCAAATTCTTTATATGGGAATCGACAGCCCTATCATACCCTCCAAAATCTCCACCTAATGCAATAGAAATCAGTTCTTCTCTCGTAAATACTTTTGAAGGATGCTTAGCCATTGCAATAAGTATATTGTACTCATTACGGGTAAGATTAACCAAGCTTCCAGCTTTTCTGACTTCATAGGATACATTATCTATAATAAGATCATTTTGATTAAAAGAATATATATCAGACGTCTGAACTTCATCAACTTCAACTCTTCTTAATAATGCCTTTACTCTAGCAACAAGTTGCCTTGGACTAAAAGGTTTCGTTATATAGTCATCTGCTCCTATATCAAGACCATTTAAAATATCATCCTCACCAATTTTTGCGGTAAGCATAATTATAGGAACTTTTGATTTTTTAATTCTTAAAAATTTACATATTTCTTCACCATTTATATCAGGCAGCATTAGATCTAAAATAATAAGATCAGGATTCACATTATAAAATAAATTTATAGCTTCATTTCCGTTAGCAGCTGTAAAAGCATAAAAATTACTATTTTCAATATATGATTTTATAACTTCTACAATTTTCATTTCATCATCCACAATTAATATCTTTTTTCTATCTTCATTCATATTAAGGCTCCATTCAAATATTAAAATTTTATATATAATGATTATCTCACAAAAGTTATTAAATAAAAGTTAGCTACTATACATTAGGAAAAATTAATCTACAAAATGCAATAAGCTGAATAATAAATACTTATTTACAGCCTATTGTTTTAATTATATAAGACATTACAGCGGACAATAAATTGTATAGAATTTACTACTTTTTAATGATTATTATTTACTTGCATTGCTTATATTACTCATATTACTCATATTACTCATATTACTCATATTACTCATATTACTCATGTTACTCATCGAAGCATTATTATCTTCAGTAGTTTTATTTGAACCGCAACTAGTTAATATTAGAGTTACTAATATTAAGGTTATTAAGTTTACAATTATCCATTTTTTCTTTGCCACTAAAATACCCCCAATTAATTTTAAATATAACAAAAAGCTAAATAACTATTTTAAATAATTATTTAGCCTCCAGTTTTCTGGTCAACTATTGACAATTTATTCAGAAACTCATAGTAATCCTATGTAATTAATGTGTTTATATATTATTGCATTTTACTTCTATTGTCAATACAATTCATAAATTATTAATAGTTTCTACATTGTTTCTACAACAAATATTTAATATGTGTATGCTATTTTGTTAATCTGCATATTCCATATAATATCTTTAATCAGAAAAATACCAGTTCACAGATAATGAACTGGTATTTTCCACTAATAGCTCTTTACTTAACCTGACTAACTTGGCGTTGAACTCCCCCTTCTTCAAGTGGGAGTTCAACGCCAAGTAAGCCATGCATTTGCAGTTCTAAAA
>NZ_JBDNRK010000012.1:40700-98441 GCF_047718555.1 Clostridium sp. | reverse complement strand
TGGATTCAAAATATTCGTCGCATCTTTGACTTACTATTTATTTTCACATGCCTTAGTTATTTAGTTAATTCCTAATACTTAATTTCTTAGCATTTGCTTATGATATTTCATAAGCATTTTTTCATATAGCACCTTATTGGTATAAGACTTTCTATTCTTAGAAATATTTACACCTCCGAGATGAAAAATTCCACCTTTATGTTAAATCTACACAGACTAAACTTTCTAAAAAAGGAATTTTGTATTTTATGTAGAATATATGCATATGTAATATAACAAAATCTACAAATTTAGATATAAAATTACATTAAGATAAATAATTCTTAATTTAGACGGGGGTATTAACTATTGTGAAAATTTTTAAACATACAAAACAATATATTTTTCTAATATCTTTTGCTATTTTTCTTTCTTTATTCCAAAGTACTGCTTATGCTGAAAATGGAGCTGAAAAGAATATACTTATTTTAAATTCAAATGAAAATTATAATAGTTTTACCAATGGCACTGAGTCAATGAGCTTTGAAAATACAATTATATCATCAATAAATTCAAAATTTATAAAAAGTAAAAAAAATATAAATGTTGCAATTGAATATATGGATTACAATAATAACTTGAGGGATACCTATTCCCAGCAGCTTTATAATTTGTATAAAGTTAAATATGAGAATACAAAATTTGATGCTGTCATCACTTTAGATGATATGAATGATAATGCCTTTAAATTTATGCTTAATTATGGAGACAAATTATTCCCCAATACCCCTGTTGTATTTGCTGGAGTACCTTCTTTTGACACTTCTTTGGTTAAGGGTCATTCGAACTATACTGGAATAACAAAGAATCCGGATATCAAAAGTACTCTTGATGTAGCTTTGAGTCTTCATCCAAAAACTAAACAAATATTTGTAATCACAGATAAAACTCAATTTGGAATTTATCATAAAAAACTTGTTGAAAGTTTAATACCTCTATATAAAAACAAAATTAATTTCTTATTTTCTGATGAAAGTGATATCTTTAAATTAAAAAAAGAAATAAATAACTTACCTAAAGATACTGTTATTTATTTTAGTGCAACCCCTGATGCCTTTAAAGACATCAGCGACAGACCAACTTCACAATCATCAGCTGCAGATATACTCTTTAAAGATTCTGACATACCTATGTACTGCAGAGCAAGCACATATATAAATAATCAAAGCATAGGCGGTATGCTTACATACGCAGATAGTTATGGGAGTAGTATAGGTGATTTAGCTTTAAGAATATTAAATGGTGAAAAGTCTTCCAGTATACCTGTTACGGAAGACACCGCCCATAACTATGAATTTAATTACCTGCAATTAAAAAAATTTGGCATTGACCTAAAATCTCTGCCCAAAGGATCAATAATACGCAATGCACCTTTAGATTATTTTAATATTTATAAAAACATGTTTTTCCCCATTGCTGCTTCTATTATCATATTTATAATTGCTTTACAAATGTTTTTAATAATTTTTAATATATATAAGCGTAGACTTGCTGAAAGTTCGCTGTCCGATAATGAAAACCTGCTAAATACATTAATAAATTCTACTCCTGATATAATTTATTTTAAAAATGATAAAGGAAATTTTCTGGAAATAAATGACGCTGCTCTCCGCCTCTTAAACATTAGCAGAGATGATTATGAAAATATTAATATGAATAATATAAATACATCTCCATATTTTAACAAAGATTTACTTGATGAATTTGAAGCCAACGATAAAAAAACATGGGAAACAGGAACTATATATAGAACTAAAGAAGTTATTCTAAATAGAAGAGAAGAAACTAATAAAATTTATGACACCTTGAGAATTCCTCTATTTAACGAAGACGGAAGCCGTAAAGGATTGATGTTATTAGGTCGTGATATAACTGAGCATAAACTAAATGAAAAAAATAAAAAACTTATTAAGGAGTTAAAATACTATGATGAATTAAAGACTAACTTTTTTTCTAATATTTCTCACGAATTTAAAACTCCCTTAAATTTAATTTTCAGTGCTCTTCAAATTATAGAACTTAAAAATAGAACTACTGAAGGTAAAGATGAAACTTCAGAAAAATATATAGATATAATGAAACAAAACTGTTATAGATTGCTTAGAATTATTAATAACCTTATAGATATAACAAAGATCGATTCAGGTAATTTTTCTACGCACTTTAAAAATTATGATATAGTCTTTATTTTAGAAAATACTGTAATGTCTACTGTTGATTATGTAAAAAGTAAAGGTATTAATATTACTTTTGACACAGACATTGAAGAAAAGGTTATGGCTTTTGATCCAGATGCTATGGAAAGAATTATACTTAATTTATTATCTAACTCAATAAAATTTACACCTCCTGGCGGAAGCATAGAAGTTAATATACAGGATAAAGTAGACAACATAGTTATTTCTGTAAAGGACACAGGAATTGGAATACCTCCTGATAAACAGGCTTCAATATTTAAAAAATTTGTTCAAGTTGACAAATCTTTATCAAGAGGTTCAGAAGGCAGCGGCATAGGTCTCTCCTTAGTTAAGGAACTAGTGGTTTTGCATAATGGGATAATTGAGTTAGAGAGTGCTCCAAATGAAGGAAGTGAATTTAAAATAACCCTTCCCGTAAAGCTGCTAAAAGGTGATGAAAATTGTAACAATGAAGAGAAATTTGCAGACCATAACAATATAGAAAAAATTAAAATAGAGTTTTCGGATATATACATGTAGCATCTATCTCCGCTACCCCTAAATTATAACATTTTACATTTGAGTAATAATTATACATCTAGAGTAAGGTACAATATTCATTAATTTGTTTTACACATAAATTATAAACATCTGTATTATTATAGTTTTTATACCACTCTACAGTTTTTTCAACAGCCTTATCTACATTCCAGTTTGGCTGCCATTGTAATTTAAATTTAGCTTTACTTATATCAAGATTTAATAAATTAGCTTCGTGAAGAGAATTTGAAGATGAACCCAAGATTTTATAATGACCATATCCCCAATACTTAATAATTTTTTTTACTATTTCTTCTACACTTACAATACTTTCTTCTCTAGGTCCAAAGTTCCATGCACCAGAAAATTCAGTACCATATTTTAAAAGCTGAGATCCCAATTTTAAATATCCTCCTAAGGGCTCAAGGACATGCTGCCAAGGACGAATTGAATTAGGATTTCTAAGAATTATGGACTTATTTGTTTTTAAAGCATTTATGCAATCAGGAACAATTCTGTCTTTTGCCCAATCACCGCCGCCAATTACATTACCTGCTCTAACTGAGGCTATAACCTTATTGTGTTTAGCATATTCCCTGGGATTAAAAAAAGAATTACGATAGGACGAAACTAAAAGTTCTACACAACCTTTACTGGAACTGTAGGGATCGTATCCCCCCATAGGATCATTTTCTCTGTATCCCCATATCCATTCTTTGTTTTCATAACATTTATCAGTAGTTATAATAACTGCAGCTTTTGTATATTGACAATCTCTAATAGCTTCCAACAAATTTAAACTTCCTATCACATTTACTTCATATGTATATTTAGGATGTTCATAGGAATATCTTACAAGAGGCTGTGCTGCAAGATGAAAGACAATTTCTGGCTTGTATTTTTTAAATACTTCATTAAGTAACGTACTATCTCTAATATCTCCTCTAATATCTACCATATTGTCTTTCAATCCGCTTAAACAAAAATTATCTTCAGGATTAATAGGCTCCAAAGCATATCCTATTACATTTGCGCCAAGTTCTTTTAACCATATTGAAAGCCAGGAACCTTTAAAGCCAGTATGTCCAGTAACCAGCACATTTTTATTTTTAAATATATTTAAAGATAAATCCATTTTACTATCACCCCCTAGTATAATTCTTTATTTTTTCTGTACCAATCTATAGTCTTAATAATTCCATCTTCAACACTTATCTTTGGTACCCAATGGAGCATGGATTTAATTTTGCTAATATCCGCTTTTGGAGTCCACATTTCGTTTTTTCTATAGGGTATAGCTCCATATAAAGGCTTTTTAGTAGTATTAATATTTTTAAATATTAAATCCACATAATATTTAAGCGGGTATATATTTCCACTGGCTATATTAAAAATATTGTCCTTTATAGAACTATTTTTTGCAGATAAAAGCATTCCATCTATTATATTTTCAACATAGCAATAATCTCTGTATTGTTCACAATTAGTAAGTTCTACATCCTTATTTTGTAGGATAGATAAAATTATATGACAAAAAATCTTATGGTGTGCTTCACCTTCACCAAAAATCCCAAATGGTCTTAAAGTAACAATATCGATACTATTTTCTTTGGCAATCTGATGGGCTAGTATAGTAGAACAGGCTTTAGTACTTCCATAAATACTCACAGGAATAGGTCTCATATCTTCATTCATTAATTCTGTTCTATCTCCATATTCAGCGCAAGTACCCATATTTATTATTTTTTTGCACCCAGTGTCTTTTAGCGAATTTAATATATTTACAGTTCCCTCTACATTAGTATTGATGGCAGTAATATACTCCTTTTTAGAAGAATCCACTCCATAAGCAGCTAGATGAAACACATATTCAGGATCTATATTTTTTATAACCTTATAAATTTCTTTGCTGTTTATTATATCGGCTTCAGCAATATTAACCTTGTTTATAATACTTTTTATCCTCCAGGGATTAGATTTTTTTCTTTCTATAATAAATACTTTAGCCTTTTCTTTTAACATACGATTTACTAAATGAGAGCCTATAAAGCCCAAACCACCAGTTATCAATATTTTCTTGTCTTTAAACTCATCCATATATTACCTCCAGAAGCTGATTAAGTATATGAATTATTACAAATCATAAAATTTTGCCTTTCTTTTCTACTTTACATAAATTATTCTTTTAAAAAATATCACCACCATAAGGAAATCTTTCAATAAGACTTACTTCTTTCCAATATAGATTGCCTTCAAATTTTCCATGTCTTATTTGCCACCAATAAATCTTTATAGGTATCTATAGATATCCAATATCCGTTATATAGATATACGGAGAGTTCTCCTTTTTTAGCTAAATCTTTCAATGGCCTTTGTTCAAAAACACAGGATTCACTATCCTCTATATAATCAAATATTTTGGTATTTAATACAAAAAAACCTCCATTTATGATGCCATCCAATTTTGTTTTTTCATCAAAAGATTTGGCAATACCATTTTCTACAGTTAGAATACCGTATTGACTTTTTCTCTGTATACCGGCTACAGTTGCAATTTTACCCTTATTGTAATGGTACTCTAATAAAGTTTTAATATTTATATCTGATAGTCCATCGCCATAGGTTAGCATAAAGATATCTTCATCAATATATTTTTGTATTTTTTTTATTCTCCCGCCGGTCATAGTATTAACTCCAGTATCAACAAATGTTATTTTCCAATTTTCTGGTTCACTTAAAAGTTTTACACTATTATTAGCAGAATCTTTAATAAAATTTTTATTTTTCCATTCATAATCCCAAAAATATTCCTTTATCTTTTCCCCTCCAAAACCTAAAGGTAAAATAAAATCATTAAATCCATATTTCATATAGTTTTTCATGATATGCCATATGATTGGTTTACCATTAACTATAGCTAACGGCTTAGGTTTATTCTCAGTAGGGGACGCTAGTCTAGAGCCTTTTCCTCCGCATAATATAACAACCTTCATAACATATCTCTCCCAATTTTTTCTATAGAGTTACTTATTTTTTCAATAGTATAATATGATTTTAGAGTTTGTAATGTGTTAATTCCCTCTAAAAATTATTTGTTTTGAGAAAAGCAGAGAACCAAAATTTTTAATTTTGTGTGAATCGCTTTCACAGAGTGCGATGGGAGTATTACGGATGGTAGTCATCGGATAAAATGTAACTATAGCAAGATATACTACATACAATAACAGTAATAAGATAATTTCACATTGATTAAATTAATAAAAATTTGAAACAGCAGTATATCCAAACAAAATTTTAAAAATGTATTAGAGTTTTTCAGTATGTAAACTGCCCTGTGAGAGGTGAAATTTATGTCGTTTATAAACTTGGTAAGAAAACTGACAGCTTTAAAAAATATATTTTTGTCAATTAATAAGCTGTATCTAAAATCACTAAGTTGTTTAGAAAATTGGATACCTGCCTATTGTTATCCTGTAGACTCTTATTATGATAATAAATCCGCAAACAAGAATTTTCCAATATATTTTAGTAAGCAGGATAATAATACACCTAATAGAAGAATTATTTTTACTGATAAAGATTTATTGGAATCCATTAAATCTCCTAAAACTAACAAGAAAAAGCGTAAAAGAAGAAATGTAAAATATATCCACAAAAAAAGACCTAAATATAAAAATTCAGTAGTATCCATTGAGATCCCTGCAGCTAGTGCAAATGAATATAAAAACAATAAGTCTAAAGAAAAAAAACATGATAATAATCCTGCCGAAGCAATTAAGTATCCTGTACAGAATGAAAATAAAGAAATTAATACAAATGAGTATAAAGACAATAAGTCTGAAGAAAGAATCCATGATAATAATACTGCTAAAGTAGCTGAAGACCCTGTATATGATAAAAATAAAACTAAAGACAATACATCTATAGAAAAAACTAAAAATGACAATCTCACTGAATACACTGAAATTCCTGAATTTGAAGCACAAACTAAGTCCTGTCGTTTTTGTACGATAGCCAGTAATGAGTACCTCCTAAAAGTATTAGCTCTCCATAAATCTCTTAAAAATTCAGCTGAAAATTTTAGTCTTTGGATATGTTGTATGGATGAAGAATCCTATTCCACTTTATCAAGATTGAAATTATATAATGCTTACATTTTTAGGGTAGAGAAAATTGAAGACAATGAACTTCTATCAGTTAAAAATTTTAGGAAACCTAACGAATATTGCTGGACATTAAAGTCTCCACTAATCAAATATATACTAGATACCTATAAGATACCTGATATTGTATATTGTGATTCGGATTTATGCTTCTTCTCTGATCCTAAGGCAATTTATGGTGAATGGGGTAATTTTGACGTTTTCTTATGTCCTCAAAGAGACCTTCAATGGGTTGAAAATATATACGGAAAATATCAAGCAGGTTTGATTGGTTTTAAAAACACTGTTAACGCTTTTAGATGTCTTAGTTTCTGGCGCAATAAGTGTATTGAATGGTGCTCTTCAAATCCGGAACCTGGAATGGAACGATTTGGTGATCAAAAATATCTGGATAAACTTCCTGTTTTATTTCAAGGGATAAAAATTTCAGAAAACTTAGGTGTAAATGCAGCCCCTTGGAACTGTATTTATAATAATAATTATAATATTTATGAAAAAGACAGTTTTATATATATAGAAAAAGATAGGCTGGTGGCATTCCATTTTGCAACAGTAAATATTTATAATGACACTGAGTTTGATTTATGGTCTTTTAATTATATACCTATAGGAAGAACAATAAAAGACAAGATTTATCTTCCCTATTTAAACTTAATAAGGGAATGCATTAACAGGGTAAAAGCAGCTAATGTAAGTAATTTAAATTTATTATTCAGTCAGAAGCCTTTAAGTGGAGCACAAACATATTACAGATATCCTCCCTTAAATTTTAGAATTAAGGCAGATGATAAAACCAAATACTTTTGCACTATAATAAGTAAAAAATATTTGATAAGAGGATTGGCTCTTTACAGATCATTAGAAGTACATGCAAAAAATTTTCATATGTGGATATGCTGTGTTGACGAAACCAGCTACTCTGCAATTAATAGAATGGGCCTTAAAAATGTAACACTTATACCCTTAGATGTTTTAGAAGATGATGATCTGAGAGAATGCAGAAAAAATAGGAACATTAATGAATTCTGCTGGACACTGAAAGCTCCTCTAGTACAGTATGTAATCACAAACTATGATATAGATTATATTATATACTGCGACGCTGATATATTCTTTTTTGCAGATCCTTCGCCTATTCTTCAAAACTGGATAGGATACTACTTTTATATTTGCACCCAGAGAGATAATTCTGAATCAGAAAGAGTACATGGAAGATTTCAAGCCGGTTTCATAGGGTTTAAAAAAGACAAGGAAGCATTTAGAATACTGGAATGGTGGCGCCAAAGATGTATAGAGTGGTGCTTTGACGATCCACAACCTGAGTCTGAAAGATGGGGAGATCAGAAATATCTCGATAAGGTACCTCTTCAATTTGTTGGAATTAGAATTGAGTATAATATTGGAATTAACGCAGCTCCCTGGAATATCATTCTAAATAATAATTACAATATTCATAATGTGGATGGAAAAGTATATGTAGAAAATGATATTCTTATATTCTATCATTTTGGAAGCATGGTTTTCTATAATGAATATGAATATGATCTTTGGAAATTAAAACCCCTTAATTTTAGCCCTAACATAATAGATAATATTTATATTCCCTATCTCAACACCATTGAAGATGTGTTAAGGGAATCACTTCCTTATATAGAGGATGCCCAAAAAGAAATTTTCATTGACAAAGCTTCTAATCCCCCTGTTAACTATTTTAATACAAGAGAACATTAAAAACACCCCAGGGGTATTAATTCTTTCCAAAATGGAAAAATTTACACCCCTGGGGTGAAAGAAATGGGAATGTAATTGAAATTTACATTCCAAAATCAGTACCCCGAAGTAAAGAAATTAGTAAAAGTAAAAAAATTACTTCTTTTTATACTTAGAACTTTCTATGGTTATAGTTTGACTGCCTTTTGTTAAGTCTACTTGCTGGCTCCAATTTTCATCCAGTTCATAGGGTCCCTTTGGGGCCTTTATTTCCTTTAGTACGTATTTACCTGGTGCTAAATTTGCTGCAGTAGCCTGTCCCTTTGAATTAGTTTCGATTTTGTCAGTTCCTATAGCATTTCCATTAAGGTCATAGAGTTTAAATTCAGCTCCATTTAATGATTTTTTGCCATTGCCGGCGTCTTCTGCATTTATTTTTAACGTAGTTGCATCACTTTTCCATATACTATTGATTGGATATAGAGTAATATTAGCCTTTGAATCTCCATTTTTTGAGTACGTTTCCATACCAGTGCTTGTGTCATCTGGGAATATAAGTGAAGCCCCGGTTACTTCTCCATCATTGCCAAATACCTCTATAGAAGACCAGTCAAGGAAGATTCTAAGTTTGATTTTACCATCTGCAGTCATACTCATATCTCCAGTTTCTAAAGCCTTAAACAAATCACTTTCATAGTATCTATTGCCATTTTCTGTTGGTATCTTTCCTGATTTACTTCTGTCAATGGATACCTTTTTACTTGCTATATTGTAATTTACCACAGTTTCCTGATTATTGCCTACTCTAAGTTTAAAGCCCACATCTGTAGTATTCGCTCCTGGTGTAAATTCAGCATCAATTTCAGTCTGCTTACCTGTAACCCCTTGAAGTATATTGCCAGTAGCACTGACAGTAGCATTTTCTATTACTGTAGGAGCTAAGCGTAAACTGTTGTATTCTTTTATAGGTTCCTGAACTAATCTAATCTGTCCATCTCCATTTTTCTTCAATTTCAATTCATGCTGCAAAGTGAAAGAACCATTATATGGGTCTGTAATAGCTGACAGCGCATTACAATAGTTATCCCAGGTGTTCATCCAGTTAATCATAATCCTTCTGCCATCAGGAGTATTGTTGTAAGTCTGTCCCGCATAAGAGTCTTTACCAAAATTTGTTGAAATTCTATCTGATTCTGATACAAAGGTCAATTTTCCATTTACCTGTTTCAAATCACCAATTCTATAGTATCTTCCACCTTCACTTAGTACCCATTTTGATTCATTTGTTCCTTCCACATTAAGTTTGAAGATATCAGGGCATTCAGTTTGAATTTCTGGCTGCATTGCTTCTGGTGTCCAGTTTTTAAGATCTGAAGATGAGAAAAATCTAAGAGGACCGCCAGCAGCTACCATAATCCACTTTTTAGCATCTTCATCCCAGAACACCTTTGGATCTCTGAAGGCACCGTTGGCAATATCCTTTAGAGGATCATCCGCAGTTTTTATAACAGGATTCCCAGTATATTTAGTCCAGGTCCTTCCCTTATCTGTACTGTAGGCAATATTCTGCTGCTGTACTCCACTATTATCAGTAGTGTAAATTGCAACCAAGCCTTTTTTCTCCGGAGTATTAGTGAAGAAACCTGTGGTATTATTTTCATCTACTACTGCAGAGCCAGAGAATATAGCTCCAATATTATCTGGATAAAGAGCAATAGGAAGTTCTGTCCAGTGAACTAAATCTGTACTTACTGCATGTCCCCAGTGCATAGGACCCCATTCTTTACCATAAGGATAATATTGATAGAATAAATGATATTCTCCTTCATAGTAAACCATACCATTAGGATCGTTTACCCAATTTTCCTTTGCTGAATAGTGGAATTGAGGTCTGTACTCTTCTGAGTAATAGGAGCTTGGATCCTGCTCTCTCTTAACTTGTACTAAATATGTGCTTTCATTGCTATCTGAATCCTTAGCAGTTACATAGACTTTATTCAATCCCACAGGAATTGCAAGTTCATTAAAAGTATTGTTTTGAACTGTGTTATTAAATACCTCAGAACCTTTACTATCCAAAACTCTTACATTTACAGTACTAGAATTAACTGCCACAGGTTTTATGTTTATTTTATCTGTTGCATAATCTACAGTAGTATTATACGAGTATACGTTTTCATTAAATGCAGGTTCTAAATTTATCCCATTAATCTGAAGATCTGTTAGTTTAGGATAAGTTGCAGCATTTATGTCATATTTATTTAAATTCTGATATATTTCCGCTCCACTATAAGTCAACACTCCAAATTTTCCGGAACTTAAACTGCCATCGCTGCAATTTGCCACAAGTGAACCATCAATATAGTACTCTATATGTGAACCTATTGCCTTAACCTTCAAATTATAATTATCCTTTGTAGAAGCTAGCCTAAATTCACTTAAAACAGTGGCCGCACCATTTACAAATTTGAAGAGTTTTCCCATGCCAGCACCTTTGTCCACATTAGCCACATAAGAGCTGGAACCGTTATCATTTGATCTGAATACTAAGGATGCTGCTCCTGTAGATGGCAGAGTTACATCACTTTCATAAGTAAAATCTGTTCCTGTAGTCTGTGATATAGCAAAATTATCTCCTCTTCCCTGTGAATATAATCCCTCATTAGTCTTGTTCCAGATTCCAGCCTTTACTGCCTGAATATTTGCCAAATTAGTTAAAAATCCATTTTCATCATTATCTACTGCACTATCACTAAATTTAACATTACTAAAGGTAGCCTTAGTATTATAGGTTAAAATACCTACATTTCCTCCTACCCAGCTTGGATCATTTTGCATAAGCACAAGATTGCCATCTAAATAGAACTTAATGTTTTTATTACTATCAACAGTTACTTTATAATGGAAAGTATTTTTTGCCTTTTGAGCATCTGTAAGTGCTGCCACCTGATTAAATCCAAGAGGTTGTCCAGGAATAACCTTAAATAATCTTATTACACCAGTTACATTATCGTTTTGAGAGTACGAATATCCTTCTGTTTTATTGATATTAACACCATACCATACTCCACCGGAGGGGTTGTCCTTATTTGCCACTCCAAAAGTTAGAGCTGCTGAAGGACCATCTTCAAGAGTTACATCTGCCTCATAGGTAAATTTTGCAGCGTATGTACTAGTAACGGCAGCATTGTCACCATCATTTTTTAGAAGTTCAACACCGTTGTCTGTATTTCCAAAATTACCATTTATAAAATCCTGTCTAGTGAGATAAGTAGTTGTTTCTGCCTTTGTTACTACAGATGGCACTGTAATACCAGTAGTTAAAAACATGGCGAAGCATATGAAAAAACTGAACACACTATTAAACTTTTTTTTCATTAAAAAATTCCCCCCTGTAAATTGATATTTTCTAAGTTAAGTCTTACAAATAATTCAACTATTCCTTAAAACTAAACCTCCACTTGGTAAAATTTGTTGGTAACAGAACCAGATGTAAGTCAAATATTTATGTCTACATTATACAAACGTTTACATTAACCACCACCACTCTAATTTTATTTCCATTAATATAATCTAGCAATTTATATGCCACACATATGTATCAAAATCATATTGAGTAAAATTAACGTATTTTTTAATTTTATTTAATGTAAGGCATATTCAAAAAATAACTAAGTCAGTATGCTAGTCTATTTTGAATCCTACTGCGTCAGCAGAACCCTCAGATAGCTCGCTATCTTCGGAACCTGCTTCCTTGTATGATTCAAAATATCCGTCGCATCTTTAACTTATTATTTATTTTCATATGCCTAAATAATACACTCTATTTTACTTTTCAAATACTGTATTATGTCCTTGATACAGTTTTAAGAATATTTTTTCAATTTTGATACATAAGTTTACAAAGGAAATAGAGGTATTAATGAAAAGAAAGAATTTTCATTAATACCCCTATTTTTTGCGAAAAACCTATTCAGTATATGTCTCATCTTTATCAAAAGCATTAATAAACATCTGCTTAATTTCACTTATTAATGGATATCTTGGGTTAGCCCCCGTACACTGGTCATCAAAGGCAAGTTCACACATCTTATCAAGTGTATCATAAAATTTCTTTTCTGAAACTCCTGCCTCTTTAATTGTCATTGGAAGATTTATTTTTTCCTTTAATTTATGAATGGCCTTGATTAAAAGTTCAACCTTTTCTTCATCTGTACTTCCGCCTAGACCTAGATAATCTGCAATTTTCCCATATCTCCATTTAGCGTTTGGATATTTATACTGAGGATAGGATGCCTGCTTTACAGGATTATCTACTGCATTAAATCTTATTACTTCTTCAATTAATAGTGCATTGGCAGTTCCATGGGCTATGTGGTGCTCTGCCCCTAATTTATGTGCCATGGAATGACATACTCCAAGGAAAGCGTTGGCAAAGGCCATTCCTGCCATGGTAGATGCATGTGCCATTTTTTCTCTTGCCTTTTCATTAGTGGTACCTTCTGAATATGCCTGTGGTAAGTATTTAAATATTAATCTTATAGCCTCCAGTGCCAATCCATTGGTATATTCTGATGCAAGTACCGAGGTATAAGATTCTATGCCGTGGATTAATGCATCTATACCGGATGCAGCTGTTAATCCTTTTGGCATGTTCATCATAAGTTCCGCATCTACTATTGCCATGTCTGGAGTTAATTCATAGTCCGCCAGTGGATATTTTACGCCTGTCTTTTCATCCGTTATTACAGCAAAAGGGGTAACCTCTGACCCTGTCCCAGCTGATGTTGCTACAGATATCATCATAGCTTTTTCTCCAAGCTTTGGAAAATTATATATTCTCTTTCTTATATCCATAAATCTCATGGCAAGATCTTCAAATCTTACCTCTGGATGTTCATACATTACCCACATTATTTTAGCTGCATCCATTGCAGATCCTCCGCCAAGAGATATTATTGTGTCTGGTTTAAAATTCATCATTTCTTCTGTGCCCTTTCTGGCTGTGGAAAGCGTTGGGTCTGGTTCTACTTCTGTAAATATTTTAAAATCAACCCCTATTTCTTCAAGTACTTTTGTAATGGAATCTGTATATCCAAGATTATAAAGTACTTTATCCGTTACTATAAATGCTCTCTTTTTATTTAAGTTCTTTAATTCCCTTAGCGCAAATTGAAGACATCCAAATTTGAAGTAAACCTTTTCAGGAACTCTAAACCAAAGCATATTCTCTCTCCTTTCAGCTACTCTTTTAATATTTAACAAATGCTTAGGTCCTACATTTTCCGATACTGAATTTCCTCCCCAGGAACCACAGCCCAGTGTAAAAGAAGGTGCTATTTTAAAGTTATATAAGTCTCCGCTTGCTCCCTGTGCTGTAGGTATATTTACAAAGGTTCTTACTGTTTTCATGGCGTTGCTGAATTTATCTATCTTATCTTTTGCCTTTATTACATCTGCATAGATTCCCGAAGTATGTCCAAGTCCTCCCAGATTAACAAGAGTCACAGCTTTTTCAAGGGCATCGTCAAAGTTTTCCGCTCTGTACATAGCTAAAACTGTAGACAATTTTTCATGGGCAAAGGGTTCTTCCTCTGTTAAAGAGGTAACCTCTCCTATAAGAATTCTTGCTGTTTCCGGTACTGTAATCCCTGACATTTCAGCTATTTTATATGCTGATTGACCTACTATTTTGGAGTTTATACTCCCATTTATAAAAATTGTATTTCTTACTTTGTCTATTTCATTTTCTTTAATTATATATGCCCCTCTTTCTTCAAACTCTTTTCTGACTTCATCATAGATAGAATCTAGAACTATTACTGACTGCTCTGAAGCACATATGACACCGTTATCAAAAGTCTTTGAAAGAATTATTGAGCTTACTGCCATCTTTATGTGTGCACTTTCATCAATGATAACAGGAGTGTTTCCTGGTCCAACTCCTATAGCTGGCTTACCAGATGAGTAGGCTGATTTAACCATAGATGGTCCCCCTGTAGCAAGAGTTATATCTGCTTCCTGCATTAATATCTGTGTAAGCTCAATTGACGGCTCATCTATCCATCCTATTATTCCCTCTGGAGCACCAGCTTTCACTGCTGCATCAAGTATTATTTTAGCTGCCGCTATAGTTGAATTCTTTGCTCTTGGATGTGGTGATAACATTATGGCATTTCTTGTTTTTAGTGATATCAATATTTTAAATATTGCCGTTGAAGTTGGATTAGTTGTTGGTATTACAGCTGCCACAATACCTATAGGCTCTGCAATTTTAGTTATGCCATAAGATTCGTCTGTTTCTATTACCCCGCAGGTTTTTTCATCTTTATATTGATTGTATATATACTCAGCTGCAAAATGATTCTTTATAACCTTATCTTCCACAAGTCCCATCCCAGTTTCTTCTACTGTCATTTTCGCCAGTGGTATTCTTGCGTCCAGTGCTGCCATAGCCGCCTCTCTAAAGATCTCATCAACTTGTTCTTGGGAAAATTCCGCAAAAATTTTTTGAGCTTTCTTCATTTCCTTTAATCTTAAATCTAACTCTTCAACATTACTGACTTTCATAAGATACACCTCTTTCTTAATTTTGTATATATTAAATTTAATTAAACTTACTATTATACAAATAAGTTTCACACACTGGTGTCTACATTTCTATTATCCAGCTTTGTTTGTTAAATGTCAATCAATTATTTGGTACTATTTGTATTTTATTATTCAATAATATTTGTTTTTGAGGCATATTTTTATATTATTTAATATTTACATGGTAATTACATTAAATATATTGTTAATTATTTAACTAAGATAGTGCCTTAACGGTAAAAAATTTCCTAAGGAAAAACAAAAAAAACGAATCCCTTTTGGATTTCGTTTTTATTGTTCTAAAAATAAATGAATTTCATAATATTGCTGAAATGCTGCTTATAATAAACTTTATTCAATTTCTCTCCAATACTTCTCTTATTTCTAATAATTGTGCCTCATCTGCATAAAGCATAAACTTGCCATTTTTACCAACAAAGCTCTTACCACATTGCTTTACGCTTTCCGGTATAGCATACCTAAATTCCGAACCTTTAAACTTTCTTATATAAAAAGACTGTAAATGAAAGCAATAAAATCTATATCCAATATAAGAAGTAAATTTTTCTCCCTTTTTCAATTCTGTATCTGCCAATTCCAAATCCTTAACTGGTCGACGCATCTTTAATAGTAATTTTATTATGGATCTGTTTAACTCTTTTAATTCTCCATCTGTTATCATATATTTCGTCCCCCAATTTATATTTATAAAAACATCAATAAGTATATTATATCTAAAATTCTCAGAAAGTTCATCCTAATTTTATATTTATTCGTAGAAAATACCCTTGAGATACATTACTCACCTCAAGGGCTCATCATTTACTAAAATTATATAATATTATATCCCAGAGGTGCAATATTTTCCAGTTGTTCACTAGTTTGATACTGTTATTTTCCTTCCACTTAAGCTTGTCTGCCAATTATTGTTGCCTGTTTCTCTTATTACTATGGTATGCCTTCCATTGGTAAGCTTAGTTGTGTCAAGATTATAGTGATAGCCGCTGTTTCCGTTGTTATAGGTTGGATATACCCTTTCTACATCCCATCTTCCATCTCCATAGCTGGCTGTTCCTACTACTGTTCCATCTACAAGCACTTCTACCTTCTTTACTCCATTTCCATCAAGGAACCATCCATTAATCATATTATTTCCGCTTATGGTCTGTCCCTCTAATGGGGTATCAATACAGCCTACAGGATTGTTTGATACTGTTATGCTTCTTCCGCTTAAACTAGTCTGAGAATTATTGCTGCCTGTTTCTCTTATTACTATAGTATGCTTTCCATCTTTTAGCTTCGTGGTATCAAGATTATAGTGATAGCCGCTGTTTCCATTGTTATAGGTTGGATATACCTTGGCCACATCTCCTCTTCCATCTCCATAGCTAGCTGTTCCCACTACATTTCCATCCACAAGTACTTCTATTTTATTTACTCCTGTGGAATCCAAAAACCAACCGCTAATCATGTTGCTTCCTGTTATGGTCTGTCCCTCTGCAGGCGTATCTATGCAGCCTATTACTGGATTAGCTACTGTTATATTTCTTGCACTTAAACTGGTCTGAGAATTATTGTTTCCCGTTTCCCTTATTACTATGGTATGTCTTCCATTAGTAAGCTTAGTTGTATCAAGACTATAGTGATAACCGCTGTTTCCGTTGTTATAGGTTGGATATACTCTTGCTACATCCCATCTTCCATCTCCATAGCTGGCTGTTCCTACTACTGTTCCATCTACAAGCACTTCTACCTTCTTTACTCCATTTCCATCAAGGAACCATCCATTAATCATATTATTTCCGCTTATGGTCTGTCCCTCTAATGGGGTATCAATACAGCCTACAGGATTGTTTGATACTGTTATGCTTCTTCCGCTTAAACTAGTCTGAGAATTATTGCTGCCTGTTTCTCTTATTACTATAGTATGCTTTCCATCTTTTAGCTTCGTGGTATCAAGATTATAGTGATAGCCGCTGTTTCCATTGTTATAGGTTGGATATACCTTGGCCACATCTCCTCTTCCATCTCCATAGCTAGCTGTTCCCACTACATTTCCATCCACAAGTACTTCTATTTTATTTACTCCTGTGGAATCCAAAAACCAACCGCTAATCATGTTGCTTCCTGTTATGGTCTGTCCCTCTGCAGGCGTATCTATGCAGCCTATTACTGGATTAGCTACTGTTATATTTCTTGCACTTAAACTGGTCTGAGAATTATTGTTTCCCGTTTCCCTTATTACTATGGTATGTCTTCCATTAGTAAGCTTAGTTGTATCAAGACTATAGTGATAACCGCTGTTTCCGTTGTTATAGGTTGGATATACTCTTGCTACATCCCATCTTCCATCTCCATAGCTAGCTGTTCCTACTACTGTTCCATCTACAAGCACGTCTACCTTCTTTACTCCATTTCCATCAAGGAACCAGCCATTAATCATATTATTTCCGCTTATGGTCTGTCCCTCTGATGGAGTATCAATGCAGCCTATAACTGGATAAATAGAATTCCATTTTGCATATAATGTTACACTAGAATTTTTTATATCAAAAGTGCTATTAGGTGAATAATCTATACCGCTTCCATCTTGTGCTGTATTCCAGCCTGCAAATCTATAGCCTGTTTTTACAAGGTTACCTGCATTACCAGATACAATTACCGTCTCCCCTGAAACATATGCTTTACTATCAATAGGTACATATCCCCCATTGCTGCCATTTCCATTATAGGTAACAGTATAATTTTCTGTATTTACACCGGATAAGGCACTAACCAATTTCCACACATCAACTGACCCTAATCCAGTCACCATATCATAACCTGGTGAAGAGGAATATTCGCCATTTGATCCACTAACAATATCATGAAATACTGATTGATTGGCCAATGAATACAACCTTGAATTTGCGAGTCCTATAGTCCCTAAGCCTTTACTTTCTCTACTCTGGTTAACTAAAGCAAATATAGCAGCCCATTCCGGAGCAGCCGCACTGGTACCTCCATACTGATACCAGTTTCCATTAGAATAAATGGTATATCCAGTATTAGGATCAGCATCAAGTGAAACATCTGGAATCATTCTGTGTCCATTATTTAAAGTGGTTATTCCCTGCTGCCATGATGGTGTTGAAAAAAATGAGCTGCTTCCGCCTCCACTACCATATCCAAAACCATCCACACCCCAGCCTGTTTCACTAGAAATTTCACCAGAACTATTATTTAACTTTAGCGTTGTTCCTCCAACAGCAGTAACATAAGGGTCTGTCGCGGGATAATTAATAACATTACTTCCATAGTCCCCTGAAGCTACTACAAAGGTCATTCCTTTCGCTGCACCCGCCATAAATAAGTTGTTCATTTCAGTTAACTCAGAAGGACTGTAGTATTGCTCTTCACTTCCCCAGGAATAACTTACTACATTAGCTTGTCCATCATCTACGATTTGTGTAAACAGATCCGTTTCTGTAGCTGTATCTGCACTAACTCCATCATAAACAAGTAATTGTGCTCCTGGAGCACTTGATAAGGCACACTCTATGTCCATTGTAGTTTCTTCAGAGCCAATTTCATCATATTGTGGAACACCACCCACATTTATAGTAGTAATAGCATTAGTTCCTTTAATGCCAAAGGTGTTAAGAAAATTATCTATATCACTTTTATTAAAAGAATTATAAGATGCTATAGCTAATTTAATACCCTTGCCATTAATATTATTTGCATAAGCAGATGTAAAATCATATGCTTTTTGTATTTGCCCTGGGGTAAAAGATGATGTACTTAATGATTGAGATTTTATTTGTTTATTGTAAGATGATGATGGTTTAAGCTTGAAATTATTGAGACCAGAAATATTTTGTACCAATCCTACTATATCAGCTGGTAGTTGTGGCTGGGTGCTATTGGCCAAAAAATTTACTCCATCTTTAGAATAATAATTTAGCTTTACTTTAAATGCCTTCTCTATATCCTGTACGGAGCCAGTGGCTTTAATTGTCATATGGCTATTGTAAGTTTTAGTAATTTTTAATCCATTGTTTTTTAAAAATTCAATAACCTCATTATTTGCACTTTCGCTAGGTAGAAAATTATTATTCATATCCTGAGCACTTACTACCCTTCCAGCTTTACCAACCTCATGCGCTGCTTTAATTTTCTGTTTCAGCTGATCCTTATTTCGAAATTTTAATCCTATTGTTATACTTAACTGCTTATTATCTTCCACATCCCCTAATTTTGTAACACCACTGCTGCTAAGTACAGGTAAAATATTACTGTCCTCCATGTACTTATAATTTTGATTTCCAGCTGTGCTAGCAAAAACTGGTTGCGAAATCATAAAAAGGCTTATAACTACCGCTAATATTTTGAAAGCTTTCAATCGATTGCCTTTTGTCATTTATTCACCTCCTATTACATTTATAAAAAGATAGTATCTCAACTATATTATACATAAAATTATCACAAAATTCATATTATAATTTTATTAAATTTCATCTTTTCCTGACTGAAAGGTTCAGACCTCCACCTCTAAGCGAAGCGAAGGTGGGATTTTCCAATCAGGTGGGCTGGGCTCCCCACCTGATTTACCGATGTTTCAACTTGCTGAAACGAGTTCACACTGGTCTGCAAATTATTGTTACCTGTTTCTCATTACTTTGGAAGAAACTTTTCTCCAGCACCAAACTCCGTCATATATTTCCAGTAACGCTTTGGCATATGAGTCATGCGGCATCTGGGATTATGGCGTCCTTCTACCTCAATGGTGTCATAAAAAAGCCTCCACAGTTTGCGAAAATGCAATTCCTCCTCATCTGCTTCTGGAATCTTAAGATCTTCAATGGGAATAATTGCAGGCTTGTGGAGTTGATATATTAGTGCCATACCATGAGTTTTATCATAAATTAAAAAGTATTCCTCTGGATATCTCTCACAAAAATGCTGCACCAGTAACGGCAGCACATAATTTTTAGGCTCTATTTCCGACACAAGTCCACCATTAAAAACAGAAAAACGAATAAACCCCTTCAGTAAATGACTTTCGTTATTCAAATGTTTTACTGCCTTAAATAGTCTATTTACTACATCGTCAGTAAGCATATCCATTACCTTACTTCCATAACGGTAACCTCTACGAAGAAACAAAAGTATGTATAATTCCTTTTGTGGAAGGCAAGTTAAAAAGGCATGACGCACAAAATCTAGAGCAGCAATGCTCATTTTTTTAGGTATAGAGCTAAGGACTCTAGTAGATTTCTGCAAGTCCGTTGAAATTTCCTTCATGGGAAGCAGCAGAGTTTGGGCTGCGCTGGACAGAATAATATCCATGGGAATTTCTTTTTTATCATAACTTTCAAATACACAGCACAGTAGTCCATCAAAGCTTCCATCATATTCATAAATGATATTTGATTTACTAAGCATTTTATCTATAATTCATCACCTTTTTTATTAATAATATATATCTTTTAATAGATTATATTCGTAATAGAATATTTATTGTAATTATTCTACATTAGTAACACTGTAAATGGTATAGCAGAAATTAGCTTACAGCTTTTTATGCTTTAATCATATATTAATTATTTGCTCAATTTAAGTTAGCATAAGTTCATCAAAAAAAGATAACTGCTCTGGCTTTTGTTGAAAATTCAAATTCTGTCTATACATGTCCAGTGTTTTTTCAGACATCAAAGACCTTAATACTGAATCCTCCGTTATTCTTACGCCCTCAGCAATTTTACCAGAACAGGTTATAAAATACTGCGCTCGTTTTAGTACAACTCCCATTTTCTTAAGATGTTGAAAATCAAGTCTAGAAGTACGTCGAGCGGTTACAATCCGCTTAGCACTGGTTACCCCAATACCTGGTACTCTCATCAAATCCATATAGTGTGCACGATTCACCTCCATAGGGAATATATCCATATGGTTTATTGCCCAGTTACATTTTGGATCTATATAGGGATTAAAACTCTGGTGATCCTTATCCAAAATCTCATTAGCCTTAAAGCCATAAAACCTGAGGAGCCAGTCAGCCTGATAAAGTCTGTGCTCCCTCAAAAGCGGAGGCTTAGTGCTTACCTCTGGCAGCACAGAATTCTCCGCAACTGGTATGTACGCAGAAAAGAAAACACGTTTAAGCTTATATTTTTTATAAAGACCTTCTGTTAAATTTAAAATTTGAAAATCCGTTTCTGGTGTAGCACCTACAATCATCTGTGTGCTCTGACCAGCAGGAGCAAATTTGGGTACATGCCGATATTTTATCAAATCCGTAGAGTTTTCATGTATTAAACTTTGAATATGTCCCATAGGCGCTAAAATGGAATGCTTTGACTTGTCCGGAGCCAAAAGCTTCAAGCTATTTTGTGATGGTAGCTCTATATTAACGCTCATTCTGTCTGCCAGCATCCCAAGAACTCTAATTAAATCCTTGTCCGCCCCCGGAATGGCCTTTGCATGAATATATCCGAAAAATCTGTACTCTTCTCTCAATATACGCAGAGTTTCAATCATTCTTTCACAGGTGTAATTGGGATTTTTAAGTACACCAGAACTAATAAAAAGGCCTTCAATGTAATTACGACGATAAAAATTCATAGTAAGATCTGCCAGTTCCCGTGGTGTAAATGAAGCCCTTGGGGTGGAATTTGAGCGGCGGTTCACACAATATTTGCAGTCATAGGCGCAGGCATTACTCATCAATACCTTTAAAAGGGAAATACATCGTCCATCCGCTGCGAAGCTGTGGCATATGCCACAGGCTGTAGAATTTCCCATACCTCCAGCTGCAGCCTTTTTATTTACCCCACTGGAAGTACATGCCACATCATATTTTGCTGCATCAGTGAGAATTTTCAGCTTATCAAAAATATCCACCTAAATCGTCTCCTTCCTATTATTATTCCCATAATATCACAGAACATACGTTCTTGTAAAGAAATGATATTAACATAGATAATATAAACAAATAAATTCATAATATATTTTATATTTATAATGAAATTGATAAAATAATGTGGTATAATGCTTATAATTTCATAAATATTATATAACTACATTATCATTTTATTACTTATTTTAATAATGAATATGAAAACTATAAAGGGGAAATTTATCATGCAGGAACATAAAATTATATTTCATATTAACGAACTTGACAAATGGAATTTATTATTAAAAGATGTTAATATTTTAGTAGATGCCTTAAATAATAAAAAATTTAAGATTGAAGTTCTAGCTACATCAGAGGCATTTGAATTTTACAATACCAACAAAAATTCAGATACAAATATCAAATTCATGAAGACTTTAAGCAATAAAGGTGTTAAATTCGTTGTAGGTAGAGACCACCTTACAAATCACAATATAAATACAGATAACTTAGTTAATTTTGTAGACACAGTTCCCGTTGAGTCTCTGGAGCTTATAAATAAACAAAGCGATGGATATATTTATCTGCAAGCTTGGGAGCCTTTTGCAAGCAATACCAATCGTTCCATCTTATGCTAAATCATCACTGTGATAAAATTTCAGCCACAATTTCCAGAATTTACACCCCAGGGGTGCAAATTTTCCCAAAAACAAATAACGCCGGTAGTTTTTACTATAGGCGTTATTCTTGTTGCTGCAATTTTATTAAACTATACATTACCTCTGGAAAAACTTACATTTCAGAGGTATTTTAATTTGCTTCTTCAAGCATTTCTTCATCTTCAATTGTCTTTTTATCACTCTTTAATAAGAAGACCATCAACACTGCAATAAGGGATATGACAGCGGCTATAATGAATGATGTATGCATTCCCGCTACCTGAGCATCAAGAGGATTTGCATATTTACCATTCTTGCCCCAGTTACTCATTATAGATATCAATACTGCTGTTCCCATGGAAGCACCAACTTGACGGAAGGTATTGTTCATGGCAGTACCATGAGCTATTAGTCTATTTGGAAGAGCATTGAGGCCAGCAGTTGTCAAAGGCATTAATATCAATGCTACCGATGCCATACGTACTGCATACACAATTACAATAAATGCAACTGATGTATTTAGATTCAGTGAAGAGAAAACAAAAGTTGTTATAGTTAACAGTCCTAGCCCCACAAAAGCCAATAATTTACTTCCTATTTTATCAAAAATCATACCTGCTACCGGAGACATAATTGCCATCACAACAGCACCTGGAAGCAGCATCAATCCTGAATGAAAAGCAGATATACCACGCATATTCTGTGTGTATATAGGTAATATGGTTTCTATTGCCATCATCATTGAAAATGCAATAGTACCAAGTACAGTCGTTAACGTAAAGATTCCATTTTTTAACACTTTAAACTCCAGTATAGGAGATTTTATTTTTAGTTGTCTCCACACAAATGATAATAGACTAATTATACCAACAGCAAGTGTTGTAATTACCCATTTATCTGACCATCCATCTGCACCGGCAGTGCTGAATCCGTATAGTATTCCCCCAAATCCCAAAACAGAGAGAATAACTGACAGAATATCTAATTTACTTTCCCTTTGCTCAGTTACATTTTTAAGTATAAATAAAGATACAATCAAATCAATTACTGCAATAGGTAAAATGATATAGAATAAATAATTCCATGAAAAACTGTCTATAATCCATCCGCTTAGAGTGGGCCCTATAGCTGGTGCAAATGAAATTACAAGACCCACCATTCCCATAGCTGCACCACGTTTTTCCTTTGGAAAAATAATAATGAATACAGTCTGCATAAGGGGCATCATGGCACCAGCACCTACAGCCTGCAGAATACGGGCAATTAATAAAGTTGTAAAATTAGGTGACACTGCTGCTATTAAAGTACCAACACTAAAAATACCCATTGAAAATACGAATAAAGCACGTGTTGAATATCTTTCAATTAGAAAAGCCGTTATTGGAATAAATATTCCATTTACAAGCATAAAAGCTGTTGTAAGCCATTGAGCTTTATCTGCTGTGATATTAAAACTTCTCATAATATGAGGTAAAGCTGTAACAAGCAAAGTCTGATTTAAAATTGTCACAAAGGCACCAATAATAAATACAAGGACAATTGCAGTACGATTGCTTGGCTTTAATGATGTTGTATTATTCATTGAAAATCTCCCCTTTTAAATATGGCACATTCAAACAAATGACTAGTCATTATGCTAGCTTATTTTCATATGCCTAATGTTTTCAGTTTACTGATTATTGGCTTAAGGTTATCAATTTCATTTAGATAGCCTAGTAGAGAATCTACTAAATAAATTGCCTTTGTTTCTTTGGAAAGTTCCTTACTAAGATGCTTTAAAGCAGCTAATGCTTCCTTTTTTCTTGTATCACGGTCTGGAAGATTATTTAATTTATCTTCAATATCTGATAAATATTTTTCAATTATATCCTGTTCAAAGATATCTTCATTTTTCTCGTAATTAAATTTGTTATTCATCTTCTCTTCATCAAATAGAGCAGGTCTGCTTTGTTTATCCTTAACCAGTACATCTAAATTTTTCTTTATCTCCTGAACAATTTGCTCCGTAGTTACTATTGATTTATTATCTATCATGATTTGTGTAAGCATATTTACACTTCCAATAAGTATAAAGGTTAAATCCCATACAATATTTAGAACATCCTCTCCATAGTATTGAAGTAAATTATTTTTATTCCAGTTCATAATTGTATATCTTACAAATTCTATATGCTTTTTTATCTCTGTACAATCAACAGAGGATGATGTAAAAATAAGCATTTTAGAAAGCTCTTTGTTTTCTATATAGGATTCAATTTCATAATAAATCTTTGCTTTAAACTTTTCTTCATCACTCATATCTGCTTTAGAATCAATAATTGAAGACTCATGTATCATCTGCCGAAGATTGTATTCAAGCAGCTTTCTCAACAATTCATTTTTGGATTCAAAGAATTTATAAATGGAAGCTTTCGACATAGTACAAGTTTCAGCTATACACTGCATTGATACATTATTATATCCATGTTCTGAAAAAAGTTTTTTTGCCTCTAAAAGAATCTTTGTACGTTTTTCCATATATATTTTCACCTCTTAAAACCATTTGGTTTTATAAAAACTCATTGGTTTTCTATATCATTATATAATTTATTTATAATAAAATCAAGACTAAAATTACTATGACCCCTTCAGTGTAATTCCATAGATAATTTCGAAAATTTACATCCCCGGGATATTCATAGATTCATAAAAAAGTTTATCTTTCTGTAACAAACCCTATAAAAATTTGTGATAATATATACATATAAATGACATTAAAAGCATTTCAATGTCATTTTAATACTTTATGTAAGGGGGATAATATGAACAGGAAAAAAATATGTGCAATAATTTTGGCTTTCAGTATTGGAAGTACATTATTTTTGTCAAAAGATTATTTATTAGGAACAACAAACAGCGTTTACGCTGCAACTATCAATGAAAATCTATCACCAATAACAGATATAGACTTCCCAAAAGCCAACAGTAATAACAGTAATTCTATATTTGTAGCTGGTTGGGCATTAAATAAATCTGGTGTGAAGCAGGTTGAAATACTTGTAGATGGACAATTTAAAGGTAATGCAAATATAGGTAAAGCAAGACCAGATGTGGAAAAAATATTTTCTGCATATGGACAAGCTAACAGCGGCTATTCCTACACTATAGATTTCAATTCCATTGGAGCAGGATCCCATACTTTATCTGTACAAGCTATAGGTAATGATGGCACAACAAATTTAAATTCAGTAAAAATAAATGTAAATAAGCCTGCACCTTTAATATGTGTGGATGTTCCTCACAGTGGAGATGCTGCCTTAAATCAAGCTACCATAGCAGGCTGGTCCTTAAATGCCTCTAAAGTGTCCAGTGTAGACATACTTGTAGACGGCACTAAAGTGGGAAATGCAGTTTTGGGCACAGCAAGACCGGATGTAGCTAAGGTCTTTCCAGGCTATAATGATGGAACAAGTGGTTTTACTTATACTTTAGATACAAGTAAATTATCTCATAAAGCGCATACCATAACTGTACAGTCTAACGGTAATGATGGAAGCTCTGCCATACAAAATTTCACAATAAACAGGCCTTCAAATATTACAACTATAGACACTCCAAAAGGTTCAATTAGTGGAAGCGCCGCCAATGTGGATGTAGCTGGCTGGGCACTGAATCCTTCTGGAGTAAAACAAGTTAATATTCTAGTGGATGGTACACCTGCAGGTACAGCATCCCTTGGAGACTCAAGATCTGACGTAGCTAAGGTTTTCCCTCAATATCAAAACAGCACAAGCGGATACCATTATACTTTAAATACTTCTGCTATTGAAGGTGGCAAACATACCATAACTGTACAAGCAGTTGGTAACGATGGAACTGTGGAGCAAAACAATTCAACCATAGATTTTAATAAACCACTACCTATCATGTGCCTGGATACTATAAAAAATGGTGCCAACGCTCTAAATTCTCTGCCAATAAACGGATGGGCACTAAACGTTTCAGGCTTAAAACAGGTAGAGATATCTGTTGATGATAATAAAGTGGGCACTGCAGATATAGGTACAGCAAGACCAGATGTAGCTAAAGTGTTTCCAGACTATAGCCAAAACAATAGTGGATTCAACTATACTCTTGATACAGGTAAATTAACTGCTGGAAACCATAAAATAACAGTAAAAGCCACTGGAAATGACGGCACTACTTCTTCTCAAAATGTTACAATATACAGACCAGCTGCTATGACTGACATAGATTTTCCTCAAAATGGTTTGCTGTTTAAAGGAAACAGTACTAATATAGGCGGTTGGGCATTGAATCCTTCTGGAGTTAAGCAGGTTAATATATTGGTTGATAGTAAGCAGATAGGTACAGCAGCTATAGGAGATGGAAGACCAGATGTGGCTAAAGTGTTCCCTCAGTATAATGACACTAAAAGCGGATATCACTATACTCTAGATACTTCCACTATTGGAGGCGGAAAACACACAATAACTGTGCAGGCAGTAGGCAATGATGGTTCTGTACAAGCTAGCAGCATTACTATTACAAGACCAGATAGCCTGCTAACTATAGATTCTCCTCAGGTAAATCAAAGCTTTGACAATCAAAAGAGTGTTAATATAGGAGGTTGGGCACTAGACATTACAGGCGTAAAACAGGTATCTATAGTTGTAGATACTCAGCCAGCTGTAAACATAACTCCTGGAGTTCCAAGGCAAGATGTATACAACGCTTATCCAGATTACAATAATAAAAATAGCGGTTATAATTATACTTTAGATCTTACCAAATTAGGAACCGGTACTCATACCATAACTGTAACCAGCACGGGAAACAGTGGACAGACAGTATCATCAAGCAGAACAATAAAAGTGAATAATCCATTACTGATTCCTGTAACATCAGTAAGCTTAAATAAAACTACAGATAATTTAACAGTGGGTGATACAGATACCCTTACAGCCACTGCAGCACCATCAAATGCCACAAATAAAGCTGTCACATGGGCATCTTCCAATAGCTCTGTTGCAACAGTAGACTCTACAGGAAAGGTAACTGCTGTAGCTGCAGGAACTGCTGCAATTACAGCAACAACTGCAGATGGAAGCAAAACTGCAAATTGTACTGTTACTGTTAATAATGAAAAAGGCTATGTAAATAATGCTTATCTTAATGTAAGATCAGCCCCAACCCTAGATGCAAACAACATTGTAGGAACTCTATATGACTATCAAAACATTAACATCTTAGACAGAGTAACTGATAGTGCTGATAATATTACATGGGATAAAATTACTTATAATAATGCTACTGCCTATGTATCTGATGCCTATATACAACACTATACTTCTCCTCCAGATAATGTAGTTAATATTGCTGCAAATATAACCAAGCAATTTGAAGTTGGGGCTTCTAATCAGATTGAAGGAAATTTTGACGGTGAAGGTTTATCTCTTGGATATCTTCAGTGGTGCATAGGTCAGGGTACTCTTCAGCCTCTTCTTAACAGAATGGATAGTCAATACAACAGTGAAATGAAAAGTATTTTTGGTACTAATTATGATTCCATCCACAAAATGCTGCAAGACACTCAGGCTAATCAACTTAACTGGGCTAAGAGCATTAATGATTCCTCAAATAATATTACGAGCTCCTGGCATTCACAGCTTGTAAATTTAACTAATAATCAGGATTTCATAGGTATTGAAAAAGATGCACAGGTGTATACAGTACATCAGGCAATGCTTATATGTGATAAATACAAGTTAAATACCGTAAGAGGCTTTGCTCTTGCCTTTGATATTGTCAACCAAGATGGCGGTATATCCACAGCTGCTCAGGAGATTATAGCTAGTACTTATGTTACAAATCCTAATATGAGTGAAAAAGACCTTCTCAGTGTTATTGCAAATGCCGTAGCAAGTACTTCAACTACTAATTCCAGTGATATTCTGTCCAGAAAAATGGCTATAATTAACGGTCAGGGAACTGTTCATGTAATTAATCTTAACCTGGATTTAAATTACGGCTTAAGTGATAATTTGTGGAGATAAACAAATTTAAATATATTCCTTAAAACAAAGTCATGGCTATTAAAATAAGCTACTTCATCCATGTAAACTGAATAGTTATAATTATCATCACAACTATAAAAGATTGATATAATTCAGATGTAATTTTTTCTGATTATATCAATCTTTTTCTATGTAATAAACTTTCTAAAAAATAGCTGCACAATTATTTTTTTCAATATTTAAAAATATAAGTGATGCTTAAACTATATCTACTGTATGGGTTTACATCGCAACTGTATAAACAATGCTTCAACTGTATCTGCTGGAGTAACTGACACCATAGCCGTGAAATTATTTAAATTCTAAATAGAAAAATAGTGTATTTGAATATGGTAAAATATCATAAAATATGACATTTTATATGTAAATAAAAGATAAGAATCAATCTATTGAGAAAATAAAGAATAATTAGACAAATTAGACTTTTTTATTCAAAATTAGCGATTTACAATTTATACCATTAAATATTATAGTATCATCAATGAACATAAAGTTTATGAGCATAAAACAAAAACTTATTAATAAAGTGAGGATGATCTATATGTTTAATTTACTGGCTAAAATACTAGCTGATTCTAAATGGAATATGAGAATGCTGCTTTTAAGAAAAAGCCTAAAATGGACACAAAAGGAGGCTGCCGAAAGATGTGCCACAAACCATAGAACATATTGCAATTGGGAAAATGCGGTAAACACCCCACGAGAAAGCTCTCAAAAAAGTATAGCAAAAGCTTTTGGAGTTAAAGTAGAAGATTTATTTTCAGATATTCCTAAAAAAAGTATAGTTTTAATAATTATAAGCAGTTTAATAAATCACCTGGGTAATTTCAGTTAATGGAAATAATTTATTATAAGGGGTGTTAATCATGGAACAATCTATTAAAAATACAGATACATCAAAACTCACCAAAGCTGATATGGAGACACTAGTTAAAAGTGCCCGAAATGGAAGTAATGAATCTATGGAGATAATTCTAAATAAATTCAACTATTTTATAATAAAACATGCGGGAAAATACATAGTACCTTCTCACGATTTTGATGACCTTATCCAACATGGTTTTCTATCCATAATAAAAGCTGTATATCTTTATAAACTTGGAAGCAACAATTTTACCACCTATTGTACCAATGCAATTATAAATAATTATAAAGCTCTTTTAAAAGGCCATATAAAACACTTTAGAGAAGTTCAAAATGAGGCCATTCTAGGCTTACAGGTATACGATTTTACTTTGGAAGATGAGGTTATTGCCTATGATGAAACAAAACGCATTATGGAAGCTTTGGACAAGCTTCCTACCCAAGAAAGAAATATAGTCTCCGGAGTATATATTCAGCGTAGACCTCTTACAGAAGTGGCTGCTACCTATGACATTAACTATAGGAAAGCAGTGGAAATAAAGAAAAAAGCACTTAATAGACTAAGGCAGCTTCTAGCAGGAAATAATTAACTCCAGTGACGGGGTAACTTACCCCTATCAGTATAAAAATTGGAAAATATTACACCCCAAAGGTGCAATATTTTCCAAATCCATATGTGCCATTCTTACGGCTTTTAAAAAGTCTAAAAAGGACAATTAATGCAATAAAAATATACACTGCTAAAGCTAGATATCCCTCAGTTATGGCTATTCACTAATTTTTTCTTCATTTCAGTAAGTTCCTCATACATTTTTATTATAACAATTTTTTCATTATTTAATTTTAATATATTCTTTAATACCTCATCTATTGATAAATCTGCATAAGACTTATTAGTTTTATTAAGACTGCTGATACTAATTTCTTCTTTGGCAGCTTCTATTGGTTTATTATTTATTACATTCTTTTCATTTACCACTTCACTATTTGTTAAATATGATATATTCATTTTAGTCTCTGAGTTAGAAAATGCATTTACAGCTACATTGTTCACAAATATATCATCATCTCTTTCATGTTCAATTAAATTATTGCTTTCAGCAGAATTTAATTTTCTATAAGTTAATTTTTTATTTTCTACATTGTAATATCCATTTTCATCTGCAAATATAAATTTAATGATATTCAAATATTGCTTCTCTGATAAATTAACAAATCTACAGCCAAAACTATTTTCATTACACCTTATTATTCTAGAAAAAGCATAATTTTTACCTATCATTACTTTTATAATATCTCCTATATCTAAATTATCTATTTTATTATTACTAATACTAATACCGATCCCTGAATCACTTATATTTTTAATAGTACAATTCATGCTTTGTGAATTTGCTAATATCAATGTACTTTCACCGTTAACTATTTTTCTTTCAGATTTTCGGTATCTAGGCTTCTCTAAAGATAATAACATAATCATTATCATACCAATAAGATTGTAACTAGCCCATGCTATATTTATAATCAATGACTCTTTAAGTGCCACTGAATTAGTATTCATTAATTTATTTAAGCTTATTCCAAATCCAAAAACAGTTGCTATAAACAATATTAGTTGAGGCAGCAATAAATTCCAGCTTACAAATATATTTTTCTTTATATTACCCTTCAAAGTAACATTAAACTTTAGTTCTTTAGAAAATATAAGCTCTGATAAAGAAGCTAATGCTAAAAATGGTGCTGTAGCAGATTCATATATATGGGTAAGAATTAAAGATCTATATTTTGATGAATGGGACTTAAACATTAAAATATAAGACATATATGAAGGAACAAAAAACTGCAATAATTGCATTGTATTAGCTTTTATTATCAAAGTACCAGCTAACAAATATATGATTGGACACAACATATAAATCATTTTTAATACACCTGAATACCAATATAGAATACCGCTAAAATATAATAATCTCTGAATAGGTGTTAAGCCCTTCATAATCAAAGGATTCCATTTTTTTGACACTTGAATATTACCTCTACACCATCTTTTCCTTTGTTTTGCAAAATCTTTATAATATTCAGCTGATAATCCTATTGCCAATACCTCATTTACAAATATTGATTTATAACCTTTTGCCTGCAGTATCATTCCCGTTGCCATATCTTCTGTAATACTGCCTGTTGGTATGCCTCCTATATCATCTATAGCTTGTCTACTAAATAATGCATTTGTACCCACATGAAATAATGCATTATATCTAGCTCTACCAGCTTGTACCTCTCTCATGAAAAAGTCTTGCTCATTTGGAATCTTATTGTCCAAATTCAAATTATATTGAAAAGGATCTGGATTATAAAAAACTTGTGGTGACTGAATAAATCCTACATTGTTATCTTTAAAATATCCCACCATTTTTTCCAAATAATTAGGTTTAGGAATCATATCTGCATCTAATACAGAAAATAACTCCCCTTTACAATAGTTTGATAAAGCATTATTAATATTACCTGCTTTTGCAGAATCATTGTTATCTCTGGTTACATAATGTATATTGAAGAATTCAGCTAATTTTTTAATCTCATCTCTATGTCCATCATCACATATATAGATATTTAACAGATTGGATGGATATTCAATGTTTAGACATCCTGCAATAGTTTTTCTTAAAATATATGACGGTTCGTTATATGTCATGATTAAGACATCTATAGTAGGAAGTCTGTTTAAATCACTCATCTTCATTTCTTTAAGTTTATAAGGCTTATAAAATAGTACACTGTAGATTACAGACTGAAAAAAGCCTATTAATTCAGCTATTATAAGCATAACACCTAAAATCATACCCAATTTATTACTTGTAGGTATAGTATATTTAATCCTCCAAAACATGTAAATTAGATTAAAAGCAATAATAGTAATAACAAATAAAAGCTTTATTTTAGTAGATTTCTTTATTATTATATACAGCAAAAATAACCATATAATTTCAAGAAAGAATATACTTACCTTATGATTTACAAATATACAAGCCACGTAATTATCAAGAAAATATTGTACATCGTGCAAAAAAATATAGGCATAATTTAAATAGAAGTATATTGCTGCTCCAGAAAATATAAATATGCTTAGCAGGGTAATAGTATTAATTAATTTTGACCGTTTCACATTAAAACACCATCCTTATTTTTAATCAATATATAAACATTTGTATCTTTGTATAATATATTTACTAGACAGCACTTTAATACCAAATATTAAAAATATTATTGACTAAATTTAGTTACATAAGATAAAGGATTTTTAATATAAAGCAATACTCTTCTATTTTTTTAATTCCTACTACTAAGCTTTTCACGAAAAAGAGAATACTTACAAACTAGTATTCTCCTTAGACGCAATATTACTATTGTTTTATGTTTTAATCTTATAGAAAATTCAATTGAATTTGAATAAATATTTCTTTTTAGTTAATTCTCCATTGATGCATTGAAGCTACCTTCCTTTTTAATCATTACTAAAAAAATTGTATACCATTTTTACCCTGTTCTTTCACCACATATAGAGCCTTGTCTGCTAATCTAATAAGTTCAATGACATCTTCTGCATCCTGTGGAAATATAGAAATTCCAAAACTGGCACTTAACCTCAATTCACATTTTTCAATTAGAAAACTTTTTTCAAAACTTTTTCTTAGGTTCTCAATATAATTAAATAATGTTTTTTTATCCTGATATTTATGGACAATCAATGCAAATTCATCTCCACCCAGTCTTGCCAAAACATCATTTTTATTAATTAATCTTATAAGCCTTTTGGAAACTTCACAAAGGCATAGATCTCCAATATAGTGACCCATTGTATCATTAATCTCTTTAAAATTATCTATGTCAATAAACACCACAGCAAATTCAGATTTATTTTTCTTATATGCTTTACTTATTAACGTCAATTTATCCATAAACATTTTTCTATTGGGTAAACCTGTTAAATCATCGTAATTTGCCATATATCTTAAATTTTTTCTATCTTTTTCAATTTGTTTATTATATTGTATTAATTCTTCATTTTGTTGTATTAATTCTTCATATAACATTGAAATTTTTTCATTCCATTTCTTTCTCTGTATAATATATAATATTATGCTAATAGCAATTGTTAAAATTGGAATTATTAATATGATATCTAGAATATTATTTTTATAGAAAACAATTAAACTAATTATACTGGCTACTTCTCCTATAGAAGATATAAAAGTTAAAACCAGTATATTTTTATATTTAATTAATTCATTTATATCCTCTGCACTATGCATTTTCTCTAAAATTTTCGGTACAGATTTATGATGATTTTCTTTTTGCTCCAACATATTACGTATCCACCTTATCAATTTGGTAAGCTTATTTTTCATAAGGTAATCCAAACATGAATCTAGTTCCATTCTCCTTATCTGATGTAAATTTAACATATCCTTTCAGATAATTTTCTCCTATAAGTTTCATACTGTATGTCCCTAGTCCACGACCTTTTCCTTTTGTAGAAAAAGAACGTTTAAATATTTGTAATTGAATATCTCTTGGCATATATTTTTTATTATCTGCATATATCTCTATAAACCTTTCTTTCTTTCGTATTCCAATATTTATCAATTTATCTTCTGAGTCTTCCAAAGCATTTTTAACCATATTATTTACCACTCTCAGTATAAGTACTTTATCACTTTCAATTACAAAGTCATCTTCGCATTCAAACTTAATTTTACAACCAATGATACTCTCATGATATTTAATAAGCTTTAATATAAGTTGTTTTAATGAGAAGTTTAATAAATTTAATTTAAGCTCTCCACTTTCAGCTGAGACTAAATCTATTTGCGTCTTTATTTCATCAATCATTATATCTGTTGTTTCACTGACACAATTAATCAATTCTCTTGATTCTTCTATCTTCAATGATTCTGACACACAATCAACTAATCCTCTTATTACCCCTGAAGTATTTAATATATCATGAAAAAATGTCTTTTCAATAGCTTGTCTTCTTTTCTCATGGCTTATATCCTTTATAACTAAAATTGTATACTCATTATTTATTATTCCTGCTGGTGCAGCATAAATTAGAAGCTCTATACTTACTATTTTATTTTTTCCCTCTGACGTCATTAAGCACTCTTTACTCACAGATATCTTTTTCTCCTGAGACTCCAATATTGCCTCAACAGCTCCGCAAACACTACAGTATTCCGTGGTTCCACATCCACTACTTTTTTCACTAGAGTGTACGCATTTAAGAATTTCGCCAGGACGCAGACCATTGACTTCCTCATCTAGTTTTATTCCCAATAGCTTTAAAAAATAATTATTTGAGTATATAATCTGACGTTCATTGTTTAATATAAGAATACTGTAAGGTATCATATCAAAAAGACCTGTAACTGTATTCTGTTTAATTATTTCTTCCGCCTGCCTTAAAATAACATCATCTGACATTCTTTCAGCAGTAGCATATTCAGTATCCAAATTGGCTTCCATAGTATTATGCAGCATTGTCTCTGTAATATTTTTCTTAAAAATATATTCATGTTCTATCTTTTTTTCTATATCACATATACATTTCCTAAATCTATTCATGGTAAATGGTTTTTGAATATATTCTATAGCACCATTATTTATGCATTCAATAGCATTTCGTACTGTCCCATATGCTGTAACCATAATCACTTTTGTCTTTATGTAATTTTTCCTAATCCATTTCAGAAGCTGTGTTCCACTCATAGAAGGCATTTTCACATCTAGAATTATTAATTTATAATTTTCCCTCTCCAACAATTCCTTGGCCTGTTTTCCACTATTAACTGCAGTAACCTCATACCCTTCATACTCAAGACACTTTGCCATAAAAATTCTGTTGGCTTTTGTATCATCAACAATCAAAACATTTTTTATTTTAATTACCCCCCTCTGCACTTTGGATATTCAATTATGGATTTTCTACTTTACCATATACATTTAGCCATTGAGAAAATCAACATAAAATTTACCTATACAGAGAAATCCATTAATGGAATTTTAATTAGATTAATTATATAATTAATCTAAAATATTTAAAAATATAATATAATTTATTATCCTATACTAATGAGATTGTTTTTCTGTATTTATATGATTTTTTCTCACTAATACTTAAAAATTTTCCATATATCTTTGATTATACATTATTTGTTAGAAACAAAAAGTTACTACCCAAACTATAGCCATGCTATATGTTAAGTAGAAACTTTTTTTCAACAGTCTTATCTTCATTCCACTTTGCTTTTTAATTTAAATCAAATTCGGCAAAGAAAAACAGAGCAACTTGCTCTGTTATATTTGCTAAACTTATTCCTCAATTTTAGGCATATTCAAATAAATAACTAGTCAGTATGCTAGCCTATTTTTCACCTGACTAACTTGGCGTAAGAACTGCCACGCACTCTGTGAAAGCGGGAGTTCAACGCCAAGTAAGCCATGCATTTGCAGTTCTAAAATTCAGATGGGGTAAAAGAATCCCCACCTGAATTAAGAACTTGCTTCAATCCTACTGCGTCAACAGAACCCTCAGATAGCCCACTATCCTCAGAACCTGTTTCCTTGTATGATTCAAAATATTCGTCGCATCTTTGACTTACTATTTATTTTCACATGCCTTACCCTCACTGTAATTTGCAGCAATACCAAGTATAGCCCAATATATTACTGCAGTAGCTATAAAGCTTATATTGAAAAATGCCTGTATTAAATAACCTGTTATGCAGCCAAATAAAATCCATATGTGTATTCCCTTCTTGCGGCTTTTAAAAAGTCTGAAAAGGATAACCAATACAAAAGAAATATACACTGCTAAAGCTAGATAGCCTTCGGTTATGGCTATTTGAAGATATTCATTATGAGCTTTAAAATATAAAGCTCTTTTTTTGGATTCAGCATCATTTAACACCAGGTTATATGTATCCGGGCCAGAACCCAATATAGGATTTTTAAACAAAAAAGGAATGGCCTTTTTCCATATGAATATTCTACTGGAACCTGAATCATCGTTATCAATGTTCCTTGCATCTGTATAAACAGTTTTAGCTCTATTGGTAAGCATATCTTTATTTTTAAAGTTCATAAAACTGAAAATCAATACAAGTGTAATTAACAATAGTGAGAATCTTGCAATAAACTTCTTATTATTTTTTATATTAATAAGACAATAGATAATAAAAATTAAACTATAAAAAACAAATGCAATCCATGAACTTCTTGTGGTAGAACTAAACATCAGTCCTATCATAAGCATGTTTACAATAAAATATCTCTTCTTACCATTATGTATAAACAGCCCCAGGAATATGGGAATAAAAAGTGTACAATAAGTTCCAACGAAATTTCGCTGACCTATAGTTGATGTAACAGAACCTCTAAATTCATTATTGGCTACGTTAAGTATTGGATTAATCTTAAAATACTGCAAAATACCGTATATAGCAATTATTGAAGCACTGATTAAAATTATATTGAGACTTTTTTTGGAAAAGTGAAAGTTTTTATAAAATATAGTGAAGATTATCAAATAAGTCAAAAGAGAAAATATACCCTCTCTACATCTAGGTAATCCAAACAAGCTTAAATTCATTTCCTTAGAAAATATAGTTGAAAGTATCAATATTGCTGCATATATGAATAGCAGCTTGTCCAAGAGTTTAATTTCATATTGTTTTCTGTAATAAAAAGTAATAATAAATACTATTGCGCTAACCACAACCACAGCAATTATCCTGTAATCGTTAAAAATATCTGTTCTCCAGGGGGTAATAAACAGTGGTATAAATGCCATTATAAAAATAGCATAGAAATTAAAAATATATTTTTGAATATTATTATCGGTTGCTTTATTATCAATAATATTATTTTCATCTTCTTGCATTTATTCACTTCCTCTCTATGTTCATTATAGCTTATTTACAACGCTGCAATGTTTTTTATGCAAGAATTCAGCAGTTTTGATTTTAACTGCTAACCTTTTAATCCTTTGTGACCACATATATTCACTTCTCATAATACTTACAGCATAGTATTCATTATATAATATAAATTGCTTTTATTAAACAATAACTAAATTAAGAAAGTGTTAACAACCCAAATAAATCCTACCTATTCCAGTAATGTTCTATTTCTTATAAAAAAAATGGCTGTCTCACAATATACCTATCCATTGTGAGACAGTTTTTTAACTATTCTTAAATATCTCTTTCAGACTTACATTCAGATTGCTAAATATACTGGATTTAGCTATATCATCCTTATAATATACAGTAGGTTCACCATAGAAATTTTCTTCATTTAATGATATTTTTCGTGAAATTCTTTGATGAAAAGTATTAGGACTTGCCATAATTTTCTTACTTTTATTATATCATATAAAATATTTATTAATCATGAGGACTGCCCGGACTCGCTAAAATTTTTCCTTTTTATTTTTCCCCAGCTGTTTTTAAACTTCTTAAATCTTAGAATGGCCTCCACCCTAAAAAGTACCGTCATCTGTCTATACCCAAAGTTTTCTAATATTCCATACCAGGAAAGCTTAAGCAGTTGTCTAATGGATTTATATTTATTGAAAGTGTAATCTTCCAGCAAAATTGCACCTATAGATAGTATTATGCCATAAAGTATTGAGGCAATTAAAAATAATATAAAATATCTCACATTAAGTAAACCAAAAATATAGGATAAAGGAATAAAAATATAACCGAAAATTTCAATTATAGGACCCAGCATTTCAAAAATCCAAAAATATGGAGCTCCAAATATGCCTATAATACCATACTTAGGATTTAATAATATTTTTTTGTGGCGAAGTAAGCTGTCCATTAACCCAATTTGCCATCGCCGCCTTTGGCCTCTCAAATCTTTTATTTTTTCCGGTGCCTGTGTCCAGCAAATAGGATCAGGTGTAAACTTAATTTTGTATTTCAATTTATTTTTTCTTAAATATTCATGCATCTTAACTACTAATTCCATGTCTTCCCCAATAGTATTGCTTGTGTATCCACCGGTTTTTACAGCAATATCCTTTTTAAAGGCTCCAAATGCTCCTGAAATAATTAAAAGGCATCCTAGGGCATCCCACCCCATTCTTCCACTGAGAAATCCTCTTAAGTATTCAACCACCTGAAACATGGCCAATTTATTATCCGGTAATCCAATATTTTTTATTATTCCATTCTCAAATTTGCTGCCATTGGCAATCCTTACAATTCCACCAACTGCCACTGTTGACTTGTCTTCAACAAAGGGCATAATTACTCTCACCAGAGAATCACTTTCAAGTATTGAATCTGCATCTATAGATGTGAATATGGGGTATTTTGACACATTTATTCCCGCATTAAGAGCATCTGCTTTACCGCCGTTTTCCTTGTCAATTAGAGTAAAGCCTGGAATATCCGCATTTTTGTATATACCCCTGATTCTATTTGTCTTTATTAAATGCCACACTGACTGGTCTATTTTGCTCAGATTATAGGCCTCAATTATTTTCTTTAAGGTATCATCTTTTGAGCCATCATTAATTACAATAATTTCAAATAAGGGGTAATGCAGCTCTAATAAAGATTTTATATTATCTAATATGGTATCCTCCTCATTATAGGCAGGAACCAGTACAGAAACTGGTATCATATTATTAGAAGTAGTATATTTACTATAATCAGAATAATTCATTCTCTTTATATAATCATACAAACCAAAGGCAGATAATATCAATTGTAAAAAATATATGGTGTTAATGCATAATACGTAATAGAGTATTATATAATTAATATCCATAATTATTTGTCTAACTAATCCTGTATTCATATACTTCTTCCTCTTTTTTCATTACCATATATTTTTTTATTTCAGTAACTAATGACCTCTTATTGTGTTCTTCTGGATTTTCATATAAATATAATTCATTACCAGATAAGCTTTCCATAGTTGATAGGATTATATCCTTAGCAAATTTATCTTCCCCTTTAAAGATGTGAGAAATTATATTCATTCCCTCCTGATTGGCTGATAATGACAGGGCTGCATTATACCTTACATTCCATTGTGAGTCAGAAAGTGATTTTGCTAGAGGAATTAACACTTTACTATCTGTAAAATTATTTAATGCCTTTGCAGCTGCTGATCTCACTTCCCATTCACTATCTTCTAAAAGCTTTATAATGTAATCCAAATATCTTACATCACCCATATTGCCAATAGCTTCTACAGCTGCAATTTTTCTTTCCTTATCTTTGCTAAATAAATATTTTGATATATTCTTGCTTAAAGATATGTTTTTATAATTTCCTGCTAATTTAATAAACACACAGGCGGTGAAATTATTATCTGAATTTATCATACATTTATAAATGTTATTTTTATCTCCTTCAAAACTATCAACTATCTCTATTAAGCTTATTTCGCTTAAATCTATGGATGAATCAATATTTTCAAAGACTTTAATAAAAGATTCTTCTTCCCCTATCTTGGCAAGAGCCAGTAAAATATTGTATTTAACATCATTATCCTTAGTATCAATTTCTCTTAGCAATGCTTCAATTGCACTATTGCTTCTAAATTCACCCAATCTCTTGGCTGCCAATGCTTTCTCGTGATAATTTCTGGTCCTAAGACTGTTTATATCATACTGAATAATTCCAATATACTCAGATAATTTTGTGATACTTTGAGAAAAATCCCCCTTAAAATTTTTAATATAATATAGTAACCTTTTTTTAATTATTTCTCTTTTGTATTTATTTTTACACTGCTTCTTAATATTTTCCAGCATATCACAATCTATATCTTGTCCACTTACTATCTTATTAACAGCAGATTTAATAAAAAATACTGTTTCACTATCGTATTTTTTCATTTTTTTACGATTATAAAATCTTGCAGCTTTTTCGTATATTATATAAATGTATAGAAAGAATATTATTAAGAAAAAGAATATTATTGAGAAATATACATATTGTTCCATATCCATCCCCCATTTAGGCATATTCAAATATTTCACATGCCTTACTTGTTTCCAATTGATTTGAAAGCTTTTTTAAGAATATCATAAGATGGTTTTAATCTCTCATGATAAGTGGGCTCCTCCCATTCTTCCCAATTGTAAAATTCCATATTACTATTTTCAATGATATTATTATTTTCAATTAAAACACCTCCTATATAGAGTCCTGGTACTTTTGTAGGAGTTATTTTTCCCTTAGCATAAAAATCATCCATAATCATCTTACTGGAAGGGTCCATAACATTTAAAAGCTGCCAGGGTATTCTAATTTCTACTGTATTTTTATTTACAGAGTAGTCCGTCAGTGAATTGTAATCACTGTGCTCCAGGTTAGCATCCCCAAGGCGCAATTTGCCTGTTTCATATTTTTGCAGTGGCAGGGATTTTTTATCCTCTGGTAAATACAATTGTCTGTTAAGACATAAATATATGGGATTAAATATACCGCTGTTCTTTTTCTCATAAGCTGCATTCCTATCCATCATATTTAATTGGGTAGCATAAGTATAATAAAAAGTATCATAATAGGAATCTGTAACTATTCTTGATCCACCTTTTTTATCCAATACCACCACCATATCTGTTGGTCTTTTAAATTGCAGATTGTAATAATCATATTTATCATTTCCAGAGTTTGGAGTTATATCAATGGGCAGAAATAATTTATCCTTTTCAAAATCAAATCCCTTTATATCTCCCATAATATATAGATATTTTTCATCACTTTTAGCATAGAGCTTCATGTTGTCATTATCTACTAAAGGCTTGTCATCTTTCCAATCTGATGTATCCCCGTCCACATAACATATACTTTTACCTGCTCCGGGATCAAAGGCCAAAACTCCAAACTCCTGCTCATTTGTCTGTGGATTAGACCAATATGGTCTTCTATCCGGCATATCCAAATCCATAGTATTCCATGTTCTTTTGAACCACTCATCCTGCCATGTGAAGACTAATCCACCTGCATAGCCCTGATCATAAATATTTTTCAGCATTGATGCATCCATTTCACCCTGCTGTTTTTCATCTATACCTCCCTGATTGAATCCCATAGAACTCTTATGCCCCATTCCTCTTGATGCAGGCACACCAAATTCTGCTACCAAAACCGGCATTGTATGTTCCTTTATTAAATCCTTTAAATAGGCCTCATATGTATTTATTTTTCCATCTTTATCCCTGTAACTCACATAGTCATGCTGGTAGTTCATAGAATCGGGGTAATACGGATATATGTGATAAGATGCAAAGAGTCCAGGTTTAAAGGAATTTTTTTTCTTTATGTGTTCTGTATTTACCTCAACCATGTCTTCTTTTTCTAAAGGCTCATTAGGGTGTTTTAATGGATCTGTAGTTACCCAATTTGTAAAACTTAAAGGTCTCTGCATTCCATATTTATTAGTTTCATAGCTAATAGCATAATCACCCATTTCACCTAAAAAGGTTTCAAAAGGTGAGGCCTTTTCTGTATACAAATAATTTCCATTAAAGCTATTAATACTTTCATTCATTTTGTTTGTATTTTGTACAAAATGGGGATCCCATTCAATACCCAAAATCCATCCCATTACATAGGGGGATACATCTTTTGTATAGGTTCCACTGGCATAACCCTTTTTCACAGGCAGCTCAGCATTACCATGTATTACATCGATTACGTCTTTAATATCCGTTTTAAAACCACTTTTAATTACATTGTTTTGTGCATTTTCGTATTTTGACATATCATCTTCATTAACCCACACACCCTGAAAAATATACAATGGCTTAAATGCATTTTTATTATATTCATATAAAGCATCATAAAATTCAGGTTTAGGTATTGTATAAATTCTTATAACGTTGGCATTCATAGCCGCTATTTCCTTAAACCATCTTAGGTACTCCTCCTTAGTTATGCCCAGATCTCCAGGAAAAGTACCTGGCTTTGAAGCACCTATATTTACTCCTTTAACAAAGGATTTTTGCCATCTTCCATAGCTGTATATATAAAAAGACTTGCTATCTACCTTTGAGATATATGATATTCCGCTGCTTTTATATACAGAAGTTATATTGTGGATTAGAAACATATATTTAAAAGCTAAAAAAAATGATAAAACAATAATACCCGAGAATATTATGAATTTCTTCAATACATTACCCCTTTCATCTCAATATGAAATATAGGCTAATAATCCCAAATTCTTTGAGTTTTAATGTAAAATTTAATTTAATTATAACATATATCAAAAATATGTAATCAGTATAGACTTATTTTTTACAGTTTTATAACAATCGATAATATATCTTCACACATCAGGTAATTTTTAGCATAACTTTCAAAATGCTTTCATATTATCTAGTAAAGAAACAAAATGAAACACATTGAAAGTATTTAATAAACTGTTTAATTATCAAATTACTTTCAAGATTATATGTTTACAGGTTCACGTAAGTTAATGAAACTATTGTTATGGAGGGATAAAATTATGTTTACTTTAGAAAGAAGAGAACAAATATATGACTATATTCTGCAGAATAAAAATGTAACCGTTTTAGAACTATCAAAAAAGTTAGATGTCTCTGAAGTAACCATAAGAAAGGATCTAGCCTTTTTAGAAAGTCAGCAGCTTATAGATAGGACTTTTGGTGGAGCAATAATCAAAAGTAAAATAATTAAAGAAAAAAGCTATCTGGAAAAAGAAAAATCCATGATTAATGAAAAATACTTAATAGGAAAAAAAGCCAGTGAATTTGTAAAACCAAATTCCACAATTATTTTGGATGCTGGAACAACCATAATGGAAATGGCAAAGTGCATAAGACACATTGAAAAATTAAGGGTTATTACCAATGATTTAAAAATAGGTGTTTTTTTAAGTGATTTTACCAATATAGAAGTTACACTCCTTGGTGGAAAAGTTTCCATGAAATCAAAACAATGTACAGGAGTTGAAACCTGTAAAATAGTTGAAAAATACAATGTGGATGCTTCTTTTTTAGGCTGTGATGCTTTTGATATAACCAATGGTTTTATGACAACTAGTATTGAAAAAATGTATTTAAAACGCAGTTTTATCAAGATAAGTGAAAAAGCCTTTTTATTAGCCAGCAGTGATAAATACGAAAAGAAAAGTATGGTGAAAGTACAGGATTTTAGTAAGTTAACTGGAATTATTGTTGACAAACAATCCACAAAATTAATAGAAGATTTCAATAAATTTAACATTGATAACTGTGTATTTGTTTAGTTCTAATACATTAATTATAAATATATAAATTGAAAGGAAGAGATTGAGAATGAGCAGACCAATTATTGCAATTACCTTAGGAGACCCAGCAGGAGTAGGACCTGAAATTGTAGTTAAAGCCCTTAAAAATACCAGTGTTTATTATGTATGTAATCCCATTGTAATAGGAGATAAGAAGGTTTTAAAAAAAGCTCTAGATATAACAAATATTTCACTGAAATTAAATGCTGTCTCAAGCCCAGATGAAGGTAAATATACCCTAGGAACTATAGATTTTATTGATCTTAATAATATTGACATTTCAACTTTAGAGTTTGGAAAAGTTCAGGCACAATGTGGTCAGGCAGCCTTTGATTATCTTTCCTATGCTATTAAATTAGCCATGGATAAAAAAGTGACAGCTATCGCAACTACTCCTTTAAATAAAGAATCCTTTAAAAGTGCAGGGGTACCCTATATAGGTCATACAGAAGTGCTGGAGAGCCTTACTAATACTAGAAACCCTTTAACCATGTTTGAAGTAAAAGGATTGAAAGTGTTTTTCTTCAGCAGACATGTGTCTTTAAGAAATGCCTGTGATTTAATTACAAAGGAAGGTATTGAAGAATTCGTAATTCGCTGTGAAAAGGCACTTAAGGTTCTTGGAATTGAAAAACCGCATATAGCTATTGCAGGACTCAATCCTCATTCTGGAGAACATGGACTTTTTGGAGATGAAGAAGTTAAATATATATCTCCAGCAGTTGAAAGTTTACGTGAAAAGGGAGTGGATATAAGTGGTCCAATTGGTGCTGACTCAGTATTTTATCAGGCTTTACTTGGAAGATATGATGCAGTTCTCTCCCTCTATCATGACCAGGGGCATATTGCAACAAAGATGGTGGACTTTGAAAGAACAATTTCCTTAACTAATAATATGCCATTTTTACGAACTTCTGTAGACCACGGCACAGCCTTTGATATAGCCGGCACTGGAAAAGTAAGTGAGGTAAGCATGATAGAAGCCATTATATTAGCTGCTAAATATGGGCCAGGATTTTTAAATGAGAATAGTAAAAACAATTAGTTGTATATAAATATAACTTGAAATAAAAAAGCCTCGATTTGTCAATATAGAAAAAACCTGCAAATTCAATCTATTGAACAAAAAGAGGCCTATCCAAATGGACACTAATAGTTTAACATACATGGATTAAAATTGTTTTATTTTAGATTAAATGTAACTGTTTGTTAAAAAAATATTTTAGATATTATAAGGATGGGAGAGGATTATATGTTAAAAACAGTAATTATTGCAGATGACTTAACTGGTGCCAATGATACAGGAGCACTTCTTGCCAAAAATGGTTTGAAGGTAGGAACTCTGCTTCAAGAATCAGATTTATACAAATTTAAAAGTTTTGATGTTTTAAGCATAACTACTAACAGCAGAGGCTTAGCCCCTGAGGATGCCTATAAAAAGGTTAAGGATGCAGTAAATCTATTTAATGATAAGAAGAATTTATTCTTTAGTAAAAGAATCGATTCCACTTTAAGAGGAAATGTAGGATATGAAATTGACAGTATTATTGAAAGTCTTGGCTCTGACATCACAGCTATTGTAGTTGCTTCTTTCCCTGATTCAGGAAGAGCCAGTATAGGAGATTTTTTACTGGTTAATGGAGTTCCCCTTGAGAAAACAGAAGTGGCTAAAGATCCAACCTCTCCTGTGAGCACTTCCAAAGTTACTGAAATAGTAAAAAAACAGAGTAAATATAAGGTTGGCTTTATATCTCTGGATAAAGTACTTAAAGGAGCAGAGGTTATAAAACAGGAAATACTAAAAAATGCACAGCAAAAGAATAGAGTTATTGTAATTGATGCTTGTACAAATAATGATATCAATGAAATTGCAAAGGCCTCTGTTGAAAGTAAGCTCAAATTTGTATCTGTGGATCCAGGTCCCTTTACTGCAGCTGCCGCAAATGTATTCTATAAAAAAGATGAAAAATTAAAGATTAGAGAGAAGGTACTGTGCGGTATTGGAAGTGCAAGCAATCTTACAAGAGAGCAGATAAATTATCTTAAAGTAAAATATAATCCGTTAATCGTGAAAACGAATACATTGAATTTCCTTCAGGAGGAGAAGAAAGATAGAGAAGTCAATAGAATTGTAAATGAAATTATTCATAGAGAAGATAATTACAGTATTCTAGTGGTTACTACTACCACTGAAGAAAAAGATGTATTGAATTTCTCAGAAATAGAAAAAAATTATAATTTGAATAAAAAACAATGTTCTAATTTAATAACCAGCGCCATTGCCGAAATACTCTGCCTTGTAATTAAAAAACTGGGAAATAAAATTGGTAGTGTTTATACTTCCGGTGGAGATGTGACAGAAGATTTTTGCAACAAGATAAAAGCTGATGGCATAGATGTAAAAGATGAAGTCATTCCACTAGCTATTTATGGCAGAGTAATCGGTGGAGTTTTTAACAATAAGCCAATTATAACAAAGGGAGGACTAGTAGGTACAAAGGATACCTTAAGCGTTTGTATCAATTATCTAAAGACCAAGACCTCCACTGAATACAGTAATGAGGGTTGAAGCAAGTTCTTAATTCAGGTGGGGATTCTTTTACCCCATCTGAATTTTAGAACTGCAAATGCATGGCTTACTTGGCGTTGAACTCCCACTTGAATAAGTGGGAGACTTACGCCAAGTTAGTCAGGTTAAATATATATAAATTTAAAATAAAGGGGTAATTAAAATGAGTTCAGGAATCCAAATGATACTGGGATTAATTATTGGTATGTCTCTACTTATATTTCTAATTACAAAAACCAAAGTACATGTATTTTTAGGAGTAATTATTTCTGCCACTGCAATAGGGCTCATAGGAGGAATGGATCATCAAAAGCTTGTTGAATCAATTTCAAAGGGTTTCGGAAATGCTTTAAGCAGTATAGGTATTATTATCGGATTTGGAGTTATGCTTGGAAAACTTTTAGAAGTATCTGGTGCTACAAAAGTAATGGCAAACAGCTTTATCAAGCTCTTCGGCAGTAAAAAAGAAGAGGAAGCTCTGGCTGCTTCCGGCTTCATTACCTCCCTGTCAATATTCTGCACTTCTGGCTTCATTATTTTATCACCCCTGGTTAAAGGTCTGTCTAAAAAGACAGGAAAATCTGTAGTCTCCCTTGGAATAGCTTTGGCAGGTGGACTTTTAATGAGCCATGCTTTGGTTCCCCCTGCTTCTGGTCCTATAGGGGCAGCTGGAATTCTCAATGCAAATATAGGTAGATTCATGCTCTTTGGAACTATTATTGCCATTCCAATTATGTGCGTTATAATTCCCTATGCAAAGTATTTGGGAAATAAAATATATCAATTACCTAATGAAACTGAAGACGGCTGGATTAGGCCTGAAGTAAAAGATAATCTCAGTGAAGATAATGTCTTTGAAGAAAATGATACTCTAAAAGAAAATGATAAAGAATTGCCTTCACCTTTTTTATCCTTTGCTCCAGTTTTAATTCCAATATTATTAATACTATTAAGCACTATTTTGAAATCTTTGAATTTTAAGGGCAATATTATAGCTTCATTCTTCTCCTTTATAGGTTCTCCAATAATTGCACTGGCACTAGGATTACTAATTGCCATTTTGGGCCTAACTAAAGCTTTTTCAAAGGGTGAAACATTAGATGCCATGGAAGAAGGTCTAAAAGCCAGCGGAAAATTGATTCTATTAGTTGGAGGCGGCGGAGCCCTTGGAATGATTATACAAAACAGCGGACTTGGAAACTATATTGCATTAGGCATTTCCAAAACCAGTATTCCTCCAATTCTTCTGCCTTTTATTATTTCCTGTTTGATAAGACTAGTGCAGGGTTCAGGAACTGTTTCCATAATGACTGCCGCTTCTGTAACAGCTCCAATGGTTTCAGGACTTCATATTGACCCTACCTTTGCAGCATTAGCTGCTTGTATCGGTTCAATGCTATTCTCCTATTTTAATGATTCCTATTTTTGGGTTATCAATGAATCTATCGGTATAAAAGACGTTAAAGAACAAATGAGAGTGTGGTCTGTTACTTCAACTCTGGCCTGCTTTACGGGACTTATTGCCTTGTTAATTCTCAATTTCTTCTTTGGATAGAAGAATAAAGTGCATCAGATTTCAGATGCACTTTATTTTTAATTTATTAATGAACAATTTCTGCTTGCTACTAATTTTGATACTTCTTCTTAAGTTCCAATATCCTTTCCATACTTAGCCCTGTACCCTTTGCTATTATTTCTTCATCTACTCCAAGTTTCAGAAAATTTATAGCATCTTCTTCTTTTGCAACTTTCTTTCCTTCAGCCTTTCCTTCAGCCTTTCCTTCAGCTTTTCCTTCAGCTTTTCCTTTAGCTTCTGCCACCTTTATTCTAGTCAATTGATCACTTATTTCAGCTTGCTGAGCTTCGTACAACATTCTAGCCTTCTCATCCTTACTTATTATCTGTAATAAATCATAAGCTTTCTTTATGTCCTTATTCTTTTTCGCCAACATCTCTACCTCTCCTTTCGTTCTTGCATCCAAGAATTCCATCCATTGAACTATAGGGTCATCCTCATCCTTCTTCACATCTTCATCAAAACGCTTTGGTAGTTCTAAAAAATACACTTCCAATATATCTGTTAATCTATATCCTGTTTCATCCTCTGTTATATGATAACTGGAATATAGTTTATTTAGCGGCGTACACTTGAAGTCTACTATATTTATAGTTACACATTTCTTTAGCTTATCGTAGGTATCTCCTGGCTTGATCTGACCTGTATACATCTTGCTCCAGTAGAATATAGTCCTTTCTGCCATGTACTCTGTTGGAAGTATTTGTATTTCAACATCTATCTGCTTTCCTAACTTAGTTTTTATCCTTACATCAAGAATTCCTTTTCTATCTTCCTTAAATTCCTTTATAAGTTCACTATTTATTATTTCTATTCCCTCAAATTCTTCCTCTGGAACAGCTAATATATCGCTGAGTAATGCTATTGACAAGTCCTTATGTTTCTCATTACCAAATATATACTTAAAAACGAAATCATACTTAGGCGACATTATGAAATTATCATCCAGTATTTTTTTCTTTTTTCCAGCCACTGTATCACATCCTCTATATTTGCCACTAGATATTAAATACATTATATTTACATCTTCGTACTTTTATTTTATCAGAAAATTAAGTCTTATTCTACACTATCTATAATAAATAACCACGCCAAATTAATGTTCAATCCTCTAAAAAACATAGCAAATTATTTTGCCCCTGCTGCACTGTTTTTTTGTAATTATATGGTAAATATCATATATAGATTTAGAATAAAAATTTATAACTAATTTTAAAATTAAATACAGCCAAACCACGCCTTTATAAAATTATATTCAAAAATATAATTTTATAAAGGTCTAGTTTCCTATTGTCTTTTTTAGATAGTAGGTTAGTTATCTGCGCACTGGAATAACTATAAAAATATCCAGTAGGTCAGTTGAGCCGATGCGGAAAGTCAACTATAGACACATACAACACTATACCCTTCTTTAGTGGTGTCTATGCAAGGTGTGGACTACCATTAAAGGTTCGGTAAGGTTGCTTGGCAGATTTATGCTGGGTAGGCATTAATATTCTTATTCCTTGATAAGAACTTATAGGACAAGCATTATAAGTTAAAAGTTAATGTTGCTGTTTGCAATAAACAAGAAGGGTATTGATGGGGCGGGGCTAGGCTTTATCCCAACTGTAATAGTTTATCTACTTATATAAGTAATTAAGATTTATTATTTTTTTTGCTTATATAAGGTAGGTAAACTATATCCAAAACAAAAGCAGACATTACCCAACTATATGAAATTCAGTTCAAACTATTATCTATTATACATACATCATCTTGAATCTGTGAACAGAAAGATACATACATGAGATGAGATATAAATAGATTATTTTCCTTACTACACTATACATTTTCTAAAAACTCATCCAGCAGCCTATTAAATTTATCAGGATACTCCCAGAACATCATATGACGCCCCAAAACAAACACCTCAGTATTAGGAAAATACTTATTCATAAATGGAACCCCTTTACTTGCCCTAGACTCTGAAATGAACATACAGGATGGTATTGATTCATCTGCCAATTTTGCTGCTTTGGTTTTATTTGAAAACATACCGCTGGCATATAGTTCACGAGTTATATAGTAAGGTGTACGTATTGAGTATTTTATTATCTTATTTACCTCTTCTTCAGAAAGCTTACGCTCAACCATAAATTCAGTGGTAAAAGGAATCATAAACTTTCTTAAACTTCTATTAGAATTCATATTATAGGTATAATTATTTGATATTTCATCAATTTCTCCACCTACCCAGTCATCTTCATTTAAAGATAATTGTTTTGGTGTAACATCAATATTCACTAATGCCTTTACATTGGATAATCCTAATTGCTCAATATAGCCCCATGTGACTAAACCACCAAAGGACCATCCAACTAAAATTATATTCTTTAACTGAAGATAACCTAAAAGCTTCACCAGATCTTTTATGTGAGTATTATAATCATTTCCATGTAAAGCTATTGTTGATCTACCATAGCTTCTCGGATCAATGGCAATAACTCTATAGTTTTTAGAATAATATTCAATTTGATATTCAAAAACATCTGAAGTAAAGGTCCATCCTGGTACAAAAACCAAGGGTATTCCTTCACCTTTATCTATATAATACATATCTACATTGGGTTCAACTTCAAAATAATTACCATTTTTCAACACTTATCATCATCTCCATTATTCATATAACAAAAAAGACTAATTCTTCTTAAATTACTTTAAGAAAAATTAGTCTCTAGTTCTCTAGTCAACTACAAGCAGCGTTGTGATTAATTAATATAATTTAACTTTATATTTCACTACACAACAATATATTATACCTATATGTTTAATATAAATCTATTATCCTTATTTTTTAATATTATGTCAATAAGATATCTATTCAAATATTCTTTTAAGTCTACATTGGACTTGTATCAGTTATCTTATTACCTTTTGCATTAACACTAATCAAATTAACTGCATATTCTAATCCCTTTAAACTTGTAATATTACTGCAGCTTATATCTAAAAAAGTTAAAGCAGCCATATCATTTGAACTTATATTTCCCTTAGGCTTTTTTAAAACAGACCTTATTTTTTTCTCTAAATTAGCATCTGTAAATTTTATATCTGGATTATAGGCTGGAATGGTTACAAACTTTGTACTATAATCCTTTAGCAATGTACTATCTTTGCCATCTATCACCGAATTTACAGGAATATTTATAAAATACATAGTGCCATTCTTTAAATTATTCTTAGGCTTTAAAATTAGCACATTGTTGTTTATACTAACGTTTATTGCTATGTTAGCATTTTTATTATCTTTTAGTGTAATATACTTAAAATTAGTTCCCTTATAAATAGTACTTGGAAAAGTAAACCTGAAATCACTGTTTATATTTACAGGCCTTGACCCAAAGGATACTGAATTAACTGCTATAGTCCCTTTTACATTAACTGTACACTGCGCTGCAAAATTTCCATCCTGACTTTTTACTGTTATTACAGCCTTTCCTGGTAAGATTCCCTTGACATTTCCACTGTTATCTACGGTAGCTATTTTTGAATTACTACTACTCCAGCTTACATTTTTATTTGTAGCATTACTTGGAGAAATTGAACTAGAAAGCTTTGCTGTACTGTTTACATTAATATTCAGAAAGCTGCTGTTTAAAGAAATTCCCTTTACTGAAACTTTAGAACTTATATTTGTAAATGCTTTTAAGTCTACAGCTGCTGGAATCGCAGCCCATTTTGATCCATTGTTACTTACAAAGGAGTTTCCATTAGAATTACTTAAGTAATCTAAAGGTATAGATGATCCTGTAACCTTCACAGCCACTGCAAACTTTTTACCTGTATTTAACGAAAGAGGCTTAGGTAATTTTATGGTATGATATCCTGGCATTGCAATTATTCCCGATGCTACTAAATTTGAAGCTATTTTATTAAATTTGTTAGTGCTATAATCATTTTCTGCATAAACTGAATAGCTTACATTTTCTTTATCCGTATAAAAACTAACTGCTGCTAAGGATTCCATGGTAGTAGAATTTGCTGAAGCTGTAAACACATTTGAAAACCAATTACTTTGGCCAAATGAAACAATACCATTATAGTCTAAGTCATATTGGTAATTTTTACTATAATTATCAACGGGCTCTATGCCATTGAAAACTGCATTGTCAATTCCTATAGACACATCATAATAGGAAACATAAAAATAGCCCTTGTCCCCAAAGCTTGTCCCCCAACTGTTCTTACAAATAAAAGCTCCATTTCCTTTAGGAGTAACTAAAAAATTATTTTTAGAATAATTATCATCCCACCCCACTATATCTATGGCATGATTACCAGAACTCTCTGCATAATCGTAATAAGCGTTTTTACCTAAATTAAAATAACTATACTCGTCCATATAAAGAGAAGAGGATACAGCACCATAATTCATTATTGCCTTTTTCAATTCACTATTATCTAAGGCTCCTGTTCTGTCAGGTATAAATAATACCTCCTGTACATGCTTTTTTTCCTTTAGTCCATTTCTAGTTACTATATTGTTAGGATCAGATGGTTCTGAATCATCAGTTTCATTCACAGGCCCTTTCCAGCTGGCAAGATATGCTGTAGCCATTTCATTATTTCCACCATCAAAGGGATTGTTATCAATATTATTATGGGTTGTCATATTTATTTCTGAAAAGTCATAAGTCTTTTTCTCTATTCTAAGAAGATTTGATTCAAGGGAGCCTATAGCTGAAAAAGCCCAGCAATTATTCAGTTGGCCCTGATCCTTTGCAATAGTTATTCTCCCAGTTTTTCTTAAGTCATAAGAAGCTGGCAGTGGAGCAGCTGATTTTAACCTTGGTTGTGAATTTAAACTTTCTGCACTCTTTTTTATCTTTACTTTATAGGGTATGAGTCCTTTACCTTTTGTAGCCACTTTGGACTTATTTAAATTTAATTGTGATTTACTGTTTAATACACTATTTATCGATGATACCTTTAAGTTTTTATTAACTTCACTGGCAAATACAGAATGCCCTAATAAGTTAAATGTGATTATAATAGGTAAAATAACTGTTACTATATCCTTTAATATGTGATGATTTTTTTCTTTGTTTTTCAAGATAGCACCTCCTATATTTTATATTTTTGTTATGAAATATTTGATTCAGATTTATTAACTCCAAAGATAACGTAGAATAGAAGATGTTTATATCCTTTACCACTATAGTAAATTCTCTCAGGACTCAACTTTTTCATCTCCTTTTGTAGGAATAAAAATATTATCTACATGTTTATTAAATCGTATGAAATAGCTCTATACTAAAGATTAAAAATAAAAAACGACCATGATTTCATTATTAAGATTTAAATCATAGACGTTCTTAGTTTTTTACTTAGCCCAATTTACAAAATCATCCCGTAATCTATCCTATATTACTCTCTATTCAAAGGAATTTCGATCCTGATACTGCTTGATTTATATGATACACTGTAAAATAGTTTATCTTTTAGTTATTTGTTATTCGTACATGCGTGTCAGGCACCATAGTGAGGGCTTGCTGGAACTTGCAAGGAGATGGCTGGAAGTCAGCTCCTTGATAATAACAAAACAATAATTATTGTAATATACTATTATTAATAGTATAGTTAAATTGAAACATGTTAATAATATTATATAAACAAGCCTAATATCATTTGAAATGAGGGTATATTATGAAAATTAATAGTATTGAGGTTAATGGCTATAAAAACTTAATAGATTGTAAATACGTTTTAGAAGATTTTAATGTACTAATTGGTTCTAATAATAGTGGCAAATCAAATATGTTAGAAATATTTTCTTTTTTAAATGTACTGTTGACTGGAAGCGAAGAGTTAAAAGAGAGACTGTTAAATATAGGAGAATTGGATAATGACAAAGTATTATCTCATTGCAAAAGTTATAATGGTAATTCTATTTCTATTGAAGTAGAATTTAATGAACAAGTTGAAAATGAGATATATAAATATTCTTATTTCATCGAAATTGTTGTATGTAATAATGGTTTCGATACTGGTTATGTAAATAGAGAAATATTTAAGTATAAAAAAATAACATCTACAGGACCTATATCAACTGTATTTGAAAGAGAAAATACTATTGTTAAAAAGGTTAAGGGTCCAAAGATACAAAAGATAGATGGTTCAGAGGCTTTAGTTTCACTTATTAATAAAATAAAGGATATTAAAGATAGTTTTGAAATTCCTATTCAAAAAGGTATAGATGATATTTTTTTACTTTGTAAAATTCCAGTATTGTATAGTACACCAGATGTAATTAGAGAATCAATTAGAAAGCAAATGCCTGTAATTAAAAATGGTAGAATAGTATCATTAGCTTTAATTGAAGAAATAGATAAAATATTGAAATCTGATAAAGCAAAATATTATAATGAAATACTTAAAGATATATTAAATATTGATAATACTGATATTGTTAATATAGGGCAAGAATTAAAAAATTTAGTATTTACATTTGCTAATAAGCAAAAGAATACCATAAATGAACTCTCAGATGGTACTCTAATTGCGCTTAATATAATTACCTATCTTATGTCAAATAAATATCCTGTAATTGCCATAGAAGAACTTGAAAATTCTATACATCCTAAATTACTAAAGAAAATGATATATTTAATTAAGAATGACTTTTCAAGTATTCAAATAATATTGACTACTCATTCACCTGTATTATTGAATATGGTTAAGGTTAATGAGGTGAGTATAATAAGTAATAAAGAATTTGGTGAAGCACTTATTGAGCCAGTTAAGAATAATAAAGAATTGATTAAAAAGTTATCCGGACCTTTTTCAAGTTTTAGTGACATTTTCTTTTATACTGAGGTATAAAATATGGTTAAAAGTAAAAATAAACAAGAAAGACTTGCTTATATATTTTATGAAGGTTTTACAGAAGAGATATTTTACAAGAAGGTTTTCAGAAACTATTTAAATGGAATACCTAATAAAACAAAAAATCTTGAATCAGGTACAGGAATCAATAAAGAAATAGCAAATGAACTATACTATTTTTTTAGCAATAAGAAAAACAAAAATATTGATCTATACGTTTATGCTTTTATAGATAGAGAAGGAACAAAAAATGATTTAGTAGAATTTGATGCTGATGCAATACTAAAGGTTCTTAATAAAAAACAAATTAAAAAGATAGAAAAAATTGAAGCTATTATAATGATAGAGAGTTGGTTCTTCTATGATTTAGAGGGAATATGTAATTATATAGGTTTAAAATTAACTGATAGCTTAAGAAGAACCTATTCTAATCCCGAAAGACTTACTCATAAAGACTTACAAGGCCTTTTTAGGAAAGGAACAAAACGACAGCATTATATTAAAGGTGAAAAAGGATTTTTGGAAAAACTTAGTATAGGAAAAATATATGGGAACTGTACTGACTTAAAAACTGGTATTCAAATGATAAGGAAAGATTTTAAAAAAACATAAAGAATCTTCAACCGAAATGACGATTCTCTCTTATAATATCTAAATAATTTTTAATAAACTATAAAAAATAATCCTAAAATAAATATTTAGGATTATTTTCCAATAATTTTTTATAAGTCTCTTGTATACTCTTTCAATAAATAACTTAATTATTTACCGTTATAACACAAGTTGCAGTTTTACTTCCATCCTCTGTAGTAGCCGTAATTGTTGCTGTTCCTACTCCTGTTGCTCTTATCCACCCATAATAATCTACCGTTACTACACTAGGATCAGATGTTGTCCATGTTACTGACTTATTTGTAGCATTATCTGGATTAACAGTTGCATAAAGATACTCTGAATCCCATAATGATAAGGTATCACTAGTTTTATTTAATGTTACTGATGTAGCCTTAACTGGTGCATTAACAGTCACTACACAACTTGCTGTCTTCGCTCCATCATCAGTGGTTACAGTAATAGTAGCCGTTCCTATCCCAATTGCTGTTACATTTCCATTTGAATCTACTGCCGCCACACTAGAGTCAGAACTCGTCCAAGCTATATTCTTATTTGCAGCATTGTATGGATATATAGTGGTATTTAAGTAATCAGTTCCCCCTACTGTTAAAGTGTCTTTTGTCTTGCTTAAAGCTACTGAGGTTACTGCAACTGGAGCAGTAACAGTTACTTTGCAGGTAGCTATTTTACTTCCATCTGCTGTAGTTGCTGTTATTGTTGCTGTCCCTGCTGCTATTCCCTTTATATCTACTTCACCAAAACTATAAGTGTTAGTAATTATTACCACACTGGAGTTAGAAGTTGTCCATATTACTGCCTGATTTGCTGCATTTCTTGGTGACACTGTAGCTGATATATAGTCGGTTCCACCTATGGATAAATTAGATGTAGTTTTACTTAATGCTACAGAAGTAACTGCTACAGGAGAATTAACCGTTACTTTGCAAGTAGCTGTTTTACTTCCATCTACTGTTGTAGCTGTAATTGTCGCTGTTCCTGCTCCTATTGCTGTTACATATCCACTGGAAGATACTGTTGCTATCTTTGAATCAGAAGTTGTCCATATTACTGCTTGATTTGCAGCATTATATGGATATATTGTTGTTCCTAAATCGTCAGTTCCACCTATAGTTAATGTATCTGTAGTTCTACTCATTGTTACAGAAGTAACTGCCACTGGAGGAGTAACTGTTACTTTGCAAGTAGCTGTTTTACTTCCATCTACTGTTGTAGCTGTAATTGTCGCTGTTCCTGCTCCTATTGCTGTTACATATCCACTGGAAGATACTGTGGCTACTTTTGAGTCTGATGTTGTCCATGTTACTGCTTGATTTGCTGCATTATACGGATATATTGTTGCCCATAGACTGTCATTTCCACCTATAGTTAATGTATCTGTAGTTCTACTCATTGTTACGGAAGTAACTGCTACAGGAGGAGTAACAGTTACTATACAAGTTGCTGTTTTACTTCCATCTTCAGTTGTAGCAGTAATTGTTGCTGTTCCTACGCTTACTGCTGTTACTGTTCCACTTGTTGAAACTGTAGCTACCTTTGAGTTAGACGTTGTCCATATTACATTCTGATCTGCAGCATTATACGGATATATTGTTTTACTCAAATAATCGTTACTACCTACTACAAGAGTATCTGTTGTTCTGCTTAAAGCTATAGAAGAAACCTTTACTGGAGTATTAACTGTAACATTACATACTGCTGTCTTATTTCCATCTACTGTAGTTACTGTAATTGTTGCTGTTCCCGCTCCTACTGCTGTTACTGTTCCATTAGAGCTTACTGTTGCTACTTTTGAATTAGATGTACTCCAAGTTACACTGCTATTTGCAGCATTATATGGATACACTGTGTAACTAAGCCAAGTGCTATTTCCTACAGTCAAGGTAGATGAAGTTGTATACAATCCTACACCTGTTACCTTTACTGGTGGAGTAACTGTTACTGTGCATGTTGCTTTTTTGCTTCCGTCTACTGTAGTTACTGTAATTGTTGCTGTTCCTGTTCCTACTGCTGTTACTGTTCCACTAGAGTTTACTGTTGCTACTTTTGAATTAGATGTACTCCAAGTTACACTGCTATTTGCAGC
>NZ_JBDNRK010000012.1:0-40600 GCF_047718555.1 Clostridium sp. | reverse complement strand
GAGTAACTGTTACTGTGCATGTTGCTTTTTTGCTTCCGTCTACTGTAGTTACTGTGATAGTTGCTGTTCCTTCACTTACTGCTGTTACATTTCCATTAGAATCTACTATTGCTACTTTTGTGTTAGAAGTTGTCCATGTAACACTTTTGTTTGCAGCATTATATGGATACACTGTGTAACCAAGCCATGTATTATTTCCTACAGTCAAAGTAGTTGAGTTTGTAGAAAATCCTACACTTGTTACCTTTACCGGTGGAGTAACTGTCACTGTACATGTTGCTGTTTTATTTCCATCTACTGTAGTTACCGTAATTGTTGCTGTTCCAGCACTTATTGCTGTCACATTACCCTGGGCATCTACTGTTGCTACTTTTGCATTGGATGTTGTATAGGTTACACTTTTGTTTGTAGCATTAGTTGGGTATATTATTGAATTCAAATAACTTGTATCTCCTACTGTTAAACTAGTTGAATTTGTATATAAACCTATACCGGTTACCTTAACTGGTGGAGTAACTGTTATTGTACAAGTTGCTGTTTTGTTCCCATCTACTGTAGTTGCTGTAATGTTTACTGTTCCTGCACTTACTGCTGTTACATATCCATAACTGTCTACTGTGGCTACCTTTGAATTAGAAGTACTCCAAATCAAACTTGTATTTGCAGCATTATATGGATATACACTTGCGTGTATACTAGTTGTATTTCCCACTGCTAAAGTAGTCGGCGGTATCCAGAATTGCACGCTAGTAACTTTAATTGGCGGATTAACTGTTACAACACAGCTTGCTGTTTTACTTCCATCTGCTGTGGTAGCTGTAATAGTTGCTGTTCCTGTTCCTACTGCATTTACATATCCATTGTAAGATACCGTAGCTACATTTGGATTAGATGAACTCCATGTTACTGATTGATTTGTTGCATTATTTGGTGTTACTATAACTCTTAACCAATCGTATCCTCCTACATTTAAATTAGATGTAGTTTTACTCAATACTACTGATGTGACTTTAACTGCTGGAGTAACTGTTACTGTGCAAGAAGCTGACTTACTTCCATCATCAGAAGTTGCCGTAATTACTGCCTTACCAACTCCTACCGCAGTTATATATCCATTAGAATTTACTAAGGCTACCTTTGGATTGGAAGTTGTCCATCCAATAGCCTGATATGCTGTATTATATGGATTTAGTACTGCATTTAAGTTGTCTGTAGTCCCTACTGCTAATGTATCTGATGTTTTATTTAAAGTTATTGATGAAAGTGCAGGAAGCTTAACTGCTACATTAACCGTTACAATACAGGATGATGTCTTCCCTCCATCCACCGTAGTTGCAGTAATAGTAGCCGTTCCAGCTCCAATTGCTGTTACATTTCCATTTGAATCCACTACTGCTACCTTAGAGTTTGATGTAGTCCATATTACATTTTTATTTACAGCTGTGCTAGGCGCTATAGTTGCATATAAATAGCTAATATCACCTACTGTTAAAGTACTTGTATTTGTATTTAATGCTACAGATCTAACTTTAACTGTTGGGGTAACATTTATACTACAACTAACTGACTTACTTCCATCTTGTGTAGTTGCTGTAATAGTAGCTTTACCTAGCCCTATTGCTTTTACTACTCCATTATAAGATACTGTTGCCACCTTTGAATTTGATGTTTTCCATATTACACTACTACCATTTGCCTCAAAGGGTAGTATATTTGCATATAGATTATCCATTGATCCTAAGGACAAATTTAATGCAGTTTTATTAAGACTTATTGATTTTACTGGAACTGGATTACTAACAGTTACCGTGCATTTAGCAGTTTTACCACCAGCCGTTGCAGAAATCACTGCCGTTCCTGGTCCTACTGTAATCACTTGTCCCATAGAAGATACTGTTGCTACTCTAGAATTTGATGTTTTCCATGTTATAGGTTGGTACGGTGAATTGCTTGAACTTAGGAATTCATAGGCAAATAGATTGTCCAATTCCCCTAAAGTTAAATTATCAGCAGCTTTATTTAAAACTATTGATGTTACTTTTACTGCTGGGGCTGCTTGTATTACTGGATTAACAGCAACACTATAACTTGCTGTCTTTTTACCATCCACTGTAGTTACTGTAATAATTGCTGTTCCCTTACCTACTGCTGTTACTACTCCATTGGATACTGTTGCTACTTTACTATTAGAAGTACTCCAGGTAACGCCTTTATTTGCAGCATTACTTGGTGCCACTGTTGCTACTAATGTGTCTTTACCACCTATTGTAAGAGTGCTTTTTGTTTTATTTAATTTTACTGAAGTAACTTTTACTAATGGATTAACAGTTACTATGTATTTAGCTGTTTTCTTTCCATCCACTGTAGTTACTGTAATTGTTGCTGTTCCTTGTCCTACTGCCGTTACTACTCCATTGGATACTGTTGCTATTTTACTGTTAGATGTACTCCAGGTAACTGCTTTATTTGTGGCATTACTTGGTGATACCGTTGCTGCTAATATATCCTTTCCTCCCACAGTAAGAGTATTTTTAGCTTTATTCAAGCTCACAGAGTTTACTTTTACCACCTTTGATACTGTTGCTGCATAAACTTTGTTGTTAAAACTAAAAGGATTTCCATTATAACTTAAAATAAAATAAGTACTAAACATAAATAATACAATAGAAAATACACTTAGCTTCTTTTTGATTTCTTTCACTTATTACTCCTCCTATCCCTTTTATCATCAATATAAATAGACAATTACACTTTAATACGCATTCACACATATCTATTAAGTTTAGAAATAATATAAATATCTTTTTGTCAATTTTAAGTAAATATTTTTATATAAACATGTCACATATTAAAGTATAATAAATCATTTATTACTTTCATCGTAACAGTTTTGTAATACTTTACTAATATATCGTATATAATTTTTATAATTTGTTATTAAATTACATTATATTTTAATATGATATATTGTAATTTATAGGTAAATAATTTCTAAATATTGTAATATACTAATTGTGCTAAATCCTTATATTATAAAAATACAAAATTGGATTAGTTTCTTGAAAGAACAGAGAGCATACCAAACAAATTGATATGCTCTCTGTTCTTTAACCTTATTTACATTAATTACTACTTAAAAATTCTACTTTTGTACTATACTTACTCTTGCTGCACTTCTATTATTAGATCCATCTACAGCTACAACATTTATCTTAGTTCCTAATTTCTGTGAAGCTATCTTTATAGTATAATTACCATTCTTATCTGCCTTTGCCACTCCTATCTGCTTGCTTCCTACATAAGCTATTACTGCAGCATTTACTTCTGCTTTTCCTGCTATTGTCTTTGATGATGCTGCTATTTTACTTACAACTGGTGCTGATGGTGCTATTCTATCTAGAACTGTTACAGTCTTAGTACTACTGCTATAACCGTATCCATTTTTTACGCTTACATATACCTTTGCTCCTGCAGCCTGCACCGGTATCTTTATACTGAAAGTTCCTGCACTATTGCTCTTTCCAGTATAAGTCTTGTTTCCAATCTTCACAGTTACTGTTCCATTTCCTATTGTCTTTCCGCTGACTGCTATACTCTTATTGTTTACTTCGTTTACTGTAGGTTGTCCTGGTATTAATGCTACTGTATTTACTCTTCCAGCACTTCTATTGTTGGAAGCATCTACTGCTACTACATTTACTTTTGTCAACACCTTCTGTGCTGCTATTTTTATACTGTAATTACCGTTCTTATCTGCCTTTGCCACTCCTATCTGTCTGCTTCCCACATAAGCTATTACTGTAGCATTTCCTTCTGTCTTCCCTGTTATAGTTGTTGAAGTCGTAGTTATTGTATTCACTATTGGCACTGATGGTGCTATTCTGTCTAACACTGTTACAGTTTTGGTACTGCTGCTATATCCGTATCCATTTTTTACGCTTACATATACCTTTGCTCCTGCTGATTGTACTGGTATCTTTACATTGAACGCTCCAGTACTATTAGCTTTACCCGTATAAGTCTTACTTCCAATTTTCACAGTAACTGTTCCATTTGCTATGGTTTTTCCACTGACTACTGTGCTTTTGTTGTTTACTTCATTTACTACAGGTTGCGCTGGTACTAAGTCTGGACATTTTACATTGAGAATGTATTTTCCTGTATTTAAATTTTTATTAATGTGAATATAATATATTCCCGAATTAAGGTAAACATCTCCAGGTTGATCTCCTAATCCATCTCCATCTTCATGAACTATAGAGGAATATGAGTTCCAGAAGTCATGTCCTTCTAAATCTTTTACAGTTAAATATAATCCAAATTCCATATATGTTTCAAGATTTAATGTAACCTTTTCTGGTTTTGGTACATTAATTTTATAATAATCATCTTCATCTGTTTCACTTATAAGACCATTTATTTGACTATTTAAGCTAATTTGCTGTGCCTTTTCTTTACCATCATTAGGCTCTATTTCATTACTTCCTGTTGATGAGTAATTCACCTTTAAATTATACTTTCCTGTACTCCCTGCTTTCTTAACATGAACATAATATGTTCCTGAATCCAAGTATAATTCCTTATCTTCATATTTGGGGTTGTCCTCATTACCATCACCTACAGACCAATATGCATTTCCCCATACCGGATCTCCCTTTGCATTTTCTACAGTTAAATATACTCCACCTTGTATATATGATTTAAGATCCAACTCCACTTTTCCTGACTTTGACACATTAAATTTGTAATAATCATCACTATCAGTCTCACTTATAAGACCATTTACTTGACTATTTAAGCTAATTTGCTGTGCTGTTTCTCTTCCATTATTAGGTTCTTTTTCATTATTTCCTGTTGAAGTATAATTTAATTTTAAATTATACTTTCCTGTATTACTACCTTTCTTAACATGAATATAATACGTTCCTGAGTCCAAGTATAAATCATTATCTACATCTTTTGGGTTGTCCTCATTACCATCACCTACAGACCAATATGCATTTCCCCATACCGGATCTCCCTTTGCATTTTCTACAGTTAAATATACTCCACCTTGTATATATGATTTAAGATCCAACTCCACTTTTCCTGACTTTGACACATTAAATTTGTAATAATCATCACTATCAGTCTCACTTATAAGACCATTTACTTGACTATTTAAGCTAATTTGCTGTGCTGTTTCTCTTCCATTATTAGGTTCTTTTTCATTATTTCCTGTTGAAGTGTAATTTAATTTCAAATTGTACTTTCCTATATTACCACTTTTCTTAATATGAATGTAATATGTTCCTGAGTCCAAGTATAAATCATCATCTAAATCCTTTGGATTATCCTCATCTCCATCACCTACAGACCAATATGCATTTCCCCATATTACACCTCCCTTTGCATTTTCTACAGTTAAATATACTCCACCCTGTATATATGACTTAAGGTTCAATTCCACTTTTCCCGACTTTGGCACATTAATTGAATAAATCTGCTCATCATTAGTATCTGTAATACTACCAGATACCGTACTACCAAACTTCAAACTTGTAATTGTACTTGCTTTAACATGTTCTGATTTAAAAATAAATAAATTTAATATTAGTACTGTGGCAATAATAAACAAACCATACCTTTTCTTACTTATTTTCGACATATTACCCCTCCATTTTTTAATATAATATAGATAAAATTATACTATTATGTTCATATATTAACAATAGTTTACAAAATATTTGCTAAAATTTATTAAATTAACCATAGTATATAACATTATATTTGATTAATAGTGTTAATTTTAAATTATAATACAAATTGTGTAAAATAATTTCAAACAAAATTGCCCACACTATCTTGCTTGAAATACAATAAAAAAAATTACCACAAGAACTATTTCCCATGGTAATTTTTGATTTAGTTACAATTTGTGTATTTATTAACTTTATTTACTCTTGCTTTCAATTAGTTAATTCTTTTAGATATATATACTAAATCATATATGTCTATTGTCTCATCCTTATTAACATCATAATTCACATTCCACTTTGAAGAATCTTTCGAAGTAATATTATATTTTTGTGCTACTGCTGCTATATCCTTTATATCTATTTTACCATCACCATTAACATCAGATTGGATTTTAGAGTTCAATGTTGTGAAAGCCTTTAAATCCACAGTTTTCCCATAAGTTTCCCAGCTAACACCATCATAACTTACATAAGAATTACTAGATGCTGTTGCACTGTCTATAGGTATTGACGCACCTGAAACTTTAACTGCAACTGCAAATTGTCCTCCTGTATTTAAATAAACTGGATTAAATAATTTAACTGTATGATATCCTGGCATTTCAATTGTTCCTGATGCTACTGGTTTAGAAGCTATTTTTGTAAGCCTATTAGATGCATAATTGTTCTCTGCATAAACTACATATTTAGCATTTTTCTTATTTGTATAAAAACTAACAGCTGATATCACTTCATTTTTTGAAGAATCTCCATTAGCAGTAAATACATTTGAAAACCAATTGTCATACCCTTCAGGATAATAAACATTTCCATTATATTGAGAATCATATTGATAATTTTTACTGTAATTATTAGATGGTTCTATTCCTGAAAAAACTGCATTATCATAACCTATAGATACATCATAATAGGAAACGTAAAAGTATCCACTATCTCCGAATTTTGTTCCCCAGCTATTCTTACAAATAAAAGCTCCATTTCCAGCAGGTGAAACTTTGAAATTATTCTTAGAATAATTATCATTCCAACCAACTATGTCTATAGCATGATTATTATAGCTGCTTCTGTAATCATAATAGGCATTTCCTGCTGAATTAAGGTAAGTATTCTCATCCATATAAAGTGAAGAAGATACAGCACCATACTTCATAACTGCTTTTTTTAATTCATTATTATCTAAAGCTCCCGTTCTATCTGGTATAAATAATACCTCTTGTATATGCTTTGCTGCTGTCAAACCTTTTTTAGCTTGTACACTATTAGCACTTGCAGGGTTTGGATCATCAGCTTCATATACAGGGCCCTTCCAGCTTGCAAAATATCCTGCAGCTATCCTATTGTTTCCACCTGCATTTATATTATTAGTAGTACCATTGTTAAGTAGCATATTTATTTCAGAAAAATCATAATTTTTCTTTTCTATTCTAAGCAGATTTGATTCAACTGAACCCATTGCCGAAAATGCCCAGCAATCATCAACTTGTAATTGATTTTTAACACTAGTTACTTGTCCAGTCTTTCTTAAATCATAGCTGCTTGGTAATACATTATTATTTTCATTACCAAATACAGAAATAGTAAGTATATTAAAAATAAGCACTAAAAATACAGTAAAACTTGTAAATCTATTTAATTTATTTTTCATAGCCTTTACTCCTTGTCATCTGTATATCTTTTTCTTCAATATAAATTTAAATACCATAAAACATAGAATCAAAATCACTGCCGCAGAAATTCCTGCAACTATGTAAATATTATTTTTCCTACCAGCTTCAATAACTCTATTTGAACTAGCACTGTTTTTGGCTTTACTACTATTTTGTGAAATACCATTCTCATTATTGCCGCTGCTTTCCTTAGATGAGTCATTTTTATTGCCAATATTACTACTGCTGTTACCTCTAGCAGCATCATTAGAAACATTATTACTTGCATTATCCTCTGATTCGCTGTATGCACTGTTGGCAGTGCTGCTACTTGAATTTTGATTGTCCTTTCCACTTGCAGCATTATCTGTATCATCGACTTTATTCTCACTATTATCTTTATTTAAAGTATTTATACTTTCATTATTGTTTTTCGCATCTACACCTGCTGAGCCTGTAGCTGTAGCCTTTGAGTGATCCCCATTATTACCACTTCCAGACTTAGAAGCTGTGATACTGCCATCAGAGTTTAGTTTAAAATCATATCCTGTAAAATTGTAATTTATATCTTTTATATTGTTATCAATGAGCTGAATCTTTAAATTATTGTCATCATTTGGATCAGATAATAATGGTACACTGTTTATATGAAAACTATCTTTTTTTAAAACCTGCGCATCAATTATTAGAAAAGTTCCTGAACCAGAAAAACCTGGTAATTGTCCTAAACAGGAAAAGCCACCAAATTCAGCAACCCCATTGTCATTATCAATACTATTTCCAGCATCAAAAACATTTATTTCACTTTTACTTACTAAATCCCCTTTTTCAAATCCTGTTACCTTTAGAATATTCTTATCATATTTAAACTTTGCCGCTCCAGCATATAGGTTTTTTATATTGGATACATTAATTAAAATTTGTATACTTTGTCCAACTTCTATGTTTCCCTTTATATCAATACTCACATTAGGATTAGTATCTGCAAATGCAACTGTATTTCCAATCCATAAAAAGAATACAAGAATTGCACTAAAAATCTTTTTCAAAACTTTTCCTCCTTAACCTATTCTTTTCTCTTTTGTTTTATTTGAAAATACTATCGCTTCATAGCTATTATCTATTATTAAAATGTTTATTTACAATAAATACATTCATTAAATTTTCTACTTTAGCACTGTATTGATTCTAACAGCACTTCTATTGTTAGATCCATCTACAGCCACCACACTTATCTTGGTTGCTACTTTTTGTGCTGCTATCTTAATATTATAGTTACCATTCCTATCCGCTTTAGTCGTTCCAATCTGTTTGCTTCCTACATAAGCTATTACTGTTGCATTTCCTTCCGTTTTACCCGTAATAGTTTTTGATTTAGTGTTTATTGTATTAACTGTTGGTACTGCTGGTGCTATTCTGTCTACCACTGTTATAGTCTTTGTACTGCTAGTATAACCATAGCTGTTCTTAACATTTACATATACCTTTGTTCCAACTGCCTGCACTGGTATCTTTATACTAAAGACTCCTGCACTATTAGCTTTACCTATATAAATTTTACTTCCAATCTTCACAGTAACAGTTCCACTACCTACGGTCTTTCCACTAACTGTTGTACTCTTATTGTTTACTTCATTAACTAAAGGCTGTCCAGGTATTAATGCCACTGTATTTACTCTTGCCGTACTTCTATTGTTAGCACCATCTGCTGCTACCACATTTACTTTTGTCAGTACCTTCTGTGCTGGTATCTTTATAGTATAATAGCCATTCTTATCCGCTCTGGCACCTCCAATCTGTTTACTTCCAACATAGGCTATTGCTGCTGCATATCCCTCTGTTCTTCCTGTAATAGTGGTTGAACTTGTAGTTATTAAGTTTACTGCCGGTACTCCCGGTGCTATCCTATCTAAAACTGTTACGGCCCTATCACTGCTGGTATAGCCATAGCTGTTCTTAACATTTATATATACCTTTGTTCCTGCTGCCTGTACCGGTATCTTTATACTGAAAACTCCTGCACTATTCGCTTTACCTGTATAAATTTTACTTTCAATCTTCACAGTAACTATTCCATTTGCTATGGTTTTCCCACTAACTGTTGCACTCTTATTGTTTACTTCGTTTACTGATGGTTGTCCAGGTATTAGTGCCACTGTATTTACTCTTGCTGCACTTCTATTGTTGGCACCATCTGCTGCTACCACATTTACTTTTGTCAATACCTTCTGTGCTGGTATCTTTATAGTATAATAGCCATTCTTATCTGCTCTGGCACTTCCAATCTGTTTACTTCCAACATAAGCTATTGCTGCTGCATATCCCTCTGTTCTTCCTGTAATAGTGGTTGAACTTGTAGTTATTAAATTTACTGCTGGCATTCCTGGTGCTATCCTATCTAAAACTGTTACGGCCCTATCACTGCTGGTATAGCCATACCCGTTTTTCACATTTACATATATCTTTGCTCCCGCTGCCTGCACTGGTATCTTGATACTGAAAGCTCCAGAACTATTAGCTTTACCTGTATAAGTCCTACTGCCAATTTTCACAGTAACGGTTCCATTTGCTATAGTCTTTCCCTGTACTGTTGTACTTCTGTTGTTTACTTCACTTAATGCTAAGCTAGTATCATTTATGTTTATGCTGTTATTAACAACACTATAATAAATACTTGCTGCACTGCTATTGGCTAATTTAATGCAAATATTATTACCAGAAGCAGACATACCAAATTTAACATTATCAGATATAGTTTTTAAAGGTATTTTTCCTGCCTTCAAAGCTTTAGCATGAATAATAAATAAGCTGTTGGTCCCTGCAGCAGATATTCCAGAAACATTCCCCTGCAAAACCTCTACAAAACTTATTAATCCTTTTTTAGTATCATTAATAGGTGTATATATATTTACAGCTTTCCCGGAATTCTTGAAAGTATTTCCCTTATCAATTCCTTTAATCTGTATTAAAGCTGGATTATAATTAAAATCTAAAGAAGCACCATATAAATTGGATACATTGGATGCATTTACAGTAATATCAAAGGATTGCCCTCCTTGAATGTTACTGCTGCTAAATGAATATGAAACTTGTGAGCCTACAGCAGCTTTTACTGTATGATTAAATGGTAAAATTATACTTAATATGAACAATAAAAACATGGAAGTTATTGTTATCTTTTTTAACTTCATTACTCATCACCCTTTCAATAAGTCTTATGTGGAATATCAATAAAAAGAAACTTAAAAGCTATCCTATTTGCTATGTAAATTAATTATTTAAAAGCTAGAAATATTTCTTTTGCTATTGTTTAGTTTAAATATTTTGAAATTAACACTAAGTCATATAAATCTACTACTCCATCACCATTTATATCCAATGTTTTATCCCATCCTGTACTTTTGCTATTTAAATTATAACTATGAGCAATTTTTGCAATATCAAGTATATCTATTTTACCATCACCATTTACATCTTGAGAAACCGACCCGGTTTTAAATATCAAGTTATAATCCTTTGGTAAATTATAATTGTTTGAGGATTTCACTGCTCCCATTGGTATAGTCAATTTATACTGAGTTCCCAGCTTAAGCTGGTCGTGTTTAATTGTTAATATATTACCATTCATAGTTTTGGAGATTTTTACTGTACTGCCCTTTGTATCACTAATCATTATCTTATCAAAATTAGTACTTTGTTCTATGTTTTTAGAGAAGGTTATATTTATATCTGCATTACTCACAGTATAATTATTAATATCATTTATATTAGAAGAAGTAGCATATAAATCCCCAATAAATTCAAAATAGTTGTATATCCCTGCAAAATCTAGTGAATAAACACCATATACCAGTTTTTTTACTAGAACATCTATTTTACCACCAGCTGGAATGGCAATACTATTTACGTATACATTAGTTGCTGAACTATATTTAGAACCATCAGCATTATACACTATGTAATCAATATTACCTTTATAGCTATAGTTGTAATTTGATGTAGTTAATAGATATTGTAGGCTTGAAGTGTTATTAATAAATTCATAATTCTCTCCTAAGCCTAAACTAACCCTACTAAAAGCTGGTGTGCTGCTCTCTTTTCTTGTTATTAGTTTATCTTCCATTCCTGCTACATCAAATTCTATTGAATATACCCCTGCCTTCAAACTTGGCACTGTTACTATTAATTTCCCCCCTGCAGGTATGGTTAATACATCCTTACTGGTCTGGATCTGTTGGTCAACCTTCACTCCATTTTTATCATATAGTACGTACTCTATTGTACCCAACATACTGTATCTCCACAGGGAGTTACTTATTATAGTGTGATCCTTTGTGTCATTATTATGGAATTCATAACTATCTCCCTGCTGCATATAAGTTTTATAGAAGGCTGGTACACTGCTGACCTTTCTTGTTACTAGTTTGTCCTCCATTCCCGCTACATCAAACTCCAGTGTATTTACTCCTGCCTTCAAACTTGGCACTGTTACTATTAATTTTCCCCCTGCTGGTATGGTCAATACATCCTTACTAGCCTGAATCTGCTGGTCAACCTTCACTCCATTTTTATCATATAATACATATTCTATTGTACCCGATACACTGTACCTCCACAGGGAGTTACTTATTATAGTGTGATCCTTTGTATCATTATTATAGAATTCATAGCTATCTCCCTGCTGCATATAAGTTTTATAGAAGGCTGGTACGCTGCTGGCTTTTCTCGTTATTAATTTATCTTCCATTCCTGCTACATCAAACTCCAGTGTATCTACTCCAGATTTTAAACTAGATACTGTTACTATTAACTTATTTCCTGCTGGTATGGTCAATACATCCTTACTGGCCTGGATCTGTTGGTCAATCTTTACTCCATTTTTATCATATAGTACGTACTCTATTGTACCGGATACACTGTATCTCCACAGGGAGTTGCTTACTATAGTGTGATCCTTTATATCATTATTGTCGAATTCATAACTATCACCCTGCTTCATATAAGTTTTATAAAAAGCCGGTACACTGCTGGTTTTTCTCGTTATTAGTTTGTCCTCCATTCCTGCCACATCAAGCTCCAGTGCATCTACTCCAGATTTCAAACTAGACACTGTTACTATTAACTTATCTCCTGCTGGTATGGTCAACACATCCTTACTGGCCTGGATCTGTTGGTCAACCTTCACTCCATTTTTGTCATATAGTACATATTCTATTGTACCCGATACACTGTATCTCCACAGGGAGTTGCTTACTATAGTGTGATCCTTTATATCATTATTGTCGAATTCATAACTATCACCCTGCTTCATATAAGTTTTATAAAAAGCCGGTACACTGCTGGTTTTTCTCGTTATTAGTTTGTCCTGCATTCCTGCTACATCAAACTCCAGTGCATTTACTCCAGATTTCAAACTAGACACTGTTACTATTAACTTTCCTTCTGCCGGTATTGTGAATACATCCTTGCTGGCCTGGATCTGCTGCTCAACCTTTAATCCATTTTTATTATATATTACATACTCTATTGTGCCGGATACATTATATTTCCACATGGAATTATTTAATATGGTGTGATCCATTGTATCGTTGTTATCAAACTCATAGCTTTCTCCCTGATTTATATAAGTCTTATAAAAGGCGGGTACACTGCTGACTTTTGATGTAAAATAATCTCCATCTTCCTGAATTTCCAAAAATCCACTGCTATCAAATACATCATTAACTGTTATTACAATAGAACCTCCTGCTGGGACACTAACTGATAACTTACTAGTTTTATTCTGTATATTTAAAGTATTTTGAGAACCATTTTTGTTATAAATAGCATAATCAAATAAGCCACTATTTGATTCATATATTGTTCTTGAAGATGTATCGTTATTTATAAATACATAACTTTCTCCACTTTTGATCTCAGCTAATACTTTATAAGGATTACTGGAAAGAACATTACTGCTTATATTTGCAACAGATTCTACTCCCTGAAATATTACCGTATTTTCTACTGCACTTACCTTATTAACAGGATACAGTATCCATGACATAAATAAAAATAATATCACTAAAAACAAATTAATTTTCTTAAAACTCTTATTCATTAGTTTCCCCCTAAATCTACACAACTAGTTTATTTATCCATTTTTTCCTACATTATAATTATATAAAATCCATAAAGAATTTACAATAAATTCATCTATATGCAAAATAAAAATATAAATAAATATATTTTTTCCAAATAACAGATAAAAATCTAGTATTTCACCTGAATTTAATTTAGTAATTTGTTATAATTATATACATACTGTAAAATACTTTAAAATTTAATAAACAAAGGAGGAAATTAATGAAGAAAATTAAAATTATTATAGTTCTCTCATTACTTACGACTCTATGTATTAACATTAATTTTAATTCAAAGGTATATGCAGCAACAGTGCCAACTGCAAGCCTGGATGTTAATAATGATTATATAATTGATATTAAAGACTTGGCCGCGGTTTCATCTAAGTATAATATAAAGAAGTCAGATAGTACTTATAATACAAAATATGACCTGAATAAGGATGGATTAATTGATTTATATGACATGACCTTACTATCAAAGCAAATTGGTACAAGCATTCCAAAACCATCAGTTAATACTAAAAAAGGCTATGTATATAATCCTGAACTTCAGATTGATCTTAAGATAAGATCAGCTCCTAATTTAAATGGTACTATACTAGGATATCTATATAATTATCAGAAGGTTAATATTGTAGATACCCTGTCAGATGCTAAAGGAAATGTATGGGATAAAATTATCTACAACAACAGCTTTGCTTATGTATATGGAGCATACATACAATCTTATACCTCTCCACCAGATAGTGTAGTTAATATTGCTAGAAATATAACCAAAAGGTTTGAAGTTGGAAATTCTAATGAAATTGCGGGAAATTTTGATGGTGCAGGTTTATCTCTAGGCTATCTTCAATGGTGCATAGGCCAAGGTACACTGCAGCCTTTACTTAACAGAATGGATAGACAACATACTAATGAAATGAAAAGTATTTTTGGTACAAACTATAACTCCATACACAATATGATACTTGACACTCCAGAGAATCAGCTCAAGTGGGCTAAGAGTATTAATGATTCCACAAATAAAATTAAGGCACCTTGGTATTCACAGTTTAATAACCTATGTAACAATAAAGATTTTATAAGCATTGAATCAGATGCAGAAGTATCCATGATTAAACAGGCAATGTCTATGTGTGATAAATATAATTTAAAGACAGTACGTGGATTTGCCCTTGCCTTTGATATTGTCACACAGAATGGAAGTATATCTCCAGCTGCTGAGAAAATTATAACTACTAATTTTATTGCAAATCCTAATATGAGTGAGAAGAATATGATAAAGCTTATTGCCAATGCAGTGGCAGATAGTTCCACTGGCAATATTGAAGATATTCGTTCCAGGAAAACAGCCATAGCTACTGGAACGGGAATTGTTCACGGATCTAATCTCTATTTAGATAGAGATTATGGGCTAAGCGATAATAAATGGAGATAAAAAGCAGTGAGTATTATATCACCTATTTATTTATGAATCTAGCTAATATGACTGACAAAGGAATTTTAAATTTAACCTATAACGGGTACTATAAATGACTGCAATTTTTATGGAAAATATATCTTTAAAGAGCTATATTTTAGAATCACTTTCTAAATATAGCTCCTCATATTAATACTTTATTTTAATGGTTCTTTTTATAGGCAAAGTCCTTCCACTCAATATCATTAGAATCATCTACCAGCCATCTTCCATTTTCATAAACTAATGTATAAGTTTCATAACAAGAAAACTCCTTATCAACATCACCTTCTATATAGACACGTAAGGTAACATTCATTTTGTTATTATTTACAGTTTTATTCTTTATTTGAGATTGTAATATTAAAGGCGGCTCTCCTGGATTACCTATAATTGTATAGTAGACATTGTCTGTATTCATAAATAGGCTTGTATTTATAAAATAATTTGATTTTTTTATAGAAAAGTATTTGTTATAATAGCTAAACAAACTATTATAAGTATTCATACCTTTCTTTAATTCCACATATCCATCTTTATACTTATAATTAGTATAATCTCCAAATGTCCCAATTGAACGAAATGTATTATCTGCATTATATATTAGTTTCTTTATATCATTATCATTTATGTAATAATTACTTTTAACCACATTTACAGTACAACTTGCTACCTTCACCCCATCTAAAGTAGTTGCTGTAATCTTCACAGTTCCGACACTCAAGGCTTTTACTACTCCATTATTATCTACTGATGCTATCTTTGAATTTGAACTTGACCATTTCACTGATTTGTTTGTAGCATTGCCTGGATTTATTGATGCAACTAGCTTATCTGTTTTTCCTACCAGTATTGTATCTGTGCTCTTATTTAATTTAACTGATGCTACTTTAACAATAGGATTTACTTTTACAGTACAGCTTGCTGCCTTTTTACCATCCACTGTAGTTGCTGTGATTTTCACAGTTCCAACACTCAAGGCTTTTACTACTCCATTATTATCTACTGATGCTATCTTTGAATTTGAAGTTGTCCATTTTACTGATTTGTTTGTGGCATTACCTGGATTTATTATTGCAGTTAGTTTATCTGTTTTTCCTACCAGTATTGTATCTGTATTTTTATTTAGTTTCTCTGATGCTACTTTAACGGGATTTGACATAATTTTCTTAGAAGGTAAGGTAGACGCATAAGCATTAAAACCTATAGCATTATAAATACTAATAATAAATAAGATACTAAGAAATAAACTTACTTTCCTTAAATTCTTCAATGTAACATCTCCTTGTATTTAATATATTACTAAATATTATATCATTTACTCATATGGTATTTCTATCCATCAGCATTAATAATATTTGACAAAAAACACTAGGGATTTTACTCCTTGTTGATTTACAATAAAAATTGACCCTCTTATTATTACTTTTCCTGTACTTTTAATAATTTTATCTCCTAGAGGGACTTACCATGTTGTAAGTAATTGTATTCCTTCTTAAAAGAATGAACGTAGCTCTTCTTCATATCCATAAGTGCTTTTTCCAACCCGTCCATTGTTTTGATCTTATCAATTTCTAATTTATATCTATCCATATATGTTCTAACGTCAATATTAAATCTAAACTGTATATTATTAATTAATTCATCTGAAAAATATTTACTATTAGCAAAATAAAACTTTATCAAATCTAGTCTTACAGCAAATAGCTCCATTCGTCTTAAAGCTACTGGCTTTTTTAAAGTTTGTATTATAGATGTTATACTTTCAAATTTTCTTTGCACTCCAATTATTCCATACATTACATCATCCAAAAGACTACCCTCATTTATTATTTTTGTCCAAACTGTCTCCACACCATTTGCAATATCTATTTCGATATCATGGAGATCATCCGTTATTTGAAAGATAGCTCCCATAGAAAAGAAATGCCTAAATTGAAACATATCCATTTCACCTAAAGCTATATATCCATAAAATGCAAATGCATATCCACCCTTCATAAATGATATTTCTAACAGTTCTTCTTCGCTTAATCCTTTGCTTTTTTGAGACATTGATTTACACTGCCATTCATGCAGTTTTGTAAATATTTTTACTAAAGTAGGATTATCTTTGGGATTATATTTATTATAAATTATCTCAACTAAATCAAATATTGCCTTTGTTTGAGGTACTTTATATTCAATATCTTTTCCTAATAGTTTTTTATAAATATCATCTAGTACTTCTTTATTAACTTCATTATTGTCAATATAATCATCTTGTGCTGGATGAAGTGCAGATGCAGCAAAAATTACTTTTCTTGTTTCAAACGGTAATAAAACTTTTCCATTAAATAATATACTGTGAATATATAAATTAAAGAAATTAAATAAACAGCGCTGCTCACCATCATCAACATAATTAATTTGATATTCTTTACTAAATGTTTTTACATCCTTAATGCATTGATAAATAATATACCATATGGCTCCAACATAATGCTTTATCCCTGGTCTCCAGAACTTTTTATGTTTACCAACATAATATTTACCGACTAAATTAAAAATTATATCAAATACTTCTTCAAAACCTTTATCCTTTAATTCAGAATGCATTCTAGCATCAGAATACATTTCTTGCTTTTTTTCTTTAAAAAATATTTTTTCTTTTTCTGTGAACTCTATTTTTGGAATAGCAAGATACTGTAATAAATCACATTCTTTTTTTTCTATGGCTATTTTATATGCGTCAATAAAAGACTTAGCTAAAAAGTCAGATTCTTCCTCAATAGAAGTTAATGGTTCAGCAACATTATCATATTCCGAATACATTGAAATTATAAAGGAAGCCATGTAATCTATTATATTTGGCAAATTTTCATTTTCACTATTCTTTTCATATATGTTACTATGAATATATCTTCTTAACTTGTAATTTTCCATCATTTTAATACATCTGTTAAAATCTTTTTCAATCCAATAAAAAAATATATTTTTTAAAAATTTATTTCTCAGTTTTATAAGTATATTCATCATTTATTTACCAACTATCCTACATTATTTACTCATTAAATCTTAATTTAATTGTTTGTTCTATTAATTTTTTATTTTCTGAGTATGTACTACCTTCATTTCTAAACTTTCCCGTGGCTTGTCCAGAATAAGATAAGAAATTAAAGCTGCCATTTATATAGTATTTTCTATCACAAATCAATAATTTTTCATGTGTTTGTCCATGTGATATCTTAAATAAATCACCATATGGTTTACCAATCATTTTTAATTTTTTTGCTATATTATCTGTTTTAGAGTTTCTGTAATCTTCATTTATATCCTCTTTTGTACTTATACCATATATTATTCTTATTTTTACTCCTTGTTTTAATAGCCTCTCAAGATTTTCTACAAATTCACTATTTATTATATAATTATTCATCCATGGACTAATAATATATAAACTTTCTTTAGCATTCTTTAAATAATGTATAAACTTTTCTCTAATTTTATAATTCATAATATATTCTAATGTATCTGTGTTTTTTGTTATCTCCCTTATTTCCTCTATTATGTTTTTCGCTTCTCCATCTGAGTCAAAATTAAATTCTTCTTCATAATTTTCAAGAATTGTATTAAAATCAATTACATTTAAGTTATTTTGCTCTTTGACTATTTCTAGAAGTTGCCCATTATCATATAATTTTTGAATAATACCAGTTATTGAATTATCAATTTGATTTATGCTACATGGATCATAAGCCACAATTTTATATTTATTATCACATTTATATACTAATAATAATATTAGATGGTAATAGATTTTCTTCTTCTCATCATCCAATTCTATATTTTTTATCCTATTTATATTTGTATTTGCTAATTTTATTATTTGAATTACTTCATCTTCATATTTTTCTAAATTGTTAAATGGCATTTTTCTTGGTGACAATACTATACCATCTTCATCTCTATGTATTTTTTCAAATGATACGTATATATCTTCTTCATGATCAGGTATAGTATTAATTACAAAATTTCCTCTTAATGTATCAAAATATAATTCAACTCTTTCCTTTACAGGCTGCCTCTTTATCATTTCCTTAAACAAAACTTCTGATTCCTCAGTAAAAGAATAATGTCTATCATCTTCAATTATATACTCTAATTCTTTTAAATTATATAAAGTAAACTTTAGTAAATCGTCATCAATAGATAAAACAGTCCCTATGTCATTAAAATAATTTATTCCTATTGATATACATTTACAAATATGCTCCTCAATTATATTTAGTCTTGTATCCTGTAAATGCTCCACTATAAAATCAATTTTATAGTTTGGTATATACAGCTTATATGATCCTAATAGTTTATATCCATCATATATATTTGAAAATTTTTCATGTATGCTTAAAATATCAACTTCATTCATACAAAATCCCCTTTATAAATAAATTAGCATTGAAAGAAATCCAAATTTAAAATATTATTAGATTTCTTTAAGTACTCCAATAAGTCATATAATGAATTTGCCCTACCTTTATTACTTTCTATAAAATCTTCATTTCCTATAATGAATAAAAGTTCCTGTGCTCTTGAAATAGCAACATTCATCCTTGCACTACCAGATGTATGTCCAAAGTTTCCTGCTAAGTTATTTCTTACACAGTTCATTATTATAATTTGCTTTTCCCTACCTTGAAATGCGTCAATAGTATTAATTTCAATATCCATATTTAAAAAATCATGATTCACTAATTGATCTCTAAGGTTGCTAGTATGAACTCTATAGGGACTTATTATTCCAACATTTTTCCTTGATGTTAGTTTATTATCTAGCCATTTTAATAAAGTGATTGTTATTTGAATTTCTTTTTCATTATAGTATGAATTTCCACATTTTATTTCAGTAGAATTTTCATTAGAACCAGTATCTACCCAATACATTCCATTTATTAATTCATTTATCCCGTGTATTTTATTAATAATATTTTTACCATCTACCAAGTTTGAATCATAAAACCTTTTAGATACAAATCTTGATATATCCGCATTCATTCTATATTGTGTGTTTAAAACTGTTTTTAACTCTTTTGGAGCATCTTTAAACATTATTCCAAAAAGCGATGATTTTAAATATGCATTTAATTCCTCTTTAGTAAACTCTTTCTCGGCTTCCATTTCTTCTAGAATTTCTTTTTCAATTATAGGACTTATTTGCTTATGATCTCCTACTAAAATTATCTTTTTACCTTTTACCATGGGAATAATCAGTTCTGAACTAAAGCACTTTGCCGCCTCATCAATAATTACATAATCAAATTCTTTTTCAAGGAAATAATTATTGTTTGCTGCTGCAATTCCACTACATGTAGAACACACTACATTTGAAACTCCTATATACATATCTTCAAAACTTGGCTGATATGTCTTAAGTTCATTGCTCCAATTTTTTCTTAATTCTTTTGTAGAATTAAATAACTTAAGCTTATGACTTAAATTATCATATTCTTCAACAAAAGCTTTCATATTATGTACAAAATCTTTATCCAAATCATAAATAGAAATATTATTATATTTTAATATAAAATCTATATTCTCTTGTTTTTTATAAGTTTCAATTTTGCTATCTATTGCAGACAACACTTTACTTTCTATACCTAAATTTTCTTCTATTGACTTTAAATTAAGTTGAATATCAGATAGCTCATTTTCTAGTTTACTCATTTTATCATACTCAGGAATATACTGTATCATTTTCAATAAATCAATTCTATTATCTAGCTTTTCTAATAATTCCGTTCTCAATTCAACTAATTCAATAAAATCTTTCTTAGATATATATTCATTACTTGTTTTGGAAATTATATCTTCTACCATTAGTTTATAAGTATCTGCTTGTTCTTTCCAATGATTGATTTCATCTTCAATATGATTTCTCTTAGAAATTAATAGTTTTAAATCATAATCTTTGCTTCTATATTTATATTTAAAATTCTTTAGATTCTCTTTCTCTTCATTTATTTTATCTAATATTGCTTCTTTAACACTATCTGACGCTGTTTCAAACTGTGCTCCTAGTGATAAAATTCTATCTTTATGCTCTTTAAAAATAAGTTCCAGTTCATTTAAATTAGTAATATAATCTTTAATTTTAATTTCATTTTCTTTTGCAGTTCTTATAACCTTCTGTAATGCCTCTAATACATTTGTATATATGTGTGTGATTTGTACACTATTTTCATCAATATCACAACTGACAATTAAATTACTAAGTTTCTGTATGCTTTCTCTATTAAAATTATTTTTATCAACTATATTAATTAAGAACTTTAATTCCTGTTTATTTTTCTGAAATTTTTCTTCTATTTCATTTAATTGGTTTTTAGCTAAGTCTTCTTTATCTTCATATTTTAGTTTTTTATCATGAAACTCTGCCTTAATAAAATTGTGCTCTTTATAACTATTTACAAGACTTAAAACTACTTTAATATCATTTTGTAATTCTTTATAGCAATTATAAATATTTTCATCATTTTCAAGCTTTATATTAATCTCATTATATTCTTGTTCGCAATTTAAAAGTCTTTGTGTTATTCTCTGCTGAATATCCTTAACTCTATTGGTTAAAGAGAATTTTTCGCATCCTAATTCTATTTTATCCTCTTTTCCTAGTCTAATAGCTCTAATATATTCCTCATCCCCAATTTGTTGGAGAACATTATCAACAGCCAAATGATTTTGTGATGAAACTAATATATCCTTTCCCTTCTTACTCAAATATCTAATTATCTCACAAATAACCGTTGTTTTTCCAGTACCGGGAGGCCCCTGAATCAGGTAAATATCTTTACATTCTAAAGATCTTTTAACAGCTTCTTGCTGCGATTTATTCATCTCTTCATAATATTCACTAAATTCATTGTCACTAATAACTTGCTTTTTATTAATATCGGCCTCATAAATATTAGGTATAAAGTCTTTTAGTCCTATATTAGCAGTTTCTCTATCAAATAATTTTTTCAATGCTGTTTTTTGTCTTTTAAGCATAGACATGGTACCAATATCATCTATTGATATATAACCACTTGTATTCTTCTTATTTTCTGCAAGTTGCAACAGAATATCTAATTCTAAGCATACTACTACTAATTGATCCAAAGATATATCATAGTTAATTACATCACCTATAGTGATATGTTTACTGTCAACACCACTATTATTTAAAGATGACATTGTGATTCTCTGCCCTTCTTTAAATTTATAATCATTATATTGCAGCTTAAATATAACAGTATTATTATCAAAATTTACAGCTAACTTTGAAAATTTAGTCTTAGATTTTTCCTTTTCTTCCCTGGCTTTTTCTTCACGTTTTTCAGTAACTAAATCATAACTTTTCCAATACTCACTAAATTTATCAAATTTATTCTTTTCAACGTTAAATGATGATTCCTCTTTTAAATATTCCAAATCAGCACCAGATTCTACCTGTGAGTATAAGAGAGCAAAGTCCCACTCCCCCTCTAATACATTACAAAATTTCAACATTAAGTTAAATTTTTCAATATCTATGTTTTTAAAGTCTATAGCTTTTAGTCCATTTCTTTCCGGCCATTCTTCTAGCGTTAAAGAAATTGTACTAGACCATATTTTTATCTTTAAAGGTTTTTCATGAATTTTGTTATAAATTATACCTCTATTTGAAGGATTAAAAATTTCATTTATATAGCTATTAAACTCGGCATTAGAATTACTTTCTTTTTTATAAACTGAATATCTATTTTTTAGTTCATCGCATACCTTATCTGTTAAAAATATATAATTCATGCTAATCTCCTAATCATAATATCCTTTAATTCTATCTATTTCATGCATCAACAAATCTTTTTGTTCATACTTTAAACAATCCTCTACTACTCCAGCAATACTTGAAAGTCCTTCATTTTTCAATTGTTCTTTAATCTTATTTACAGAAATTTTTGTATCAGAGGAAATCATAAATTTATCAACAACGCTTGTATCTTCATTTCCCTTTAAGCTATAACCATATTTATAAGAATGAACTGTTTCGGCACCTGTGGATAACACTCTAGCTTTAATATTAATTATGCCATTCTCATCATATTTAAACGATATTTTAACCCACTCACTACCTGCAGGTCTTTGTGGTATACCTATAATCTCAAAGTCTGTAATATGTTCATTTTCTGATGCCCATTGACTATTTCCTTGATAAATTTTAAGTACCATTGTCTTCTGATTATTAAGTGCTGTATTATACTTTTCTGAAAATTCTTCTCCAAAAGGTGCATTTTTAAAAACTATTGGATCAAAGACATCCGAGCTTCCATCTCTAGTTACTTTTAATCCCAAATTAAATGGTGATACATCTCTTAGTATACTAGACTTTTTTTTCAATGTTATACCCATTTGATTAGCTGCTTCTATGGCCGCCCCCATAGCTACACAGCTGTCTATGTTTTTACTTTCCTTAATCTTATTACTGAATAATTTTTGAAGCTTATTTTTAACTAATGGTATCATGCTGCTTCCACCAACAAGGACTACTTCATTTATTTCAGCTATTGATATGTTTTTATCATCAAGTGTATTTTTCAAACTAATTATAGTTCTATCAATAATAGGTGTTATTAGCGATTCAAAAGTACTTCTATTAATTTCTTTAAAATATGGGACTTTTCCTTTTATAGTACCTAAAGAATGAATACTAACTGCAGTTGAAGTTGAATCAGACAAAGTTATTTTCACTTTTTCTACTTCTAGCAATAATTGATATTCACCTTCTTTATTCAATGTTATACCCTTTTTATTTTTTAAATCGGCTGCAAAATAATCAAAAACAATTTTATCTATATCTTTTCCACCCAGCTCTCTATCACCACCAACAGCAATAACCTCTACTCCTAAATCGGATATATTTGCTACTGAAACATCGAAAGTACCTCCCCCAAAGTCATAACATATAACTTTCTTATTAGTTGAATTATACCTTGAATAGGTTAATAGCGCTGCAGTTGGTTCATTAATTATTTTTTTAACTCTCAATCCTGCCATCTCGGCTGCCCTATTGATTTCCTTCCTCTGAACATCGCTAAATTCTGCAGGAACAGTAATTACCGCAAATTCTACTTTCTCTCCAAAATACATTTCAGCATTACCTTTTACTTTAGCTAAAATTAGTGCAGCTATCTCACAAGGCTCCATATATTGTCCACCAAAATATACCTTCTTACCACTTCCAATTCTACGCTTAATCTCTTTAATTCCATAACCATTTACAAATGCCGCTATATTTTCCTTTGCTTCTTTTCCTATAATCAATTTACTATTAAACTTAGCAACTACTGACGGAGTAAGAAATTCTCCATTGTGATCTTTTATAATTTCTGTATTTCCCGTTGAATTAATAAAACTAGCTAATGAATTAGTAGTACCAAAATCTATACCTATTATTTTTGACACAATTACACGCCTCCTCTAACTAAACAAAATCCTCTAATTAGGATCAAATCTATACACATTCACAAGAGTCTTTCTAATTACAGAATCATTAAAGATTATTCCTTTTTTATAAACTTTACTTATACAAAAATCCTTTTCTATTTCTGCTGTTTTATCAATATCTAATGTCTGACAAAGTTTTAAATCTAATATATCTCCTTCAGAAATATCACTATATAAATATCCTAATTTCATTAAGATTTTTCTAAGCAAATCCTCTTCATTAAAATAATTATCAATCAAATTTTCATCTTTTCCCATATAAAAATCAATTAATTCAATTAATATATTATCTATCTTTTTTGACATTACATTGAATTGCTCATCCTCGCAAATTGTTTTTCTAATAGATTCTTCTAAATATAAATTAACTATTATTTTTATCCAATCCAGCTGAATTTCCAAGTCTATAATTGCCTCTAGAATTTCACTTTTTATATCTTTATACATAACTATATCATTTTTTCTATTTTCTATTACTTTGTTTATATTCATATTTATAGCTTCTTTAATTATGCCGTTTGCTAAAAACCAATTATCATCTTTTTGTATTTCCTCAATTTCCTTTTGAACATTATAGTTTAATATAAATATCTCATCATTAGGAACTTCTTTAAGGTAATCAACTAGACCTTTCATATAATAAATATATAGCTTTCTTATTATAAAACATTTGATTTTATTATACTTTTCCTCATCTTTCATATATTGACTTAATATACTTTGTTTCCTAGCCCCATTTATATCTTCTATTAATTTATTTATTTTTGTGACTATATCTTTGCCCTTGTTACCTGCAGTAATTATAAATTTTAACTTATTTGCAGCTTTAAAAGAATATTGTTGTTGTTCTAATAATGGTATTTCAAATAAATACTCTAAATTATCACTATTATAATCATATTCTTTTAATGCATCTGTTTTCTTTACTAATGAATCAGCTTGTTTAAATGCCTTTAAATCAAACTTTTTAAGTTCTTCCAGGTAAAATTCTAAATTTTCTAATAGCCTTCCTATTTCCACCATAAAAATTCCTTTCTAGTACTATATTAAATTGGATATAGCAATTGATGTCACTGCCACTGGCATTTTTATAGCTGGAATCCTTTTAGATAATTTCACAAGTTTTGGGCTTATGTAATAATATATTTTTACTACCCTACTACCAAATTTAGATTTTAATAAAACATCATCTCTCCAGCCTCTAAGCCTTTGTATATGTATAATATTATCCTTATGATTTAAAGATTCTAGTATAATACATTCTGAATTTCTATTATTAGAGTTTGCTGATTTTCTAGGTATTGATTGTTCTCCTCTGCCAGTACTACCTGGTATAGAACCACTTCCTGAACCTGTCTGTCCACCTATAGAACCTGCTAATTTAATACTATTTTTTATATACATATTTTCATCATCCTCTTTAAGTAATTTATGCATTAATCATAATATTATATATATTATCATCTTATTGTAATATAGTGATATGTATAGCCCATTCCAGTTATTTCTCTTATATTCTACAACAAATTTGGTTTTTTTTCTACTATTTAGTAAGATATATATAATGCTTCCCATTTGTCCATAATAAACATATATTTCTACTTTTAACTTCATTTACAAACCTACAACAACTACATAGGAAATAAATAAAGCAGTGAGATATATCTCACTGCTATTTCTTAAGAAAAAAAGAAAACAAGCCCTTCTTCTTTTCTATTTTTTTCATTCTAACATCTATTTCTTCATTTTCTAAAATGCACTGTGCATTTCTTTGAACAGAAGAATAAACTTCTCTGTATTCTTTCTTTATATCTTTCATTACTAAGCCTAAATTTGGACATCTCTTTCCTATAGAATGAGCATCTGACGCAATAAAATGACAAAGGCCATTATCCATAATACCAAGAGCTGCTTCTTTTACTCTGCTTCCAAGAAGCCCTATTATACTAGAAGTATTTACCTGAAATAGGCAACCTTCCTCTATAAACTTATTTATATTCATTAAATTACCATTAATATATAGATATCTTTCAGGATGAGCAACTATGGGTTTTACTCCTAAAAGCTTCAACTCATAAATGATGTCTATAGCATCATCTGGAAGTACATCCATAGGGAATTCAATAAGCATATATTTTGAATTATTTAGGCAGTGTATAATCCCGTCTCTATAGGCATCTAAGGTATACTTGTCTGCAAAAATCTCTTGCCCGGGAAATACCTCAATATTTATTCCTTTAGATTTAATCTCAGCATTAAAATTTTCTACATAACCTAACACATCTTTAAATTCATTTTCGTAGCTTCCTCTATAATAATGAGGAGTAGCTATAATCTTTGTAGTATTATTTTCTTCTGCAATGCCAAGCATTTCAAGGCTCATATTTATATCTTTAGAACCATCATCAATGCCCGGCAGTACATGACAATGGATATCTATCATTTACTTTTCCCTCTTTCCCTTTTTTTTACTACCGCCTTCTCCATAATAATAGTGATAGTAACCATATTTCTTACCGCCAGTAACCTCTGCCTTATTGAGTACAACTCCTATAATATTGGCCTTAACATTATGTAATAATTCTTTAGCTTTTTCAGCCGCTCCTATTTCTGCCTGTCCTGCTGCTATTACTAAAAGTACTCCTCCTACCATAGTCGAAAGAAGCTGTGCATCTGTTACTGCCACTACTGGTGGAGTGTCAAGTATTATAAAATCAAAAATTTTCTTAGCTTCTTCTAAGAATTGTTTCATCTTCTTTGAAGCAAGCATTTCTGAAGGATTAGGAGGTACCGTACCTGATGTGAGTATGCACATATTATCATTATATTTTTGAGCTACTTCATCAAATTTAAACTGACCAATCAAAAGATTCGAAAGTCCTTTATTATTGGAAATATTAAATTTCTTATGTAGTGAAGGCTTCCTAAGATCGCAATCTATTAAAAGAACCTTTTTGCCAACCTCAGCCATAGAAAGAGCTAAATTAGCAGAAGTAGTTGACTTTCCTTCAGCCGGCCCTGAGCTGGTAACCAAAATTGTATCCAATTCATTATCGAAGCTGGAAAACTGTATATTAGTTCTAAGTGTTCTGTATGCCTCTGATACAGGTGACTTAGGATTATCCTGTACTATTAACATTGTGCTCCCCCTTACATTTCGTCATGTACCGGAATAGTTCCAAGTACTGGCAGATCTAAATGTCTTTTGATATCTTCTGGTGTTTTTAATGTACTGTCCATATATTCCAATAGAAAGGATAGTCCTACGGACACCATAAGCCCCAAGAAAAATGCTATAGCAATATTAAGTGTTTTTTTAGGTTTAACTGGTGCCTTTGGAAGCTCTCCCTTATCCATAATATTAACTTCACCAGCATTATATACAGTAGGAGAAGCTTCCACAAAAGCATTTGAAAGAGCTGTTACCCTATTTAAAGCTTCCTCTGGAGTTCCACCCTGAGCAGTTATATCTATTATCTGAGTACCTGTTTCTGGTGTAACGGTAATAAGCTTATCCAATTTATCAGCAGTCATACCATTTCCGAGCTTTTCTGCCGCCTTTCCCTCAACTAATTTTGAAGTAGCAATAGTAGCATAGGTTTTTGTCAAATTTTGATACATCATAACATCAGTATATTGAGTATTAGAATTTGCTGTATCATTTTTCTTTCCTACTATTACGGTTACCTGAGATTGATATACAGGAGACATAATAAAAAAGCTAAGTATTCCCGATATAATAACTGCAACTAAAGTGATTGTAATTATTATAGACTTTCTCTTGCTCAATACATAAAGAAACTGACTTAAGTCTATAGTATTTTCGTCATTCATAAATAAACCTCCGATTTTCATAAGTTATATAAATTAAATTATATAGTTTTTTTTATTAATTTTCTATACCTTTTATTTACCAAATGTTTAAAATATACTTAGGCATTATTTAATTATGTAAAATACAATTTAATTTCACTTTTATTTACATAAATACACATTCTTTATTATATATTATTTTTATGATATTTTCCAATATATTTTTTATTTTTTTATTTTTACTTGCTAATATCTATTAAATATCTAATTTTTCCACATTTTTTTCATCTCCAATCCTTATATATTAAAGCTTTTGCAATATCCTGTTTTCTAATTTTTTCTGAGCTATCCACATACATAGTTATTTTTTAATTTCATTAAATTTAATATTTCATTCAAATAATTTGTTATAATTATATACATATTGTAAAATAATTCACATAATTCCTTAAATAAACTTATAATTTTAAAATTTTATTTGTTAAATAATTATATATCACTTTTACACAGTAAACTCCATTAATAAGAGAGGGAAAATTTAATGAAAAAGATAACAATTATTATGTTTTTAACTATCATTACCTTTTTATGTATTGCCTTCAATTCTAATTCAGAGGTATATGCATCAATACCAGCAACTGCAAGTCTAGATGTTAATAATGATGGCAAAATTGATATCAAAGACCTTGCCATTATCTCATCCAATTATAATGTAAAAAAATCAGGCAACAAATATCAGGCAAAATATGATCTCAATAGCGATGGAATAATTGACCTATATGATATGACCTCTGTATCAAAGAAGATTGGTACAATCATCCCAAGCAATATTAAAGTAGAATCAGTAGCTTTAAACAAAACTACAGATACTTTAGTGGTAGGAGAATATGTTTCACTATCAGCAACTATATATCCAAGCAATGCCTCAAATCAAAGGCTAATGTGGGAATCTTCAAATCCTAAGGTTGCTACAATACCAAATGGTGGAGTAGTGGCAACAGCAGTAGGTCCTGGAACAGCCACAATTACTGCAACCACTGTTGACGGCAGCAAAACAGCATCTTGCACTATAACTGTTCTCAGTCCATCAATAAAATTAAATAAAACTAATGACACCATAACAGTAGGAAAATATGATGTGTTGTCTGCAAATGTATCTCCAAACGATACACTAAAACAAGCCGTAGCATGGAAATCTTCAAATCCTAATGTTGCTACAGTATCAGGTGTAAAAACATATAATACATCTGGCAAGGCCATATATTTAGCACAAGTAACAGGAGTAACTGCAGGAAAAACCTCAATTACTGCCACTACCGCAGATGGTAATAAAACAGCTGTTTGTAATGTAACTATAAATAATCCAGCATCTATTAAAGCTGGATCAGTAACATTAAATAAAACTAATGATGCCATAACAGTTGGATACACAGATAATTTGACTGCAACTGTATCTCCAGATAATGCAGCAAATAAAACAGTAACATGGAAATCTTCAAACCCTAAGGTTGCTGCAGTATCTTCTACTGGAAAAATAACTGCAATAAGTGCTGGAACTGCAGCAATTACTGCAACTGCCAATGATGGAAGTAACAAGACTGCCACCTGCACTATACTTGTAAATAATAATGCCATAGTAACTTTTAAAGATGAGAACTTAGAACAAGTTATAAGAGATACTTTAAAGAAGCCAACAGGTAACATATATAAAAGCGATGTTCAAACCATCAAAGTATTAAATGCAGATGGAAAATTCATAAAAGATATTAGCGGTATCCGTAACTTATCAAATTTAACAGAATTGTATCTTGGATATGCATTGGTATATCCATCAGCATCTTCTACTACTAGTTATATCACATTTTCAAATAGCATTAGTAACACAGATGAGTTGAAAGAATTAAAAAATTTACAATACCTTAATTTAAATGGTAATAATATAACTAATGTAGACGCATTAAAAAATTTATCTAATTTACAATATCTTGACTTAGGCAGTAATTATAAACTAAACAGCATAGATCCATTGAAAAATTTATCTAATTTACAATATCTTAATTTAGCCGAAGACTCTAAATTAACAGATATATATAAATTAAAAGAAATAAATAATTTAAGGATTCTTAGTTTAAGTTATGGTAATTCTGCACTAAATGATATAAATTCACTAGTGAATTCATTAAAAGGATTAAATAAATTACATGAACTTGATATAATATATAGTCGTGATATAAGTACTATAAGCGAATCTGATAAACAAGCAATACGTAGTGTTTTACCTAGCTTAATTGAAATGCAATTTACAGGAAGGTGGATTAATTAATAAATAATCATTGTAAAAAATAACAATAATTTCATGAATCCAACTATCGCTGATTTCTTATGCTCAAAAGCAACTATGAAATTTACATCATTTTAATTAAATTTCATAATTGCCCATGATGAAACAAAAATAGTTATAAAAATCTTAAGCAGCTTTCCTGAGGAGGAATAAAATACAATTTCCGAAGTATACCTCTAAAATAAAACTCTAAAGGAAGTAGTTTCCACCTACGATATTAATTATAGACAAGCTGTTGAAATAAAGAGAAAAGCTTTAATTAAACTAAGAGATGCTATTAGTAAATAGACATTTAAATAAAGAATGAAAGGATGATCCTATGTATAGATTATTTAATGAAAATTTAATTAATTCCAGTTGGAATGAAAAAATAAGGCTTTTGAGAATACATAAAAAGTGGACACAAAAAGAAGCCGCAGAAAGATGCGCAACCCATCATAAAACATATTGGAGCTGGGAAAATGGAGTAAACACTCCAAGAAAGTCATCTCAAAAGATCATAGCAAAAGCTTTTAAAGTTAAGGTGGAAGGCCTATTTTCAGATATACTTATAAAAAGTACAATTATGCTTATTTTATGTTTTTCATAAAGACAATTGCAAATCTATATATTTTCAGCCTGTAGAACTTCCACCTACCTACGTATAATTTTCATATTATGATTTAAGTTATGTTACAGGGCAAGTGGGTGGTAATTACATAAGTTAATAAATTTATATAAATTTTGAAAGCTTTTTAAAAGCTAATGACTGTTAGTTAAACTTTACCATTCAGGCTTCCCACCTGCTATACATTGTGCCCTTTGCTTGGTGCACAGACTGGCCCCTTAGTGAGGGTTTACCCGAACTTGCTATATCATTTCCTTTGAGAAAATAAAGTGCAAAAAGTAGGATAAAACAAAGTGTTAATCAACAATTATGTATTTTCCATTGATATTTTTTAATTTACCACCAATTTCAAGTAAAAATAATATTTCAACTAGCTTGCATCTATCTATGCTTAATTTTACACTTATTTCATCTATTGTTAATTCTCTCTCTTCTAATATTTTTACTATTTCTTTTTCTAGATTATTTTCTGTAGTATTCATTATAGTTTTTTTATTAGCAAAAATCTCTTTGTCTAATAATTGCTGGGGAGATAGGTATATTCTTGCTCCTTTACTGATCAGGCCATTTGAACCGTGGAATGATTTTGAATATATTTCTCCTGGGACTACATATACTTCCTTATTATATCTCTTTGCATGCTCTGCCGTTATCAGCGCTCCACTTTTTTCTCCTGCTTCTGCAATTAAAACCTTATTAGATAATGCTGATATAATTCTATTTCTTTTAGGAAAATATTCTGGTCTTGGAGGTGTACTAGGTGAATATTCTGATATTACTAATCCTTTTTCAATGATTTTGTTCATAAGTTCATTATGTTCTCTTGGATAGCAAATATCAACACCACAACCTAAAACGGCAACTGTAAACCCGCAAGCTTTTAAACAAGATGTGTGTGCATAGCTATCTATACCCTTTGCCAAACCACTAATAACAGCTATGTCTTCCTTTGCTAAAAAATCTGCCGCCTCAACTGCTGCTTTTTTGGCATATTCAGTACATCGTCTTGCTCCTACTATAGCTACCCCCATTAAATCTTTACGTAAAACTCCCCTATAGTAAAATAATATAGGACTATCTTTACAATTTTTGATACTCTCAGGAAAAACATCATCATCTATAACAGTTATATTTATATTTTTACTTTTGCATATTTTTAATATATTCTTAGCTTTACTGAGATCTTTTGATTGCAGTATACTTTTAGCTGTCTCTTTTCCTATTCCTCTTATTTGAAGTAATTCTTCTAATTTTGAATTATATATTTTTTCTGGTGTTTTTAATTCATTCAGAAGCATTTTACTTATAATTGACCCTACGCCTCTTATTCCTGTTAACCAAATATAATATAAATATTTATCATAATCCATTTTTTTCCTATACAACAACCATATTTACCTGCTCTTTCTCTAAATCTCTACAAAGCAGTGCTTTCATAATATGTCCTTTTTTTATATTCTCAGATTGCTCTATATCAGCAAAAGTTCTGGCTACCCTTAAAAATTTATGATAAGTTCTAGCACTGTATTTAAATTTATCATAAGCTAATTGCAACATTTTTTTACTTTCATCATCTAACTTACAAAATTCTTTAATAAGAGCTGGAGTCATCTGTGCATTACAGTTAACCCTTTCTATATTTTTGTATCTTTCCACCTGTATTTTTCTTGCTTGTTGCACTATTTCTTTTAATTCTTTAGATGACCTACCTTGCTTATAACTTGATAAATCCATAAAATTAACTGGCTGAACACATTTTTGAATATCTATTCTGTCAAGTATAGGTCCAGAAATTTTACTTCTATATTTAGTAACTTCATAATCTGTACAGTGACATCGCTCTTCTCCATGATATCCACATGGACAAGGATTCATAGCTGCTACAAACATAAAATTAGCAGGATAACTATGAGAATACTTTACTCTTGATATAGTTACAATTTTATCTTCCATTGGCTGTCTTAAAGCCTCTAATGTACTTTTATTAAACTCAGCAATCTCATCTAAAAAAAGTACTCCATTATGTGCTAAAGATATTTCTCCTGGTTTTGCATAAATTCCACCACCTACTAGTGAGTTCATGGAGGCATTATGGTGAGGAGCTCTAAATGGTCTGTTTTGTATTAATGTTCCTCTATTTTTTAACAAACCAGCAACACTATATATTTTAGTTGCTTCTAAGGCCTCTTCTTCCGTCATCTCAGGTAAAATTGTTGGAATTCTTTTTGCTATCATTGATTTACCACAGCCAGGCGAACCTGATAAAATCATATTGTGGCCTCCAGCTGCCGCGACTACAATAAAATCAATTATAGAATCTTGACCTTGAACATCTTTAAAATCTAATAAACTTTCATGTTCAATTATATGTTGTTCATTTAAGCCTGATAAATCTAAATTATAGTTAGTATCTTGTAGAAATTGTACAACATTTTTTAATGTATCAAATGAAAATATATTAATACCTTTTACAAGTGATGCTTCTTTCATATTGTCTCTTGGAACTACTAAATTTTTTATTCCTTTCTTTTTGGCTTCAATTGCCATAGGAAGAACTCCTGTGCATGATCTTAGCTGCCCATTTAAAGATAGCTCCCCTATAAAAGCAAATTCTTCTACATTATTTACTGCTATTTGATTTGATTTAATTAATAAACCTACAGCCATCGCTAAATCAAAGTGAGAGCCGCTCTTTTTAACATCTCCTGGTGCTAAATTTATTACTATTCTCATCTTTGGGAATTCATACTTTTCATGATTTATTGATGCTTCTAATCTTTCCCTCGCTTCTTTTACAGCGGCATCACCAAGTCCAACTATAGAAACAGAAGGCTGTCCGTATATCGTATCAGTTTCTATATTTACTACATACGCATCAATACCTGAGATTGCAAAGCTATTCACAACTGATGCCAATATTATCCCTCCTCTTCTTCTAATTTTTCGAATGAATTCGTTTTTATTGAACTTTCTACATAACCTTTATATAATTCTCTGCAATTTTCTTTTTTAAAGTAAGATAGTATACTCTCAGAATTTATAATTCTTTCTTTTCTTTTTCCTATATACATGCAATAACTACTCCATTCATATTCTTCAGGTTTTTTCACCATATTAGCTCTAACAGGATTAAGATGTATATATCTACTAGTCTCAAGCATATACTTATCATTATTAATTATTTCTGATCCATACCTTTCTTGAAAAAGATGCTCAATATAATTGTATTTATTATTAAAGTATTTTGCATAAAAGTTGTTTAGCCTTTTCATAAAAAAACCTATATGTTTTTCTTTTGTTTGAATTTGTAAGTGAATATGGTTGGTCATTAAAGTATACCCTAATATTTCAAATTCACTATTAAAATACTTTACACATTCTTCAAGTGAAATAATATAAAATTCATAATCTTCATCATATCTAAAAATGTCATTTCTATGGTTTCCTCTTGATGTTATATGCATAACAACATTTGGATACCATTCTCTACTTTTTCTACTCATAAATTTTCTCCAAACATCTTTTTTTTTAAATTATAGACTATTTTCAAATTTCTAATCAGCACCACCCGTAAAACGGGTGGTTTGCTCTAGCCCTATAAGGGCATGTTACTGGCAGGTGCTACTCGCACACTGAACGGTTTGCCAACCGCATGCCTTCACTGGCTGCACCTAAAAGGTGCTTTATTTTTTGCCTTTATTTACTGTCTCACCTGTAAACGGGTCAATATATTCTTTTAAACTCATTTGTTCATATGCTAAATCTTCTTGAATCTGGTTCCTTATATATTCTTCTATGACTTTTTTATTTTTTCCTACAGTCGTAACATAGTATCCTTTACACCAAAATTGTCTATTACCATACTTATATTTTAAATTTGCATGTCTATCAAAAATCATTAGTGAACTTTTACCTTTCAGATATCCCATAAATTGAGATACACTTAATTTAGGTGGTATACTTAAAAGCATATGTATATGATCTTTACATGCATTTGCCTCCATAATTTCTACCCCTTTATGTTCACATAATTTTCTAAGTATTACTCCAATATCTGCTTTTATCTTACCGTATATTATTTGTCTCCTATACTTCGGTGCAAAAACTACATGATATTTACAATTCCATTTACTATGTGCTAAACTACTATTGTCCATTTTGGACACACCTCCAATATATTTTAGTTGTGGTCGGCAAACCTACTTCTATTTTATATTGGAGGTTTTATTTTTTCTACTCATAGCTAAAAGCTTTTTGGAACCACTGGTAAAACCAGTGGTATTCTAAATACAATCAAAAATAACAAAAACAGCCCTAAGGCTGTTTTCATATTTTCTTTTCTCGACATGTGACTGTCATCCAAGTTAGCTCCTTGCTCTAATTTTCATACTTCTTCTTAAGTTCCAATACCTTTTCTATGCTTAGTCCTGTACCTTTGGCTATTATTTCTTCATCTACTCCAAGTTTTAGAAAATTTATAGCTGCTGCTTCTTTTCCTTCAGCTATTCCTTCAGCTATTCCTTTAGCTTCTCCTTTAGCTTCTCCCTTAGCTTCAGCTGATTTTATTCTAGTTAGCTGATCACTGATTTCTGCCTGCTGGGCTTCGTATAGCATTCTAGCCTTTTCATCTTTACTTATTATCTGCAATAAATCATAAGCTTTCTTTATATCTTTATTCTTTTTCACTAACATTTCCATCTCTCCTCGTTCTTGCATCTAGGAATTCCATCCATTGGACTACTGGATCATCCTCATCTCTCCACATCTTCATCAAAACGCTTTGGTAGTTCTAAAAAGTGAACCTCCAGTATATCTGTTAATTTATATCCTGTTTTATCCTCTGTTATATGGTAAACGGAGTACAATTTATTTAGCGGTGTACACTTGAAATCCACTATATTTATAGTTACACACTTCTTTAGCTTATCATAGGTATCTCTTGGCTTTATCTGACCCGTATACATCTTACCCCAATAAAATATAGTTCGTTCTGCCATATACTCTGTTGGAAGTATCTGTATTTCTACATCTATCTGCTTTCCACTTTTTGTTTTTATCCTTACATCAAGAATTCCTTTTTTATCTTCCTTAAACTCCTTTATAAGTTCACTATTTATTATTTCTATACCTTCGAATTCTTCCTCTGGAACAGTTAGTATATCACTAAGTAATGCTATTGATAAATCCTTATGCTTTTCATTACCAAATATATATTTAAACACAAAGTCATACTTAGGTGACATTATGAAATTATCATCCAGTATTTTTTTCTTTTTTCTAGGCACTCTATCACATCCTCTGTATCTACTTCCATATATTAACATACATTATTTTATATCTCTATACTTTTATTTTATCAGAAAATTAAGTCTTATTCCATACTAAGTATACCTTTATACATATTGATATCCTATTTGAAAATGAACTGCGTCAAACTGTCATTTAACTCAAGAAAAAACAGAGCAATTGCCCTGTTACTTTACTGACTTTATTTTTGTTTTTTAGACAGGTGACTGTCACCCTACTGAGGGCGCTTTCGACCGAAGTTGCTAAAGTCCTTGATACGGTGTTGCGAGAACACTCGCAACTTAATGCAATACTACGCTGACTAATACCTTGATTATGCAATCGTAGTATTTCTCTATATCTGGTCATAATAATATGACCTCCTTTGAATTTATTTACACTAAAAATAGCGTATAAATTCATTATTGACAAAAAATATGTAGGTGAATCACCCGGCGTGAGGGTGGCTCAAATTATTCCGTGAAAGTGGCTCACTTTCAACGTATCAAGTGCTCTAACAGAGCATATTATTCACTAACTAGTTCAAAATATATTTAACATTTTCATCTATACTAATTTTATACTCTTTGTTAGAAACTTTATCACTATAATTCTTTCCTATAAAGTCAATAACTTCAATTTTTTTACTTTTTAAATCTACCTTTACATTATGATCTTTACCTGTAGTCCAAAGAGCATAAACCATTTTATTGTTTTTTTCAAACATAAGTACATAATCATCTTTTGATCCTACATCTATTCTCTTTATATACCTGTATCCATCAAGTACTTTATTCATAGTTTTAATTGCATAATAGCTTGGCTTAGGCGTTAAATCATTATAAACTATTCCAAAATTATCTTCAATATTGTTTTTATCGATACCATCATCTCTCCAATCATACCAAATATTTATATTTATTCCACACATAATGTTAATTAAATATGAACGAATGCAGTACTGTGCCTGTTTTATGTCATTCATTCCATCCAACGATGTGGAATATCCCCATTCCCCAGAAGAAATTTCAATATTTTTATTATGTGGATATTTTTGTATTAAATCTCTTAATCTCTTATAATCATCTATAATTGTTTCTGGATTTTCTGCTCTATATGGATGAATACTTATAGCATTTATTAGTTTAAATAATCCATATTTACCTAAACAATTTAAATAATCATAATCAAAAGTTGATAATGCTGGTGCCATTATAAATGCATTTTTATCTTTAGATTTGATAGCAGTTATAGTTTCTATAACTAATTTAAAATAATTATCAACATTAGGTTTTGGTTTCCAGAATGTAATATTAGGTTCATTCCATATTTCCCAAATAATTTGTTTTCCTTTATAATGTTCTACTGCTGCCTTAGCAAAATTGGCAAAAGCCTTTCGTCCATTATTAGTATATGGTGAAAGGTTTTTATCATATAGAGGATTAGAATAATCTAAAATAAACAAGATTTTTATATTATTTTCACTCATACTTTTTACTAATTTATCATACTGTGAAAAATCATATACTCCTTTTTTCTTTTCAATATTTCCCCATGATAAATCTCTCCTCACAATTTTAAATCCACCATCTTGAAGTTTATTAACTTCTTGAACACTTGGTTTTAAAAAATGAATATTTACACCTATTAAAAATTGCGAGCTTTTATCTAAATTATTAGAATTAATTTTATCTCGTGTGATAAATCTAAAAATAATAAAATTAAATATAATAAAAATTATTAATAGTATGCAAATTGATTTTTTATACATTCTTATCTCCTTTAATTCTTTCAAATATTCTATTATTCAGAATATCAATTTAAAATTCTATAGATTGTTAAATAACAGGAATTGTAAAATTAAATAAGTCATAACTTTGTAATATAATATTTTCGCTAAAGACCTAAAATACTTTAACAAATTGTGACTCGAATATGATTGCAGCATTAAATATTAATAGCGAAAACATTTATTATAAAAATTTTTAAATAATAAACTATGTACATTTTCTAAAATAAACCTAATCTTTAATAAATCTACTCCACGCCACAACTCAATTAATACTCCAAATATTTGCATAACATTATGAGAAGAGTTCACTTATAATTACAACCAATTCAAAATTTGAAGAATGGTCTTGAAGTTTTCTATGGTGAGCGTATGAGAACAGTAATTACAGATAAAATAAGTTCATAACACTAAGATAATTGTTTAGATAGGTATAGTTATAAATTAAAAGACTCCTTTTCAGATAAAAAAGAAATATCTCTATGTCAGAGAAGTATCTTATTTTTTTTACTGAAGAATAGTACCTATTTTAATTAGTTCATTGGTATATTTCCCCCTAATGAAAAAGCAATAATCTTCTCCTAATAAAATTAATAATATTTTTAATATTATCCTCTTTGTAAAAATATCCTGATATAAGATAAAATAGTTGTATATGAAATAAATAAAATTTAGTTATGTGTGAATCGCAATGTCCTAAAACAACTGCTATATACCCTATGGCTTTAGAATATTCATATATTCAACCTTATATTTTATCCTTTTTTTAATTCTTATTATTTTTTATTCCTATGAAAAACATAGTTACTATTAAAAAAATTAAAACATTATACCGCGTATAACTATTAAAGAAAAACATATTTACTGAAATAGTTAAAAAACATAAAATAGATAGATTATTAATATTTAAAATATTATTTTTGAAAAATATTATTACTGAATATATTATTATTATTATATATAATAACAATCCTAAAAAACCAAAATCATAAAAAAAAGATAAATATTGATTATCTGTCGTAGAAAACCCTGAAATTACTACAGGATTATTAAGCATAAATATATTAACCGACTTAAAACCATTCCCAAATAAAAAATTTACAATTCCATTATTCAGCATGTAATTATATATTATACGTATAGTACCCAATCGCTGAAGCCGAGAAACATCTCCATAGGAATTATTCGTTGCAGTAATAATTCTTTGTAAAATAATATTTATTACAGATAATATATAATTAGAAAATATAAATAATATAATTACAGATAATAAAAAAATAAAAATGCTAACATAGATCTTTTTATAAGTAATTTTAAAATCACTATTTATAATTTTACTAATTATAATTTTAAAATAATATATTATTAAAGTAATAACTAAAGCTATCCATGAGCTTCTAGATCCTGTAAAAAATAGATTTATCATCAAAATTATTTGTAAAGGAAATCTAATAAACTTATTCCTTATAATAAATTTATTACACCAAAATAATGAAACTAAAAATAATCCAAATACAATTGGGTGTGTAAAAACTGAAACAACTCTAAAACTTTGTCCACTATATTCAGATACCACAAAAGAATTGTCAATTTTAAAAAATGGTGAAAATAAACTTTTTTTAGATAAAATTTCATATATGCTTATAATAGAAAAAGTATTCATTATAAATGTAAACCATTTATAAAATACATTAATGTATTGGTCATTACTTGTATTTAATTTAAAAAATAAAAATAAAGCAATAAAATACATCCTAATAATATATCTTAACGATTTAAAATCATCTAATGAATAACTCTTATAAAAAAATATATTAATAATTGATGTATAAAAATAAAAAAATGTTATTAGTATCAAAAATTTATTATCAAACTTTAATTTATCAAATTTAGATTTATTTTTAAAATTTATTATTAGATTAATAATAAAAACAATATACAAAATAAAACATATAATATTATAAATCTTGTTTATATTAGACTGATATTCAATAAATATTGAAAAGAAAAATAGATAAAATATTATATTTGTATTACTTAGAAATTTTTTAAGCAAATATTTTCACCTCTTAAGATTCACTAAATATCTTTTAATTATAAGGTAATGATAGAAAAATTGTAAAATATTATTTAAATCAAACCATTATTTGAAAAAATATTTAATTAACTTTAATTTATTAGAATAAATTTTATATTTTCTAATTATTAAGATAAAAATTACAATTATCTAAAATTAGATTTTATTATATTATTTAAAAAAATTTTTTTTTATTTTTTTTTTGCTTTTTTTTC
>NZ_JBDNRK010000011.1:0-101571 GCF_047718555.1 Clostridium sp. | reverse complement strand
TAATTTAAAATATACGTCACATCTTTGATCTATTATTTATTTTCATATGCCTAAATTGAGATTAACATAAATTTAATTCTTGTAAAAGGTAAAATGTAGTATTATAATTAAATTGTTAAATAATTATCAAGTACAACTAGTCGATATTATGTAAAGAGGGAAGTGGATAATATGAAAAAAATTGCTATAATATATTGGAGTAATATGGGAAATGTTGAGGTGCTAGCAAATCATATTGCAGAAGGCGCTAAAAAAGCTGGTGCAGAAGTAGATTTAAAGTTAGTTGGAGATGTTAAACCAACAGAGATTACTAACTACGATGCTGTTGCACTTGGAAGTCCATCAATGGATAATAATAGAATTGAACAAGAAGAAATGGAACCATTTATAAAAGAAATAAGAATACTCGCTCCAAACAACATGCCAGTTGTATTATTTGGTTCATATGGTTGGGATAATGGAAAATTCATGGAAGACTGGATAACAAGAATGGTAGACGAAAAATTCGACGTAAAGGGAAGTCTTGCAGTTAAAGAGGCTCCTACAAAAGAAGAAATTGAAAAAGCAGAAGAACTTGGTAAGTTATTAGCTTTATAATTAGCTTAAGGCATATGAAGATAAATAGACTAGCATACTGACTAGTTATTTATTTGAATGTGCCTTAATTAAGGTTATGAGAAATAAAGAGTAAAGCAGTATATTTTAAAGCTATTAGAAGCTAAACTCTATTTAACAAAATATAACCTAATTCGATAAATTTCGTGTAAATGATGAAGAGTGAATAACTGAGGAAAATCATCCTCAATTTTTCATCCTTCATCATTTATTTTTTCTGTATCACTTATATTTTCTGTTATATTACAGTATAAAAAAATCTGTATTACTTTTTTTTATGTGTTATACTACAGCAAAATAAAATACAAAAAGTATGATAAAAATCTAAAATTCGTCTTGTAAAACCTAATTTAGAGTATTATAATTAAATCGTTAAATAATCATCAAATATTTTATTAATATAATTATTAATATAAAATTGTTTGTATCATTGCTTTTTCACATATACTTTGACAGAAATGATAAATAACATGGTCATGCCTTTGCAAAGTCTAATAGTAATGATGAAATTATGCCGATTAATAGGGCGTAATAATAAGGAGGAAATTTAATATGTCAAGAGCTAAACAATCAATGGATGGTAATACAGCTGCTGCACATGTAGCCTATGCTTATACTGAAGTAGCTGGTATCTACCCAATTACACCATCAAGCCCAATGGCTGATAGTGTTGATATGTGGTCTGCTGCAGGTCAAGAGAACATTTTCGGTAATCAGGTTAAAGTTGTAGAACTACAGTCTGAGGCAGGTGCTGCAGGAACTGTTCACGGTTCACTTGCTGCAGGTGCACTTACTACTACATTTACAGCTTCACAAGGTCTTCTTTTAATGATTCCAAATATGTACAAGATTGCTGGTGAAATGCTTCCAAGTGTATTCCATGTATCTGCACGTACAGTTTCATCACATGCACTTAACATTTTTGGTGATCATAGTGACGTATATGCTTGTCGTCAGGTGGGTTTTGCAATGCTTGCTGAGACAAATCCACAAGAAGTTATGGACTTAAGTCCTGTTGCACATCTTGCTGCACTTGAAGGAAAAGTTCCTTTCATCAATTTCTTTGATGGATTCCGTACATCACATGAAATTCAAAAAATTGAAAAATGGGATTATAAAGATCTTAAAGAAATGTGCAATATGGATGCTGTTAAAGCTTTCCGTGATCATGCATTAAATCCAGAAAAACCAGCTATGCGTGGTTCTCATGAAAATGGAGATGTTTTCTTCCAACATCGTGAAGCATCTAACACAGCTTACGATAATTTACCAGCTGTAGTTGAAAAATACATGGCTAAGGTAAATGAAAAACTTGGTACAAACTATGACTTATTCAATTATTATGGAGCTCTAGATGCTGACCGTGTCATCGTAGCAATGGGATCTATTTGTGATGTAGCTGAGGAAGTTATTGATTACTTAACAGCTAAAGGAGAAAAAGTTGGACTAGTTAAAGTTCGTTTATATCGTCCATGGGTATCTAATAGCCTTCTTAAAGTTCTTCCTAAAACTGCTAAGAAAGTTGCTGTTCTTGACCGTACAAAAGAGCCAGGAGCATTGGGTGATCCATTATACCTTGATGTTGCTACAACTCTTCGTGAAGCAGGACTTAATGATGTTACATTATCAAATGGTCGTTATGGACTTGGTTCTAAGGATACTCCTCCTTCATCTGTATTTGCTGTGTATACTGAACTTTTGAAAGATGCTCCTAAAGCTCGTTTCACACTTGGTATCGTAGATGATGTTACTAACTTAAGTTTACCAGAAGTTAAGCCAGCTCCTATTACATCTGCAGTTGGTACAGTAGAGTGTAAATTCTGGGGTCTTGGTGGTGATGGTACTGTTGGTGCTAACAAGAACTCTACAAAGATTCTTGGTGATCATACAGATAAATTTATTCAAGCATACTTCCAATATGACTCTAAGAAGACTGGTGGAATAACAATTTCTCATCTTCGTTTTGGTGATAAGGCAATTAGAAGTCCGTATTACATAAATCAAGCTGATTTCGTTGCATGCCATAACCCATCTTATGTTGTTAAAGGATTCAAGATGGTTCAGGATGTTAAGCCAGGCGGAATATTCATGATTAACTGCCAGTGGTCAGATGAAGAACTTGATTCTAAGCTTAATGCTGCTGCTAAGAAATATATTGCAGAAAACAACATTCAATTGTACACAATTAATGCTATTGATAAAGCAATTGAAATTGGTATGGGTAAACGTACTAACACTATTCTTCAATCTGCATTCTTCAAATTAGCAAATGTTATGCCAATTGATGATGCTGTTGGCTTTATGAAGGCTGCTGCTAAGAAATCCTACGGTAAAAAGGGCGATGCAGTTGTAGAAATGAACTACAAAGCAATTGATGCTGGTGTAGATGCTGTTCATAAAGTAGAAGTTCCAGCTTCTTGGGCAAATCCTGAAGCAGATGCTCCAGCTCCAGAAATTACTGGACGTCCAGAAGTAGTTAAGATGGTTAATGAACTTATGAATCCTATCGGACTTATGGATGGAGACAGTCTTCCTGTATCTGCATTCTCAGAAAATCCAGACGGACAATTTGAAATAGGTGCTGCGGCATATGAAAAACGTGGTACTGCTGTATTGGTTCCAGAATGGGATAAAACAAAATGTGTTCAGTGCAATAACTGTGCATTTGTATGTTCTCATGCTACAATTCGTCCATTCCTTCTTAGCGATGACGAAATAAACGCAGCTCCTTCAAACATCAAGCTTGCTGATACTAAGCCAAAAGCTGGAGATTACAAATTTACAATGAGCGTAACTCCTCTTGATTGTATGGGTTGTGGAGAATGTGTTACAGTATGTCCTACAAAGGCTATTACAATGGTACCTCAAGAAACTCAATTAGAGGAACAACCAGTATTTGATTACTTAGTTGCAAATGTAGGTAAGAAACCTGGAGTACCTGCTGATACTACAGTTAAGGGATCTCAATTCAATCAACCACTTCTTGAGTTCTCAGGAAGCTGTGCAGGTTGTGCTGAAACATCTTATGCTCGTTTACTTACACAATTATTCGGTGAACAAATGTATATTTCAAATGCTACAGGATGTTCTTCAATCTGGGGTGGTCCTGCTGCAACTTGTCCATATACAGTAAACAAAGATTCAAATAAAGGTCCAGCATGGGCTAACTCATTATTTGAAGACAATGCAGAACATGGATTTGGTATGTATCTTGGACAGAAGACCCTTCGTGATCAGGTAATTGCTAAGATTGAGAAGATTGCTGCTGATGATAAGGCATCTGCTGAGTTTAAAGCTGCTGCTGCTAAATTCATTGAAACAAAAGAAAGCACAAAAGAAAACACTGATGCTGTTACTACACTTGTAGCTGAACTTGAAAAAACTGCTGCTGCAGGCTGTGATCTTTCTAAAGAAGTTCTTGAAAAGAAACAGTACCTTGCTAAGAAGTCAGTATGGATTCTTGGAGGAGATGGATGGGCATATGATATCGGATTCGGTGGACTTGACCATGTACTTGCTTCTGGAGAGAACGTAAATGTTATGGTATTCGATACAGAAATGTATTCTAATACAGGTGGTCAAGCTTCTAAGGCTTCTAATATCGGTGAAGTTTGTCAGTTCGCTGCTGCTGGTAAAGATGTTGGAAAGAAGAGTCTTGCTGAAATCGCTATGAGCTATGGTTACATATATGTAGCACAAATCGCTCTTGGTGCTAATCCAGCTCAAACTCTTAAAACTATTGCTGAAGCAGAAGCTTATAACGGACCATCATTAATAATTGGATATGCACCTTGTGAACTTCACGGAGTTAAAGGTGGTATGAACCACTGCCAGGATGAAATGAAAGCAGCTGTAAAATCTGGATACTGGAATCTATTCTCCTTTAATCCTGAACTTAAGGCTGAAGGAAAGAATCCATTCACTCTTACATCTAAACCAGGTGATGGAACATACCAAGAATTCTTGAATAACGAAACACGTTACACTCGTTTGAAACGTGCATTCCCAGAACGTGCTGAAAAACTATTCAGTGAAAATGAGAAAGCTGCGATGGAACGTTATGAACATTTATTAAAGTTAGTAGAACTTTATAAATAATAGTCTACAAGGCTTATTTGCTTGCAAATACGTTTTGTATATTAAGGAAGGTAAAACATGTTAGCATGTTTCTATCTTAGTCATTTTCAAAAAAGAGGAGTCACCTTATGTGGCTCCTCTTTTTTATTCTTGTGAATAATAATTATTTACAAAATGGTTAAACTATCTAAATCAATAATTTTTTCACCAGCTAAGGTATCTGAAAATAAATAAGAAGTCAAAGATGCGACGAATATTTTGAATCCAACAAGGAAACAGGTTCTGATGATAGTTGGGCTATCAGAAGGTTCTGTTGACGCAGTAGGATTCAAAATAGGCTAGCATACTGACTAGTTATTTATTTGAAGATGCCTAAGGTATCTGAAAAAAATAAGTTAATATTGCAAGATAATTTTGTATAATCCAATTAAAAATGTTATACTAATACTAAATAATCTTAGCTGCTTCTTCTAGTGCGTTGTATTATGCAAAATCATCTGATTGATAGACTTATTATTTTTTTGAAGATGCATAAGGATTATGACTTATTAATTTATGAGAAAGAAGGGTTTTACATGAGTAAAATGAAGACTATGGATGGAAACACTGCAGCAGCACACGTAGCTTATGCGTTTACTGATGTTACAGCAATTTATCCTATAACTCCATCATCACCTATGGCAGAACATGTTGATGAATGGGCAGTACAAGGTAGAAAAAATTTATTTGGTCAAACTGTTAAAGTAATGGAAATGCAATCAGAAGCAGGTGCTGCAGGTGCAGTTCACGGTTCACTTCAAGCAGGAGCTTTAACAACAACATTTACAGCTTCTCAGGGATTGCTGTTAATGATACCAAACATGTATAAAATAGCTGGTGAACTTTTACCATCAGTATTCCATGTAAGTGCAAGAGCATTAGCAACAAAATCATTAAACATATTTGGTGACCATCAAGACGTTATGGCTGCAAGACAAACAGGGTTTGCACAACTTGCAGAAGGTAGTGTTCAAGAAGTTATGGACTTATCAGCAGTTGCACATTTAGCTGCAATAAAGGGAAAAGTTCCTTTTATAAACTTCTTTGATGGATTCAGAACATCACATGAAATACAGAAAATAGAAGTTATGGATTATGAAGATTTAAGACCATTAGTAGATATGGATGCTGTTAAAGCATTTAGAGATAATGCATTAAATCCAGAACACCCAGTAACTAGAGGTACAGCAGAAAATCCTGATGTATACTTCCAAGGAAGAGAAGCATCAAACAAATACTACAATGCACTTCCAGAAATAGTTGAAAATTATATGGGAGAAATTAGCAAAATTACAGGAAGAGAATATCACCTATTTAATTATTACGGAGCAGAAGATGCTGAGAGAATAATAATTGCAATGGGTTCAATTTGTGATGCTATTGAAGAGACTATAGACTACTTAAATGCTAAGGGAGAAAAAGTAGGTGTATTAAAAGTACATTTATTCAGACCTTTCTCAGTTGAGCATTTCTTTAAATATATTCCAAAAACAGTTAAAAAGATTGCTGTCCTTGATAGAACAAAAGAACCAGGCAGCTTTGGTGAACCACTCTATCTTGATGTAGTTACAGCATTCTATCAGAGCGAATTAAATCCAGTAATAGTTGGCGGAAGATACGGATTAGGATCAAAAGATACAGTTCCTAGTGACATAGTAGCTGTTTATGACAACTTAAATGCTGCTAAACCTAAAAATGGATTTACTATAGCAATAAATGATGATGTAACATTTACTTCATTACCTACAACTGCAAAAATTGATACTACTCCAGAAGGAACTAAAGCTTGTAAGTTCTGGGGACTTGGTTCAGATGGTACAGTTGGTGCTAACAAAAGTGCTATAAAAATCATAGGTGACCACACTGACATGTATGCTCAAGGTTATTTTGCATATGATTCAAAAAAATCAGGCGGTATTACAATTTCTCACTTGAGATTTGGTAAAAAACCAATAAAATCACCATACCTTATAAATACAGCAGACTTTGTTGCTTGCCATAACCAATCTTATGTATATAAATATGATCTTTTAGAGGGATTAAAAGATGGTGGTAACTTCTTACTTAACAGTATCTGGACTCCAGAAGAAGTTGAAACTCATTTACCAGCAAAAATGAAAAGATACATTGCTGAACATAACATACATTTCTATACATTAAATGCTGTAAAAATAGCTCAAAGCATAGGTCTTGGCGGAAGAATCAACATGATCATGCAATCAGCCTTCTTTAAATTAGCTAACATAATACCAGTTGATGATGCAATAAAATACTTAAAAGAAGCAGTTGTAACTTCTTACGGTAAAAAAGGTGAAAAAGTTGTTAAGATGAATAATGATGCTATAGATTTAGGTGTAAATGCTATAGTTAAGATTGATGTTCCAGAAGCTTGGAAAGAAGCACAGGATGAAAAGGTAGAAGTAGCTGCAAAAGCTAAACCTAAATTCATAACTGAAATTCTTGAGCCAATGAACGGACAACAAGGAGATAAACTTCCTGTAAGTGCATTCAATGGTTATGAAGACGGAACATATCCTAACGGAACTGCTGCTTATGAAAAGAGAGCAATTGCTATCAATGTTCCTGAATGGCAGGTAGATAAATGTATCCAATGTAATCAATGTGCATACGTTTGTCCTCATTCTGTAATAAGACCATTCTTATTAACTGAAGAAGAAACTAAGAATGCTCCAGAAGGATTTACAACTAAACCTGCATTAGGTTTAAAAACTGCTGAAAAACTTAATTTTGCAATAAAGATTTCTCCTCTTGATTGTACAGGATGCGGAAACTGTGCTCAGGTTTGTCCTGCAAAGGAAAAGGCATTAATAATGAAGCCTGCTGAATCACAATATAAAGAAGCAGAAAACTTTGAATATGCACTTAACCTTTCACCAAAAGAAAACCCACTTAAGAAGGACACAGTAAAGGGTAGCCAATTTGAACAGCCATTACTTGAGTTCAACGGTGCTTGCGCAGGTTGTGGAGAAGCTCCTTATGCAAGACTTATAACTCAATTATATGGTGACAGAATGATGATAGCTAATGCAACAGGTTGTACTTCAATCTGGGGTGGTAGTGCACCAGCTACACCATACACAGTTAACTACAAAGGACAGGGTCCTGCTTGGGCTAACTCATTATTCGAAGATAATGCTGAGTTTGGTTTAGGAATGTATCTTGGTGTTAAACAAATAAGAGATAGAGTAGCACAACAAGCAGCTGAACTTATAGAATCAGATGTAAAACCAGAATTAAAAGATGCTTTAACTGAATGGGTAAAGGGTAAAGACTTAGCTGATACATCAAAAGCAGCTACAGCTAAATTATTACCATTATTAGAAGCTGAAAAAGACAGCAATGTTCTTGTAAAAGAAATCTTTGAAGCTAAAGATCATTTGGTTAAAAAATCACAATGGATATTTGGTGGAGACGGTTGGGCTTATGATATAGGTTACGGCGGTGTTGACCACGTACTTGCATCTGGTGAAGATGTAAACATATTTGTATTCGATACAGAAGTTTACTCTAACACTGGCGGACAGTCATCAAAATCTACTCCAACAGCAGCAATAGCTCAATTCGCAGCTGGTGGTAAGAGAACTAAGAAGAAAGATCTTGGAATGATGGCTATGAGCTATGGCTATGTTTATGTAGCACAAATAGCTATGGGTGCTGATAAGAATCAGACTATAAAAGCAATTACAGAAGCAGAAGCTTATCCAGGTCCATCTCTAATAATTGGTTATTCTCCATGTATAAACCAAGGATTAAGAGCTGGTATGGGATGCAGTCAGCTTGAAGAAAAGAAAGCTGTTGATTGCGGATACTGGGCAATGTATAGATTCAACCCAACTCTTAAAGAAGAAGGAAAGAATCCATTTAGCTTAGATTCTAAAGAGCCAACTGGTGACTTCAAAGAATTCTTATTAGGTGAAGTAAGATTTGCTTCCTTAAAGAAAGTATATCCAGAATTAGCTGATAAATTATATGCTAAGACTGAAGAAGATGCTAAAGAAAGATTAGATTCTTATAAAGCTCTAGCAGAAAGAAAATATAACTAATAAAGAAAGAGGAAAGTGTTAACTTTCCTCTTTTTTTAATAAAATAATATAAATTTTATTAAAACCCCTTTTATTATTTTCATTTTAAGGTTAGAATTAAAATATGACACAAAAAAGGAGGTATTTAATAATGAGTGAAAATGAAAAAGTTAATGCATGTAGTATAGATGGGTGTGGATGTGGAGAAAATGAGCATCAGCATGAAGAACATGTACATTCATGTGATTGTGGATGCGAAGATCATGACCACGAGACATTTTCAGTAGAACTTGAAGATGAACATGGAAATGTAGTTTCATGTGATGTTATAGACGGCTTTGTATACAATGATTTAGAATTTGCTTTAGTTCAAAATCCTCAAGATGGTTCAGTATATTTATTTAAAGTAGTAGGTGAAGGTGAGGAAGGCGAACTTGTAATTCCAGATGATGAAGAATTTAAAGCAGCTACTGCTTATTATGAATCAACTTTGGAGAAAGATAAATAATTTCCTAAGAAGCCGCTGCTTTAGTAGCGGCTTTTATTTTACATATATTTATACAACAGTGGCGCGTACCTGAATAGTTTCACCTAATCTTTATAATAGAGCTTATACTTGTATTAAGTGAAATCTGATAATATATGGAGATGATATTTTGGAAAAACTAGCTATATTTGATGTGGATTATACTATTACAAAGAGAGAGACATTATTTGAATTCTATATGTTTATGCTTAGAAAAAAGCCTCGTTTAATAATATATATGCCTAAAAGTTTTGGTTCAGCTATTCTATATGCTTTAGGTATTTTTGATGCAACTAAGGCGAAAAATAATTTTATGGCTTTTATAAAGAGAATTCATGAAGATGAAATAAAAAATCTGGTAAAAGAATTTTATAGCACAAGGTTCAGTAAAATTTTCTATGTGGATGCAATAAACACTTTAAAAAAATTAAAGGCTGAAGGTTATAAAATATATTTAATTTCTGCATCAGCAGAATTTTATCTAAATGAACTTTATAATATAAAGGAAGTTGATAAAGTTATAGGAACAAGATTTAAATTTATCAACGGCTATTACACTGGAGAAATTATAGGAGAAAATAATAAAGGAGAAGAAAAGGTCAAAAGACTTATGGAAGTATTAAAAGAACAAAATATTCAAGTTGATTTTAAGAATTCTTATATGTATTCTGATTCCCTTTCTGATCTGCCTTTATTTAAGCTGGTAGGGCATCCCTATTTAATAAATTCAAGGAAAAAAGATCATAACATTGAGGTGCTTAATTGGAAGTAAAAAGTTTATATGATAACTATCAGTAGTATTCATTGATAGGAGGTAATTTAATGGAAGACATAAGTTATAGAGAATTTTATATACAGAATGATGAAATTAAACAAAAGGATAGTTTTAATGGTGAATTTATAACTCTAGGTAAATCTCTTTATGAAGTCATTAGAATAGAAGAGGGAGTGCCTTTGTTTGTAGAGAAAAATCTAAAGAGATTAGAAAATTCAGCAAAGATTACAAATTTAATATTGCCCATAAGCCAGGAAGAAATAAGAAAAAAAATTAATAAATTAATTCAGGTTAATGAGGTGAAAATAGGAAATATAAAGATAGTTTTTAACTTCTTTAATGATAAATGCAATTTTTATGCCTATTTTCTAAAACATAATTATCCTACAGAAGATCAGTATGACAATGGGGTAGATACTATTTTTTTTCACGGTGAAAGAAGAAATCCTAATGCCAAAATTGTTAATACCGAATTCAGAGCATCAGTGGAAGCAAAAATGAAGGAAAATAATGCCTATGAGGCCCTGCTAGTTGATAGGAATGGTAATATAACAGAGGGAAGCAGATCCAATATATTTATGGTTAGGGATAAAACTGTTTATACTGCTCCACTGGAAGATGTTTTACCAGGCACTACTAGAGATTCTATTATAGAAGTTGTTTTAAAATGCGGATATGAATTTAAGGAAAAAAGAATAAATTATAAGGATATAGATAAAATAGACGGAATGTTTATTTCAGGTACATTGTCAAAAGTATTACCAATAAGGAAAATAGAATCTATTCAGATGAACTCTTCTAAAAATGCTGTGATTAAAGATATAATGACTGAATATGATAAAATGATTAAAAGGTATATTAATGAAAATAAACTATTAAAGATTTGAAGTTGAAAAAGTGAAGGATTTCCGCGGAGGCTTTGATGAAAAAATTTTACCCTAGGGATAAATAAAGAATTGTACCCCTGGGGTAAATTTTTTAGGCAAAATTTCATCAATCCTTAATTATTAACTCTGAACCTTAAACTCTAAATTTACAGTTTTGTCTAAAGATTCCTTAAGTTTTTTTGCTGAATCCTGAAGGGCTGATAATTCTTCCGCATTTAAAGGGGATTCAACTATATTTTTTACACCTGATGCCCCCAACACACTTGGAACACCCAAGTATATATCCTTTATTCCATACTGACCTTCAAGTAAAGTGGAAATAGTCAATATGGAATTTTCATCTCTTAATATGGCTTCTACGATTCTTCTTATTGCAAGAGCTACAGCATAATAGGTTGCACCTTTTTTATTAATGATTTCATAGGCTGCATTTTTTACATTTTCATGAATTTTATATCGTATATTCCCATCACACTTGTTGCAATATCTGCTGCAATATTCAGCGATGTCCAGGCCTGCTATATTAGTTATGCTCCAGGTAGCTATTTCTGAATCACCATGTTCACCCATTATATAAGTGTGGATATTTCTTGTATCTATATTAAAGTGATCACCTAGCATATATTTAAATCTTGAAGTATCCAGAACCGTACCAGAGCCAATAACTCTTTCTTTTGGAAATCCTGAAATTTTATAAGTTATATAAGACAATATATCTACTGGATTAGAAACTACCAATAATATTGAATTTGGACTATACTTTACAACTTCAGGAACTATGGAATTCATTATTTTATAATTTTTATTTATAAGGTCAAGTCTGGTTTCTCCAGGCTTTTGTGGAGCACCAGCTGTTATTATAACAATATCTGAATTATTGGTGTCCGCATAGTCTCCAGCTTTAATAATTGCTGGCTTAACAAAAGATACACCATGGGATAAATCCATTGCTTCACCTTCAGCCTTATCCTTATTAATGTCTACTATTACAATTTCTGAAGCAAGACCTTCATCTATAAGGGCAAAGGCAGTAGTTGATCCAACAAAGCCTGCACCTATTATTGATATCTTAGTTGTTGTTTTCATAATAAAAACCTCCTTAAAGGTAAAAAAATTATTCCATACTTAAAGTAAAAACTACTATAAACATATTATATATGAATAGATAATTATTATCAATTAATAACATATAAATTAGAGTGAAGATTTTTGTACATTAACCAGTTAAAGCTTTTAACCAAATATGTAAACAATATGTTATAATAACATTAATAATTTTGTGCAATATATTTTGAAATTATGCGGAGGATACAATGGTTGAGGATGCAATAATAAAAAAAGTATTAAATAACAATGTTGTCATAGCCCAAAAAGACAACATTGATTTTATACTTATTGGAAATGGAATTGGATTTGATTTTCATAAGGGAAGTGCAGTACCAAGTAGTAGGATTGAAAAGGTATTCATAGGAGAGACTGCAGAGGTAGCTAATAATTATGATAAGGTTTTGGAAACCATTGATAATAAAATTATAGGTCTTTCAGAGGAAATAATATGCATGGCGGAAAAGGATTTGTCATTGAAGCTAAGTAGTTCCTTACATGTTTCCTTGCCAGATCATATAAATTTTTCTTTAAGGCGTATGGAAAAAAATATAAAAATAGAAAATCCCTTTTTAAATGAATTAAAGGTTTTGTATCCAGTGGAATATTCTATTGCCACTAAAGCCTTAAAAATGATTAATGAGAGATTTAATTCTAAGCTTTCAGAAGATGAAATTGGGTTTATATGTCTTCATATTCAAGCCGCAATTACAGAGAAGGGAATAGGCGTTCATCTGGAACATACAAAAAAGATTAAAGAGATCATGGATATTATTGAAAAATTAATAGGAGTATCTATAGATAAAAATTCTTTAGAATATGCTAGAACCCTAACTCATATAAATTTTATGCTGGAGAGGATACTAAAGGGTAAAACCATAAAGAATTTATTATTAGATAATATAAAGGATAAGCTTTCTAAGGAGTATGATATTGCTATAAAACTGGCTTTAAGGATAGATGCTTTATTTTCTGTGAAAGTACCTGAAGATGAAATTGGTTATTTAGCGCTGCATTTAAGAAGACTTTCTGATGTAGAAAACTGAGAATATTATGGGAATTGAGATTATGTCACAATTTAGATAAAAAACTCATTTAATCTAAAAAAATTGATTATAAAGTTTATTTAGACTTTTACGATATAATAAATAAAGTGTAATTTGAGCAGCTTCAGAGAAATAAAAAACTATTATTTATTTTTCTATGCTGTATTTAATTGGAGTGCATGTAATGGATGGAGCATATGATGCTATAAGAAAATTAGAAATTTTAACTAGTCCTAATAATATGGAAGTACATATAAATATAAATTATATACCTGAAATTCACAAGCTTAATAATGATTTGTATAAGGATAAGCCTATATCAAATCATACTGAAAAAAAACACATAAATTTGCAAGTTTATTCACCGGAAGAAATTAGAAAACAATTGAAAGATAATGGAATAATCTACGGAATTTTAGAAGATGCTTTAAAAAAGTGCAGTAATACAGATGGAGTAAAAAATTTATTGATTGCTAAGGGAAAAGAACCAGTAAACGGTATTGATGATTCTTTAGAAATCAGATTTAAAACAGACAGTACTAAGGAGTTTATAGAAGATAGCAGTGGCAGGGTAGATTTTAAAAGTATAGGCTTTGTTGATTACGTGCAAAAAGACACAGTAATTGCGGTAAGACATAAGGGGATAGATGGAAGTGATGGTAAGGATGTATATGGAAATAGTGTAGAACATAAGCCTGGTAAAAGAATTAATCTTAGGGTAGGAGCAGGTTGCAGCGTTAAAGATGAAAATAAGATCTTTGCTTTAATAGAGGGGAGGCCAACCTTTCTAGGGGATACATTCTGTGTACATAAATTACATGAAATAACTTCAGATGTAGATATTAAAACTGGAAATATAAAGTTTGATGGTGCAATATTGATAGATGGAACAGTTAAAGAAGATATGGTGGTAGAATCTGGAGATTTTGTGGAAATTAAAAAAGATATAGAGAAGTCAAAAATTATTGCAAAAGGAAATGTTATAGTTAAAGGAAATGTGCTTTTTTCTACAATTATATCAGGTGGAGAAGATACAACAAGAATTAGAGATTCAAATACACTATCAAATTTAAAAAACAATATTTTGAATCTAATTAATGCTGCTAGGCAAATGCAGAGATTAAATATATTGCAAAATGATATTTCTTATGGACAAATGATAAAATTATTACTGGAAAACAGATTTAAGAGTATATTGAAACTATGCACTGAACTTATAAATAATGATGAATATATGTCTAAATTATTTAGAGAAAAACTATTTAATTTAGCTCCACTGGGAATAAAAAGCTCTCAAGAATTATTTGAAATTATTTCTGTAATAGATAGAAATATAGAGAGTATTAAAAGGTTTGCTATAGTACCTGCAAACATTGATATTTCTTATTGTCAAGACTCCACAATTGAAAGTTCTGGCAGTATAACAATTAATGGTAAGGGTGAATATGTATCAACACTTATAGCTAAGGATTATATAATATTTAAAGATGATGACAGTGTTTCAAGAGGGGGACTAATTAAAGCTGGACGTGAAGTCAGATGCGGCGTAGTTGGAAGCCCAAGTGGTGTGTCAACAAGGATTTCTGTTGAAAGAAATGGTCATATATATGTAAAAAAGGCCTATGCCAATACAATATTTATCATAGATAATATAGAATACATATTGGAAGTACCAGGTAAAGAAATACATGCTTATTTAAACAGTAATAGAGAAATTGTAGTTGATAAAACTATTATCTGATTACTAGCTGAAGCTTATGCCAGTGATGCCGCATGAGATTCTGGCTGATAAATTACTATTATCTCATGGCTAGCAGCTGTTCAAAGTTAAGTATGGCAGCAGTAGGTCAATGGATAGTCCATTTAAGTTTAGTAAAGTGTAATATTGATAGGAGGGTATAATTATGGATGGCAAAGAGCTGAAAATATTGATTTTTAATATAAATGGTGAATATTATGCAGCAGATATTATGGAAGTAGAGAGAATACTGGGATATGAAAAAACTACAAAGTTACCTGATTCACCGGAATTTGTAGATGGTGTAATAAATTATGAAGGTAAAATTCTTCCAGTCATTTCTCTATCAAAAAGATTTAATATGGCAGAAAACAGTATAAATGAGAATTCTAAAATCATAGTTTCAAAGCAAAAGGAAAGTAAATTTGGAATTATTGTAGATGTAGTCTCAGAAGTAAAAGATATAAATATTAAGGATATGGAAGAAGCACCAGAGGTAGTAGGTGGAATTTCTAAAAGATATATTAAGGGCTTAATAAAAATAGATGAAAAGATAATTATCTTCTTAAGGTTATCCAATATTCTAACTGAAGAAGAGAAAATACTAATATAGAATATAGAAGATTGATAAGGTGAGTATATGGATGAGGTAAAAGAGATAAGAGTAGGGATAGCCGATTTAAATTTAGCCTATCCGCCAGATAGAATAATAACTGTTGGGCTTGGTTCCTGTGTTGGTATTGCTCTATATGATAAGTATAAAAAAATAGGGGGATTAGCTCATATAATGCTGCCGGATAGCAGCCAATTCAATAACATTACAAATGAAAAAAAATTTGCTGATCTTGCTATACCTATTTTGATAGAAAAAATGGCAGAACAAGGATCTAATGTAAGAAATATAAAGGCTAAAATTGCTGGTGGAGCATCTATGTTTAATTTTACTGATAAAAGTATGAATATGGATATTGGAAAGAGAAACAGCATAGCTGTGAAAAATGTATTAAGAGAATTTAATATACCCATATTAAGTGAAGATGTGGGTGGCAATAAAGGGAGAACCATGATTCTTCACACTTCAGACTTTATTGTTCAAATAAGAACTGTAGGGCTTGGCATAAAAGAAATTTAAGTTCTATGAAGATAAATATAAGTGAAAACTGAGGATGTAAATGGAGTGATATTATTTGGAAAGCATAAAGGTTTTAGTAGTTGATGATTCAGCATTAATGAGAAAAATAGTATCTGATATGTTAAATGAAAAATCAGACATTTATGTTGTAGATACAGCTAGAAATGGGCAGGATGCACTTGAAAAGATTAAAAAACTAAATTTAGATGTTATTACTCTTGATGTGGAAATGCCCATTATGAATGGTATCGATACTCTAAAGGAACTAAAAAAATGTAATATAAATTTACCTGTAATTATGTTGAGTGGTTTCACAAAAGAGAGTACAAGACTAACTATGGAATGCCTGGGATTAGGTGCTTTTGACTTTATCTCTAAGCCCTCAGGGGCTATATCTATAGATATTAATAAAGTTCAGGATGAGTTGGTTTTAAAGGTAAGAGCTGCTTTTCAGGAATGTTTAAGCAGAGGTAATTGCAGGGTAAAGAAATTATCAGTAGATTCTAAGCAGGAAAATTATAAGGATAAGATTGATAAGATTTCTTTTTCAGGTATTGAAGCTGTGGTTATTGGTGCATCTACAGGAGGGCCTAAGGCGGTATACAATGTAATTACAAAATTTCCAAAGAATATAGGCGTCCCAATCTTTATTGTTCAGCATATGCCAGCAGGTTTTACAAAGGCTTTTGCAGAAAGATTAAATTCTAATAGTGAGATAGAGGTAGTTGAAGCCAAGGAAGGTGAGATATATGAAAAGAATATAGCTTATGTGGCACCTGGAGGTTTTCATATGGAAGTAAAAAGTGATGGCAGGATTCATTTAAATAAAGAGCCAGCTATATGGGGAGTTAGACCAGCTGTAGATAAGTTATTTAAATCTGCTTCAGAAGTTTTTAAAAATAAAATTATAAGTGTAGTTTTAACTGGAATGGGAAAAGATGGTGCAGAAGGTACCAAGGTAATAAAGCAAAAGGGTGGAATAACAATATCAGAAGATGAATCCACTTGCGTTATCTATGGCATGCCTAAAATGGCCTATGAAACAGGTGCTGTAGATTTCGTAATACCCCTTGATAAAATTGCGCAGGAAATTATAAAAATAGTTCATGGAATCAGGAGGTAGTAATGGATTTAGAGCAGTTTAAAGATTGGGTCTTAAAATATTTTGGAATAAATTTATTCGCCTATAAGTCAAACCAGCTTCACAGACGAATTTTAAGCTTGATGTCAAGAATTGGCATAAGCAGTATTGATGATTATGTAAAACTTTTAAAAACTGATTATGCTCAAAGACAAAAATTTTTGGATTTTATTACTATAAATGTAACAGAATTTTTTAGAAATCCAGAATTATTCAAAGAACTTGAAAGAGAAATTGAAATATATGTAAAGGAAAAAAATCAGAATCTAAAAGTTTGGAGTGCTGCTTGTTCTATAGGAGCAGAGCCTTATTCACTGGCCATAATTTTTGACAATTTAAAAAATGTGAATAAGCCATCAATAATAGCCACGGATATTGATACAACTATTTTAGAAAGAGCAAAAAAAGGTGAGTATACATTATCTGAAATGAAAAATGTAGAAAAAGAATATAGGGATAGATATTTTAAGCTAGCAGGGGATAAATATCTTATAGACACAAGCATTAAGAACATGGTAACATTTAAGAAGCATGATTTAATACTTCAGGATTATGAAAAGAATTTTGATTTAATTGTATGTAGGAATGTAGTAATATATTTTAATCAGGACATAAAAGAGAAAATATATCAAAAATTTAGCAGTTCGTTAAAAAAAGATGGCTTGTTATTTGTAGGGGCAACAGAAAGCATATATAATTACAGAGATTATGGTTTTGAAAAAGCGTCTACTTTTATTTATAGAAAGCTGTAAGGGGGAAGAGTACTTTGGATACTTCACAATATTTGTCAATGTTTTTGGAAGAATCAATGGATAATCTACAAAGGTTAAATGAAGTGCTTCTACAGTTGGAACAAGAACCAGAGGATGTAGATAAATTAAATGAAATATTTAGAGTTGCACATACCATAAAGGGTATGGCAGCAACTATGGGTTTTAATAGAATGGCAGAGCTCACTCATAAAATGGAAGATGTGCTTTCAGAATTTAGAAATGGAGAACTCAAGGTCACTCAAAAAGTAGTTACAGTATTATTTAAATGTCTTGATACCTTAGAAAGAATGGTAGATAATATATCAAATGGTGAAGAAGAAGAAATACCTGTGGAAGATATTATGGACAAGCTTGAGGATATATCTAAAAATGCTATGAATTCTTCTGAGGAAATAGCAGCTAAAGAGCTGCAGCAGGAGGAGGAGCTAAATGGTGAAGAGGAGAAAGCTTTAAAGGACAATGGAAGAGCTGGTAAAATACAATTAAATGAATATGACACAAATGTGATAAAGCAGGCACTAGACAAGGGTTATAATGCTCTGGAAATTACTATAATGCTTAGTGAGACAACTCTGCTAAAATCTGCCCGCTCTTTCTTAATATTTAAGAGCCTTGAGGAAAGTGGAGAAATTATCAAGTCTATTCCAAGTACAGAGGATTTGGAAAATGAAAATTTTGATTTTGAAATACAACTTCTATATTTAACTGGAAGTTCTAAAGAGGATACTAAAAAAATATTAGAGGATATTTCAGAAATTGATAAGATTGAAATAACTAATGTAGATGAAAATACTATAAAAGCTTATTATAATGATTATAAAGTGGAAAAGCAAGTTAAAAAAGCGGTGGAAAAAACTGAAGTAAAAGCTGTACAGCCTCAGGTAAAAACTAAGGTAGGCACTGAAAATACACAAAAAAAACCTCCAGAAAATCATAAAAAAATTCATCAGTCTGTAAGGGTAGATCTTGAAAGATTAGATAAATTTTTAAATATGGTTTCTGAACTGGTAATAAATAGGACAAGGCTTGAACAAATAAGCAGTAATTATAAGCTTACAGAACTTAATGAAACTATAGAACAAGTGGCCAGAACTACAAATGATCTGCAGGATCTTGTTATGAAAATCAGAATGCTTCCACTGGACACTGTTTTTAACAGATTTCCAAGGATGGTAAGGGATTTATCTGTAGAATTGGATAAGGAGATGGAACTTATCATAGAAGGACAGGACACAGAACTTGATAGAACTGTTATTGATGAAATTGGAGAACCTTTAATTCATCTTATAAGAAATGCAGCGGATCATGGTATTGAATCCAAGGAGGAGAGAATCTCTAATGGTAAAGATGCAGTAGGAAAGATAAGGTTAATAGCTTATCAGGAAGGTACTAAAGCAGTAATAAAGGTTCAAGATGATGGTGCAGGTATAGATGTAGAAAAAGTTAGAGCAAAGGCAGAAAAAGTAGGTATTAATACTGCTGGGATGAATGAAAATGATATTAAAAATCTTATCTTTGCCCAGGGCTTCAGTACCAATGAAACTGTTACAGATATTTCAGGAAGAGGAGTTGGTATGGATGTGGTTAAGACAAAGATTTCAGCTCTTGGAGGCACTGTAGATACCAGCAGTGAGGAAGGAGAAGGTTCAACCTTCACCATAAAATTACCTCTAACTCTTCAGATAATAACTGCTCTTCTAGTAAAAGTAGGGGAGGAAAGCTTAGCAATTTCATTAAACTATATTGACAGCGTTATCGATTATAAAGAGGAAGATATAAAAAGAACTAACAATAAAGAAGTTATTGTGTATAGAGGCAAGGTACTTCCTATAATAAGAGTCAACGAACGTTTGGGGCTTCCAAAGACAAATAAGGATAAAGTTTACATAGTAATAGTTAATGTGGGGGAAAAAAGTGCAGGACTCCTTGTGGATTCACTTCAAGGTCAACAGGATATTGTAATAAAGCCACTGGGCAAAACTTTAAAGCAGCTTAAGGAATATATAGGGGCAACAATACTTGGAGATGGATTTGTAACTCTCATTCTTGATGTTGCCGCCTTTGTATAGGAGGTGAATCAATGGATTACTCACAGTTTACGCCAATGCAGCTGGATGCACTTAAGGAAGTAAGTAATATAGGAGCAGGAAATGCAGCTACAGCTCTATCCAGCCTTCTAAACAAAAAAGTGGACATGACTGTTCCCTCGGTAAATGTAATTCCTCTGGAATCTGTATTTACAAAAATTGATGCAGAGAAAATAGCTGTTGGGGTTATTGTAAGAGTTTTGGGAGATACACCAGGAAATATTCTGTTTATATTTGAAAAAGAGATAGCTTTTGATATAATTAAGACACTGACAGGTACGCAGGAAGAGGAACTAAGTGAAATGGGAGCTTCAGTAGTGGCTGAAATAGGAAATATAATATCTGCTTCTTACATGAATGCCATAAGTAGGTTTACAAATCTCACTATAACACCATCGGTACCAGCTGTAAGCTACGACATGATGGCCGCTATTCTTTCTACTAGTTTTATTGAAGCCGGCCAATTTGATGATAATGTGCTGGATTTTGAAACAGAATTTTTACAAGAGGATTTAAATAAAATAAGCGGGCATTTTTATTATATACCTATGCCCGGTTCATTAGAAAAAATATTAAATACATTAGGAGTAAATTAATTTGGAGGTTGTATAAAATGGCAAAAGTATTAATTGTTGATGATGCTGCTTTTATGAGAATGATGATAAAGGACATACTGGAAAAAAATGGATTTGAGGTAACAGGAGAAGCTAGTAATGGATTAAAAGCTGTAGAACTTTATAAAAAGGAAAGACCAGATGTAGTTACTATGGATATAACTATGCCAGATATGGATGGCATAGAAGCTGTAAAGGCAATAAAGGAATTTGATCCAACTGCAAGGGTAATTATGTGCAGTGCCATGGGACAGCAAACTATGGTAATGGATGCTATAAAGGCAGGGGCAAAAGACTTTATTGTTAAGCCTTTTCAGGCAGACAGAGTACTTGAAGCAATTAGAAAAGCTATAGGTTAAGTTTTGTGGAATATAAGGTATTTTCTATAAATACCTTAGTTGGAGGTGAAAAATGTGCAGGTAGTTATTTTTAAGTTGAAAAATGAACAATTTGCGGTGGAAACCTCAAAGGTTCAGACTATCAGCGAAGCTGTAACAGTAACTAAAGTTCCAAAAGCACCAGAGTATGTAAAGGGCTTGATTAATTTGAGAGGTACTGTAATCTCTCTTTTAGATATAAATTTGCTTTTGGATTCAGAAAAAAGTGAAGCTGACCAGCAAAGTGTAATAATATTAAAGCTTGAGGATGAACTTATAGCCATTTCAGTGGATCAGGTAGATGAAGTTTTGGAAATAGATGAAAATATAATAGAAAATATTAAAGAAGATACAAAAAAATCCTATGTAAAGGGAATTATAAATTTTAAAGATAGAGTAGTAACTTTTATTGATATTGATAGATTGATTGCTAAATAAAGCACAAATTTAGAGAAATGAGGGGAGAAAATGGCAGACGTTTTATCTCAAAATGAAATAGATGCTCTTTTATCTGCCTTATCCTCTGGTGAACTAAAGCCAGAAGAAATTCCAAAGGAAGAGGAAAAGCAAAAGGTTAAGCTTTATGATTTTAGAAGTCCTCAAAAGTTTTCTAAAGATCATATAAGAACACTTGAACTCATACACGATAATTATGCCAGGATTATTTCAAATTATCTTACAGCTCAGGTAAGAAGCAATGTGAAGGTGAAGATTGAATCTGTCGAACAGATAACCTATGAAGAGTTTATTCATTCTATACCAAATCCAACCATTCTTACGATTTTTAAAATGCCTCCGCTTAGTGGCTCTATATTGTTTGAGACAAATCCTCAGTTTGTATATCAGATAATAGATATTCTACTTGGTGGAAATGGCTACGGTAAATATAAATCAAAGGAATTTACGGATATCGATAAAAATATTATTACGAAAATCAATCAAGAATTAATATCAAATTTGAAGCTTGCTTGGGGAGATGTATTAGAAGTTAAACCAGAAATAGAAGCCCTAGAAACTAACCCCGCTTTAAACCAAACTCTAGCGCCTCATGAACCTGTAGCACTTATAACTTTTTCTGTTGAAATGGCCGATAGCAGCACTTTTATAAATATATGTATACCTTATTTGAGTATAGAAAAGGTATTGGATAAACTGGTAGTTCAATATTGGTATCAGGAAAATGATGAAACTATAGTTAATCAATCAAGAGAAAAATTAAAGGACAGACTAAATATTGTAGATGTGCCATTGGTTGCAACTTTAGGAAGTGCCAGTATTACAGTAGATGAATTTTTAAAGCTTTCCGTAGGTGATGTAATTACTCTTAACAGTAAATGTAGTGATCCGGTTTCTGTTTTCATAGATGGAAATGTGCATTATACAGGAAAACCAGGAGTCATAGGAAAAAGCATGGGAGTACAAATTTTAGATATTATTGATAAGGATGTGGAAAATTATGAGTGATGGTTTTCTTTCACAGGAGGAAATAGATTCACTTTTAAATGGTGGATCTACTTCTCAAAATGAAGAAGAAATAGAGAAGAATGATATTCTTTCAGATATAGAAAAGGATATGCTTGGTGAAATTGGGAATATATCTATGGGATCAGCATCAACGGCACTGTCTACCATAATAAATCAGCAGGTTAATATAACTACTCCTGTAGTTACTATTACAACCTTGAAGGAACTAAGAGCTCAGTTTCAGGTTCCAAACATTGCTTTAGATGTACAGTATACCAGTGGTATAGTTGGAGAAAATCTTCTTATAATGAAGGTTACTGATGCTGGGGTTATAGCAAATTTGATGATGGGTGGAGACGGACATGTTAACACTGTAGAGCTGTCAGAAATTGAACTCAGTGCAGTTTCTGAGGCTATGAATCAGATGATAGGTTCTGCAGCAACAGCTATGGCTACTATGCTTCTTAGAGAAGTAAATATTTCTCCACCAACTTCAGAAATAATTAATAGTGACACTCAAAAATTGTCAGCAGGAATAACTGATGATGAGCAAATAATTGAAGTTGCCTTCAGAATAACTATAGGAGATCTGGTAGATAGCAGCATTATGCAGATACTTCCAATATCTACAGGTAAAAAACTCAGTTCAATTATGATGGGTGTGCAGTCTGAAGATAGTGAATCTGAAAATACCAATAATGAGACTGCAGCTGATAATCAAACAGCAGAATTAAAAAGCCAGCCTTCAGTGCAGTATCAATCTGAAAACAATGTAAATTATGAGCAGGCTCAGAGTAGAATTGTAGAAAAACCAATTGAAACTCCACAGCCCCAGGTAGAAGTACAAAAGGCGAATTTTCAACCGCTGCAGGACAAATCTATTTATGCTGAACCAAAAAATATTGACTTAATATTAGATGTACCTCTAGATATTTCCGTAGTTCTTGGAAGAACTAAAAAAAATATAAAGGAAATTTTAAACTTAGGTACAGGCTCTCTTATAGAACTGGATAAGCTTGCAGAGGAGCCTGTAGAAATACTAGTCAATGGTAAAAAGATAGCCTATGGCGAAGTGGTAGTAGTAGATGAAAATTTTGGAGTTAGAATATCCAGTATTGTGAGCAATGATGATAGAGTTAGAAGTTTGGGAAGATAGAAATTCTCTATTAAAATATACATTTGTAAAAGTTTTTTTACAAATGTATATTTTTTTACATATATAGAAAAATTACGCCACTAGTGTGAAAATATTACCATCACAAATTGCAATTTAATAAAAAAATTGTTGACAAAGGTCTAATTATTTTGTAATACTAACACTAAACTTTAATATTAAAATAACGATAATAAAACTAAGATAATACAAAGGCTTGGAAAATTATTTATTGTCACAGGCCTAAGGTAGGGAGTGTATTAATATGAAAATAAATGGAGTGGGTTTAGGAAAGGTTTTACAGATGTATAACAATAATAGCAGCAAAAATGTTTCTGAAAATAAAACCCCGGAAAAATCAGCTAAAGACTCACTGGAAATATCAAAGCTTGGTAAGAGTCTTAGTGCATACTCCACAGAAGAAAAAATTGGAACTTCAAAGGCAAAGCTTGCTGAGATAAAAAAACAAGTGGAAAACGGAACTTATAATAGAGACTCCAAACTAGTGGCACAAAAACTTTTGGATCACATAAAGGGAAAAGGTGTCTAGTATGAAAGAACAGCTGAAGAATGTAATGGTAAAGGAATACAAGGCTTTGGAAGAACTTCTTAAATCCTTGGAAAAGCAGCATGAACTCTTTCTGAAAAATGATATTTTTCAACTTGAAAATATAGTTAAAACTATAGAGAGTAATAACAGAACTATTGCGGGGTTTGAGGTGGAAAGAAGAAAAATTACCGGTGCAAACTCCATGAATGTTTTGATAAAGTCCTTTAAAGATGAGGAAATGGAAAACAATTATAGAAATATAAAAAAACTTTTAGAGGAAATAAAAGTTCAAAAAGAAAGTAATGAACTTTTATTCAGGCAGGGCTTAGTATTTACAAACAGAGTATTAAATATATTCAGTCCAAACAAAAATTTAAAAACCTATAATTCTCTTGGGAAAATGGGAAGATAAGTGAGGTGTAATAATGGCAGGATTATTTTCAACTTTTAATATTGCAACTAGTGGTATATCAGCCCAGCAAAAGGCTATTGATGTTACTTCACATAATATAGCAAATGCAAATACGGAAGGATATACAAGACAAAGAGCGGTTATAGAATCAAACAGTCCCTATAATATGCCATCAGTTAATGCCATAAGCGGTGCCCAGGTAGGAACTGGTGCTACGGCTACAGCTATACAAAGAGTTAGAGATGATTTTCTTGATTATCAGGTAAGAAACGAAACCAGTACAAAGGGTACCTATGAAACAAGAGATAATTATTTAAGTCAAGTAGAAAGTATATTTAATGAACCTAGTGATAATGGTATATCCAATTTAATGGGTAAGTTTTTTGACTCCTGGCAGGAACTGTCAAAACAACCTCAGGGTTCAGATACAAGAACTGTTGTAGCACAGCAGTCATCTGCATTGGCAAATTCATTAAATCAGGCTTATAATCAAATGCAAAGTTTAAAACAGGATTCACAGTCTTTTTTACAGAATCAAGTAGTACAAATTAATGGTATGCTTAACCAGATAGACAGTCTTAATAATCAGATAATTAGTGTTAAGACTTCTGGAAATGAACCAAATGATCTTATGGATAAAAGAGATTCATTGTTAGATAAATTAAGTGAGGATTTTAATATTGCTGTAGATAAGCAGAGTTATGATGGAATAAATTTAAAACCCACAAACACAGCCGGAATTACTGATGCTTCATTGATTCAAGGACAAGGCAATACTAACGTAAAAAGATTTTCATATATCAGTGATATTCAGCAGGTGGGAAATTCAGGTGAATATAAGATAACCTATTATAAAAATGGAGATACAACTACAGATGCAAATAAGGTAGAAGTGTATGTATCTGGCATGGACGCAGATAAAGCAAAGCAACTCGATGAAAATAGAGTATTGTGGGCTGACAGTAATGGATTTGCTATAGGTGCTTCTGTGGATGAAGCTGGTAACAGTAATGGTCATGGCAAAACGCAAAATGATCCTGTGGATTTTTCACAGCTCAAATTGTTTACTCCTGATAATGGAGAGTTACAGGGAGCCATGTCAGTACAACAGGACATTGATAACTACACAGATCAATTGAATAAAATGGCAAAGTCTCTGGCATTTACAGTTAATGCAGTAGTAAGTGGAAGAACAAGCGTTGGAGATCCTCAAAATCCACTGCAGACTAATCCTCCAGATGCTGATTATATGCCATTCTTTGTAAATTCTGCTTCAGCAGCCTACTCTACTGATAGTAATGGAAAGGCTGTTTTAAGCAATTTAGGTGAGACTTTAAATAATGAGGTTAATATAACTGCTGGAAACATTAGTATAAACAAAGAAATTTTAAGTGATGTTATGAAAATTAAAGTCTCTACTCATGATGACCAATTTGCTTATAAAAGTAAAAATGATATAGATGGAGTATCAGATGGAAAGAGAGCTCTTGCAGTTGCACAATTAAGGGACGTAATTACTTCAGTACAGAATATTAATTCCAGTACTACAAGAAGTGATTTTATAACATCTCTTGCTCCGGATGGCAACGGTGTTGGAACAGTACAAAACAGTAGTGATGGAATGACTATGGATGATTATTTTAAGAATACAGTAGATAAATTAGCAGTTCAGGGGCAGCAGGCGCAAAGAGTGGTTGCAAATCAGACTTCCTTGCTGCAGAGTTTTCAACAATCCAGGGATTCTGTATCCGGGGTATCAATTGATGAGGAAATGGCTAATTTAATTCAATATCAGCATGCCTATCAGGCAAATGCAAAGGTTATATCAACAGTTTCCCAGCTTTTAGATGTAGTCATTGGATTAATACAATAACTTTATTTTAGGTGGAAAAGATACCTTCTATAAATTATAAGAGGTGAAAATATGAGAATTACAAATAATATGTTAACAAATAATTTTTTATCTGATATGCAGAATAATCTTCAAAATATGCAAAAAATACAGCAGCAGATGACATCAGGAAAACTTATAAGCAAAGCATCAGATGACCCCTTTATAGCTTCAAGATCTATGCAGCTTAATTCACAGCTGGGTGCCAATTCCCAATACAAAAGTAATATAAAGGATGCTTCTAATTGGCTTGATACTACGGATACCACTTTAGGTCAGGTAGGAAACGCTCTCTCTCGAATAAATGAACTTTTAGTTTCTACTGGAGATCCTGGATACAGTAATGATGAAAATCAATCTGTAAAGGATGAAATAAATCAGATAATAAGTGGTCTTTCTCAAACACTGAATACTAATTTTGATGGGAAATATATATTTTCAGGCACAAGATCAGATGCAAAAGCTACTGCTGCAATTACAGATAGTAATGGAAACACACAACTAATGTATAATTTGCCTAATAGCACTGCTAATGGTGTAACCCTTACAGCGGCACAGCTTAACCAGAATAATAAGGCCCTTGGCATGATACAGCAAAAGCTTTCTACAGAAATATCCCAGGGAGTTACCATGGATTACAGTGTATCTGCCACAGATATTTTACAATATGGCAGCGGAACTTCTTCACCAAGTAGTCCTACAGATTTAAAAGATTTACTTCAGTCCATTGTAAATCATTTAGATGGAAAAAATGCAGATGGCTCAGCGCCAGCATCGGGAGCTGCCAGCCCTACAAGCCTTTTAACTACAGCTGATTTACAAGGTATACAGGATGCAGCTAATAATGTATTGAGACTTCGTTCAGAGGTAGGAGCAAAGGCAAATAGAATGAAAGATGCAGCTGATAGTAATGATGCTCAAACGCAAAATCTCACTACAATACTATCAAAGACAGAGGATATAGATATAACCCAAAAGACTATGGAGTATGCTACGGCTCAAACTGTATACACCGCAGCACTTCAGACCAGTGCAAGGGTGCTGCAACCTTCACTTTTGGACTACCTTAGATAGAAGCAGTGGAGAATTGAAAGTTGAAAGTGACTGCCAACTTTCAACTCATAAATAGAAGGGTGAATTTTATGGAGCTTAAAACAAAATATCATGGAACAATTGAATACAAGGAAGAAGAAATAATATATTTTAAAAAGGGAATTCCAGGTTTTCAGGATTTAAAAAAATTTGTACTCTTTCCTGCGGAAGAAAATGATTTTTTCAGTGTGCTGCATTCTGTAGAGGATAATAATATAGGTTTTATAGTTGTATCACCTTTTAATGTAAAAAAAGACTATGAAATAGAACTAAATGATGCTGTGCTAAAGGACTTAGATATAAAAGAAGAAAAGGATGTTTTAATCTTTAACACAGTTACTTTAAGCTCAGAGGTATCAAAAATAACTTCTAATTTAAAGGCTCCTATAGTAATAAATATAAAGACTAAATTAGGGGAACAAATAATACTAAATGATGAAAAATATGAAATAAAGTATCCCTTATTTAAGGAGTGAGTTTTATGCTCGTAATTACAAGAAAGAAAGATGAATCCATACGTATAGGAGATAATATAGAAGTTAAAATTATAAAAATAGATGATGGCTCTGTGAAGATTGCAATAGATGCTCCAAAGGAAGTAGTAATCCTTCGCGGAGAACTCTACAAGGAAGTAGAGGAAGAAAACAAAAATGCGGTAGTTTTTGAAAAATCGATTTTAAAGAATATAAAAAAATAATTTAAAATAGAGGTGTGTTAATATGGATGTTAGCAACATTAGTCAAGGAAGACTAGCAACTTCAGGATCGTCACAAACTATCAGTAATGAAAAAAATGTATATGTAAATACAAGTAATTCAAATAATGGCAAACAAAATAGTGCTGAAAATAAAACTCAAGACGGACAAATTACAGAAAGTCAAGTAAAAGATGTTGTAGATAAAATGAATAAGCTTTTGGATGGAGAAAATACTCATGTAGAATATGAAGCTCACAAAGGCATGTGGAATGCAGTAATAAAGATAATGGACAACAAAACAGATGAAGTAGTAACACAAATACCAGCAAAACAAGTAGTAGATGCTATGGAAAATCTTTATAATTCAGTAGGGATTATAATGGATAAGAAAGCTTAGTAGAGTGAAGAGTTAAGAATTAAGAGTTAATAGTTTAGGATGATTTTTAGCTTTGCTAAAAATTTTTAATTGAAATTTAAATTTTTCTCAGTGAAACGTAGAAAAATTATCTATAACTCTTCACTATTCACTTTTAACTCTCAACTGCATTTCTTGGGGGTGTTTCTATGGAATTCAGATTAAATAAAATAGATGTGGAAATAAGACAGAGAATTAACGAGAAGAGAAAAGAAGGTAAAGTACACAGTAATGGAAATGTAAAAATAAATAAAGTTAATTCAGATAAAAACGATAATAGTAGAGACGATAAATTTGAGCAGGTAATGTCAAAGTTTAAAAAAGGTAAAAAGAAAATTATTGTCCAGGCTGTTAAAAGTGAAAGCCTAGAAGTGGATGCTTTTAAGGATAGTAAGGTCAGCTTGGAGGATATTGGTATATATTTGGATACAAAAAAATAGGAGGTATAGTTATGTACGCAGCTAATGCCTATAATACTTACAAAAATAACAGTGTTAATTTTGCTTCTAAAGAACAGTTATTGCTGATGCTTTTAGGCGGAGCAGTGAAATTTGCTGGTAAAGCAAGACAAGCTTTACTGGATAAGAATATACAGGAGTCACATAAGAATTTAGTTAAAACTCAGGATATATTTTATGAACTTATGGCATCTCTAGATGTTTCAAAGGCTGGAAATTGGGGAGAAAGCTTAAGGGCATTGTATCAATTTATAGTAGAAAAGCTTACAGAGGCTAATATGAAGAAGAGTGTTGAAACTTTAGATGAGGCCATGCCTTTTATTGAGCAGGTTAGGGATATGTGGAAAGAGGCGTATAAGGTTTCTAAGGGAAAATAAAAAAACAATTAAGAGTTAAAAGATTAAAGAGAGAAATAGCTAAGAGTTAAGAATTAAGAGTTAGAAGTGTAGGATGATTTTTAGCTGTGCTAAAAATCTTTAATTTAAATTTTCCGCAGTGAAGCGGAGAAAAATTATCCATAACTCTTCACTCTTCCCTTTTAACTCTTAACTGAATAAAAGGAAGGAGAGATTTAAATGAGTGATATATCTTCAACAACATCAACACCTAGTGGTATGACAGGTGCTGGTGGCGGACAATTGCTTAGAATAACTGGTATGGCATCTGGACTAGATGTAGATGCTATGGTTAAAAAAATGATGATAGCAGAGCAGAGTAAAATTGATAAGGCAAAGCAGGATCAACAGGCAATACAGTGGAAGCAGGATGCTTATCAGGGGATTATTAAGGATATTAAGGATTTGCAAAGTTCCTTTTTTGACACAGGTAGTTCAGATACAAATATCTTATCATCCACAAATTTTTCACCATTTACAGTAAGTGGTGTTGGTACATCTACAGTTGACACATCAGTAGCCACTTTTACTCCAGGAGTTGGAGCTCAAACAGGGACATACTCAATACATGTTAAACAGTTAGCTGCTGGTGCAGGGGTAAGTAATACAGTATATGCACCAAGTACTCAAACAACAACAAAAGCAACACTTTCTACAAAATTGACGGATATAGGTTCACTAAGTGGTTCTATTCAATTGGCATTAAAGGTAGGGACTAGTGATGTTAATGTTACCTTAGATAATACAGATGGTAATTCTACATTAGGAGACTTAGTTAATGCTATAAACAATCAAGGTGGAGGACTTGTAAAAGCAAGTTTTAGTGAACTTACTGGTGGTTTTAAATTAAATACCACTACTACAGGAACTTCTTCAAGTTTAACAATAAATAGTGGGACTACAGCAAGTTTAAGTAGTATTTTGGGCGAGTATACGGTAGGTACAGTAGTACATGGTCAAAATGCAGATGTAACAATTACACCACCTGGAGAAACATCTGGAGTTAATGTTACTAACCAGTCAACTAACAATTTTACTATAGACGGAATGAATTATAACTTGTCAAGCTTAAGCTCAGACCCTACCAATCCTTCTTCAGTAGTATCAGTTAATGTGGGTTCTGATACTCAAAAGGTATATGATAAAATTAAAAGCTTTATTGACAAATATAATACTATAGTAGATGAAATTCAAACAAAAATTGATGAAAAAAAAGATAATAATTATCAACCTTTAACGGATGCACAAAAAAGTTCTATGAGTGATTCACAAATTACAGCTTGGGAAACTAAAGCTAAGGTTGGTATTCTTAGAAATGATGATAATCTTAGCAAGCTACTTAATGATCTTAGGACAGCATTTACCACAGCTGTAAATAATGCTGGGTTTTCATTTGGATCTTATGGTAGCAACAGTATCGGATTGGATACATCGAAAACTGACTATACTAAACCTGCACATATTTATATAGTAGATTCATCTAAGCTAAAAGCAGCCATATCAAGTAGTAGTGATCAAATATTAAAGATGTTCACTAATGTGTCAGCGGCTACTGATGGCGAAACAAATTATGATAGCAGTACTACACAATATAAAGAAGATGGAATTTTTACCAGAATTAAAAGGATATTTGAAAACAATGCTGGTAATACAAATGTAACTCTAAATAGTGCCATATTAACAAAATATGCAAATTACCAAGATAATTATAGCCTTTATGGAGGTGGCGGAAATAATACACTTCCAGATCAGTTGTATCAACAAACACAGTTGCTTAAAAAACTTAATACTGAGTTTAGTGATCAGCAGGAAAAATATTATAAACAGTTTTCCGCACTAGAAACTGCACTGACTCAATTGAATTCACAGCAATCTATGCTTTCACAGCTTGGTATGTAATACTGAAATAAAAAATTTAAAAGAAATTTTTTATTAGTCGAAAGTTGATAATTGACAGTTTAAGAATAGATTGGAAATTATTAACTATTTACTCTCTACTTTCAACTGCCTTTTAGATTGGAGAAGTAAGATGAATACATTAAAACAGTATTTAGATGATTATAAAATTGTCACAATAGATATTATAAATAATCTCTACTGTGGTAAATTAGATAAAATAGATGAATTTATGCAGAAGAGACAGAATATTTTAGATGCCATAGGAAACTTAAATTGTTCTAAGAAGGAATTTAATTCAATTAGTAATGAAATTGAACTAGCTGATATTGAAAAAAGATTAAAGGACGTAATGACAGAAAAAAAGGAAAAGTTACGAACAGAAATGGAAAAGATTTCTGTGTCAAGGAATGCTAATAATAGCTACAATAAGAGTTTGTATGGCAAAACAGTAATATTCAGCAAAAAAATATAGAAAGTTTTAAAATAAAAAAATATAAGATAAAAAATATTATAGAAAATTAGAAAAAGTTATAAAGTAAAATATTAGATATACGATAAAGTAAATATAGAACAAAAGATGAAAATAAAAAATAGAAGTTATAGAGAACTAATTTATTTTATGATGGTAGAAGGTTGCCGAAGTGTTGAAAGTCAGCATTTTGTTATCAATGCCCATGAAGCATTGATAACACTGGATGATGAAATTCAGCAAAGATGCAACAAGATGTCAACAAGTACAAGTTGAAAAGCAACAAAATCTAGTTAGTAGGCTCAAAGAGCTTAACTATAAATAAAAAACAGTGGAACAAGGATGTCCACTTTAAAATCAAGGAGGAATTTATTATGATAATTAATCACAATTTAGCAGCTAACAATGCTATTAGAAATGCAAATATCAATGCTACAAATGCAAGCAAATCAATGCAAAAACTTTCTTCAGGTCTTAGAATTAATAGTGCATCAGATGACGCAGCAGGATTAGCTATATCTGAAAAAATGAGAGGTCAAATCAGAGGATTAGACCAAGCTTCAAGTAATGCACAAGATGGTATTTCATTAGTGCAAACTGCTGAAGGTGCGCTTAATGAAACTACTTCCATTCTTCAAAGAATGAGAGAGTTGTCAGTTCAAGCTTCAAATGATACACTAAATGATACAGACAGGGGACAAATACAAAAAGAAGTAAATCAGTTAACTAGTGAAATTGATAGAATTGGGAATACTACAGAATTCAACACCAAAACTTTATTGAATGGTTCTTCAGGCAAAGCTGCTGAAGTAACAGCTTTTACAGCTACTGGAAATAAAGTAAATGTTTTAAACACTGGTGATTTAGCTATTGGTGGTACTTATGCTGGTATTACAGTGACTGCTGCAGCAACTAAAACATCAGTAGCAGCAGGTGCAGCTGTTGCAGGTGTTACAGCAGCAGGTGCAACTAACTTAGTGTTGAATGGTGTTTCTTTTAATTTTGCTCAAAACACAGCTGCAGCAGATATGGCTGCAGCTATAAATGCAAAATCAAGCGAAATTGGTTTTACTACTTCTGTAGCAGCAGGTGCACTTACTTTTACAGCTAATGATTACGGTTCAGGATATACCCTTACTGCTACAGGAACTGCAGCAACTGTTGTAGGAGCATCTACAGCTGGTACAAATGCTAATATAACTTCTTTACCTGCTGGTGTTACAGCAGTTATTTCAGATAGTAAGCATGGTGCTCAAGTTACTTTAACTGGTGGAAGTTTAGATGGTACAAAAATAGATACTGCAGGAACAGCAAATGCCGATACATTTGAATTAACAGTAGCAGATAATAGTTTAACTTTCCAAATAGGAGCTAATGAAGGCCAAACAATAAATGTAAATGTAAATGATATGCGTTCTGCTGCTTTAGGTGTAAATAATATAGATGTAACATCAGCTACTAAAGCTACAGCTGCTATTACGACTATACAGACAGCTATTGACAAAGTATCAGATGAAAGAGCTAAATTAGGTGCTTATAGTAATAGATTAGAGCATACTATAGCTAATTTAGGAACATCAAGTGAAAACATGACATCAGCCGAATCAAGAATCAGAGACGTAGACATGGCTAAAGAAATGTCAACATTCTCTAAGAACAACATTCTTAGCCAAGCTGCTCAAGCTATGCTTGCTCAAGCTAACCAACAACCACAACAAGTTCTTCAATTATTAAGATAATTGATAAACTTACAATAGGATTATTAAGGAGTCAGGGTGAACAACTCTGGCTTCTTTAAGTTAGATGGAGGATTAAAATGTTGAAAAATGTATTAGTTGTAATACTAAGCAATGATTTTTATAAACTATTTATTTCAGGATTTTTCCTTCCAATTATTATTTCATTTATTACTTTTAAAATAACAAACATCATGAATAATAGAAGAAATAGCATACAATCTAAAAATATAATTTTTCATGAAATAAATAGAATAAATAAAGTATCAGAAGATTTTCACACACAAGCTGCTCAAAATATTAATTATTTAAAGGAAAATTGCATTGATGGTGTTGTTAGTATAGTATTAACTGGGATGTATACAATATATTCAGATAAAGAATGGATAGCTTACATTAATATTTTAAAAGCTAAACTTAGTGCTACAGAATATGACAAATTAATAAGTTTTCATAAGATTTATACTAATTTGGATTCTATTTACCCTATTAAATCATATAAAGATAAAGTTGAGGATAATAAAGATGAATTATTGAAATGGTGGAGTGCAACCGAAAATATTTACATTAATGAACAAATTAAAGAAATGAAAAATGAAATTGAGAAAATTGAGAAAAAGTTAAAAAGATTGAAGTAGTAAGTAGGCTGCTTCGCACCCCACTAGGGTAACTGTTACTTGGGAAAAATGGTAAATGAATGAGTTGATGTGATGAATGAAAAAGAAGGACTAAAGCAACAATTAGAAAAGGAATTGCAGTGGGTTCAGTACAGGCAGAAGATGTTGGACATTATTGAAGATAAGCTGCTGCAAATGAGAGAGTTAGCAGAGAAGTCTAAGCATGATAATCTTACTGTAGGTGAATTGGAAGAACTAAATGCTAGGCTAAACGACTTAGCAGCACAGGTTAAAGCAATAGATGGAGAAATCAGAAAAATAGAAGATGGAAAAATACTTGAATGAGCATCAGTGACTATAGAAAAAAGGCTATTGACGCTCATTTTTGCTATGAAGGCTACTTGTATTTTGTAGGGCAATCAGGGCACAGCCTTATTAGCCCTACTGTCCTCTAAAATAGAGGTAGTCAGTGGAAGTGAATTGAAGATGTTGTGGGAACACCTCTCTAAGCCTAAAATACCGACATTGTTGACACTGTAAAAAATAGGATTACAATAGTGCTGATAGTGCCGATTTTTAGAGTAGAAAAATTGGGTTCACTGCAAAACTATTCTGTAGTGGTTGCAGTAGTAACAACTATTGCAGTACAATGACTAACGGAAAATCAGTAATAAAATCTTCACTGCATAATCTAAATAATGCAGTGAACTGGTAAAAGCCTAAGATGGAGTAAAATCTATCTTAGGCTATTTTTTTGTACCTGTAATCATGGAATAATCAAATATATATTATTACCTTGAATAATAGAAATAGAATTCAAGGAGGAGATAACCATGATAATGATAGCTAATAAAAGAGAAGAAGGGCTTCTAAAAAATCTACCAGCGGAGGTAGTAGCAAAAGCATTGGAGATTGCAGCAATTCTTGATGAAAACTACGGAAATCAAAGAGATGCAGAACATGATTTAGGTGGATACATTCTAATAGCAGAAACAGGTGAGGATTTGAAAGCTATTAGAAAGCATGGAAAGTAACCTACCAGAGTATGTAGATGTAATAACCTGCTCCAATGGTGACAAATATACTAACTCCCTAATGCTTCTTAGCAGTGACTACAGCATAAGCCTACTGATATCACTGGAACTAACACCCAAAGAATTGCTAAAGTATTTGGAGTAATAGCAATGGATGCTAATACTACTATTGAAGTAGCTGCTGAAAAAATCGTAATAGAATTTGAAGAATCATTAGTTGCGGATGGTAAATCTTCAAAGACTGAGAACACTAGGGTAGCTGTAACTTGGGAAAAAATAGTAAAGGAATTAACAGTGCAAGTTATAGCATTGGATAGTAAAAACAGAATTTGCAAGGGTAACAGTGACTTGGAAAATAAAATGACCGGTTTAAAAATAAATACTATGTCAATAATTGTCGGCTAAGTTGAGAACGTTCATAAGTTTGTGTAAAATAAAATAGACTAGCTACTTTTAAATTGGAAATTACTATGGGAAATTATTCCTGTAGTAATTTTTAAATTATATGATAATACTAAAGAATGAGTTTATATAGCTTTTATTTCTTATTATTATTTGTAAAAATAGCATTTTTATTCATAAATAAAATAGTACAAGCTTTTATTTGTATTGTTTATATATATTGCTCAAGCCTATCTTTAAACATCAAAGTTAGCTGAGCTAAAGTATAAGCCCAATTAGGTGATGGAGAAGTCCACTTAGTCATAATTTGTTCTGTAGCAAGGTAAAGAGCTTTTCTCAAAGAATTATCCGTAGGAAATGTAGTTCTTATCTTAGTAAATTTTCTTAATTGTCTATTGAATCCCTCAATAGCATTAGTAGTGTATATTATTTTTCTTATTTCCGGAGGAAAATTGAAATAAGTAGATAGATTTTCCCAATTATTATTCCATGAATCTATTACTATAGAATATTTATCTCCCCACGTCTCTTCGAGAGTTTACAGGGCGTTAGCCGCTATATTTTCATTAACAGCCTTATAAACATTTTTAAGATCTTTCATAAACTCTTTACTATCTTTAGATGCAATATATTTTATAGAGTTTCTTATCTGATGAATTATACAGCTTTGTATATTTATATCATGAAAACAGTCTTAATGGCATCAGGTAGTCCTTTAAGACCATCCATACATCCTATAATTATATCTTTAACGCCTCTATTTCTGAGGTCATTACATACTGACAGCCAAAACTTAGCACTTTCTTGTTCACCAATCCATATGCCTAAGATGTCTTTATAACCTTTCAGGCCCAAAGCCATACATATATAAGCAGCTTTATTTATAATCTGATGATCTTCTTTAACTTTAAAATGTATAGCATCCATATATACAATAGGATAAACGGGCTCTAACGCCCTATTTTTCCAAGCAATAGCTGTATTCATGACTTTATCAGTTATCTTAGAGATCATTGCAGGAGAAATATCTACCCCGTAAAGCTCATCAATTTCAGACTTTATGTCATCTACAGGCATACCTCTTGCATAGAGTCCAATTACTTTTTTATCAAGTTCATTGCATACAGTCTCATATTTTTTAACAATTTTAGGTTCAAACTCAGATCTACGATCTCTAGGTACATCAACTTTGACATCACCAAAACTAGTCTTAACGTTTTTAGGTGTATAACCATTTCTATAATTTTTATCATCATTTAAATCTCTATCATACTTTGATCTTCCATTTCAGCTTCTAAAAATTGCTGAATAATATTCCCAAACAATCGCTGCATTAATCTGTTTTTTCCAACTAAATCTTCCATGCTTTTGCACTTATTAACTTCTTTATTTAAATCTATATCTGGTGGATTTATGTCAATAGTGTAGACACTTTTTTTATAAACATTTAAGCAGATTTTCTAGCAATATCTTCATATTGTTGTGGAGTAATAAATCCTGATCTACTATGTATTCTTTTTCTGTTGTACCATGCTTCAATATATTGAAAAATGCATATTTTAGCTTTATAAAAATTCTTATATTTATTCATCAATTTTTCTTCTTTCTTAAGTGAAGCATGAAATGATTCTTGAGGTGAATTATCATATGGATAGCCTTTTTTACTGTAAGAATGACGTATGCCTAATTCATTAAAGTATCCTTCAACCTCACTGCTTGTATATTGTGAACCTAAATCACTATGAATTATAAGAGTTTCGTAATTAGGGTTTTGACTATTTACGGCATTCTTAATAGCTTGTAAAGCCATACTAGCATCAATATTTTTTGAAAAGCACCATCCTATTATCTTAGCACTATAGCAGTCAAATACAGATGCTAGGTAACACCATCCATCTTCCAGTGTATAAATGTAAGTTATATCTGTAAGCCACTTCTCGTTTATTGTACTGGCTGTAAAGTTTTCTTTTATTAGATTTTCTTTTTGCTCTACTCTTTTTTTGCTGGTATTGTATGCTTTCCATTTCTTTATTATAATGGATTTTATATTCATCTTCTTCATTCTTCTTTGAACTCTTTTAAGACTTGGATTAAAACCTTTTTTCATCAATTTTTCGCAAATTTTTGGTGCTCCGTATATTCCTTTAGAATCCTTATATTCTTGATATATTCTTTTGTCCAGTATTTTATCTTCTTTCTCCCATTTAGATGGCTTTCTATGCATATGCTTATAGTATGCAGCTCTGCTTATTCCAAGAGTTTTACACATTATCTTTATGCTGAAGTACTTTTTTATTTTTCTGCAGTAATATTGCTTGTAGATATCAATGAACTTATATATTTCTTCTATTTTGCCTTTGCGAATATGGACAATGCTTTTTTTAATATTTCATTCTCCTCTTGAAGAAGAGCATCTCTTTTAAGTATTTCTTTTATATTATTCTCTTTTTCTTCAGTTCCATCATTTCTTTTCTCTACTTTATTTACCCACTGTCTTATAGTACTTTTTGGTACTCCATATTCGCTGTTAAGTTCTTTATACGTTTTCCCATTGTTAAATAATTCAACTATTGTGTTCTTATATTCTTCTGTATAGCTTTTAACTGTTCTTCCCATCTGTAGACACTTTCCTTCCCTTATTTTTATTTTATCACTTCTGTAAATCTATTCCTTTGTGTCTACACTTTTATACTAACACTATGGTAAAACTAAAATCTTCATATATTTCTACTCCTCTCACAATATTTTAATGATATTATTTCCATTATTACCAGCTATATATACATAAAAAGAACGTACATAGATTTGATTTACATAAATCTATGTACGTTCCCGCTAAGTTGGAAGGATTACTACTTCTTTCTCGCCTAAGAACCGTACTTGTTCCTTACAAAACATACGGCTCAAGCCATCTTTTATCTCAAACAAGTTGGTATTTAAATTTCTTAAATGTCTCTTTCATTAATCTGTATCCTTCTTGGCTGTTGAGTTCTACTTGATTATTATGGGAGTATTTTATTATTGCTGTTAAATGTCTTCCTCCACCGTATTTTACAAGTAGTGATTGATGTTGTTTCTGACAACTTTGATGTAACAATTCTAAGTTATCATAAAGTTCATCACCGCCTAATATGCGAGGTACAATTTGATTAATCTTTAAAGGCTCTGCTCCAACTAATGATTGTTTACATACTCTACACTTATAATTGCTGCGTTTTGCCATTTTCCTTCTACTCAAAACATTATCCCTTATGAACTCCTTTTTGTCTCTTTTCTCAAAATACTCTTTTAAATTGGCATCATCAGGACTATTCTTATACTTAACTACAGCATGTCTTACTATCGGTATCCAGCTCATCTTAAATAACTGAGTTTTGTTATCATGAGGGTCTGTCAATATCCATTTAGCTCTGCTGATGCCCGTATGATCAGCTTTGAAGTACTTTCTGTAAATCCATTTAAATGGCTTGTTGTGGTGTAAATGTTTCAAATGCTTTCTTGTATTAATCCATATATACATATCCAGATTTTCGAATATCTTCTTTGCAACTTGACTTGACCAGTAGTTTCCTATGCCCCTAATTATAGGGTTCAGCTTTGCAATTAGGTCTCCAACTGATTTCCCTAGCATTTGTGTAAAAACATTCTTATATCGTTTCCCTGGCTTTTTTTACACTTGCCTTTGATGGTTTTATTAGTAGTTGCATCTTACTATTAGTTTTACACTGTCTCAGATTAAATCCAAGAAAATCAAATCCTTCACTAATATGTGTAACTTTTGTTTTATCATCTGCAAGCTTTAATCCTCTTTTATCAAGATATGGTTTAAGCTTTTCATACATATTTGTGGCTTCTTCTTTTGTTTTGCATACAACTACAAAATCATCAGCATAGATTGTTACTCCAACCGAATTCCTAGCTAAATAACGTCTTCCTCTATTGAGATAGTATCTAATGCCCAGTTCTTCTTCCATACCATGTAGTGCTATATTGGCTAGCGGAGGTGAGACAAGCTATCCTTATGCAAAGTTGATGATTATGCAAAGTAAACCTAGCTAAGCACTGATTTAGATGGATTGTTGTAGGATTTACTTTGCATAATATCTGACTACTTTAACTTGGAAAGCCAATCAAGCAACGCTGAATCTTCACTCCAATCAGGTAAGTTGCTGTCAACTAAATCAGGATATGCGTTCTCAATGGCCTGACGTTTTAATTCGGTATCACACTTGGCATAGATTTCTGTGGTTTTGATGTCCTCATGACCTAAGAAATATCGTATATATATTAGATTGACACCAGCTTGAAGAAGGTGCATTGCCTTGCTATGCCGAAACATATGAGGTGTTACTTTTTCGGGCACTATCGTTGAGATCCTTCTTGCTGAATGTACATGCTGAGAAATAATATATGCAATTCCCTCTTTAGAAAGCTTGTTATGTTGTTTGTTTGTAAACAAAGGATAATCGCTTTTCCAAAGTTTATTAAGGGAATTCTCCTGAATGTAGTGTTCCAATAAAGTAAGTGTATTTTTCATAAGAGGAACTCTGCGAATTTTATTTCCTTTTCCAGTAAGAATAAGAGCTGCCGGATTGCTCAATACAACATCACGTACCCTAAGATCAGCAAGTTCCTGTACCCTACATCCGGAATCATAAAGGATATCTAAAAGCGTTAAATCTCTACGTCCTTTTGCAGTAGTTTTATCTGGCTGAGATAATAAGACTTGCATAGCTTCAGGTGTTAGATGGGGTATCGATGACTTTTGTGCCTTTTTAATCGGCAGAGAAATTACCTTTTGGAAATGAAGAATTCCTTCTGGTTCCTCGTACTGTGCATAGCGAAAAAAGGAATGTATAGCCGCAAGGCGTTGATTTCTAGTAGAAATTCTACATTTTTTATCTGTTTCTAGCCATTCAAGGAACCCTATAATCAATTCATGCGTTAGCATGCTTAGATTTAGCTTTTCAACATGTATATTTCTCTGCTCATTACAGTATCTAATCAATAGCTTGAAAGTATCTCGGTATGATACTATCGTATTCTTACTTGCATTCTTTTGTTTTGGAAGATATTCGGACAGAAATCCTGTAAGGTGGATTGCAAAATCAGTTGGTCTCATGGTCAGCACCTTCTAACTTAGGAATAATACCAGGAAAGCTTCCTTCCAACTTAATTGATATATCCGGGAATACATCAGCAGTCATTCTAAGATAATATGCAGTTTCCTCAAAGGAATCATGTCCCATATATGTCTTTAACACTGGAAGGTAAACCGAAAGATCCTTTCCTTGGAGAACCCATTGTTTAAGACAGTGGCATGCAAAAGTATGGCGGAAGTCGTGAACACGAGGTCCTTTGCCGCGACCTCCATGGGAAATACCAGCCTTCCATAAGAATCGTCGAAAGTTATGATATACATTAACTATAGTCATAGGCTTATTATTCAATCCCGGAAAAAAGAAATCGCTTCGCTTTGACGTCATATGTACATTATTGGAGTAATCGCGGCAGCATCTTGTTAATTCATCAGACATTGGAACAAAACGACAGTTATCCTTCTTGGAATGCTGAATGGTTAGTACCCCTGTGTCAAGATTTACATCTTCTACTTTAAGGAGTCTTGCTTCCGAAGAACGAAGACCGCATGAGTAAACCATTCGGAAGAATACAGGCATAATTAAATGTCGATATGGGCATTCGTTGACATAATGACACTTGTCTGTCTCATTGAAAAAACGCTGTAATTCATCTACAGTATAAATATATGGAATATAGTGTTCTTCAACTTGAAAATAGCCTTTTGGAATTATGTATGGATTCATATCTATGCTATCCATATATATAGCAAACTGCCGTAGTATAGAAGCTCTTGAACACTGATTGGCCTGTGCCTCATAACTCTTTTTCGAGCACCAGTCCATAACAATTTCCTTTGTAAGCTCTTTTGCTTCAGGATACTTTTTAGCAGTAAATGTAGAGAACCGTAATAGATGATCTGCTTCAGTATTGTACTTATAACCGATAGCCTGTTTTAATTTTACGTGGTTTTCTATATTCTCTGCAAATGGTCCTTTGAAAATATAATTACTCATGGGCACTTACCTCCGCAGTATCCAGGCAACATTCCTTCAGTTTAGCTACATCCACTTTCAAATAAACTGATGTTGAGTCAGTATCTGTATAACCAAGGATATCTGAAATGACTACTAGAGATGTGCCCTGCTCAAGCATTTTCGATGTAGCCGTATGGCGGAGAGAGTGCATACCACGACGCTTTTTCAACGTAGGCAGATGCGCTGTTCTCATATAATTTTGTATTAGTTGAGCTAAGTGGTCTCCTTCTGAAAAAGGTAGGAATGGCGCCATATGCCTTACAAATATGATGGATGAATCAACCTTCGGTCTACCATATTTCAGATAATCAATGACAGCCCATCCCAATTCGGATCGAATTGGGAGTATAACTGTTTCTCTTGTCTTGGACTGGGTAAATATCAGCCTTTTTTCTTCTCAGTGAAAGCAGTCAAAAGTCAGGTTCTTGATATCAGTAACCCTAAGTCCCAACATACAAGCTAGAAGGATAATGGCATAATCCCTTTTCCCTTTTGGACTACCACGGTCAATAGCACCTATAAGTGCGCTTAGTTCTTCCTTTGTCCACACAGAGGGAATTCTTGTCTGTTTACGGGCTTGAACCATTGGTGTTTTTGCAGCTAAATCAGTTTTTAAAATGTCCTGTTCCAGAAGATATCTTAAAAATGCACGGATAGAGCAGATATTCTGTTCCACAGTTTTGTAAGTATATCCAGCTAATGTTTTGATATAGCCATGAATAATTGAGAGACTCATATTACGACAATCATATATGCCTTGCGAAAGCAAGTAATCCATAAATCGCTCTGCTTGATTTACGTAGTGATCAACAGTCACCTTTGAGTAATCTTTGGATTTGCAGTGATTTTTGAAATTACTACTTATACTTCATATAGTAAGGGTCAATCAAAAGTTGTTTGTGTTTATAGTATCGCCTTAAAACGGTATTATGGAGTTGGAAATCTCCAATCATTCTGATGATGCGAAGTTCTTGAGTATCTTTCTGGCACAAGGTTTTATCGAAATCCTTTTTAAAAATCTGAAAATGTTTCTCAACAAAGTCTATCCCCAGTTGTTCTGAGTAATAAGTCTCATTACGCTCTTCTGCGAATTTTATGATTTTTTCCCAGCGGTTATGATAAAATTTCATAGAACCCTCTGTGTAGCCTAATCGTAGCAGTTCCTGCTCTAAGTCCTGTAATAATTCATTAAGTGGTTTCTTTTTCAAAAGAAATACCTCCTTCAATAATTTTGAGTTTTCACTCTATTATCATTGACGAAGATTATGCAAAGTAAACCAAAAAGAGAGTCAGTAAGTATGCGATATTTCAAAGTTTACTTTGCATAATTACTTTCTTTGCATAAGGCGGATTATGCGAAGCTTTGCATAAACCACCTTGAGGAGTGCCAGAATCTGTATTATTAAATGAGTTATTATCAACATATCCTGCTTTTAACCATTTATATATAGTTTCTTTAGCAGGGAATCCCGTTAAACTATCCATAATATATTGATGATTGAGATTATCAAAACATCCCTTGAAGTCACCTTCAAATATCTATTGCCTTGTACTCCTAGATGATAGCTTAGTGAATAGGTTGACAATAGCATCCTGGGCGCTTCGCTTAGGTCTGAATCCATATGAAGAAGGTCCAAATCTCGCTTCCCATTGTGGCTCCAAAGCATTTTTAACAATATTTTGAAATATCCTATCTTTTATGACCGGTATTCCTAAAGGACGCATTTTACCATTTTTCTTGGGTATGTATAATCTTTTTGCTGGCTTAGGTATAATATATTTAATATTATACCCCTTGAGAAGGTTATATAATCTCAATCTGTCACTTGAAGTGAGTATAATCTCAGCATCAACACCAGCAGTTCGTTTGTCTTTGTTATTTTGTGTAACTCTTTTAATTGACATTAACAAATTAGCATTACTTCTAATCATTAGTCTTTGAAGCTTTCTTACTTTTCTTTTCTGTCCCAACTGTTCGGCACGAAAAATCCGTTGGCGAAGTTTCTTCACATATTGACATACTTTCTTCCAGTTAATTAGCGTCCAGTCCTGTATATGTGGAGAAACAGCCGACGTATTAAATTTTTTAATAGTTTTCAAAACATGTTTCTCCTTAAAAAGATTCTTCTTTACGTTTTTTTTCGTGTTGATGACCATGTGGAAGTCTGCCCTCTTTCGAGCGGGTTATCAAACCCTATCCAGCAGGTTATTCTTTCCCCTGGACTTTCGTCCTACTGGCATTCGCTTTCTCCACACTCCTTTGCTCTCTGGTATTGTAGTTTTCTTACGATTACCCTACCTCTCTCGAGGAACACAAAGGGCTTACCAAGTTCCACTAATATTAGATTCAAATGGGTAAGCATCCTTCTCTACTCCGATGGATATATGGGTTACTGCACGATTGGAGGACGATTCAATCTTTTCTATCCATATTAAGCTTGTTACTTCGCAGTACGCTTATCTTCTTTGACGAAGATTACAAAGGTTCAACTCTACGTTTATACTTTCCATTTTTCCCCTAACCCAGTATTGCTTCTGCGTAAAGCAATGCCATTAGGTACTTAACTCTCATGCAATCTACAAACCGATTACTCAGAGTGCGGCTTCAAGCGGGGATACGCCTAGTAACTAACGCAGTTTCCAATGAAACACTAATAATTAGCGACTTCTTTTCGTACCTTCCTATAAGAATAAAGTGAATGGGGAGAATTCAATGCCAAAGAAAAAATTACTATGGTATCCTAACGCAATGTATCATGTAACCTGTAGGGGGAATAGGAGAAGTGATATATTTAAAGATGATCAGGATTATTTAGTTTATTTGGAAAACTTGAAAGAAGCTATGGATTATTATGAGAATAGTTATGAGCTTATTGTGTATACTCTAATGACAAATCATATTCATCTTCAAATAAAAACAAATGAAAAACATATATGGTATTTAATGAGCCGAATAAATAAGTCTTATGCAAGAAACTTTAATAACAAATATAATTATGTAGGACATTTATTTCAAGATAGGTATAATGCAGAAATAATGCAGGAAGATAATTATGTATTAGAGGCCAGTAGATATATTCATTTAAATCCTGTAAGAGCAAAGATGGTCCAAAAACCAGAATTTTATAAATGGAGTAGTTATTCTATGTACATTGGTAATGAAAAAGAAAAATTAAGTTGTAGTGATAAAATATTATCATATTTTAAAGACAAGAATAGAGAATTGTATAAGGGATTTGTTGAGTCTGCAATTAGTAAGTTTAGTTAAATGTTATTAGGCTAATATTCAAAGAGACTAACAAAGAATTGATATTTCAATGTTAGTCTCTATTTTTATTATCCTTAAACTTCTGGTTTTCATATTTTTTCTTAAGTTCAAGTATTTTTTCTAAACTTAAACCTGTGCTTTTAGCTATAATTTCTGTATCGATTACAAGCTTCAAAAGATTCACGGTAGTTTCTTCTTTGCCTTTTTCAATGCCTTATTTGTAACGATAACTGTTACTTGAAAAAAATAGTAAATGTGAATGAGCTGATGTAATGGATGAAAATGAGGAAACTGTAGACTTTATATTTTGCAGTTTTTTTGTGTTTAAAGAGTTATGTAATGTGGTAAAATATATACAAGAAGTGGGGTGAGAGAATAATGGAAAAGAAATTTAATGTTACGGGGACATGTATACCAGAGAAGCATTATATGGTAGATATATCAGAAAAATTAAATGATATAATGGAGTTCATAGAAAATGAAGAGTATTTTATAATAAACAGACCAAGGCAGTACGGAAAAACAACCACTTTATATATGCTTGAAAAAAACCTTGATAAAAATATTGAGTACTTAACTATATCAATAAGCTTTGAAGGTGTAGGAGATTTGATTTTTCAAGAAGAGCAGCGCTTTGTAAAAGTATTTTTACAAATAGTGGCTGATAGCTTATTTTTACATTATGAAGATTTGGCTGACTTTTTGGAAGAACAAAAGAATAAAATTCAGACATTTAATGATTTATCAAGAGCTATAACAAAGTTCATTATAAAAGTTAATAAAAAAGTAGTAATTATGATAGATGAAGTAGATAAAAGCAGTAACAATCAGATGTTTTTGAGCTTTTTAGGTATGTTGAGAAACAAATATTTACTTAGAAATTCGGGGAAAGATAAGACTTTTCATAGTGTAATATTAGCAGGTGTACATGATGTAAAGAGTTTAAAACTAAAGATAAGATCAGATGAAGAGCACAAATACAACAGTCCTTGGAATATAGCTTCAGATTTTGATGTGGATATGAGTTTTTCAAAGGAAGAAATAGGTACTATGTTGGAAGATTACATAAAAAATAAAGGAGTAAAATTAGATAAAGAGTATTTTTCAGATAGACTTTATTTTTACACTTCAGGATATCCTTTTCTTGTGAGTAAGCTTTGTAAAATAATAGATGAAAAAATTATGGATATAAAACAACTAAAGTGGGATAAGGAATATATGGACAGAGCTGTTAAAGAATTTTTAAAAGATAGCAATACTAATTTTGATAGTTTGATCAAAAATCTAGAAAATAATATTGCTTTAAAAGAATTGATAAAGAAGATAACGGTAGATGGTAGTGAAATTACTTATAATAAAGATAATTCTACTATAAACTTGGGTGTAATATATGGAATATTTAAGGATGAGCAGGGAAAATTAAAGCTTCATAATAGAATTTACGAACAAAAAATATACGATTATATGAGTTCTATAATAGAGACTTCTACGAATTTAGGTTTTTACAATGAAAGATCAGAATTTATAAAAAAAGATGGAAGCCTGGATATAGCTAAAGTATTATTAAAGTTTCAGTATTTCATGAAACATGAGTATTCAGAGAGAAGAGAAGGCTTTTTAGAAGAAGATGGAAGATTATTATTTCTTGCTTTTTTAAGTCCTATAATAAATGGCACAGGTTTTGCCTTTAAGGAAGTAAAAGGTGGAGAAGAGAAAAGGTGGAGAAGAGAAAAGGTTTGATATAGCTATAACTTATAATAAAAAGATGTATATATTGGAGCTGAAAATATGGCGTGGAGATAAGTATCATGAAAAAGGACTTGTACAACTAGGCAAATATTTAGAGCAGTATGGGTTAGAACAAGGCTATCTTTTAATATTTGATTTTAGAAAAGTTAAAGGAGTGGCAGGAAAGGTAGAAGAAGTAACGGTTAAAATTAATGAAAAGGAAAAGAAAATTGTGGAAGTTTACTCTTAAAGTATGACCCTTGGGATGAAAATTTAGTTTAACAATCATCTCAGGGTCATTAGCATTATAATTCGGACATTGTATTAGGCAAATAGAATTTTTAGAGGATTTATAGCTTTTGAGTAGAATAATATTTATTGGCATAAAATTATAAATTGGAGTCTTAAATTTATATTATTAGGATGTAATTATCCTAAAGAGAAAGCTGAGGTAATGATTATGAATAAAAAAGATTTGGCTGACTTAAGAAAAGAATTTAAATTAAACAGCTATATGATGTCTATAAAAGAAGTATATAGTATATATTTAAAAAAAGACAATAATGAAATTATAAAAAAAGAACTTAGTTATTTTGATATGTTAGAAATTGAGAAAAAGGAACTTTATTTAAATAATTTTAAAAAGATTCTTACTGGAACCATAGATACAAAAATATTTGAATTGGATTTTAACAGTGAAAACTTAGTAGAAAGTACACAAAATGTATTATATAAGGCATTGAGTTCAGAAGAAAGGGTAGCAGAATATGCTGATAAAATAGTAGAAAAAATATCTCAAAACTATACATATGACACAGATATAGTAATAAATTTTGTAAAAGCTGAGTACTACAAAGGAAGCAAGAAAAGAAGAGAAGAAATAGATGAATCAATAGAAGATTCTGTACAAGCTATCCAGTTCATTTTATGTAGTATAAACAAAGTAGATATTCCTAAAAGAGTTTTGAAATTTGACTATGAAGAAAGGGCCTTTAAACCTAATTCTGCCTTAGATACTACAATAAATTTAAATTCACCTTTAGATGGATTTATGTTTCCTAGTTTTAGTGATGGAAATATGGATGTAAATAAAGTTGTATATTATTCTTCAAAATCAAAACAATTGAATTTGAAATTTGTTGAAGAGGTTTTAAATTGTAGTATAAAACAGACTGCTGTAGAAGAAAAAGAGAGATTTAATGCTATATTGAATGATGTAATTGGTGATAAAATAAAAGCTGATGCTATGCAGGAAATTTATGAAAAAATAAATGAAAAATTAGAAGATAGTATGGACGAAGAGGAACCTACTATGAATATGAAAGAAATTAAGAGGGTTTTAGAAGATAGTGGAATAGAGAATACTGAAGTTTTAGAAAGTTCTTTTGAAGAAATCTGTGGAGGAGATTACGAGTTTAAGGTAAAAAATATAATTCCAGATTTTAAAAGTAAATCCATAAAAATTGAAAATGAAGATACTAGTATAATTATTAATCCAAGAGATTTAAGTTCAGTTAAACAAGTTGTTAATAAAAATGGTACTAGATGCCTTGTAATTGAATTAAGTGAAGATGTAGAGATAAATGGATTTAAGTTAGAAATGGAAGGTGAAGAGAGTAGCAAGCTCACTCCGTTGGCAAAAATCTTGCACTAGGGTAACTGTGACTTGGAATTATATGGCGTTAATTTGGAAAATTAAAAATTTTACTCTAGTGGTATAAAGCTTCATTTAAATTCTTCGATAATTATAGAAAGTAAAAAACATTTTAAGTGGAGTTGATAAAATGAGATTAAGTCATAACTTAGCATCATTAAATATATATTATGCATATACAAAAAACCTTAATAATCAAAGCGGAGCTTTAAATAGATTAAGTTCAGGGAAGAAAATAAATAGTGCACAGGATGACCCCAATGCTATGGCTAAAAGTGAAAAAATGAATATGCAAATACGTGGACTTCAAGCTGGGGCAAAAAATTCACAGGATGGAATAAGTATGTTGCAGGCAGCAGAAGGTGGTATGAACAATATAAGTGATGATCTTCAAAGAATGAGGCAACTTGTTGTATCTTCTGGGGCAGCGGGGATCACAGATGAAGATAAGAAAAATATTCAGCTGGAAATTGATCAGATAAAACAGGATATTAATAATACAGCAAACAATACTGAATTCAATGGTGTTAAACTATTGAATGCCAGTTCACCAACAAGTGGAGTGCCTTATGACAATAAAAATCCAGCCTCCACAATAACTGCAGCAGTAGGTGCAAATCCGGGAGATAGTGTTGTTATACCAAGATTTAATGTTACAACAGGTATGCAGGATTCCACAGGGAATACTTTAGATACTGTAGATGTATCTAAAAATTCTGTAGATGCAAATCTTAGTTTAGTGGATTCAGCTATAGAGAATGTAGTACATGCTAGAAGTGTTTATGGTGGAATAGAGAATAGATTCAATGATAGTTTTAATAACACTAATGAAATATCTGATAAGATTCAAGATGCAGACAGCAGTATAAGTGATGCAGATATAGCTACTGAAATAATGGAATACTCTAAATCAGGTATATTGGTAGATGCAGGCATAGCGATGATGGTACAGACAAACAAATTTCCTCAGGACATATTAAATATATTAAGTCGAGTTAGATAAGATGTAGTATTTTATTGATTTTAATCAATCATATAGAAGTTTAAAGCTGATATTTTTAGTTTAGGAGCTAAAAACATCAGCTTTTTTATATTATTGTATTTTTAATTTAAATATTTTATAAAGTGAATATTTAAATTTGCAGCAAAAAGCTTATCTTATATATAGAACTTTATTTATGGGTGACAGTACAAAGAAGTTCTACTAAATGACAAAAATTACATAAAAATTACATAAAAGCTATAAAAGTGCCTTAATGTGGTAAAACATTTGTAAAATTTTATTAATATATATATAAATTTAAATAATTTTATAGAATATTTAATAAAAGTTTACTATAATAGTTTTATGATTTAAATTTAAATTTTAATAACATTATTTTTTAAGTTTAAAATTTATGTGAATATTAGAAAAAATTTATTAATAACAAATATTGTATTATTATGTAATATAATTTATCATATAATTAAAAGTAGCATATATTGAAGAATTTAATAATAATAAATAATTTAATGTCAAGATTGGAGATGATATTGTGTCGATTGGTAACATTTCTCAAAGCCAATTTACCTATGATTTAGTTAAAAAATCCTTGGATGCAGCAAGTACGAGAGGACAGGTTATAACTAATAACGTAGCGAATGTCAATACTGCAGGTTATAAAGGATATTATGTATCCTTTGAGGATACTCTTAAGAATAGTATGGATAATATAACTATGAAAAAGGATAATCCTTTGCACATGAGTGATGGAAGCGGTTTTGGAGAAATCAGCGTGAAACAGGATACTACAGCCAGTATGAAAAATGATGGAAATAATGTAGATATTGATGCTGAAATGGCTAATCAAGCGCAAAATACATTAATGTATGAAGCATTAATAAATAAGGCCAATGGCATGATTTCCGCTAAAAAATATGTAATAACTGGAGGTAATTAATAAATGGGAGCTTTCAATGCTTTGAATATTAGTTCTAGTGGTCTTTCTGCTGAACGACTGAGAATGGATACAATTTCATCCAATATAGCTAATGTGAATACTACAAGAAGTGAACAAACAGGGCAGCCTTATAGAAGAAAGATAGCTGTATTCCAGGAAAATCTGGATAAAGAACTGAATCTAGGTACTGGCCAGTATGAAAATCAGTTAAAGGGCGTTAAGGCTGTTGGAATTGTGAATGATAATTCCCCCCTTAAACGGGTTTATGATCCAGGTGATCCAGATGCAGATGCCAATGGCTATGTTTCAATGCCCAATGTAGATATATTAAATGAGATGGCAGATTTAATATCCTCCACAAGGGCCTATGAAGCTAATGTAAGCGCTATAGGAGCAGAAAAGAGTATGTTTTCAGCAGCATTAGGAATAGGAAGGTAGAGGCGATAATTATGAATATAAATCAATTTATTCCAAGTAACAGCATAGCAAAGCTAGATAGTATGGTAGGAACAAACACAAATAATAATGTGAATACTGACACCAATGGTGGTTTAGATTTTTCTTCTATATTAAAGGATAAGCTAGATGGAGTTAATGCTCAACAGGTGGCTGCAGATAATATTACTAACCAATTCATACAAGGGGACAATGTGGATGTACATCAGGTTATGCTTTCAGGACAGGAAGCACAGATGTCTCTTCAATTGGCAGTGCAAGTTAGAAATAAAATTGTTGAGGCATATCAGGAATTAAACAGAATGCAAGTGTAATATAGGGAGCGCATGAGATGAATAAGCTTTTAGAGACTTTTGGTAAGCTTAAAAATAAATGGTTAGATTTAAGCAGAACTAAGCAGATAGTAATTGGCGTTTTAATTGTGGGATTAATAGCAGCTATAACGGTATTTGGCATAACTTCAAGTAAAACAAAATATGGAGTGTTATTTTCCAATATGGATGCCAATGATTCAGCTGCCATCATAACTAAATTAAAATCAGATAAAGTGGAATATAAAGTAGATTCCAGTACAAACACTATTTATGTACCGGAAAACAAAGTAGATGATTTAAGATTACAATATGCTACTTCAATAAAAGGCGGCAGTGTAGGTTTTGAACTATTTGATAACAGCAGTCAGCTTGGAATGACAGATCAGCAGTTTAATGTACAGTATCAGAGGGCATTGGAAGGAGAACTGGAGAGGACTATTAAAGGTTTCCCACAGATTGACAATGCAAGAGTTCAAATAGTTATGCCAGATAATTCAGTTTTTGTTAGAGATGGCTCTCTTGCTAAGGCTTCTGTATTTTTAAAGATGAAACCAGGACAAACTTTAACTAAAAATCAAGTAAAGGCAATTGTATCCTTAGTATCTGGAGGGGTTAAGAATTTATCACCCAATGATGTACAGGTGGTAGATGACAATATGACCTTACTAAGTAGTGACTTAAATAACAGCAGCAATCAAGATGTGTCTGCAACTACTGCTCAAAGAAATGATATAGAGGCAAAGGAAGAACAACAACTTCAAGAAAAAGTATTAAATCAATTAGTACCTATTTATGGCAGGGATAATGTTAAAGTACAGGTTCATGCTGATATGAATTTTGATTCCACTCAGCAAAATTCTACAACTATAAGCAATCCAACAGTAATAAGTGAACATAATACTAATGACGTGACTCCAGGTGGTACTACTGCAGCAGCAGGGGCAAGTCCTACAAATAATAATGTTAATTCTAATCAAATAGTTAATAATAATAACAATAATAATGGTAATGCCACCCATAACGAAACCATTAGAAATTATGACACCAATAGAGTGGAAACAAAAACAGAAGTAGCACCTGGAAATATAAACAGGTTAACAGTTTCTATAGTGGTGAATGAAGCTAATATACCCGCAAATGAACAGGCATCTATAAACAATATAGTAAATCAGGCTGTAGGTTTTAATCAGCAAAGAGGTGACAGTATTAGTGTTGAGGGAATGAGATTTGATACTACACTTCAAAATAATGCAAGAAACGCATTAAATCAGATGAATCAGCAGGCTCAGCAACAGCAAAGAATGAGACTATATACTGCAATTGGCATAGGGGCTGCAGCTGTAATAGCTGCAATTGCAGCAGGTATAATTGTGCTAGTGCGAAGGAGAAGAAAAGCAGCAGAAGAAGATGAAGATGAGACTACAAGTCTTGATGCTATAATTGATGACAGTATAGTACCAAAGGAACAGGTTAAATATGATCCTATAGACTTTGAACAGGAAGATGAAAAATCACATATAGAAAACGAAGTTAAAAAATATGCTAGCACGAAACCAGATCAGGTTGCTGATGTCGTTAAGGCTTGGATTTCAGAAAATGAGGGGTGATGGTATATGGCTACTGATAAAAAATTAACTGGAATACAAAAGGCTGCTATACTGTTTATAACTTTGGGGCCGGAGACATCGGCAGGAATAATAAAAAGATTACCTGAAAGGGAAATACAAAAGATTACCTATGAAATAGCAAATATGACTTCTGTTACAAAAGAGCAAAGACAGGGAATACTGGCAGAGTTTATAGAAATGAATAAGGCTAAAGAGTATTTACTTGAAGGTGGAATTGAATATGCAAAAGATCTACTTTCAAAGGCTCTTGGAAGTCAAAGGGCTAAAGAAATATTAGAAAAAGTTGTAGAGGCTACAGAACAGTATAGACCCTTTTCTATTGCAAGAAAAGCGGATGCTCATCAATTGTTAAATGTAATTAATAGTGAGCATCCACAAACTATAGCACTTATACTTTGTTACCTTCAAGCTGATAAAGCAGGTCAGATACTGTCAGCTTTATCAGAAGAGCTTCAGGGTGAAGTAGCCTATAGAATTGCAACTATGAGTAATACATCGCCTATGGTAATAAAGGAAATTGAAAAGGTGTTGAATACTAAATTGTCCTCCGTGGTTAGATCTGATGTAACTGTACTTGGAGGAGTGGAAACAATAGTTGACATTCTTAATCAGGTGGATAGAACTACTGAAAAGAACATTACAGAAGAACTTGAAAAAGAGGATCAAGAACTTGCTGAAAAAATTAAGCAATCTATGTTTGTATTTGAGGATATTGTTACTATGGATGATGTTTCTATACAAAGAGTTCTTAGAGAGCTTGATAATAAGGATGTGGCATTGGCACTTAAAGGCTCTTCAGAAGAGGTGGCAAACTGTATCTTCAGAAATCAATCTAAGAGAGCTTCTACTGCACTAAAGGAGGATATAGAGTTCCTGGGTCCAGTAAGGCTTCTTGATGTGGAAAAGGCACAGCAGAAGATTGTTGGCATAATAAGAAGATTGGATGACGCCGGTGAAATAGTAATTGCGAGAGGTGGAGAAGATGCCATTATCGTCTAGTGTTATTAAGAATACTAAAGTAATTGCTCAAGGGAAAAAAGAAATAATTACAGAAAGTAATATAGAAGAGAAGCAGCAGTCTTTGGAAGAAATTAAAGATATAATAAAAAATAATGGTAGTGAAAATATAGATAAATTTGATGAAATTGCTAAGGCTATTATAGAAAAGGCAAAATTAGAAGCAGAAGACATAAGGGTTAAAGCTATTAATGATGCTGAGTTTATGAAAAATGAAGCCCATAATAAAGGCTATGAAGAAGGAAAACAGCAGGGCTATAATGATTCTTACAATGAAACTATAGAAAAAAACAAAGCAGAAGCTGATAATATTATGTCTAATGCTGAAAACAATGCTTCTAATCTTATTAATAGTGCAAAAATCCAATATGAAAAATATCTTTTGGATAAGCAAGTAAATATAAAAGAATTGGCTCTTTTTATCGCTAAGCAAATTTTAAAGAGAGAAGTTAAAGAAGAACAGGGCATTGATGACATGATCTATGATGCAGTGTCTACAGCTAAAAATAGTGCTCTTATAATTATAAAATGCAACAGTCTTCATTATAATTCACTAAGTGATGCTGTGGAACTTTGGAAGAAACAAATACCTTTAAAAGGTGAGATATTTGTTATAGAAGATAATTTCATAGAGAATGACAGTGCCATTATTGAAAAGGACAATGGCAAGATTGAATTGAGTATAAGTATAGGTTTAGAAAAGATAAAAGAAGAACTTATGAATTAATGTATCTTAAAAAAATAAATATATTGATTAGTTATTTATTTGAAGACACATAATGAGGAGAATACATATGATTTCTTTGGACTTTAATGCATTGATGAGAAAAGTAGAAGAGTGCAGTACAGCCTATGTGGAAGGCGTAGTTAGTAAGGTAATAGGTCTTACTATTGAAGTAGAAGGAATCAAAGCCTTTGTAGGTGAAGTTTGTAAAATATATAATGAGAAAAATACTCCTGTAGAATGTGAAGTGGTAGGGTTTAGAGAGAAAAATATAATATTAATGCCCTTAGGTGAGCTTATAGGAATAGCATCAGGATGCAGAGTTGTGCCTACTGGAAAACCTCTTAATGTTAAATGTTCAGACGAACTTTTTGGAAGAGTGCTAGATGGTCTTGGTAAGCCTTTGGACAATGTAAAAATAGATAGGGGCAGCTATTACAAGCTTGACAGCGACCCTCCTGATCCACTTAAAAGGAGAAGAATAAAAGATGTAATGTATACAGGTGTAAGAGCTATAGACGGATTTTTAACTTGTGGTGAAGGTCAAAGAGTAGGAATATTTGCAGGTAGTGGAGTAGGAAAAAGTACAACTTTAGGTATGATAGCAAGAGAAGCTAAGGCTGATGTAAATGTAATAGCTCTTATAGGTGAAAGAGGAAGAGAAGTTCTTGACTTCATCGAAAAAGATCTTGGTGAGGAAGGAATGAAGAAGTCAATTATAGTGTGTGCTACTTCAGATAGACCTGCCTTGGTAAGATTAAAGGGAGCTTTTACAGCTACAGCCATTGCAGAATATTTTAGGGATCAAGGGAAAAAAGTTATACTCATGATGGATTCTGTCACAAGATTCGCTATGGCTCAGAGAGAAATTGGACTTGCTATTGGAGAGCCTCCAGCTACTAAAGGATATACACCTTCTGTTTTTGCTATGCTTCCAAGGCTTATGGAGAGGTCTGGTATGTCAGATAAGGGTTCTATTACTGCTTTCTATACAGTGCTTGTAGATGGAGATGATTTTAACGAACCTATAGCAGATGCTGTAAGGGGTATTTTGGATGGTCATATAGTATTATCAAGGGATTTAGCTGCAAAAAACCATTATCCTGCTATTGATACCTTGAAAAGTATAAGCAGACTTATGTCAGAAATAGCCGATGATGATCACAAACAGGCAGCTTCTGCCGCCAGAGATTTACTTGCAACCTATCATGATTCTGAGGATTTAATAAACTTAGGGGCCTATGTGAGGGGAAGCAATAAAAAGATAGATATAGCAATACATTATCATGATCATATTGTTAATTATTTGAAGCAGGAAATAAATGAAAAGTCGAATTTTGAAGAAAGTAGAAATAAACTGGTTCAGATGTTTAGTTGATTTATTTACGAGAGGTAAATATTATGGAAAACTTTAAATTCAGGCTTCAAAAGCTTTTAGATATAAGAAAAGATGAAGAAGAAGAGAGCAAAATTAATTTTAAAAAATCACAGCAGGAAAAAATTAATGCAGAGAAAAGTCTTGAAAAATTAAATGATAATTATAAAAAATTCAGCGAAGAAAGAAAATACGGTTCCATTGTTCAGCAAAAAATGACACAGGCTTATTTAAACTCTCTTTCAGGTTGCATTGATCAGGCCAGTAGGGAACTTACAAATAAAGAAACTCAACTAGATCAGCATAGGGAGGAACTTAAGCAAAAGCAGATAGACAGAAAGACCGTGGAAATTTTAAGAGATAAGCAAAAGGCTAGGTTTGTTAGAGAACAGAATTTAGCTGAACAAAAAGCTAATGACGAATTTGCATTGTATGGGTTTATAAGAAAATTTGAAAGGAGGTGAAAGGGTGAGTGAAATAAATATATCAACTAGTATTAAGGATATAATTGCTGTCTCTAATGTAACAAAAGGAAATAAGGCGGTTAAAAATAGCAATAGTTCGAAATTTCAAGATTTTTTAGGTGAAGCATCAGATAGTAAGTCAGGTGACAAAGTTGATTTATATAGTAATGATTTGGGTAGTTCATCATCAGATAAAGATGATAATACCGTAGAAAAATCTGATGAACACAATAATTTAAAAGACATTTCCAGTAAGAAACAATTGCTTGGAAAAATAGGACAAAATATTCAAGAACTACTTGCTTTGATGTGTCAGCAGTCAAAGGCAGTTAATATTCAGAAGGAAAGCATTACAGATAGTAATTCATCTGTAATAAATGAATTCGTTGATAGTATAAAACAAGTAGACACTATAGCCGCTGGAGAGAATAAATTTTCATTGAATGACATAAATTCTAAAATTTCTTTAATTATATCAGATATTAAGGGTATTTCAGACGGTACAAAAAATGTTGATTTAGAGAATATACAAGATAATAAAAACAATAGTGTATTGAGTAATGAAGAGATAAGCACATTGAAAAGTATTTTATCAGAACTTGAGAATTTAAATGGAAATGACAATACATCAGTTAATGAATCATTGTCAGGAAATGATTTGTTAGGTAATGATAATATCATCAATGCTAGCAATAACATTAAAAATATTGATTTTGGAAATCAAAGTATATCACAAACTATTGCTAATTTGAAATCTTTAGAATTGATTAATACATCTGATATTTTGCAGCAGAACCATATAAACCAAATTGAAATAGATGAGACTTTAGGTGATGAAAAATTCATAGGACATATGGTGAATGAGTTAAAGAAAGTAATTTCTTTTGGAACTCACAGTGAAACTAGTTTAGCTGCTAATAAAAACAATTTTTTATCTGATAAATTAAATCTAAAAAATTCTTCTAAGGTATTTGGAATACAAAATAGCAGCGAGGAAGATAAAAATAATAGTCTGCTAAATGCTAAGGAAATAAGCACATTGAAAAGTATTTTATCAGAACTTGAGAATTTAAATGGAAATGATAAGACATCAGTTAATGAATCATTGTCAGGAAATGATTTGTTAGGTAATGATAATATCATCAATGCTGGCAATAACATTAAAAATATTGATGGTGAAAATCAAAGTATATCACAAACTACTGCTAATTTGAAATCTTTAGAATTGATTAATACATCTGATATTTTCCAGCAGAACCATATAAACCAAATTGAAATAGGTGAGACTTTAGGTGATGAAAAATTTATAGGACGTATAGTGAATGAGTTAAAGAAAGTAATTTCTTTTGGAGCTCACAGTGAGGGTAGTTTAGCTGCTAATAAAAATAATTTTTTATCTGATAAATTAAATCTAAAAAATTCCTCTAAGGTACTTGCCATACAAAATAGCAGCGAGGAAGATAAAAATAATAGTTTACTAAATGCTAAGGAAATAAGCACATTGAAAAGTATTTTATCAGAACTTGAGAATTTAAATGGAAATGATAAGACATCAGTTAATGAATCATTGTCAGGAAATGATTTGTTAGGTAATGATAATATCATCAATGCTGGCAATAACATTAAAAATATTGATGGTGAAAATCAAAGTATATCACAAACTACTACTAATTTGAAATCTTTAGAATTGATTAATACATCTGGTATTTTGCAGCAGAATCATATAAATCAAATTAAGACAGATGGAACTTCAGATAGTACAAAAAATGGTATCCTAGAGAATCCACAGGAAAATAAAAATAGTAGTCTGTTAGATGCTAAAGAAATAAGCACATTAAAGAATATTTTATCAGAACTTGAGAATTTAAATGAAAATAATAAGACATCAGTTAACAAATCATTGTCAGCAGATAATTTGTCACAAAATAAAGATAATGATTTTTTGAGACAACTTATAAATAATGATAATTCTGACAACCAATATTCTAAAGTAATTAATATTATGAATCAGTTTACATTGAACAATGCCAATGGCAGCAGACAAAATGAAGATATACAGCCAACGGTAATAAATAAAACTAATTTTACTTCAGATATAATTAAAAGTTTAAGTTATATGGAAGACAATAATGTAAAAGATATGACTGTAAAAATAATGCCAAAGGAATTAGGAGAAGTAATGATAAAGATAACCTCAGATAGTGGTATTATGAAAGCAACTATAACTGCAACTAACAAGGATGCTTATAATCTGTTGAATTCTAATTTACATGAAATAAGTAATAGCTTAAATAATAACCATATTAAGATACACAGTCTGGATATAAATATATACAACAATGATACAACTTATTTCAGTAACAACAGTAATTTTAGTCAGTTTGATGGCAGACAAAATGAAAACACTAATAATCAGAGCAGTAATTTAAATTTAAATAATAATTTAAATGAAAGCCAGGATAAATTAGAAAATGAAATAGCTGAAAATAATAATGTTAATGTTTTAGTATAAAGGAGGTATATTATGGCTAATACAACTAATGGTACACCCATTCTTACAGGTTACCAGTCAGCGGTTACAAGTTCTGGGGCTACAAATAAAGGTACAAAGATCGTAAAAAAGGGTCAGGAAATTGACAAAAATTCATTTTTAAGGATACTTTCAGCTGAACTATCCAATCAGGATCCAACAAATAGCAGTAATCAGGATTCAACCCAGTATGTTGCACAACTTGCACAGTTTTCATCTCTGGAGCAGATGGCAAATTTGAATTCAACTATGACGCTGAATTCAGCAGCTAATCTTATTGGTGTAAATGTTAAATTTAATTCGCTGGACAGCTTAGGAAATAACTATATGGGTATAGTTAAATCCGTAACAAAAGATGGTGATGCAATAACATTATCTGTAGATACTACTGACAATGGAAAAGCTATTACTAAAGATTTTGATTATGGAGATATTACACAGGTTAATCCAGGGACTAAATCTGATGGTGATAGTACAAGCAGTAATACCACATCAGGAAGTGGTACAAGTAATAGTACTACTAGTACCTCATCCAGTACTAGTACAAATAGTAGTACTTCATCCAATACTAGTACAAATAATAACACTGGAACCAGTACTACATCAGATTCCACAGATACTAATAAAAGTACTACATCAACTGATAGTACTGACTCAAGTAATGAATAAAGGTTAAATATGAGTTATAGAGTAATAAATGGACAAGTTTATCCTATAGAACCAATTGAAGGCTTTTCACAAAAAAAAGTATCTGAAAAAATTAAAACTAATTTAAATTTTAATAACATATTAAAGGATGAAATTAGTAAAAATGATAGCTTTATTATGTCAAAGCATGCTGAAGAAAGACTTAATAGCAGAAATATAAGTTTTAATGAGCAGGATATGAAAAATATAAATGAAGGCATAAATAAGGCAGAGAAAAAGGGATGTACAAACTCTGTCATATTGTATAAGGATGTGGCACTTGTGACTAGTGTAAAAAACAGAACTGTAATAACAGCTGTTGATAAAGAATCCGCTAAAAATAATGTTTTTACCAATGTGGATAGTGTGGTTTTACTTTAAACTGGACCTTAATAAAGGAAGTTACAAAGGGTGGATTGATGGAAACCCAAAAAAGTATACCATAAAATAAATTTAAATTAATGGAGGTATAATATGTTAAGATCATTGAATTCAGGAATATCAGGTATGCAGGCAAATCAGACAGCTTTGGACGTAATCGGTAATAATATAGCCAACGAGGGAACTACGGCTTTTAAAGCATCGAGAACAAGATTTCAGGATATGTTAAGTCAAACTGTGGCAGATGCAGGGTCAGCTTCTACATCACAGGGTGGTACCAATCCAAGTCAGGTAGGTCTTGGAACTCAACTGGCTGGTATAGATACTATAGTTAGTCAGGGAACAATGCAGTCTACAAATAGAAATCTAGATGTTGCTGTAGATGGTGATGGCTATTTTATGGTGGGCAAAGGACCGGCAATTTTTCGTGATAATACTATAAATGTTAATCAGGCAGTGGGATCACATAATGTGGACGCAAATTCACTTTCAGCCTCAGGAAGTCAGCTTTTATATACAAGAGATGGTTCTTTTGCTCTTGACGATGCGGGAAATCTTTTGACTTCAAATGGATATAGAATTATGGGATATTCACTATCAAATGATCCAACCAATACTGCAGCTACTGCTACAGCTCCTAATGTTATAAATGCTGGAGGTTTTAATTTTCAATTTGGACCTGGTGAAGCTTTGAATGGATACAGTATAGCTTTAGGTGATGTAGGAGCAGGCACTACAGCTACTGCTACAGTGGATAAGACTAATAAAAAGATAATATTAAATGGAGATTTTAGTGCTGTTAATGCGGTTTCATCAGCAGGAGTTCAGACTGCTGTGAATAATGCATTATCTCAGGCTGGTATAGCGCAGATCGTTTCTGTAGTTGGAAATTCTACACCAATTAATGGAATTGCGTCTAGTGCCTATGCAAATGGTGTAGATCCAGCCGCACCACAAAATGTTTCAGCAGGGGGCTTTACTTTTAGTTTTAATCAGGGCTCACAGTTAAATGGATATACTATCAGACTTGGTAATGTTTCACCAAATATTCCTGCTGGTTCTAATCCGATTTCAGCAAATATAGATACGGTAAATCAGACCATAACAATAAATGGAGATTTCACAAATGCAAATGCCATTACAGCAAATGCTGTACAAACTGCCATACAGACGGCTGTTCCAGCACTTCCAGCAGGAGCTACTGTAAGTGTTAGTGGTTCACCTATGAATATTAGTCCATCTAATGGTATTGATGCTAACGGTAATGTATCTTATAGAGGACTTAATATTAGTTTTAAAGATGCTAGTGGTAATGGAGTTTGGTCAGGATATACAATACAATTTGGAAATATTAATGGACCAACACCAGCTACTGCTAGCTTAGCTGGAACTGTTATAACTATAAATGGAAACATAAACAATATGTCAGCTGCAGACTACCAGGGTGCATTATCATCAGTAGTAGGATTGCCGCTTGGGACAAATGTCAATGTAAGTGGTACACCAACACTACTGTCAAACACTTCTTCAAATATAATTAATGGAGGAGCTAATGCTGCAGCACCAATTGCTGTTTCTGCTGGAGGAATAAATTTTACACCAGGAATAGGATCTGCTTTAAACGGATATACAATTAATATTGGAACTATTTCAGCAGGTACAACTACCTCTGTTGATATTGATACAAATAAACATACTATAACAGTAAATGGAGATTTTGTAACTCCAGGAGCAGTAACTACAAATCAAGTACAGGCAGCACTTACTAATCAGCTTTCTTTAAAGGGAATAAATCAACCAATAGCGGTTGGTGGTACACCAATAACTATAAATGGTACAACTTCTGGACAATTGTCAGGTGGTACTCCAGTAGAGAGTATAACTAATAATGGAGTTATAAATTTTGTAGATGGAACTAAAGAACTTTATTCTTATGATAACAACTTAAAGAGTTTAAGAATACCTGACACTGTACACGACCCTGCTACAGGACAGGATCTTAGAGTGACAAGTTTTTCTATAGATAAGGATGGCGTTATAACTGCTACTCTTGAAGATAAGAGAGTTGCAACACTGGGACAGATTGCTATGGCTTCCTTTAAAAATCCAGCAGGATTAGATAAGCAGGGAAATAATTTATATGCAGTGTCAGTTAACTCGGGAGATGCTGTTGTAAAAAGTGGTATAAATACCAGTGGTGATGATAACAGTAATGGTTATGGAGATACTCTTCAGGGAATGCTTGAAATGTCAAATGTAGACCTGGCTCAGCAATTTACAGATATGATTGTGGCAAGCAGAGCTTTCCAGGCCAATGGTAAGACTATTACAACTGGAGACCAGGTTTTACAGGATATAATAAACTTGGTAAGATAATTTTAAACATAGGCTATAACTAATTTTTGTGGGCCAGATCTGGTGGGTATTTGGGTCTGGCCCACAAACAAACTTAAAGAAAGCAGGTTAATTTATGATAAAGCTCACCGGAATGAATCATAAGGAATTTATAATTAATTCAGATAATATTGAAAAGATTGAAGAGATACCTGAAACGGTAATAACCCTGATGAATGGAAATAAATATCTGGTAGAGGAAACTGCAGATGAAGTTATAGATAAGATAATATTATTTAAAAAGAGGATTTATAATTCAAATTATAGATAAATATAAAATTTATTTATTAAACCTATTATTGATAAAATAATTGTGAGAATACAATACTTTGTAAATAAATTTACAACATTAAAAAATTCATTTTTAATTTATTTACAAGAGGAGATGAGTCTATGAGTGAAAAGAAAAATGGAAACAAAGCAGATGGAGTAGGTAAAATAATTATAATATTATTAGTGCTGCTTATTGTTTTAATTGGAGCCTTTGGAAGTTATATTTTCTTCTTTGGCGGGGCATCAAAGCTGCATGCAAGTAATGCATCAAATAATACTGCCTCAGCGGTTACCATTACCTCAGCAGATGAGAATACTTACTCCCTGGATGAAGCTGTAGTAAATCTATCGGATACTGACGCACAGAGATATTTAAAGGTAAAGGTTAGTTTTGGCTATGATGCTAAAAGCGGCAAACTTAAAAGTGAGTTAGAGAGTGAAACTGTAAATAAAAAGCCTATTTTAAGTGATGCAGTTAATAGTATATTGAGAAGCAAGAAGGCTTCTGATTTTACTGGAAAGGGTATAGAGGATACAAAACAGCAGATACTTAATGCAGTAAATCCAATACTTAAAAATGGAAAAATAAGCCATGTGTATTTTGACGAATTAGTAGTTCAATAGGGCATATTCAAATAAATAATTGAATTGTCTATTTGAATATGCAAATAAACAAGGGTGGTAAGTAGATGCCAATATTGTTAATGATTTTAAAGCTTGTAGCAGCACTTTTAGTTATTTTACCTCTAATATACGTAAGCATAAAATATGGTGGGAATAAGCTGCAAAATATGCAAAATGGAAACTACATGAAGGTATTAGAGAGACTTCCCCTTACAAAGGAAAACAGCCTTTTGGTAATACAAATTGGAGAAAAGGGATATGTTTTTTCAAGCAGTGGAAACAAGCTGGAAATTCTAATGGAATTATATAGTGAAGAAATAAAAAAAATTCAAGAGTCCAAAACAGTGACTCAATATAAAAATTTTAATGAATTTTATAAGGATTTTAAAGATAAATTGAACATTGGGGACAAAAGTGAGTTTTTAAAAACACTAAAGGATAAAATTGTGAGGAAAGAAAAGAAATAGCAATATGATAGCACTATTATTACGACCTGTTTCCCTGTATAATACAAAATATAGACAGCATATTTCAATTGTTATTTATTTTCACATACTTAAGATTAAAGAGGAAGATTAGAATGAAGAAAAAAGCTTGTATAATATCTATTTTGATTTTATTTTGTATATTTTTTATTGGAAAAAATACATATGCAGCTCCAACTATACCTGTGCCAAAGGTAAATGTATCTGTAGACAATGCATCAAGTCCTACAGATTATGTAGATAACATAAAACTTCTTATAATGCTTACAATACTCACTTTGCTTCCATCTATAATTATTATGACTACCAGCTTTACAAGAATTATAGTAGTACTTGGTTTTTTAAAAAATGCCTTGGGAACACAAAGTGCACCACCTAATCAGGTAATAATTGGACTAGCACTATTTTTAACATTTTTTATAATGATGCCTACATACACAACAATTAATAATAATGCCATTCAGCCTTATGTAAATAATAAGATAAGTCAGCAGCAGGCCATTACTGCTGGAGAGAAACCTTTAAAGGAGTTTATGCTCAGGCAGACAAGGCAGAAGGATCTCCAGTTATTTATGGATGCGGCAAAAATGGATCCAAAAACTGACACAGATCATACGCCAATACATGTTGTTATACCAGCTTTTATAATAAGTGAACTGAAGACGGCCTTTATAATAGGATTTTTGCTCTTTATTCCCTTTATGATTATAGACTTTGTAGTGGCCAGTATACTTATGTCCATGGGTATGTTCATGGTGCCGCCTGCCATGGTGTCGCTGCCCTTTAAAATTCTCTTATTTGTAATGGTAGATGGCTGGTATTTAGTAGTTAAATCACTTATTTTAAGTTTTTCGTGAGGTGAAAATTATTATGACAGAAAATATGCTTTTAGGAATATTAAAGGATGCTATAAGCACAGGACTCTTAATATCTGCACCAATTTTAATTGTATCTGTTGTGGTAGGACTTATTATAAGCATAATGCAGGCAACAACTCAAATACAGGAGCAGACTCTTACCTTTGTCCCAAAACTTATTGCCATAGCGGTTGTAGGAATAGTGGCCAGTACTTGGATGCTTCATATGATGACTGGGTTTACAGAAAGAATATTTGAAATGATAGCAAATATTACTAGATAGGTGTGATGAAATGATAGAGGTTTCTTATTTTGCTGCATTTTTTCTGGTGTTTTTACGAATTATAACTTTTTTTGTGGCATTGCAGGTGCTTTTTCCAAGTGGGCTTCCAAATACAGTTAAAATTGCCTTTTCTGCTATAATTGCTTTCTTTATAATGTCAACTTTAAATTACAGCAGTGTTTCAGGTATTAACAATGGACTGATTTATATGGAGCAATGTGCCTCAGAAATAATAACGGGACTTGTACTTGGATATTTGACTAATTTAGCTTTTATTTGCGGCAGAATTGCAGGAAACTTTATGGATATTCAAATTGGATTTAGTATGATGACTATATTTGATCCTACAAGTCAAAGTAATGCTACCTTGGTGGAAAGAATCTTAACTATGCTTACTGTAGTACTGTTCCTTGTAATTGACGGTCATCATATACTTATAACAGCACTTATAGATAGCTATAATACAGTACATATAGGTAAATTTATATTAGGTAATGAATCTGCTATGTATGCTTTACATGCATTTGCTGAGTTTTTTATAATAGGCATAAAGATTGCTATGCCTATAGTAATAGTTTTAATAATAACGGATATAGTAATGGGACTTGTTTCAAGAACTGTTCCACAGCTAAATGTAATGATACTTGGTATGCCTGTTAAAATACTACTTGGATTTTCAATTTTTATGCTTATACTGCCTGAGATAGTAAAACTTATAATTCAGGGTTTTAGTTTAATACCAGATCTTTGGAAGGGCTTTTACAATATAATACCTGCGGTTATTATATTTGCCTCGGAAGACAAAACAGAGCAGGCAACACCTAAGAAAAAAAGTGATGCAAAGAAAAAAGGTCAGGTAGCTAAGAGTAAAGAGGTAGCACTGGCACTTACACTGATGGCAACTACTTTAGTAGTAACATCTCTAGGGAATTTTTCTTATGACAGACTTAGAAATATGATGTTTTCATATTTAAATACATCTTTAAATATGGACTTAAATTATAATAATATACAGCATATACTTATATATGCTATAACTAATATAGCTTTAATATTTCTCATATTTGCAGTGCCTATAATGATTTTAGGTATACTTGCAAATTATATTCAGTCTGGCTTTATTTTTACTACGGAAACTTTAAAGCCGGATTTAAAAAAACTAAGTCCTATAGCAGGTTTTAAAAAGATTTTTTCATCTAGAACTGTGGTAGAACTTTTTAAGGATATTATACTCATAATCATTGTTGGTTTTGTAGGATATCAATTTGTACGAGATAATCTTTATAATTTACTTATAATGAATACACTGACCTTTACTTCAATTCCCTATGCATTAAAGGGAATTTTTGTAGGGATTTTATTTAGAATTTGTTTGATTATGCTTATTATTGCCATAGCCGATTATATATATCAGAGATTTATGCATAATAAGGAGCTAAAGATGACAAAGCAGGAAATAAAAGAAGAGTTTAAGCAGGATGAGGGAGACCCTCAAGTAAAGTCAAAGAGAAAGCAGAAGATGAGAGAAATGTCTTCAAAGAGAATGATGGCAAGTGTGCCAGAGGCAACGGTGGTAGTAACAAATCCTACTCATATTGCAGTAGCTCTCCAATATAAAGAGGGAGAGAGCAGTGCTCCTTTTGTAACGGCAAAGGGTGCAGATAGAATAGCTCTTAAGATAAAAGAAATTGCAAAAGAAAATAATGTGCCAATTATAGAAGATAAGCCATTAGCTAGACTTATATATGAAAAGGTAGATATTGATGGAGAAATCCCTATGGATATGTATCAAGCAGTGGCAGAAATATTGGCTTTAGTATATAAAATGAAAAAGAGGTAAAGGGTGAGATAACAAATGGGTAATGACAATAATAAAGGTTTCAAATTAAAGAATAATCTAGATGTTCTTGTAGCCGTTGGAGTAATGTTTATAGTACTTATGATTATAATACCATTACCTACAGCAATGTTAGATATTTTAATTGTAGTAAATATAACCATTGCTACAATTATAATACTTATAACTATGTTTACTACAGAAGTACTTCAGTTATCTGTTTTTCCAACTTTGCTTCTTATTACAACCTTGTTCAGATTGGGACTTAATATTTCCTCCACAAGACTTATTTTAAGTCAGGCTAATGCAGGAGATGTAATTAATGCCTTTGGAAGTTTTGTGGTAGGCGGTAATTATCTGGTTGGTATAATAATATTTTTGATAATAATAGTAATACAGTTTATAGTAATTACTAATGGTGCTGGAAGAGTTGCAGAAGTAGCTGCAAGATTTGCTCTGGATGCTATGCCAGGTAAACAGATGAGTATAGATGCAGATTTAAATGCAGGTCTTATAGATGATACAGAAGCTAAAAATAGAAGAAGGAAAATTCAGCAGGAGGCTGATTTTTACGGATCAATGGATGGTGCTTCTAAATTTGTTAAAGGAGATGCCATAGCAAGTATTGTAATAGTTTTGATAAATATCATAGCAGGAATTGTAATTGGTGCAGTACAGCTTGGTATGCCAATTGCAGAGGCTGCTCAAACCTATGTAAGACTCACTATTGGTGATGGACTGGTAAGTCAGATACCAGCACTTTTAATATCCATTGCTACAGGTATTCTAGTAACACGATCTGGTAATGATGAAGATTTTGGTAAACAGGTAGTAGGACAGCTTACAAGCTTTCCAAAGGTTCTAGGCATAGCTTCTGCTATACTTTTATTTTTAAGCTTTATACCGGGACTTCCTTTCCCACCCTTCTTTATTTTAGCAGTTGCCTGTGGTATATGTGCTTATATGCTGTATAGGGAAGAAAAAGCTCAGATGATAATTCAGGAAGAAAACATGAATATAGAATTGACTGAGCAGGAAAATAAGGAACCTGAAAATGTAATGAATTTAATTTCAGTAGAGCCTATGGAAATAGAAATAGGCTATGGATTAATACCTTTGGCAGATGAGGCTTCTGGAGGAGATCTTCTTCAGAGAATTGCTTCTGTAAGAAGACAATGTGCCATAGAAATGGGCATTGTAGTTCAGCCTATAAGAATAAGGGACAACCTTCAGTTAAAGACCAACGAGTATGTGGTAAAGATAAGGGGAACTGTAATAGCTAAGGGTGAGCTTATGCCAAGTATGCTTTTATCTATGGACCCAAGCGGTGAAGGAGAAGATATACCAGGTATAAAGACCATTGAGCCTACCTTTGGACTTCCAGCAGTATGGATTAATAAGGATCAGAAAGAAGATGTGGAAATCAAAGGTTTTACAGTGGTAGATCCTACTACAGTAATGGTAACTCATTTGACGGAAACTATAAAATCACATTCCTATGAACTTCTTGGAAGACAGGAAGTTAAAACTATAATTGATTCAATGAAGGAGCGGTATAGTGCTGTAGTAGAGGAACTCATACCGGATCTTATGACTATTGGAGAGGTGCAAAAAGTTCTTCAGAATTTATTGAAGGAAAAAGTTCCTATTAAAGATATGGTGACTATACTTGAAAGTCTTGCGGATAATTCAAGAAACTCTAAGGATCTTGAGCTCCTTACAGAGTATGTGAGAATTGCTCTTGGAAGAAGCATATGTAACCCTCTTATAGATGAAAGTAACAGAATAGTTGTGGCTACCTTTGCCCCGGAAGTGGAAAATGTCATAGCAAATAATATACAGAAGTCTATGCAGGGTTCTTTCCCGGCAGTAGATCCAGATACTACCTCAAGAATTCTTGATTCTATAAAAAATGTACTTAACACTATATATTTTCCAGAAAATCAACCGGCAATATTGGTTTCACCTAAAATAAGGCCGGCAGTGAGAAAGCTTATAGAAATGGTGTTCCCTAATATCACTGTTTTATCCCTCAATGAAGTACCTAATGAAATTGAAATAAAAACTGAAGGAGTTGTCAGCTTATAATGGTTATAAAAAAATATATTGTAAATAGCATGAATGAAGCTGTAACAAGGATAAGGTATGAGTTGGGAAAGGACGCAGTAATAATAAGTCAGAGGAAAATAAGAAAAAAGGGATTTACTGGATTGTTTTCAAAAAAGGTTATAGAAGTTACTGCGGCGGTAGATAATGTTGATAAAGCTGCTGAAATAAATGAAGGTAAATCTAAAATTATACATAATTCTGTTGAGAATAGTTTAGAGGCTATAAAAAAGGCTATGGATGTGCAGATAGGTAATAAAAATAGCTTAGAAAAATTAAATTACCCTGTAACAAGTAGAAAAATTTCTAAAGAAGTTTATAACATTAATAAAGATGAATATGACAAAGAAGATAATCTTATTAAAGAGATGCAAGAGATGAAAAACATATTAAAGGGCATTGTAAAAAATAATAGCAATGAAAATTCAAATCATAATAGTGAATTATATAAAACTCTAGAGAAATATGATTTGGAAGATGCTGTAATAGAAGAAATTATAAATAGAATAAATTTAGAAAATGATGAAATGAAAGAAATGGAAAAATTAAAAAAAGTCTTAGGCTCTATGATTGAGGTTTCTGAAATTAATGAAGAGGGTGTAATTGTATTAGTAGGACCTACTGGAGTTGGAAAAACTACTACCATTGCAAAGCTTGCAGGAAGGTTTGCACTTATTGAAAAAAAGAAAATAGGGCTTATAACTGTTGATACCTACAGAATAGGAGCAGTGGAACAGCTTAAAACCTATGCAGATATCATGAAAATACCCTTTAAGGTGGTATTTTCTATAAAGGATATGGAAGCAGCAGTGGAGAGTATGCGGGATTGTGATGTAGTATTGGTGGATACTACAGGTAGAAGTAGTAAAAATAAAATGCAAATTTCTGAACTGAGAGCATTTATTGATAAAACCCATTCTGAAAACTTACATTTGGTAATGAGCTGTACTACAAAGAATAGGGATATAAAGTCTATAGTTGAGGGTTATAATGTTTTGAATTATAATAATGTTATAATAACAAAATTAGATGAGACTACAACCTATGGATCTATATTGAATATACTTAAAGAGGCTAAAAAGCCTTTAAGCTATGTATCAATTGGACAAAATGTTCCAGATGATATTAATACATTGAAGGTAGAAGATGTGGTAAATCTCATTACGGGAGTGGAAAGTATATGTTAGATCAGGCACAACGATTAAGGCAAATGGCTGTAAAGGGAAATGAAGCTAACAAAACTGGAAAAACACCAAGGATAATTACAGTTACTTCTGGCAAAGGTGGAGTAGGAAAAAGTAATTTTGTGGTGAATTTGTCTATAGCCATTCAAAAAACGGGAAAAAAGGTATTGATTTTTGATGCAGATATAGGCATGGGTAATGATGATGTACTAATGGGATTTTTGCCTAAATACAATGTGTTTGATGTTATTTTTAATAACAAAAATATAGAGGATGTGGTCATAGAAGGACCCTTTGGGGTAAAACTTTTACCTGGAGGATCTGGTGTAGCAAGAATAAATGAAATTACTAATTCACAAAGAAATAGTTTTCTAGATAAATTATCAAATTTGGAAGATTTAGATTATATTATAATGGACACAGGTGCTGGAATAAATAGAAGTGTATTGGGATTTATATCCTGCTGTGATGAATTGATTTTGATTGTAACACCAGAACCTACTTCACTCATGGATTCCTATAGTCTTTTAAAGGCAGTAGTTCATTTTAAAATTAAATCTAAGACCAAGGTAGTCATAAATAGAACCTTTGATAAAAGGGAAGCAGAAGAAACCTATAATAAATTTCAAAATGCAGTTAAAAATTTTTTAAAAATGGATATTTCCTATGTGGGAAATGTGTCTGAGGACAGAAAATTAGTGTTGGCAGTAAAAAGTCAGGAGCCCTTTATAATTGGAAGTCCAAATTGTGCTGCTGCTCAGGATATTGTTAAAATAGCAAATAAACTTATTGGTGATTCTGAAAGAGAAAATGAATTGGGTAAATCAGGAATACAGGGATTATTTAAAAAAATATTTAATATTTTTTCGTGAGGAGTTATAGTGTGATGAGTGGTACTAATGTAAACTTTAGCATAAATGCAAAATGTGAAATTCTCATAGAGGATAAGGTGTATAAGAGCAATATACAGGATGTAGGTAAGGATTATATAGGAATAAGTATACCAATTTTAAATGGTGAATATGCACCACTTAATAAGAATGATCATGTGACAGTTGTGTATTATAATGAAAATAATTTATATGGCTTTAATACTGATGTTATAGGGAGACGTATGGATATAATACCAATGATACTTTTAACTATCCCAAAGGATGTAAAAAAGATACAGAGAAGAAGATTTTTTAGAGTGAATTTATTAAGGGATGTACAATATTTGAAGGTTGACAAAAATATTTCCGATAGTACATTTAATAGTCTCATAAAAGATTCAAAGGCTTTTACTAAGGCACTTATGATTGATTTAAGTGGTGGAGGCTTCAGACTAAAGACCAAGGAAGAGATTAAATCAGGAGATAGATTTATAATAAAAATTGCATTAGATCATGAAAATATCTTTGTACTCAGTAATTGCATGAGAGCATTTAGGGATATGGATACTAATTTGTATATTTCAGGTTTTTCATTTTTTAATATTGAGACAAAAATTCAGGATAAAATTATAGCTTATGTATTTGGGGTAATGCGTGAACAGATGAAAAAAAATTAAGGGGGCAATCCAGTTATGGCTATACCAGAAATTTCTGATACTAGAGAGGAAATAGTTAAGGAATATATTCCATTGGTAAAATATATAGCATCTAGAGTTATAGTAGGTAAAAGTAAATATATTGAGTATGAGGATTTAATAGGTTATGGTATGATTGGATTAATGGATGCTCTTAATAAATTTGATAAGAGTAAGGGTATGAAATTTTCAACTTATGCTTCTATCAGAATAAAAGGAGCTATGATAGATGAACTTAGGAAAAATAGTCCTATATCCAAAGGTGCTATGGATAAGCTCAATAAATATAATCAAATAGTAGAAAACTTACAAAAAAAACTTTTAAGGTATCCTACAAATGCTGAAATAGCTAAGGCCTTTGGCGGAACTATGGCAGATATAACAGAAGTTGAAAATTACATAAATTATATGTCTATAACTTCTTTGGAAAGCTTGATTTTTTCAGAAGATGACGATATGCCTATAATTACAACCATTGAAGATAAAAATAGTCCAAGACCAGAAAATGCTTTAGAAGAAAAAGAGAAAATAGAATATTTATCAAAGGCACTAGATATCCTAAACGAAAAAGATAAAACTGTACTTTCTCTATACTATTATGAAGGTTTAACTTTGAAAGAAATAGGCAGCATTTTATCTGTATCAGAATCTAGAGTTTGCCAGCTGCACTCAAGGGCTATTGTTCATCTTAGACAAGCTTTAAAAAAGCTAAAATATGAATAGTGTGGAGGTGCTTTAATGACTACAGTTTTACTATTAATTATAGGAATTTTATTGATAGCTGTAAATATTAAGGCTGTAAAAAGAGAAAATACAAGTTTTAAAAATGTATTTCATAAGGCTTCAACTAATGTGAAAGATTATGATGTGGAAATTGGAAAGGTAAGAAAAGAATTTGCAGAGACAATACTGGATCTTCAAAGGGAAATAGAAGAGTTAAAGGATAAATTACAAATAAGTCCTGAGGTAAATTATAAAAATATACATAATTCAGATATAGAAAATATCCATGATAAAGCTATGGAAGATAGTATTTTAACAAATAATGAATTGGATTCAATAGAAATTTCTCATGGCAAGAATACTGCAGCAGAAACAAAAATTACTGATGAAAATGATAAAATTAAATACATAGATAATAGGGAAATAAATAATGATAAAGTTGATGATATAGAAAAGCTTATGAAAGAGGGCTTATCTGTTGAGGATATATCAGAAAGATTGGGAATTGGCAAGGGGGAAATACTATTAATACAAAAATTGTACATAAAATAAAAGCTTTTATTGAATTTATTTCAGATAGAAAAGTTCTTGTGGGAATTGGTATTGGAATGGTTATATCAACTTGCTTTATGATTACTGCAAAATCAGCTATAAGCTTAAGCAGGGCTGAAATTGAAACTAAAGCCTCTTCCTATGGTATGAGATATCCACAGGATATGAAAGTAATAAATAATAAGGATGTGAAAAAATGATAAGAAGTTTATATACAACTATTTCAGGTATGATTACTCAAGAAGCTAAACAAAATGTTATAGCAAATAACATGGCCAATTCAAATACTGTAGGATTTAAAAGTGATGATCTTGCCATTAAAAAATTTGATGATGTACTTATTCAGAATAGAAGTAATATTCAATATGGAAAAAATTATCCTCAGACTATAGGCAGCTTAAGTTTAGGCAGTAGAATTGATGAAACTGCAACAGATTTTACTCAAGGTAATATACAAAATACTGACTCTAATACAGATTTTGCCATTGACGGTAGAGGGTTTTTTACTGTAAACAGAGACAATGGAGCAGGCGGACAAAATTATTATACTAGAGATGGACATTTTCATGTAAATATGCAGGGTTATTTAGTTAACGATTCTGGAGATTATGTTATGGGAAGGAATATTAATACGGGAAACCAAGAGAGAATTATGGTTGGAAATGGACAAATAATCAGCGATGCATACGGCAATGTAAGTATTGCTGGAAAACCTTCTTATTCCTTGTCAACTGTAGATTTCAATAATTATAGAACTCTTAAAAAAGTAGGAGACAATTTATATCAAGGAGAAAATCCAATAACTAATACTAATATTTTTGTTAAGCAAAAAGCTTTGGAACAATCCAATATAAATCCAGTAAATGAAATGGTAAATATGATGTCTACTATGAGAACTTTTGAGACACAGCAAAAAGTTGTGCAATCCATAGATGAAACTTTAGGTCAGGCAGTTAATGATGTGGGAACTGTAAAATAATTAATTAGATATGAGGTGATTATAGTGAATGGATTGATGTGGACAAGCAGAAGTGCAATGAATGCACAGCAGCAAAAATTGGATGCAATATCAAATAATATAGCAAATGTAGATACCGATGGTTATAAAACAGAGCAAGTACAATTTAGTGATCTTTTATATGAAAACTTAACGAGAGTAGGATACCCTACTAATACTAATAACAACAATGGCATTAATGCTGATCCTCAAAATGGCACAGGAGTAAAGGCTACAGATTGGATAAGAGATAATTCTCAGGGGAATATCACACAAACTAATCAGAGTACAGATTTAGCTCTGGATGGCAGTGGTTATTTTAGAGTAATTCGTCCCAATGGAACAGCTGCTTATGAAAGAAGCAGTGATTTTAATCTAGATGTTAATGGAAGATTGGTAGACAAGAGCGGCAATGTATTAGAAGTAAATTATACTAATGGCCCTGTAACTCTTACACAAAATAATTTTGTAGTTGCACAGGATGGAACTTTAAGCATAAAGCAGCCTAATGGTAATGTAGCTGTAGGAAAGATAAATGTGTATGACACTATAGGTAATAATTCAATGGCTTCAGTAGGTGATAATTTATATGTACCTAAAAATGGAGCACAGATATTTGCTACTAATACTACAAATATAATGCAGGGTTATGTGGAAAATTCCAATGTAGATATTGCAAAGGAAATGACTGATATGATATCTGCACAAAGGGCTTTTGAGCTCAATACCAAAAGTTTAACTACTGCAGATCAAATGTGGGAAATGGTGAATAATTTAAAGAGGTAAATGAAAAAATTTGCCATATTCATTAAAGAGTGTTAAGGAAAATCAAAAACACCCGTTTGAGAATGTTAATTTAACGTTCTTAAGCGGGTGTTTTTTTATTATTGATTTAATGCTTCAATTGTATTTGTTAGTGGTGGTATAACTTGTTTCTTTCGGGAAAGCACTCCTGGGGCATAAGCGGAGTTATTTTCAAGTTTTACGTCAAAGGCTTTGGAAACAATGTCTCTGTCTGGACCAACGGCTATAAGCTGTGAGCCACCTTTTAATATATCAGTTAAAAGTAATAATAGTACATTAAATTTTTCATCTTTAGCTTTAGTTTCCATGTAATTGATCATTTCAGGTTTTGTTGGTTCAAAGCCTTCAAGATCCATTGTGCTAACCTGTGAAACTCCTACTTTATAATCAGATAAATTGAAGATCTTATAATCCTGATTAAATATTTCAGTTACAGTTTTACCTTCTAAAGAAGTGCCGGCCTTAAACATTTTACTTGCAAAATCTTCAGGATCGATTTCTGCAATTTCAGCTAATTTCTTTAAAATAGTTCTATCAGTATCAGTTGTAGTTGGAGATCTGAATAATAAAGTATCAGATATTATGGCTCCACATAAAAGCCCAGCTGCTTTCTTTGAAGGAGTTATACCATTTTCAAAGAAAATTAGACCTACTATACTGCTGGAACTTCCTATAGGTTGATTTCTAAAATATATAGGTGAACCTGTTTGAATATCTCCAATTCTGTGGTGATCTATAATTTCAAGTATTTCTGCATCCTCAAGACCATCTATAGTTTGGGATTTTTCATTGTGATCTACCAATATAAGTTTCTTTTTATTCTTAGAAATAAGATGATCTCTTGAAATTGTACCTACTACTTTATTTGATTCATCTAATACAGGATAACTTTTATATCTTGTTTTTATCATTGTATCCTTTGCATCTTCTATATAATCATTCACATTAAAAGTGATAATTTCAGAATTATTAAGTATGTAGCCTACAGGGATACTTTGCACTATAAGTCTTGCTGTAGTAAAGGAATCATAAGGAGTTAAAATGATGGAAGTACCGGCTTTCTTAGCCTTCTCAAGTATTTCTTCACTTAAGTCATGATTACCTGTTACTATTAAAAGAGATGCCTTAGCTTTTACAATAATTGATTGGATATCCTTTCTGTCTCCAGAAATTACAATATCTCCTTCGTTAATATACTCTTCAAAACTTTCAGGAAGCATTGCAGCTACTATAATTTTGCCTGGAAAACTAGGATTTTCACTGCTTAAATAAATTGCTTTTGCAGATAGAGCATCTAATATATTATCTATTTTGGTGCTGGATTTTGAAAGAATATTATCATCCCAGTTACTAATATAAGTAGATATTAAATTTGAAATTGAAGCAAGCCCCTTCAATTTCCCCTGATTATCTACTACAGGTAGTGATTTTACATTGTTTTCTTTCATTAAAGACCAGGCTTTTTTTAAAGAAACATCTGCTGTTATTGGCGAAATATTATCAAAATTAAGATCTGAAATCTGAAGTTTCATAGTAGTTTTAAGCAGTGGCTCTTCAACATCAAAATAGTCAAGAATAAATTTAGTTTCTCTGCTGAGTTCTCCTTGTCTCAAGGGTATTGCTTTGGTGCTGCCTGTTTTATTTTTAAATTCTGAATATGCTACAGCAGCGCATATTGAATCTGAGTCTGGATTCTTATGTCCTGTTATGTAAATTACATCCTTCATTTTGTAAATGTCCTCCTTAAAATAATTTTCAGTCATATAAAATTTAAAAATTCTAATAAATTCTTTGGTAATGCTATATTTTAGCATAAATTGTCTTACTATATTTTATAATTTACATTTATAAAAGTAAAGTAAAAGAATTAAAATTTTTTCATAAAGCTTGTATATATTAACATATATTATTTATAGAGATAAGGCATATTCAAATAAATAACTAGTCAGTATGCTAGTCTATTTTGAATCTTACTACGTCAACAGAACCCTCAGATAGGCTGTTTCCTTGTTGGATTCAAAATATACGTCGCATCTTTGACTTCATATTTATTTTCATATGCCTAATGGACAAGTGTGAAAGTAGGGCATCTGAAAATAAATAACAGAAGGATGTTTAAAAGCTAATAGCTAAGGCAGGAGGAAAGAAAATGATTAATGAAAAGGAAATCTATAATGGGCTTAGTAGTCAGGAGGCAGAAGCTAGATTAAAAAAATATGGACTAAATGTACTTGAAAAGAAGAAAAGTATTTCAGCTTTAAGTATATTCATATCTCAATTTAATGATTTTATAACCTGGGTTTTAATAGGGGCTACAATTATATCTGGACTTATGGGAGAAAAGGCAGATGCCATAACTATAATAATTATAATTATCATGAATGCAATTTTAGGATTTATTCAGGAGTTTAGAACGGAAAAGTCTCTAGAAGCTTTAAAAGAGATGGCATCACCTACGGCAAAGGTTATGAGGGATGGTAATATTCAAGTAATAAATGCAGAAAATCTTGTACCTGGTGATTTGATTATAATTGAAAGCGGAGATAGAATACCGGCAGATGCTATTATTGTTAAGTCATCAAATATAATGGTAGATGAATCTCTTTTGACAGGAGAATCTGTGGGGGTATCAAAGACAAGAAGTAATCAAAATAATAATGTATATATGGGATCTGTTGTACTTACAGGTAAAGGTGAGGGCAGAATAGTTGAAACTGGTATGAATACAGAAATGGGCAAAATAGCAAATTTACTGCAAAATATAGATGAAGATAAAACTCCTTTAAAAGAAAAATTAGCATCACTTGGAAGAATACTTGTGGTACTATGTATAGGTATATGTGTAATAGTTACTGCTTTAGGTATTATAAGAGGTCAGGATAAATATGAGATGTTCTTATTAGGAGTTAGTCTTGCTGTAGCAGCTATTCCAGAGGGACTGCCCGCTATAGTCACTGTAGCCTTAGCTTTAGGAGTATCAAGAATGCTCAAGAGAAATGCACTTATTAGAAAATTGCCTGCTGTAGAAACACTAGGATGTACGTCTATAATATGCAGTGATAAAACTGGTACACTAACACAAAATATAATGACTGTAAAATCTATATATTATAATGGGAAAACCTACAGTGAAAAATCCTTTAATGATAATGCATTAATGCCTTTGAAGAAGGTTTTCACTTATTGTAATGACAGTGATTTAAACTATAAAGAGAAAAATCTTAATAAAAGTCTAATGGGAGATCCGACGGAAACTGCTTTAATCAAAGCATTTTTTGGAAGTGTGGATGAGTTAAAAAGATTTTTGAATAAGATTAACAGAATAAGTGAGATACCCTTTGATTCCAATAGAAAGATGATGTCTGTGCTCTTAACTGAACAGGGCAATAAGATTGCCTATGTGAAGGGAGCACCTGAGAGAATTATTGAAAGATGTAAATATATATTTATAAATGGTAAGGTAGAATTATTTACCTCCAATCATAAAAGTACAGTTCAGTCAGCTGTAGATTCTATGGCAAACAGAGCATTGAGGTGTATAGGAGCCGCTTACAAGGGTAATGGAATTATAACTGAAAACAATCAGGAAAAAGATCTTATATTTTTAGGCCTTGCAGGTATGATTGATCCACCAAGGGAAGAAGTTAAACCTGCAGTGCTAAAATGTAAGGAGGCTGGCATAAAACCTGTAATGATAACTGGTGACCATAAGAATACGGCCTTTGCTATAGGTAAAGAACTGGACATTTGCAGTGATATATCTGAGGTAATAACTGGTGAGGAATTGGATAGATTAGATGATAAAAAGCTATCTAACGCAATAAATAAAGTGAAAATTTTTGCCAGAGTTAGTCCTGAACATAAGCTTAGAATAGTAAGGGCCTTTAAGAAAAAGAACAAAATAGTTGCTATGACCGGGGATGGAGTAAATGATGCTCCTGCAGTTAAGGAAGCAGATATAGGTATATCTATGGGTATATCCGGAACAGATGTTACAAAAGAGGCAAGCTCTATGATACTACTGGACGATAATTTTACAACTATAGTTTCTGCTGTAGAAGAGGGTAGAGTAATTTACAATAATATAAGGAAATTTATACGATATCTTTTGTCCTGTAATTTGGGAGAAGTAATTACCATGTTTCTTGCATCATTACTATATTTAGATACACCCTTATTGCCTATTCAGATACTATTAGTTAATTTGGCCACAGATGGTTTACCGGCAATAGCACTGGGAGTAGACCCGCCAGATAAGGATGTAATGTATGAAATGCCAAGAGCTAAAGACGAGAGCATATTTGCCAGGGGATTAAAAGAAAAGATAATTATAAGAGGAAGTCTCATAGGTGTGTGTACAGTGCTGTCTTTTCTGGTAGGCAAGTTTTTTCATATGAGTCTTGAGACCTCCAGAACCATAGCACTAGGAACCCTTATAATGTCTCAATTAATTCATGTATTTGAATGTAGATCAGAAAAGCACTCCATATTTGAAATTAAATTGTTTACAAATATATATTTAGTAGGAGCAGTAACTTTATCTATAATAATGTTACTGGCTGTTATATATGTACCATTTTTAAGAGTGATTTTTCATACAAATGCCTTAAATATAGGACAATGGCTTATAATAATATTTTTCTCCGGATTTATATCTATGATTAACAGCCTATATTTATTTTTTAATAAAGGAAATTAAAAAAATAAGAAAAGGGTTATCAAAAATATATAATTGTATTTTTAGGTAGCCTTTTTTGTATATATAAAAATATATAAGTAAAAAAATATAATTCTTTGATAACTATTGTAAATTTATATATTATTTTGTAAAATAATATATAACATATATGTTATATAGGAAATTATATATATTATAAAAATTTTTATAAAATAAAACATGCTATTAGATTTTATTGAAATGGAGTGTGAAATGTGAAAAAATGGTTTTTAGATTTAAAGATTTCTAAAAAATTAATGTTGTGCTTCGGAATAATAACAGTTCTTACCATTATAAATGGAGGAGTAGTATTTCAAAAGATGAACCATTTAAACAAAAGCTTGGATAGTAATAATGAAGCTTTGAATAAGGTTTCTGTACTTAAACAGATCAGGATCAATATAACAGAAATTAAGTCAAATATGTTTATTATAATCAATCCCAAAAATAAAGATAAAGTAAAGGATAAAATAGCAATTATAAATAGCTTAACAAATGAAGATACAAAACTTGGAGAACAGTATAAAAATTCTATAGTGAATAGTGAAGATAAACAATTGTTTGAACAATATGAGAATTATTTGAAAGAATACAGGGATTCAAGAAATAAAACTATTGAGTTAATACAAGCTGGCAATTACATAGATGCAGATAAAGAAGAGGAACAGACATCAAAAAATAGAGAAAATACATTTAATATACTTGATAAAGAAATAGAGCTAAATAATTTTCTATCACAGCAGCAATATAATAAGATTAAATCGTACTACAGGAATATTTGTATAATTACATTATCTATAATATTATTAAGTGTAGTTGTATCTATATTACTTGGATTTCTTCTCTCAAATAATATAAAAAAGCCACTTCTAAAAATTAGAAAGCTTGCAGAAAATTTTTCTCAATTTGATTTTTCTTCTCCAATAGTCATAACAAGAAGTGACGAATTTGGAGAAACAGAATTATTATTAAACAAATCACAAAATAATATAGTAGAATTGCTTAAAACAATTACGGATAGCTCTGGAGAAATAAATAGTTCAAGTGAAGAATTGTATGCAACTTCAGAAGAACTCTTATCACAATCTGAACATATAAATAATTCAATTAATATTATTACAAGCAGAATTGTAGAAGCAAGCATTGCTTCTGAAGAAATAACGACATCTGTTGAAGAAATAGATTCCAATATAAGTGAACTTTCACAAAAATCTGTTGAAGGTGGTAATAGTGCAAATAACATTAGAGAAAAAGCTATACAAGCTGAAGAACAGGGTAAATCTGCTGTGGAAAACACAAAAAAATTATATAGAGAAAAAAGAAATATGATACTGGAAGCTATTGAACGTGGGAAAATAGTGGATAACATAAAATTAATGGCAAACACCATTGAAAGTATAGCTAAACAGACAAATTTACTTGCTCTTAATGCGGCTATTGAAGCAGCAAGAGCAGGTGAACAGGGTAAAGGTTTTGCCGTAGTAGCAGAAGAAGTAAGAAAACTTGCAGAACAGTCGGAACAAGCAGTTTCAGAAATTAATGATAATATTATAAAAGTTAATGAAGCATTCAGAGATCTTTCTAGTGGCAGTAATGATATTTTGACTTTTATAAATGAAAAAATTAATCCTCAATTTGATTCATTTATGAAAATGGGAAATGACTACAATGATAGTTCTGATTTTATCAGTAAGATGTCTGAAGAGATAACAACCATGTCAGAAGAACTCACAGCAACAATAGGACAGGTAAGTGAATCCATGCGAAATATTTCATCAGGTCAGCAGGAGTCTGCAGAAAATGCAGAAACAATAAAAAACAGTATTAATGAAAATACAAGAGCCATAGAACAGGTATCTTTGACTGCACAGGTACAGTCAGAACTTGCCCAAAAATTAAATGAATTGATACAAAAATTTAAAATATAAAAATAAGGGAACTTATAATGATTTATATATGTTCCCTATTTTTATAAATACGTTTTATGTAAAAATTCTATTATTTTTTAATTGATATTATTTTATTTATATCGTTTAACTTGTCTCACCGTTTTAGGAGTATTCCCATCTATTTTAACTAAATCTTTCTTGGTAGTCATATTTCTAATGTTCATTATCTCTATAGTTTCGCTGTTTTCCTTGCCTTTAACTCCTTTTACACCCTGCACAATCAAAAGATTTCCCTGATTTATAGTCATGAATTCTGGCTTTTTAAACCATCTGTTTCTCTTATAAGTGCATCGTGTAATATTCTTGCTTCTATCAGGTTTTATAATTAAAGTAACTAATAGTCTGTGAAAAATCCATAAAATCGATTTCTCTTCAACTTTAATAGATATTACATTACCCTGTACTTGTGTAAGTCTATCCCCATATTTCTTCATATAAGATTTGGTATAATAATTTTGTATTTTTTCCTTAAAACCCATTCTTATAGCTCCTTTTTAGTAGTATATTTTATTATTAATATTAGCTTAATGTATTATAGAAAATGTGGTTACAATAAAAAATTGCAACTACATTATAACATAATATATATTCTTTTAAAACATGTATTATAACACATTTATTATTAGTATATTTATCCGATGATTATTTCTAATCATCAGAGGTCATAAACAAAAACTCCACCTGATACCAAGAATTCTGTTTATGAATTATAATAATTAAATTATATATAAGCTGAAATCAAGAATTATAGCTTTTGCTCTATTGATTTTTTTACAACTATAGTATATTTTGTTTGTATGGGTAAAAATTTGTATGGAAAAATTTTTGAATATTAATAATATTTAAAGGAAGTGATTTATTTGAAGCTGCTTTATGAAAATGCCAGATTGGTAAATGAATGGCTTGAACGATATGGTGTTAAATTTGGCATTTATAAAGATGATAAATTTATTGAACAGCTGTTTCCCTTTGATGCTATACCAAGAATTATTAAAGCTGATAAGTTTGCCATTCTGGAGAGAGGTTTAATCCAGAGGGTATGTGCACTTAATTTATTTTTAAAGGATATTTACTCCAGCCGCTGCATCTTGAGGGATAAAATAATACCAGAAGAATTTGTTTATTCTTCCAAAGGATTTTTAGCAGAGTGCTGTGGTATTACTCCACCTAAAGGTATATATTCTCATATTTCGGGTATTGATCTTGTGGAAGCTGCTGATGGATGGTATATTCTCGAAGATAATTTACGTATTCCCTCTGGAGCATCTTATCCAATGATTGCAAGAGAAATTACAAGAAGTATAAGTCCTGAAACCTTTGAGAAAAACAAAGTATGCGAAAATCGTAATTATGCTTCCATTTTATCTAAAATGTTTGAAGAAGTAAATTGCGGAGGTATTAATGTGGTGCTTACACCAGGACGATATAATTCTGCCTTCTTTGAGCATTCCTATCTTGCGGAAAAAATTGGCGCAGTACTTGCTTTCTCTGGAGATTTGGAAGTTATTGATGGAGTGGTATATTATAATACCTTTAATGGCAAGAGACAGCGTGTTGGTGCCATTTATCACAGAGTATCTGACGAGTATATGGATCCTATGGTTTTTGAGCAGAATTCTGTAATTGGGGTACCACATCTTATGGAGGCCTATAAAAAAGGAAATGTAGCTTTAGTTAATGCCCCTGGTAATGGCATAGCGGATGATAAGGGAATTTATTATTTTGTTCCAGCTATGATTTCTTATTATTTAGGAGAAGATGCTATTTTAAAAAATGCACCAACGTATCTTCCATTTTTTAAAAGGGATGAAAAATATGTACTGGAAAATATTGAAAAATTGGTAATTAAAGATGTAAGTGAAGCCGGAGGATATGGAGTCATATTTGGACAAGAGCTTTCAAAAGATGAAATTAATAATTTAAGAAATGTTATAATAGATAACCCAAGGAGATTTATAGCTCAGGAGGTTATAGACTTTTTAGATCTTATGGTTTTAGATGGAGACAAAACCGTTCCACGTAAAGCTGATCTTCGAGCATTTGTAGTCCATGGTAAAGATATTAAGGTATGGAAAAGTGGCTTAACTAGATTTTCACGTAATCCAGATTCTTTTGTAGTTAATTCTTCACAGGGAGGGGGGTTTAAGGATACATGGATAATATCTCAATAAATAAGGCAAACTATCTTTATTGGCTTGGCAGATATGCAGAAAGAGCATATACTACTATTGCTTACCTTAGGCGTTTTTATGATGAAATGGTAGATAAGAACCAGGATGCTTATTTAGAATTTTGCAGCAGACTTGGAGTTATTAATAATTATAGCGATAAAAGAGATTTTGTAAAACGTTTTATTTCCGATGAAGAAAGCGAAATAAGCATAGCATATTATATTGGTAAGACTTATGATAATGGTATGGTGCTTAGAGATACCATTACAAGTAAAACTTTATCCTATATACAATTGGCATGTAATGATTTGAAAAAATGTTATAATAGCCAGGAGTATGTAGTTGTGAATCTACAGAGTGTTACTGATGACTTAATTGCCTTTTGGGGAGCGGTAGATGACTATATATTAGAGAATGATGCCAGAGATCTTATAAAAGCTGGAAAATATATAGAAAGAATTGAACTTTACAATCGCTTTGATGAAAGTAAAAAGCTTAAAAAAGCAGCAATAGAAAGACTTTACAGATATGCAGTTAATTTAAAAATTAACGAAAATACTTCTAAACAAGTTAAATTTATTGACAGTGAAGATATGTCAGAATATAATTCTATGAAAAATTATATTGATGAATTATCTAAATGGGGGATAGGGCAATGAAAAGGTATGAATTCTCATTTGTAACTAGATTAAAATTTCAAGACGTTATTACTAATCAACACTTTATGTTAAGATGCCTTCCCGGTAATTATCAGTTTCAAAAAATTTATGATGAAAAAATATCTATATTTCCAGAGGTACCTATTACCTTTAGCAAAGATTCTTTTGATAATAGAACTCTATCAGGAAGTATTAATTTTAAACATGAAGTATTTCAGTACGAAATCTTTGGAAAAGCTTTGATTAGTAAATATAAATCTGCTGAAATACTTGATAGAATATTTCTATATGAAACTACAAGGACAAGTATCAGTAAATCAATGGAGGATTTTGCAGCTAGTATTCCAAAAGTTGACAGTTTCAGGAAGCAAGCTGTTTTAATAAGTCATGCTGTATATAGTAGAATGAAATATGTACCGGGCTCTACAAATACTGAAACAACTGCAGCAAAGGCTTTTAATCAGGGTGAAGGTGTATGTCAGGATTATGCACATATAACCATTGCAATTTTACGAAATTTTAAAATTCCAGCTCGCTATTGTGCCGGTTTGATGCAGGGAGAAGGAGAAACCCATGCTTGGGTTGAGTACTATGATGAAGGTACCTGGTATGGAATTGATCCTACAAATGACAGGAGTATTGAATATGGATATATAAAGATTTCAAGTGGTCGTGATTGTTCTGATTGTACTGTAGATAGAGGGTGCTTTGTTTCTAAAGACAGAGATGTTAAACAGAGTATACAAATATCAGCTAAAGTTAGTGAATTTAATGAGTAAAGTTGGTGAATTTAATGAATAAGAAGGTAGAAATAATTTCCTCTATGCAGCTTCCTGTAGATGAGGTACTGGAAATTAAACGATGCCGATACACTCCACAAAATACTGATGAAGCAGATCAAAAGGCATTGCCTAGAATTTGTATTGTTACAGGAACTCACGGGGATGAACTGGAAGGTCAGTATATATGTTATGAACTTTCAAAAAAACTTCAGGAAAATCCACAATATATCAAGGGAATAGTAGATATTTACCCGGCTTTAAATCCTCTGGGAATAGATTCTATATCCAGGGGAATTCCAAATTTTGATCTTGATATGAACCGTGTATTTCCAGGAAGTGATGAAGGATCTATAGTTAGAAAGGTTGCACACAACATAGTGCAGAGCCTTAAAGATGCAGATCTTGTCATAGACATTCATGCAAGTAATATTTTCCTTCGTGAGATTCCTCAAGCTAGAATTAATGAGAATATGATTAAGAATCTAGTGCCCCTTGCCAGTTTTTTAAATTTGGATTTTCTTTGGGTTCATCCGGCTGCAACGGTATTAGAATCCACACTTTGCCATTCTCTTAATGTTATTGGGACTCCATGCATTGTGGTAGAAATGGGTGTAGGAATGCGCATAACAAAAGAATATGGTGATCAATTTTTAACTGGTATATTTAATGTAATGAAAGAGTTAAATATATGGTCAGGAAAGGTTGAGAACACTGCTGAAAATCACAAAGCGATTAATTCTATGGAACATGAAGTATTTTTTGTAAATTCAGCTGAGTCAGGTATTTTTGTTCCATCAATAGATCATTGTACTACTGTAAATAAAGGAGATAAAATAGGAGATATATTGGATCCACTAGAGGGAAGGGTAAAGGAGAAGATTATTTCTCCCTGCAATGGAATGGTATTTACATTAAGAGAATATCCAATAGTCTATACAGGGTCTCTTGTAGCTAGATTAATTGGAGAGGAGACTGTAACAAATGAAAAAGGAAATAATATTTAGATTGGAATCTCCTTATAGGGATACTATGAGAATTTCAGCTTTTAAATTTGGAGATTATGAAAATAACACATCAGAAAAAGCTTGTGCAATTGTAGGCGCTACCCGTGGAAATGAAGCACAACAAATATATGTATGTTCTCAACTTGTAGCAGTTTTAAAAAGGCTGGAAAATGGTGGAAAGATAGTTCCCAATAAGCAGATACTAATAATTCCAACTGTAAATAATTATTCTATGAATACTAATAAAAGATTTTGGTCTTTAGACAACACAGATATTAATAGGATGTTCCCAGGATATGATTTGGGGGAAACTACACAAAGAATTGCCTATAATGTATTTGATAATGTTAAAAACTATACCTATGGCATACAGTTTCCAAGTTATTATATGCCTGGTGAATTTGTGCCTCATGTTAGAATGATGCATACAGGTTATGAAAAACCAGAACTCGGACGTGAATTTGGATTACCTTATGTGTATATCCGTGAAAGCAGGCCCTATGATACTACCACCTTGAATTATAACTGGCAATTGTGGAATACTTCAGCTTTTTCACTCTATGCAGGTAAAACCACAGAAATTGATGAACCTGCTGCAGAAATGGCAATCCGTTCTGTAATTCGATTTTTAACTAAAATGGGTATATGTAATTGTTCCATAGAAGAAGGGTTTGTCTCTCAAATTATTAATTCTAAAGATGTTTCTTCCGTTATTTCAACAAAATCAGGGATTTTACAGAGGGTAAAAAGAGCTGGACATCATGTGACTCATGGTGAACTGCTGGGGCGAATTCTTGATCCCTATGATGGGTTAGTTAGGGAAGAATTTTTTGCACCTGTAGATGGCTTGGTCTTCTTTGTTCATGACACTCCTTTTATCTATGAGAGTACATATGTATATAAGATAATTCCAGGAGAAATATAGCATCACAGTGATGAAGCACTGAAACGAAATGGAAATATTTACACCCCTGGGGTGCAAATATTTCCATTTTATCGCTTTGGGGTAAAGTTAATTATGTTACAATTTAAAGTTAGAACCCTAGGGGCACAGTTATACCCTTGGGTTTGTTTTTTTTTATAAAAATGTTCCTAAATATTAATGAGAAGAATATTAATATAGTATAGAATTTGTAAGCAATAGTTAGCTGATAGACTTATTTTATGAGTAAAAATGTATTAGTGTAATTTTTGTAGAGGACATCTAAATAAAAAATTTTAAGTTAAATTGAAAAATCAATTATTTAGCAGGTGAAGATTTATTTATAAATAATGAAAGGGGAGTCATATGAAGAGAGAATTAACTCCTAAAGAGATAATATATAATATAGATATAGTCAATGATGAGGATTTTAATAATAGTATCATGCCTCAATATGAAGATATATATAGTAAGTTAACTCAGGTAATTGATATTGATAAATGTGGATATAATATTTATATTGTTGATGATTTTAACAAAGAAAAATTAGAGGATATTATACAATATATAAAAAAACTATATGTAAACAAAATTAATCCTAAGGATATTTGTTATGTTGTTAGTAAAGATGAAAAAACACCAAAGGCTATTATCATTGACCATGGAAAGGGAAATTTTCTTAAGGAAACTATTGAGGAAATTAAGAAATTATATACGGATTTTATATATAATTTTTATAATAATAGCAGTAATGATAAAGAAAAAGAGGAAATAATAGACAAAATTCAAAGAAAGAAAAATGAGTTAATAGATGATCTGATTGAAACTAGTCATAATGAGGGCTTCGAAATTAAAACTACTAACGAAGGCTTTAGCTTTATACCAAAGAAAGAAAATGAACTTATGACAGAAAGTGACTATGACGGACTTAGTTCCTCAGAAAAAGATAATATATTAACTAAGATAAAAAAGCTTAGAGTTGAATCTAAAAATATATTAGAAGAACTTCAAATTATTGAAGATGTAGAGATAGAAAAAATAAAAAGTATATTTAGAGATTATTTTGAAATTAAATTAAAGAGCAAAAAAGAAGAATATGCTGAAAGATTTCAGGATAATAAGGGAGTCTCTCTATATATAGAGAGTATATTTGAAGATATAGAAAAAAATGTAATAGATAATTATACTATAAACTATGATGAGGATGAAGAAAATATTATCAGTATAATATCTAAATATTATGTAAATGTTATTGTAGATAATAGTAAGAATAGCACTGCCCCAGTGATTTATGAAGAAGATCCTACTGTAAATAATCTTATAGGGACTATTGAATATGAAAATCATAATGGAAATTATATTACAGATGTTAGTCTTATAAAGGCAGGTTCGATTTTGAAGGCTAATGAAGGGTGTCTAATAATTAGAATGGATAATCTAGTAAATAATCCTTCAGCCTATTTTTATTTAAAAAAGGCATTGTTGAATGAAAAAGTTAACTTTGACTATAATAGAGGTTATTTAGAGCTCATATCCTTAAACGGTTTAAATCCAGAACCAGTTAAAATTAGGGAAAAGATTATTGTAATTGGAGATTATAATACCTATCACATGTTATATAATTATGACAGTGATTTTAAAAATATATTTAAAATCAGAGCAGAATTTAAACCAGATATAAAAATAAACAGTAAAAATAAGGCTGTTTTCTATAGCTATATAGAAAAATATTTGGAAAATAATAATATTAAGTCTATAGCTCCTTCGGCACTTAATAAATTGGCAAAGTTTCTATCTAGAAAGGCTGAAAATAGAAATAAATTATTTATTGATGACGTAGAAATAGATAAAATATTAATGCTGTCTAACAACAATGCAGTAAAAAATAAAAGAAATGAAATTACTGAAGAAGATATATTGAAGGCTGCTAGCAGCTATAGCATAGTGGAAGACGAATTTTTAGAAATGTATAGAGAAAATAAGATATTGTTAAATGTGAGAGATAGAAAAATTGGCCAAATAAATGGCTTATCTGTAATTGATGCTGGATATATAAGCTTTGGTAAACCAAATAGAATAACCTGTACCTGTTACAAGGGTGATGGAAATATTATTGATATTCAAAAGGATAGTAATTTAAGCGGAAGTATTCATTCAAAATCCATTAACATACTAAAGGGATGGGTAAATAATATTTTGGGAGATTACAGAAAATTAACTGTTGATTTTCATCTATGCTTTGAACAGCTTTATGGAAAGATAGAAGGGGATAGTGCCTCTGTAGCAGAAGCACTGTGTATGATTTCTTCTCTCAGCAAGATACCAATAAAGCAAAATATAGCAGTTACTGGCTCTATAAATCAGTTTGGTGAGATACAGCCCATAGGTGGAGTCAATGAAAAAATTGAAGGCTTTTTTAATGTTTGTAAAATAATTGATACTATAGAAGATAAGGGGATTTTAATACCTGCCCGTAATGCTGATAGTATAATTCTTAAAGATGAAGTGGAGGAGGCAGTAAAAAATAATAAATTTCACATTTACATCATGGAAGACATAAATGATGCCATGGATATAATGATGGGTAATGATTTCTTAAATGCATATAAAATTATTAAATTTGCAAAAGATGAGATAGACAAATATGAAATAGGTTTTAGGGATAAAAATGATGTATAGAGAACTGTAAAATGCTCATAATAGTTGTGAATAAAAATTTACTATGAGCAGAGGGATTGCATATGAAGAAAAGAATAAAATTCTTATGGTTAACTTTTTTTATATTTATTTTTACTTTGGGTTATGCCTTTGAAAATATTAATGTAATGGCATTTGCACCGAAGGAATTGAGGCTGACTATAAATGCCCACAATACCGTTACATTGCCTAAAAATTTTAGAAAGACAACAGACAGTGACAAAATAAAGGATATTGATAAATCTGTTAATCTAGAGGGGTTAAATAATTTAAATATATCTGGAAGTGCTCAATTTTCTGAAAAGGGATTAGATATTGCAAAGGAAAGTATTGGGGAAAAAATGCCAATAACTGTCTTAGATTTAAGAGAAGAATCTCATGGATTTTTAGACGGAAATGCAATAAGCTGGACTGATGATCACAATAAAGCCAATAAAGGCTTAAATAAGGCTGAAGTTTTAGCAGATGAAAATGAAAGGTTAAAAAAGCTTTCGGAGCAAAAGACTGTTGATATTAAAAATAAAACTTTAGATGTCAAAAATGTAGAAAGTGAAGAAAGTCTAGTTAAAAGACATGGTATTAATTATGTGAGAATACCTGTAACAGATAAGGAAGCTCCTTCTAAGGAAGCAGCAGATGATTTTATAAATTTTGTAAAAACTCTTCCTGAATCCAGTTGGCTTCATTTTCATTGTAGGGCAGGAAAGGGTAGGACTACTACCTTTATGGCTATGTATGATATGATGAAAAATGCAAAAAATGTTTCCTTTGAGGATATAATAAAAAGGCAATTTTTACTAGGTGGAGAAAACTTATTAAAGAATACTACTATAGAAAACATCAGAGGTAAAAGAGCAAAATTTTTAAAAAGTTTTTATGAATACTGTAAAGCAAATAATGATAATTATACGACTACATGGTCACAGTGGGTAAAAAATAATCCTAATTAACCATCAATGCCGCTTGCAACGCCACTAAGAATGAAAATACTGCTGGACAAATATTTTCTAACTAGATATATGGAAATGGATAATAAGTTAAAGATTACTAATGATAAAAAAGAGCTGCAACTAAAATGCATTAAAGCATTAGAAAGGGCTCTTTTTTTATGTTTTTATATATAGATGTTAATTTGATGAGTTATTATTCCTTTATTATGCAAATATTATTTTTTTCTGTTGCAACGTAAAGATAACAGGGATTTTGTATACAAAATATATAAGCTACATCTTTATGCATGTATTTAACTACTCCATATAATCCGTTCCATTCATTATTGTCATTTAATCTAACAATACTTCCTACGTTCATAGCTATCACCTCTTTTGTAAATACTTTAAAGCTTTAGTTTTCTTTTTCCTGATTTTTTTCCTGCAGCATAGTTTCTATTCTCTTATCTGCATCACCTGAAGCCTTGCACAATGATAAAATAGTTAGTATAAAAAATGTAAGTACTGATATAATTAAGTAGTTCATATTATCACTCCTATATTGCCTAACTATTTATATATATTGCCAAATATTATGCTTTTAATACAATAACTTTGAAATATTGAAATTATACTGATATATGCAGAAAAATTAAAATAAGTCTCTAAATAATTTATTTATCTTAAAATTTTTGATAAATAATATAATTAAAGACTTATTTAAAAATGAATTGGCAAATAATTAAAAAATTGATAATATATCTGAAATTATCTATATAATTTATACTGCTAAGTAATTAATTATATAGATAATTTTATTGATTTTAGCTGAATACTAATTAGCAATTTTGTTAATGTAAATTATATAATCTAAATATATTAAATAAAATTATGCAAGGATTATACATTAAACCTAAAGTTTACTACATCTCCATTTTGCATAATATAATCTTTTCCCTCTAATCTAAATTTACCTTTTTCCTTTGCCGCAGCTTCTGAACCACAATTTATCAAATCTTCATAGGATACAATTTCAGCTCTTATAAAGCCTCTTTCTATATCTGTATGTATTTTACCAGCAGCTTTAGGAGCCTTAGTACCTTCCACTATTGTCCATGCTCTTACTTCATCCGCACCAGCAGTTAAAAAACTCATTAATCCTAGAAGCTTATAACTGGAGTGGATTAATTTATCCAAACCAGATTCCTCAAGTCCATATTCTTCAAGCATCTCTTTTTCTTCTTCTTCACTTAGAGTGGAAAGCTGTTCTTCAAGGCTGGCACATACAGTAACAACTTCTGACTCTTCTGAAGCAGCTAATTCTTTAACTTTTTTAACAAATTCATTTTCGGAGTTTCCTGATAGTAAGTCATCTTCTGAAATATTTGCAGCATATAAAACTGGTTTTGATGTAAGTAAAAATAATTCTTTAACAAATATTTGTTCATCCTCTGTAAGCTCTAAAGTTCTAACAGGTTTTCCAGCTTCTAGATGATTTTTTATTTTCTCCATAAGCTCCATCTCTGCTTTAGCCGTTTTATCTCCAGAACGTGCTAATTTTATTGATTTTTCCATTCTTCTTTCCAGCACTTCTATATCAGAAAATACAAGTTCAAGGCTGATGGTCTCAATATCACGTATAGGATCTACAGAACCTTCTACGTGAACAATATTTTCATCTTCAAAACATCTTACCACATGAACTATGGCTGCAGATTCTCTTATATGTGATAAAAATTTGTTTCCAAGGCCTTCTCCCTTACTGGCACCTTTTACTAAACCGGCTATATCATAAAACTCAATGCTGGCGTGAACCTTACGCTTTGAGTTATACATCTTTTCAAGCATATCAAGCCTTTTGTCAGGAACATCAACTACACCTACATTTGGTTCTATTGTACAGAAAGGGTAATTAGCTGATTCAGCACCTGCTTTAGTAATAGCATTGAACAAAGTGCTTTTCCCCACATTTGGTAATCCAACAATTCCTAATCTCATCTGTGTACATCCTTTCTCATTTTTATATAATCCTTAATAATTATACTCTACAATACTGTACATTTCAATTTATTAATATATTATTAACTCTAATTAATAATATGGGTAAATTAATTAAAAAAATAAAAATTATTTCCATTAAGGAAGGATTTTTTCGTACGATTATAGAATAGTAGAGTAAAGTGGTTTGAAGTGGTTCAAAGTGGAGTAAAATAGCAGAGAGGTGTAAAAGATGTTCATAGGGGAATATCAGCATGCCATTGATAGTAAAAATAGAATTATAATTCCCTCAAAATTTAGGGAAGAACTAGGGGATGCTTTTATTTTAACGAAAGGCTTAGATGGATGTCTTTATGCTTATACTATGGAAGAATGGAAGCTATTAGAAAGTAAACTAAAAAAATTACCACTTACAAATCGCAATGCTAGAGCATTCGTAAGATTTTTCTTTTCAGGAGCTAATGAAGTAACTGTAGATAAGCAAGGTAGATCGCTTGTACCTCAGAATTTATTAGAATATGCTTCTATTAATAAGGAAATAGTAAGCATAGGTGTTTCTACAAGAATTGAAATTTGGAGTAAAGAAAAATGGAAGGAATACAATGAATCTGATATAGATATGGATGGCATTGCAGAGCAGATGAGTGAACTTTTAATTTGATGTTTTGTATGCTTTAGAGACAAGGAGATATAATATGAATTTTAAACATATACCAGTTTTACTAGAGGAATGTATAGATGGATTAAATATAAAGGAAGATGGTATTTACGTAGATTGTACATTAGGAGGTGCAGGACATTCCAGTGAGATAGTCAAAAGGCTTTCTAATAAAGGTAGGTTAATTGGAATAGATCAGGATGCAGACGCAATTAAAGCAGCTTCACAAAAGTTAAGTGATTATAATAATGTGACTTATGTTCACAATAATTTTTACAATATAGAAGAAATTCTAGATGAATTACAGATTGATAGTGTAGACGGTATACTAATGGATTTAGGAGTATCCAGCTATCAACTTGATGAAGCAGAAAGGGGCTTTAGCTATATGAATGATGCCCCCTTAGATATGAGGATGAACAGACAAAATAGTTTATCAGCTTATGAAATAGTAAACAACTATTCAGAAGGTGAGTTATACAGTTTAATTAAAGACTATGGTGAAGAAAAATTTGCAAAGAAAATAGCAGCTTTTATTGTAGAAAGAAGAGAAGAAGAGCCTATAAAAACAACTTTTCAGCTGGTAGATATTATTAAGTCGGCTATTCCAGCTAAATTTAGAAGAGAAGGTCCTCATCCTGCAAAGAGAACCTTTCAGGCAATACGTATTGAAGTTAATAGAGAACTAGAAATACTTGATAAAGCTATAGAGGATGGAGTTAACAAATTAAAGAGTGGTGGAAGAATAGCAATAATTACATTTCATTCTTTAGAAGACAGAATAGTAAAGACAAAATTTAAAAAACTCCAAAATCCTTGTGAGTGTCCAAAGGATTTTCCTATATGTGTTTGTGGTAAAAAACCAAAAATGAATATTATAACAAGAAAGCCAAGAGAAGCTAGTGAAAATGAATTGGAGATAAATCCAAGAAGTAGAAGTGCCAAACTTCGAATAGGTGAAAAAATTTAATTATATATTTTTATCCGATGACTACCATCCGTAATACTACCAACTTCTATCAAAGTGGGAGATAACGGATGCTACGTCCCTGGATAACGACTTCTAAGTTTCAGGTGGAGAAAAAAACTCCACCTGAAACAAAGAATTCTGTTTATAAAATAATTACAAACTAAAATAAATAATAAATCAAATATATTTTAAATAATTTAGAGGGGTGAATAAAGTGATAGTAACAGAAAAAAACTACATAAGTAATGGAAATACTGCGTTGGTACCAGAGAGAAAAACTTACAAGGAAGATGATAGGCGTAGGTTAAAGCAGGAGGAAAATGAAAAGCTAAGAAGATTAAAGCAGTCCAAACTTAGAAATCAAGCAAAAGTAATGATTGGTATTGCCTTAACCTTTACCATAGGTTTCAGTGTAGTTTTTAGATATTCTACTATATATAATATGGAGAATAAATTATCAAGTGCAACTATTCAAAACAACAATGCGGCTAAAGAGAATGAAAGCTTAAAATTACAGCTAATGCAATATAATCAGATACAGAATATAGAGGCTAAGGCTTCTAAAATGAATATGGTACAACCAGATAAAAGTAAGACAGTTCAGGTGGATTATGATAAGTCAACTATTAAAACTGATAAAAATGCGGCTAATGATAAAAAAAATGAATCAGTCTTCAAAATAATAAAAGATAAACTTTTTTAATCCCAAGCAACTTTAGTTGTTCTACAAGTTTAAACTAAAATTAAACATTTTAATAATAATAGATGATAAAATAATATTTAATTAAAAATAGTTGCTTTACCCATAAAGATAATTATTGTATACATATAATTAATAAATTTCTAGTTATATTTTACTAAGATATCTAATAATTATTACTAATCATGAAAAATTGTTAGTGTAATGGAGGTATCTTAGTTTGGGTAAAAAAATGTACAGGGATAATGTAATAGTAAAGAATAGGTTGTTTTTTGTATTAATTATTTTTATTGTAATATTTTCTTTACTTATTTGCAGATTATTTAAAGTTAATGTTATTTTGTCGCCAAAATACAAGAAAATGGCTATTGATCAGTGGACAAGCGAAGTAAAGATATCTGCTAAAAGAGGAAGAATACTTGATAGAAATGGACAAGAACTAGCGGTTAGTGGAAATGTTTATAGAATTGATTTGGATTTAAGCACTATAAGAGCTGATCTAAATAATACCAAAAAAATGGATATAAATACCTTAGCAGAAAGATTGGCAGAGGCCACAGGGATGAAGACAGAAGATGTAAGCAAATTGCTAAATTATAAACTTCCCAATGGAAGTCCAGCAGGATCTGCAACTCTAATTAGAAGAGTTGAAAAGAGTGTGGCGGATAAGGTGTCTCAATTAAATGTTAATGGTATTATAGTTTCTCCAGATACAAAAAGATATTATGTAAATAATAATTTTTTGGCTCAGGTTCTAGGACATACTAATTCTGATGGTAAGGGACTAACTGGAGTTGAACTTGAATATGATAATTATTTATCTGGAACTCCAGGAAAGAGAATTGCTGAAATAGGTAGAAATAGTTCAAGCTTACCCTATACAATTTCAGATTATACAAAGCCTATTAATGGAAAAGATGTAGTACTAACTATTGATGAAAATATTCAAGAATTTGCAGAGAAAAACGCAGAGCAGGCACTTAGCGATAATAAAGCAAAAGCGGTTTCCATTGTGGTTGCTAATCCTAAAAATGGGGAAATATTGGCAATGGCAAATAAGCCAGATTATAATCCCAATGACCCATGGCAAAAGGGTAAGAGTTTTAATGAGCTTCAAAGTGAGTGGAGAAACAGAGCAGTCAATGATGCCTATGAACCAGGATCAATTTTTAAAGTTATAACTGCAACTGCAGCTATGGAAGAAAAGGTAGTTAAGGCAACAGATCAGTTTAATTGTACTGGGAGTATTACAATTGCAAATAAAATAATACATTGTTGGAAGCGTACAGGCCATGGACAGGAGAGTTTCGTGGATATAATAAAAAATTCCTGCAATGTGGGTTTTGCCACTTTAGGGCAAAGACTTGGTGCTGCTAGCCTTAATAAATGGATAAATAACTTTGGATTTGGACAGAAGACAGGTATTGATTTACCGGGAGAGGCAAAGGGCATAATTAAGCCTACAAATAAAATAAGTCCTGTAGATGTAGCTACTATTGCTTTTGGCCAGGCTAATACAGTTTCCATGGTTCAATATTTAAGTGCCTTTGATGCTGTAGCTAATAATGGAGTATGGGTAAGACCACATGTAATGAAAAAAATAGTTCATTATGATCCAAATAATAAAGAAATTGTTGATAAAAATTACGATGATTATGGGACTAAAAAGATAATGGATGAAAGTGTGGCAAAAGAGCTTAGAGGATATCTTGAACAAGTAATATCTGATGGCGGTGGAAAAAAAGCCTTTATAGACGGATATCATATAGCAGGAAAAACTGGAACAGCACAAAAACCTAATCCAAAGGGTGGTGGTTATGAGTCAGGGAAATATGTGGCATCCTTTGCGGGAATGGCACCAGCAAATGATCCGCAGGTTACTGTTATGATATCTATTGATGAGCCGGATCCTTCAAATTATTATGCAGGACAAATAGCTACTCCAGTTGCAAAACAGATGTTCAGTGATATATTTAATTATCTCAATATAAAGACAGATGCACCAAGCGGCGATGTTCAAAAGAGTATGTTAAATGATGTAGTAGTGCCCAATGTGAGAGGTATGAAATTATCGGATGCACAGAAAGTGTTAAAGGATAATAATTTGACTTTTGATGCAGATCAAAATGGAGATTATGTAACAAATGTTACACCTCTGCCAGGTGCAACGGTTAAAGAGGGTACAAAAGTAATACTTTACACTGGAAGCAGTGCAAATTATAATAGTAGTGATGTAGAAGTACCAGATTTGGATGGTCTAAGTAAACAAAAGGCTTCACAGATGCTTGAAGCTTTGGGACTAAAGGCAAATTTTGATGGGGATGGTATGGTATCTGATCAGGATATAGTAGAAGGAACTAAGGTCCAAAGGGGAACTACAGTAAATTTGGATTTAGAAAACATAGGAGATTAATGAAGATGAAAAAATAATAAATTACAGATATTTTATCAGATGACTAGCCGCTGTAACACTACACAATCTAAAGGCGAAGGTAACATCGGCATGTCCCTGGATAATTCATCTAAACTCAGTGGAAATGAAAGCTCCCACTGAGTAAGATTCATTGATAAACAGCACAATACTTTAAAAAAGGTATTGTGCTTATTTAAAGAACTTCAATTGATAATTTTAACTAATATATTTTTGTGAGATAACTATATTGTAATTAATTGGCAATAATAAAATATAAAGGGATCAATTGTTTTAACATTTACATAAATTGAATATTAGAAATTGAAGTTAAAGAGGAAGGGATATTATGGAATTAAAGATCATACTTGAAGGTATTAAATACAAGATTATAAAGGGTGATATTAATTTAAGTATTAATAAAATAGAATATGATTCTAGAAATATAACAAATAATGACTTATTTGTTTGTATAGAGGGTTTTAGTACAGATGGGCATAAATATATTGATAGTGCAGTAAAAAGAGGGGCATCAGTTATAATTTGCACAAAGGTACCGGAAAGTTTACCTGATTGCACTGTGCTTCAGGTAGAAAATAGCAGAAGGGCACTGGCGCTGGCAGCAGCTAATTTCTATGGTAATCCTCATAAAAAATTAAAGATGATTGGAATAACTGGAACCAATGGTAAAACTACATCTACATATATGATTAAAGCCATTCTAGAGAAGTGTGGCTATAGGGTTGGTCTTATAGGTACTATTGCCAATTATATTGGGGATAAAAAAATATTGGCCCATAGAACTACGCCAGAATCCCTGGAACTACATCAGCTTTTTAAAGAAATGGTTAGTAGTGGAGTTCAGTATTGTGTAATGGAGGTTTCTTCCCATTCTTTATATTTGGACAGAGTTTACGGAATAAAATTTAATGAGGGCATATTTACTAATTTGACAAGAGATCATCTTGATTTTCATAAGACCTTTGAAAATTATTATAATGCCAAACTTATTCTATTTAAAAATAGCGATAATTCTATAATAAATATGGATGATGATTATGGGAAAAAAGTTTATGATGATTTAGATGGCAATAAAATAACTTATGGTTTTAAAGAGGCTGAAGATGTGGAGGCAAAAAATATAAAAATGCATTCTAGAGGCATAGAGTTCCAATTGAATTATCTACAGGAAAGTGTTCCTGTAAGCTTAAATATTCCAGGAAGATATAACATATCTAATGCACTTGGATGTGCAGCAGCATGCATTTCAGAAGGATTAACTTTGAAACAGATAAAATTAGGACTTGAGGCATTAAAGGCGGTACCCGGAAGATGTGAAGCCGTTGAAACAAATTTAAATTTAGGTTTTGATATAATTGTAGATTATGCACATACTCCAGATAGCCTTATGAATATACTTAAAACAGCTAGAGAATTTACGAAAGGAAGACTTATCAGTGTCTTTGGCTGCGGTGGAGATAGAGATAAGACTAAAAGACCTATAATGGGGGATATTGGGACCAAAATGAGCGATATTGCCATAATAACTTCTGATAATCCTAGAACTGAGGAGCCAATGGCTATAATTAATGAGATAGTTAAGGGTATTCATAGTGAAAATTATGTAACTGTGGAAAATAGAAGAGAGGCAATTAAAAAGGCAATTTCCATAGCAAAAAAGGATGATGTAATAGTTATTGCAGGAAAAGGACATGAAGATTACCAGGTTTTAAAAGAAGGAACAATTCACTTTGATGAAAGAGAAATTATTGCTGAAATTATAAAGGAGCTGTTTTAATTGGAATACATATCACTTAATTCTATTGTAAAGGCAGTAGAAGGTAAATTACTTATAAAAGGTTCTAAGGAGTCGTTTAATAGTATAAGTATAGATACTAGAAAAATAGAGCCAGATAGTATTTTTATTGCAATTAAAGGAGAAAAATTTAACGCAAATAATTTTACTGCAGAAGCAAGTAAAAATGGGGCAGCTCTTTGTATCGTGGATGAAATAAAATTTGACAAACAGGAGATAAATAAAGATACCTCTATTGTAATTGTAGAAAATACTAAAAAAGCATTACTGAAGCTGGCTGAATTTTATAGAAGTACTCTTGATATAAAAGTAGTTGGTATTACAGGGTCTACAGGAAAAACTTCTACTAAAGATATGACCTATGCTATTTTGTCAGAGAAATATAAGGTATTTAAGACTCAGGGGAATTTTAATAATGAAATAGGTCTTCCTCTTATGATTTTTAGTCTTGACAGCAGTTATGATATAGCTGTACTTGAAATGGGAATGAGTAATTTTTTCGAAATTCACAATATGGCAGAGGCTGCAAGACCTGATGTTGCACTTATTACTAATATAGGCATATCTCATATAGAAAATTTAAAGACAAGGGAATATATACTTGAAGCTAAATTGGAGATAACTGATTATTTTAATGACCATTCCACACTTATTTTAAATGCAGATAATGATATGCTTTCCACTGTAACTGGAAAGGATAAAATATATAAGATTATAAAAACTGGTATAGAATCATCTTGTGATATTAAAGCTGAAAATACAAGGCTGGAAGAAACATCCGTTATATTTGATATATTTAAGAATGATAAACTTATGTTTAAAGACTTTAAAATAGATTTGCCTGGAAAACATAATATATCCAATGCCCTTTTGGCAATTACCTGCGGTGAATTATTTGGACTAACCTATGATGAAATGAATAAGGGTATAGAAAAGCTCAATATGACATCTATGAGATTAGATATAGTAAAAGGAGAAAAATATACTATAGTTGATGATTGCTATAATGCTAGTCCAGATTCAATGATAGCAGCAATTGATGTTTTGAGAAATATAGGCGGGACAAGGAAGATAGCAGTATTTGGAACTATGAGAGAATTAGGCCAAAAGGCCTATGATGCTCATAAAGAAATAGGAGCTTATGCAAGAAAAAATTCGGTTGATTTATTAGTAGTATTAGGTGAATTTAAGGATGCTTTTGAAGAAGGTTTTAAAGATAGTGAAAAGATTAAATATTTTGCTTCTACAGAAGAAGCAGCTGAATTTTTAGACGACTTCCTTAAAAAGAAAGATGTAATATTGGTAAAGGCTTCAAGAGCGATGAAATTTGAGAAAATAGTGGAGCACCTGAAAAACAGTGACAAGTTAATTTGATATATAGCTTTCTATGATAATTTTTTTACAGAATTTTATCCAATATGTTCTAAAAGATATAAACAATTAGAAAAGGAGATGCAATTATGAGCCTAATAATATATTCTGTATTAGTGGCATTTTTAATTTCTTTGTTACAGGGACCTATTTTAATACCTGTACTTCATAAGCTAAAATTTGGACAAAACATAAGAGAGGAAGGACCTAAAAGTCATAGAAAAAAAGCTGGAACGCCTACTATGGGTGGAATAATATTTATAATTACCACAGCTATAACTATGTTTATAATGAAGAACAATGTATTATCAAATAAAAACACAATATTTGCATTCATATGTTTATTAGTATTTGGAATTATAGGATTCCTTGATGATTTTTTGAAAATAATACATAAGAGAAACGAAGGACTTACAGCCAGGCAAAAATCTTCTCTTCAGCTTATAGCTTCCTGTATAATTGCATATTATTCTTATCTTAGTATAGGAACAGATGTATATATACCATTTTTCAAAACAACTTTACAGTTAAATCCAATAGTATATATGATTTTTATAGTATTCTTTTTAGTGGCAATAACCAATGCCGTAAATCTAACGGATGGGTTAGATGGACTAGCAACCTCTGTAACATTGCTGGTAATAACATTTTTTACTATAATTAGTTTTGGATGGCATTATTATGAGCTGGCTATATTTTGTGGTATTGTAGCAGGTGCTTTGTTAGGATTTTTAAAATATAACACCTTTCCTGCTCAGATTTTTATGGGGGATACAGGATCTCTGGCACTTGGAGGTGCGATAGCAGGAATAGCTATCATACTAAAATTCCCAATAGTGGTTATAATAGTAGGGGGGATATATGTACTGGAGGCAGCATCAGTAGTTATTCAGGTTACGTCCTTTAAGCTTACGGGAAAAAGAGTGTTTAAAATGGCACCTATTCATCATCATTTTGAACAGCTTGGATGGCATGAAACTAAAGTGGTTGCCATATTCTCAATAGTTACTGTTATATTATGTCTGATAGCACTTTTATCAATTTAGCAACTTTTTAGAAAATAATTAGAAATTGTTCTACTTCATTTTTTAGTAGTGTAATTTCTATAGTGTAGTGTTTCTTATGGCGGCATTTGCAATAAGGCATATTCAAATAAATAACTAGTCAGTATGCTAGCCTATTTTGAATCCTA
>NZ_JBDNRK010000010.1:0-104434 GCF_047718555.1 Clostridium sp. | reverse complement strand
ATTCTACTTTTACTTTGTGAATGGATAAATACTTATATTATATCAAATATATTTAATATTAAAGAAATTAATAATTCCTCTTTAATGTTTGTCTATTATTTACCATCTTTGGTGCTATTTATGATTATAGTTTTATTGTTCTATATTTTAAAAAATAAGATTAATAGGGAGATCTAGATATGTTTTTTATTGAAAAAATATCTAAAAATGTTGTTTCTATTATATGGGGAAATTCTATAGTAAATGAAGATGAAAAAGAAATTATGGAGTATGGGGCATTAATTTGTATTTTACAAATAATGGGAGTTTGTGCAGTGATGATCTTTGGTTCAATTTTTGGTATATTAGTACAAGCGTTAGTATTTTACTTTACGACTTGCATATTAAGAAAATATTCAGGTGGAGTACATTCTGATTCACCCAATAGATGTATGATTGTTGGAACATTTGTATCAACATTTATTCCTTTATGTATAAATAGAATATTTAAATTTTTCCCATTTAATTTAGTAGTTTTTTTAGAAATAATTATTTTAATATTTTGTTATTATACTATATTAAAATTAGCACCTGTAGATAGCGTTTCAAAACCTATAGTTAATGATACATTTAAAAAGCAATTAAAAATTAAATCAATTTTAACTATGTTAATTATGACAATTTTAATACTTGTATTGATGAGTTTATATATAAGATATAACTATATACTTTTACTACAAATAAGCCAATGTATATGTTTTGCTTGCTTATGGCAATGTTATACTCTTACTCAATTCGGCCATAAAATTATGAGCAAAATAGATAACATATAAAAATATTGCAAGGAGGTAAGAAAATGAGAAACCAATTTAAAAAAATTATTAAGAATACAGCAACTTTTGTATTTAGACGTGCAGCTTTTTCTACTTCAGCTTCAGCTTGCTTAATAAGCTTTTATCAACCAAAAGAACCAAAATGTTTGCAACAGAAAAAATATAAGGATTAATAATACTTATATTTCATTGTACTTAGACTACCACCGGTTTTACCGGTGGTAGTGATTTTTAAAATGGGTGTGTGAATAATATGGAACAATTTCAGAATAATAGTGAAAGTAAAATGAATGAAATAATTTCTATTGTAAAATTGGCATCATTATTTTTTTGCTTGATTATTATATACGAAAGAGCATTCCAACATAATTTAATTGGAGATAGATTTAATGACTTTTTTAAAATGAGTTCAGTTGGACTAATTGCATTTTCAGTTATATTTCTATGGTGGTTTCTTTCTCATATAACATCAAAAATACATAAATTTAAGTATATAATAATAATAATAAATATTGAAAATACGTTACTTACTATAATCTACACAACACTAATACTTACAACTAATACCTATTCCAACCAAATAAAATGTCTTTTTTTGCTTGTAATAATCTCCTCTACACTTCAACTTGGAAAAAGAATGGGAATGCTCACAGCATTTATTTCTTCAGCTATAATTTTAATAATAGATTTTACCTATGTTACCAGTGGAGATATAAACTATTATTTTCAAAATGATTTGATTATAGTTGGAGTTTTTATTTTGACAGCCTGGCCTTTAGGGTATTATAAGGAGATTGAAGATAAGAGAATTGAAAATAAGGATGTACAATTAAAGCTTTTAAACAATAGATTAGAAAAAAATCATGAACAGAGAAAATTTATGGAGGAAAATTTATTAAAAAATAAGTCCTGTTATAATTTGCTCATAGAAAACTCTTATGAAGCTATTTTAGTACATCATAATAATAAATTAATATTTGTAAATGAAAGTGCAGCTAAACTATTAGGATTTTCAAGCTATTCAGAACTTGTAGGAAAATCCATTGCGTCTTTTTTACCTGAGGAAGAAAAGATACATCTAAGAGATCAATTTTGCAGAATATACAAAGAAAAATTGCCTAAATTGGTTTTCGAAGAGAGAGTATTGAACTCCAGTAATGAAATCATATCTATTGAAAACACATCTTCTTTTTTTATGTATGAGGGCAAACCTACTATTCTCAGTATTTTGAGAAACATAACTTCAGAAAAAGAGGTAGTAGAATTACAAAAAGATGTGGAAAGGAATACAAAGCTATTACAAGAATCTAGAGAATTCAACAAAACTATTACAGAATTTTTTATAAATATATCTCATGAGTTAAAAACACCGCTTAATCTCATATTTTCTGCATTACAGATGATAAAGTTGTATAATAAAGATGGAGATTGTAATTATATAAAAAAGAGAAATGATTATGTGGATATTATGAGGACAAACAGTTATAGATTATTAAAGCTTATAAATAATTTACTTGATTTGACAAAATCAGATACTGGTTTTTTAAAAATTCAATTAGAAAATACTAATATTGTAAATATGGTAGAGGATATAACTTTATCCATAGCAGATTATGTACAAAACAAAGGTATCAAACTTATTTTTGATACTAATGTGGAGGAAAAGATAACAGCAGTGGATGGAGATAAGATTGAAAGAATTATGTTGAATTTACTATCAAATGCCGTTAAATTTACAAATGCTGGAGGGCAAATATTAGTTAACGTAATAGATAAAGGAGAAACGGTTTCTATTATTGTTAAAGATACGGGTATAGGGATACCGGAAGATAAGAAGAATCTAATCTTTGAAAGATTTGGGCAAGTTGATAAAACCTTAAGCAGAAATAGAGAGGGAACGGGACTAGGTTTGTGTCTGGTGAAATCCTTTGTAGAATTGCATGGAGGTACAATAGCTATTGAAAGTCAAGTTGGACTGGGGAGTAGTTTTATTATAGATTTGCCAGTGAAGCATGTGGAAAAGAATGCTGAAAACAAAGCCTTTTATGAGACGGATACGGAAAGAATTAATATTGAGTTTTCAGATATATATTCTTAGGTTTTAGTATAAATGTAAAATGTATAAAGAGACTTTGAAGCTGTGCTGTGAAGCTACTGATTCTTTATATATTTTGAAATTATGAATTTGCAAATGGTAGAGTGGTATGTGAATAAGATTTTTTAATTTTAAAGGTAGGTAGAAATAATGTATGGAGTAATATTAGCTTTAAAGATTTTTATTACAATATTATTTATAGCTATAATCCTAGTAATTATGTTATTAGTCATTCCATATAATTACATTATTCAAGGGGATATTAATGATGACCTTAAGGGTGAAATTCAAATAAATTGGTTTTTAGGATTACTTAGACTTAATGTTTTAAAAACATCGGATGATTTTGAAATAAAGTTTTATTTTATAAATTTTTGTGTTTATTCTAATTTAAGAAAAAATAGCAATAAGCATATAGAAAAAAATTCAAATAAAAACAGAAAAATTTCAGTGAATCTTCAACTTTTAGAGCTGGATACTTTGAAAAAATTGTTTTTATACTTAAAGGATATAATTTTAATAGTAAAACCCAGAAGTATAACTATTGAGGGTGTGTACGGCTTAGATGATCCCTTTGCCACTGGGACTATAAGTGCGGTGGCTTCAGTAATAAAATCAAATTTTTCAGATATAAGAATAAATGTTTCTCCTGTGTTTGATGAGGTGATTTTAGATGTTTTCATTGAGATTAAAGGTAAAATAAATCTTTTTATTATAATATTAAAAACTGTAAAATTATTATTGAAAAAAGATTTAAGGAAAATTGTATTAAAAAGAGCCTAGTTTGGCGTATAATTTAAATATATGCAAGGAGGGAATAAAATGGAAAATCAAGCATCATTAAAGGAAAATTTGGATACTTTATTTAGTAACCTTGAAAATTTTTTGAAGACTGAAACTGTTGTAGGTGAACCAATAACAGTAGGGGAAACTACCTTAGTTCCTATAATAAGTCTTTCTTTTGGATGTGGTACAGGTGCAGGAAATAATGGTGATAAGGGAGCTGCAATAAATGGAACAGGGCTTGGAGCTGCGGCTAAAGTTACTCCTAATGCAGTGATTGCAATTACCGGAGATAAGGTTAATCTTTTGCCTATATCCGGTAAAAATAACTTAGATAGCTTACTTAATTTAGTGCCAGAAATAGTTTCTAAATTTAAATCAAAGAAGTCTGATAAAAATCATGAGGAAGCTAAATCATCTGAAAAAAACAATAAGGCATCTGAAAATAAATAAGAAGTCAAAGATGCGACGAATATTTTGAATCCAACAAGGAAACAGGTTCTGATGATAGTTGGACTATCAGAGGGTTCTGTTGACGCAGTAGGATTTAAAATAGGCTAGCATACTGACTTAGTTATTTTTTGAAGATGCCTAAATAAGAGATAATTAAAAAATAATAGAATGAAAATAAATATTAAAAATCTTGAATAGTGGCAGTGCTTTTGATATAATTGATAAAAACTAGTTGTAAAAACTATGATGAGAAAGAGTACATAAGGATTATATACAAAGAGAGTTGGAAAAGGTATCGAATAAAACAAACTAAATTGTTTATAGATTATTTTTTAGAGATACCTTAGCTGAAAGTCCAATGATATATCTTATGGAAGGCAGTCTCTGAGTTTCCTATTGAGAAATTGGAATGAACTAATTGGTATGATATAAAATAAGTTGTAACATTGATTATTTTTAATATACTTGTCGTTCCTAAAATAGATAAAGACGTGTCCTCACGTTATAGGGGAAAGAAAATATTTTCTACTAAAGAGAAAGTCTGAAAAGACTTTAATTAGGGTGGTACCGCGAATACTTCTTCGTCCCTTTCCGGGATAAAGGAGTATTTTTGTTTTACGCATAGAAAAAAAATAGCAAGCTAAACTAAAAATATTAGCTGATTATTTTTAAAATATATGTTATATAAAAATAATTTTTAATTAAGGGGAGAAATTTTTATGGAAGAGATTCTTGAAATTCTTGAAAAAAATAGTAAGTATACAGCAGAGGAAATAGCACAGATGACTGGAAAAAGTGTAGATGAAGTCAAGGAGGCTATTAAAAAATATGAGGACAACAATACTATTGTAGGTTATACTGCATTGGTTAATTGGGAAAAGACCAGTAAAGAAGAAGTGCTTGCACTAATAGAAGTGAAGATAACGCCTCAAAGAGGAGAGGGTTTTGATAAAGTTGCCGAGAGAATATATAAATTTCCAGAAGTTAAATCCTGTTATTTAATGTCTGGAGGCTTTGATCTGACAGTTATAATAGAGGGCAAGACCATGAAAGAAGTGGCTTTATTTGTGGCAGAAAAACTAGCTGTACAGGAATATGTCTTAAGCACTTCTACTCATTTTGTGCTTAAGAAATATAAGGATAAAGGTACTATTTTTAGGGATAAACCAAAGGATGACAGGGAGGGCTTATTTATATGATGCTTCAGGACATGATACGTGAAAATGTAAGAAATATGCCTCCTTCAGGCATAAGAAAATACTTTGATATGGTAAATGATATGGAGGATGCTATATCTCTTGGAATAGGTGAACCGGATTTTGTTACACCCTGGAATGTAGTTGAATCTGGAATATATTCCTTAGAGCAAGGCCATACTCATTATTCCTCCAATGCTGGCTTTATGGAATTGCGTAGAGAAATAGCTAATTCATTAAAAAATAAATACAAATTAAACTATGATCCAAAAGACGAAATTATTGTAACTGTTGGAGGTAGTGAAGGAATAGATATAGCTTTGAGAGCTCTAGTAGGACCTGGAGATGAAGTTATAATACCAGAGCCAAGTTTTGTTGCATATAAAGGTTGTACAGCTTTCACTGGTGCCACTCCTAAAATATTAAATCTTAGAGCTTGTGATAAATTTAAATTAACACCACAACTTTTAGAAGAAGCAATAACACCAAAAACCAAAGTTGTCATAATACCTTTTCCCAATAACCCTACAGGAGCTACTATGACAAGAGATGAATTAAAGTCAATTGTAGAGGTATTAAAGGATAGAGATATAATAATTATATCTGATGAGATATATTCTGAATTAACTTATGAAAAAACTCATGTATCTATAGCTAGTTTTCCGGAAATAAGAGACAAAACTATAGTAATAAATGGTTTTTCAAAGGCCTATGCTATGACCGGCTGGAGACTTGGATATGTTTGCGGAAATAAAATACTAATAAATGCTATGAAAAAAATACATCAATATGCAATAATGTGTTCTCCTACTACTGCTCAATATGCTGCTATTGAGGCGTTAAAAAATGCAGAAAACTCCGTAAAGGGAATGGTTAGTGAATACAATAGAAGAAGACGTGTGATGGTAAGCGGTTTTAAAAATATGGGGCTAGAATGCTTTGAACCTTTAGGTGCATTTTATGTATTTCCATCTATAAAATCTACGGGTATGACGTCAGATAAATTTTGTGAAGAACTTTTAAGAAAAGAAAAGGTACTAGTAATTCCTGGTAATGCCTTTGGAGAATGCGGCGAAGGATTTATTAGAGCTTGCTATGCTTCATCAATGGATCATATATTGGAAGCTATGAAAAGGATAGAGAGATTTATAAAGTCAATAAAATAAGTAATAATAGAATATTACGAACTAAGAATGGAAAAATTTACACCCCAGGGGTGTAAATTTTTCCATTTATTAGTTCGTCTTTTCTCACAAGTATGAATCACAAAATATAATGATCATTTAGTTTTATCAATGATTTTGCCTTTGAATATATATTTTTCTTTAATTTCAAGGTTAAATTTATTTTCATATTTTTTTATAGTAGGTAAATTGTCTTTTGTAATAATTGAAATAGTTATGCCAGCTTTATTCATTCTTCCAGTTCTGCCTACTCTGTGGAGATATTCTTGTGGATCTTCTGGCAAATCTAAATTAAATATGTGAGTTATATCTTTAACATCTAATCCCCTTGCTGCTATGTCAGAAGCCACTAAAAATTGAATTTTACCATTTCTAAAATCTGCTAAGGCTTTTTTTCTTTCCTCTTTTCCAGCGTTTCCATATAGACCATAACAGCTTATATGATGATATTGAAGCTTAGATACTATAAATTCTATTTCAACAGGTTTGTTTATAAATATGAGAGATTTTTTAGGATTTTCAGAGGATATTATCTTTCTAAGCAATTCAAATTTATCTCTTAGTTCTGATAAGAAATACATATGATGAACATTGGTGTTAAGTATTTCATCCTGAATTTTTATAATTAAAGGTTCTTTCATCAGGGAAGAAGCAGAACTTAATGCAGTTTCATTTATACTTGCAGAAAAGGCCATTAATTGTCTGTCTCGCATAGTAGTTTTTATTATATCCTTTACCTTAGATATATTATTTTTGTCCAGTAGTTTGTCACATTCATCAATAATGATGGTTTTAATGGTGTGACTTGCTATTTTTCTTTTTTTGATAAGTTCAAAAATACGTCCTGGAGAACCTACTATTATATGGGGTTTTTTCTTCAATTTTTCAATTTGTCTTGACATATTAACATCACCTATTATAGTGCAAGATGTTACATTTATCTGAGAATTTTGTGATAATAGCTGTATTTCTCTATCTATTTGCATTACCAATTCATGAGTAGGTGCAAGAATGATACACTGCATTTCTTTCTTCTCAGAATCTATTTTCTGGAATATGGGAAGAAGGTAAGCAAGAGTTTTTCCAGTACCGGTTTGAGATTTTGCTATTATATCCTTGTTTTCCAATGCTAGAGGTATAACTTTAGCCTGTATATCTGTAGGAATTTTTATATCCTGCTTTTCCAGGCTATTTATTAAGTCTATATTTAATCCTAATTCTTCAAATGAAATAGTCATTTTATTCTCCTTGTACAATTATATTTTCATTCTGCTAAAAACTTTAATAATTGTATACTTTGTATAAGTTTTTGTCAATTTTGACTTTCTACTGTTTTTAGTTTGACTTTCTCTTAAATTACTAATTGTAAGACACTTTTAGCTATATTGACAATTGATAAAGGAATATATAAAATTATCTTAATAATATGTGTAATTTACGGGATATTTAAAGGTATAATTAACTATTTAGTGGTATATTTTTATTATACTGTATTTTGAGGATATCTCCATGGGGTTATTATTTTTACATTTGTATTTTTGTATAATATAAAATATGGTTAATATTTTTCAATTAATATGCAGCTTCATATGATCTAAATTATATAAAAGGGGAATAAATATGAGTATTGATTATAAATTAAATAGGTTAAAGGACAACATAAGAGAACTTAAAAGTGCAGCCATAGCGTATTCAGGTGGAGTTGACAGTACTTTTTTATTAAAGGTTGCTCATGATGTTCTTGGTGACAAGGTTATTGCAGTAACAGCTAAATCTTCTACATATCCTGAAAGAGAATTTAAGGAGGCAAAGAAATTTGCTGAAGAAATAGGAGTAAAGCATATTGTTATAGTTTCAGAGGAATTAGATATTGAAGGCTTTTCAAAAAATCCTACAAATAGATGCTATTTTTGTAAAAAAGAATTATTTACAAAAATAAAAGAAGTAGCAAGAGAAAATAATGTAGAACAAATCTTAGATGGTTCAAATTTAGATGATACTAGGGATTATAGGCCGGGTATGGAGGCTGCTAAAGAACTTGATGTAATTAGCCCTTTAAAGGAAGCAAACTTGTCCAAAGAGGATATAAGAGAGTTATCAAAATCCATGGGTTTAAAAACTTGGAATAAGCCTTCTTTTGCATGCTTATCCTCTAGAGTTCCCTATGGTAGTGAAATAACTACCAGTAAACTGGAAATGATAGAGGAGTCAGAACAATTTTTATTGGATTTAGGTTTTCGTCAGGTGAGAGTAAGACATCATGGAGATATTGCTAGAATAGAGGTTTCACCTGAGGAAAGAAAAAAATTTTTCAATGTGGAATTAATGGACAAAGTTGTGGATAGATTAAAAGATATAGGATTTAAATATGTAACTTTAGATCTTTTTGGATATAGAACTGGAAGCATGAACGAAGTACTTACGGAGAAGGAAAAAAATGAATGATTTTTATGAATTTAATATAGCAAAGGAAATTTTATTAGCTTTAGAAAAATTGGGGTATAAAAACCCCACAGAGGTTCAGAAGAAAGTAGTTCCATTAGTTTTAAAAAACAAAGATATAATAGTAGAATCTCAAACGGGCAGTGGGAAAACAGGTGCTTTTGCCATACCAATATGTGAAAGAGTAGAAATAGAAAATAGTAACCCACAGGCATTAATACTTACTCCTACAAGAGAATTAGCCGTACAGATTAAAGAGGATATATCAAATATAGGAAGGTTTAAGAAAGTTAGGTGTACTGCTATTTTTGGAAAACAAGTTTTTTCATCTCAGGTTAGAGAATTGAAACAAAGAATTCATGTGGTGGTAGGAACCCCTGGTAGAACACTGGATCATATAGAACGAGGTACTATAAATTTAAATGGTATAAATTATTTGGTTATTGATGAAGCTGACGAGATGCTGAATATGGGATTTATAGATCAGGTTAAGCATATAATTAATAGGCTTCCTAAAAAAAGAGTAACTATGCTATTTTCAGCTACCATGTCGGAAAAAATACAAACACTTTGTCATGAATATATGAAAGATCCTGCGGTGATAAATATAAAAGCTGAAAAACCAATAACTGAAAAAATAAAGGATTATTATTATATTGTTGAAGGAAAAGATAAGTTTGATTTACTTAAAAAGATAATATATAAGGAAAACCCTGATAGTGCTATGATATTTTGTAATACTAGAAATTCAGTGGAAACTTTATCTTCTATACTAATAGATAAAGGAATCCCATGTACCTCCATACATGGGGGTATGCTTCAACAGGACAGATTAAATGTAGTTAAAAGCTTTAGCAGAGGTGAATTTATCTTTTTAGTCGCCACAGACATTGCAGCTAGAGGGATTGATATAGCTAATATAACTCATGTGATAAATTATGATTTACCCTTTGAAAAGGAAAGCTATGTGCATAGAATAGGAAGAACAGGACGTGGAGAAAATAGTGGCAAGGCTATAAGTTTTGTTACACCTAAGCAGTGTAGATTTTTAAATGAAATTGAAGAATATATTGGGAGAACTATAGATAAAGGTCAGTTACCTGAACTAAGGGACATAGAAACTGGAAAAAATTTATTTAATGAAAGACTTAAAGATAAACCTAAACTAAAAAAAGAGAAAAGTTTTGAATTAAATAAAAATATTTCAAAAATATACATAAATGCGGGAAAAAAGAAGAAAATAAGAAATGTAGACATTGTTGGTACTATATCCAATATAAATGGAGTCGAAAGTGAAGATATAGGAATAATAGATATACAGGATAATTTGTCATATGTTGATATATTAAATGGAAAAGGTTCTTTAGTAATAGAGGCATTAAGGGAAAAGACTATTAAGGGTAAAAAAATTAGATGTGAAAGAGCAGAAAAATAGTAGAATGTTAATTATATTATTGTAATGTAAATAATATCATATGAATGTAAATAATAGCATTAGTTATAAGGATTTAAAATGTTAGCAATAGTGAACTATTGCATTTTTATGTTAGTTAATGCATAATGAATATGTACATGAAACTTAATTTATAAAAGAATCTTACTTAATGGAATTTTCTATTTTAGCTAAGTTCAGATTAATTATTCAGAGACGTGCCGCTGTTATCACTAACTTTCAAAGATGGAGTGTTACAGCGGTTATTCGCGGGATAAATACGCTATTATACAGTTATTAAAAATTTAATAATATAGTTTATATTTATATATTTTGAAGATTTTAGTTATCTCTATACAAAATAAGGAGGAAAAATCGTGAATATATTAATTATATCTTCAAATAATACCGGTTGTGGTCATAAAAGTATTGCAGAGGCATTAATGGAACAGTTTAAAGAAATTCCAAATGTAAATGCAAAGGTTATTGAGGGGTTTGATACAAATGGTATATTGTTAAATACAGTCAGTAAATCCTATGGCTTTTTTACTAGAAGAGCAAGGGTTTTATGGAAAGCTGTATGGAATATTTCATTGAGAAAACCAGAACTTTTAACTAAGTTAACTGAAAGAACTATGGAAAAGAGATTCCTAAAAATTTTAGACGAGGAAAAGCCAGATCTGATATTATCCATACATCCCAATTTTAATGCTCCTGTATTAAATATACTATATAAAAATGGATATAATATACCCTTTATTACTCTTATAGCTGATTTAATAAGCATAACACCTTTATGGGTAGATAGAAGAGCAGACTATATAATTTCTCCAACAAAAGAGGCTAAGGAAAGATGTATTAGATTTGGAGCCTATGCTTCAAGAGTAACCATCGATAAGTTTCCTGTAAGATCAAGATTTTATAATAATAAAGTGAGAAAAAATCCTATTATAAATGATGATCCTAAAAATGCCTTAAATTTTCTGCTTATGAGTGGCGGTGAAGGGGTAGGTAATTTGGGAAACATTGCTGAGATTTTATTGGAAAATTTCAACTGTAATGTTAAAATTGTCGCTGGAAAAAATTCTGTTTTAAAAAATAAACTGGAGAATAAATACAGTGATAAATATGGCAATAGATTAGACATATACGGATATGTAAATAATGTTAATAGTCTTATGGAAGAAGTGGACATACTGATTACTCGTGGAAGTCCTAATGTTTTAATGGAGGCCGTGGCTTCAAATTTACCAATAATAATTACTGGTGAGCTTCTAGGACAGGAAGAAGAAAATTCATATTATATAGAGCAAAAAAAACTTGGAATAGTTTGTAAAGATTACAGAAATTTAAATAATTCAGTACAGAGATTATTATCTGAAAATGGAAAGATGTTAAAAGAGATAATGGAATCACAAAGAGAATACAGAGATCCCGAGGCAACTAGAAAAACAGTGGATTTCATTATAAAAGTTGTATCGGACTTCAAGTTACACGAGGAACTTGATGATATAAGTGTTCAATTAGAAAGGTTAGTTTAATTTTATAAAGATAATCCTGGATTGTAATGGAATGGTAAATATATGCTTACAAAAATCTTAAATTGCAATGATTATATATGTTTGCAATAAAAATTGCAATAATTTAAGTAAATGCAAAAATAATCTAGTATTAGAAAGTATCAAACGATTACAATGGCATTTTTTTCTACTAGACTAGCTTGAATGAAAAAAAATGGAATATTATAATTAATATACTTAAAAAATTTTTTATAGGGTTAACCTTATAAAAAATTTTTTTGATATCTATATGTGGGAGGGAATACAATGGCTTTTGATACTAAGAAAAATAAAGACAAGGATTTACTTGAAGCAGTTGGACGTATTTTTGAGCAGACTAAGAAGAATTTTAATATGATATTTTGGAATGGTGAAACTATTAATTATACAGAAAGTCCAGAATTTGTGTTGAAATTCAATGATAAAAATACTTTTAAAAAAATATTGGCAAGTCCTACAACCATGACTTTTGCAGAAGCATTTATGGATGGAACTTTTGATATAGAAGGAAATATTATAGAAGCTTTAACTTTAAAGGATCAGTTTGAAAATATAGAGATATCAAATAAGGATAAAGTTACTTTACTATTAAAAGGAACATCTTTTCCAAGTATAAACTTACATACAAAAGAAAAAGATAAAGAAAACATATCTCATCATTATGATATATCCAATAATTTTTATAGATTGTTTTTAGGCTCCAGCATGACATATTCCTGTGCTTATTATAAAAATCAAGAAGATGATTTGACTACAGCTCAGGAGAATAAAGTGGATCATATATGTAAAAAATTAAGACTTAAGCCTGGAGAAAAATTGCTAGATGTAGGTTGCGGCTGGGGACTTATGATTACTTGGGCAGCAAAACATTATGGCGTTGAGGCACATGGCGTAACAATTAGTGAAGAGCAGTATAAATATGTGTCTCAAAAAATAAAAGATGAAAATCTTGAAGGAAAATGTTTTGTAGAATTGAAGGATTATCGTGATATTGAAGGTGAAGGTGTATACGATAAGGTAGTGAGTGTAGGGATGTTTGAGCATGTTGGAATAAAAAATCTTCCAGTTTATTTTAATAAAATGCACAAGCTTCTAAAAGATGATGGACTATTTTTAAATCATGGTATAACTCACTCTAAGAATTCACAGGTTGGCAAGGATGAAAGTGAATTTATAGAAAAGTACATATTTCCAGGTGGAGAATTACATACAATAAGCGGTGGAATATCTATAATGGAAGATGAAAATTATGAAATTTGTGATGTAGAGTCTCTAAGAGAGCACTATTATAAAACCTTAGTTCAATGGGTTAAAAATCTAGAAGCAAATAAAGAAAAGGCAATAGAATTTACTTCAGATAAAACTTACAGGGCATGGTTATTATATATGACAGGTTGTGCAATAAATTTCAGAGCCGGCCTTATATCTATATATCAAGTGCTTTTGAGCAAGTCACCTAAAAAACCTGGATTTAATATACCATTAACAAGAGAATATATGTATAAATAATGCAATTATCAGGTACATAACAATGAATCTTCTCATATTATTTTTTAAATAGGAATATGATATATACAAAACACAGAAAATAATCTATTTGTATTCAATGATTTTACAAGATCAGTTGTAAGTTGAGTATATATAGATTATTTTTATATGTATAAAAATTTGACAGAAAAAAATTAAAATTATAAAATTAACTAAAAATTAATTCTAGATATTAAAAATAAATATGCTCTATTAAGACCATTGATAAATAGGAGAATAAAAATTATGAAAATATGGGGAAAGGTTATAAAACATAATAAGATTATAAAAGATGAAGTTGTAATTTCTGATGTGGAGGGGAGTTATCAGGATAATTTAAAATTATGTATAAAAGAATTATGCTACAAATTAGATATTTCAAAGCCCTATTGGTTGCCTCCTAATGTGAAAGAATACAATAGAAGAAGAAAAACCACTTTTAATGAAAATCACTTTATAGATGAAATTGATTTTGATAAATTTATTATAGAAGAAATATCACCTGAAGAAGATTAATTATTTTACTGCAAAAATGTGCAAAAAGGTAATATTTATATTTTTTTGTTTATAATAATAAAAAATTCTGTTACAATGAATAAAAGAGACGCATTTTGACGTAAATTGTAGAAAATAATTTTTTATGGAGTGTTTTTGATGCATAATATTATGTTTTTCCTAATTATGTTATTTATTTACTCAACCTTAGCACTTATTTGTATCGTATTTAGTACTATATATTCTAAAAAATACATAGGACTAATATCTGTAAGTCATGTACTAGGCATATTTACAGTTATTTTTTCTATACTCAATAATATTATAAAATTAAATACTATCATTGATAGTATTACAGTTATTTTTTTCCTAGTAACAAATTTTATAGCAATTTTAGCTTTATTTAATTTTATGAATATGAGAATAAAATCAAGCTATAAATACATAGCTATAATTATTACCATAACAGATATAATTTCTTTGAATTTTATTCCAAGCTTAAGTGTATTTATTCATAAAGTATTAATTATGTCTATTTATATATTTATAGGTATACTTGTGCTAAAAAGTAATAATAATAATATAGGTAAAAGATGTTTAGGAATTTCTTGTATTGTTTTTCCTATTAGTCAAATGATATTTGAAATTTTAATAATATCAGTCATTAATAATGGTTTTAATTTAGACTTAGCTCTTTATGTAATCCAGTCTTTAGCTTGTTCTCTATTTCTTATAATAATTACTTTGGACAATGAACGAAAAGACTTTAATAAGCATGTAAACATACTTGAAGAAAAGGTTAAGGATAAAGATGAGATTATCAATAGAGCAAATGAAATTGACAAAATGAAAATGGAATTTTTAGCAAATATATCTCATGAACTTAGAACACCTGTAAATGTCATATTTAGCAGCATTCAATTAGTTGAACTGGGATTAACTAAAGGTGATATAGGTAGTAATGAAAAAACTTTAAATTATCTTAAAATTATGAAGCAAAATTGTTATAGACTTATAAAACTCTCAAATAATTTTATAGATATGAGTAAAATAGAAGCAGGTTTTATGGAATTAAATTTGAACAATGTGGAAATCGTAAAAGTTATAGAGGATATTACTCTTTCTATCGTACCTTTTGCAGAGGAACGAGGTATCAATATTGTATTTGATACAGAAATTGAAGAAAAGATAATAGCTTGTGATGTAGAAAAAATTGAAAGAGTAATGTTAAACTTACTGTCTAATGCCATAAAATTTACACCAAAGGATGGAAAAATAGAAGTCTATATGTATGAAAAAGATAATAATTTACATATATCAGTAAAAGATAATGGAATAGGCATACCTAAATATATGCAGGACAGAATATTTGATAGATTTACACAAGTGAAGGATGGGCTTTTAAAAGAAAACGAAGGAAGTGGTATTGGACTTTCACTAGTTAAATATTTAGTTGAAATGCACGGTGGAAGAGTCATTTTAGAAAGTGATATGAATAAAGGATGTAAGTTTAATATAATACTTCCCTGCAATATTATTAAAGGAAAAGATATAGGTAATTTTAATGACAATGGAATTGCAATGAAAAAGATAGAAATAGAATTTTCTGATCTTTAAAATCTATGAAAATTTAAATACAGAAATAAATTTTTGTATTGTTTTAATGGATGTATATGTGATAATATTAGGCATATAAAAAGAAATAACGAGTCAGTGATGGTATGTTGTAGAAATGTATGCAAATAGAGTGTAGTCGTTCCATAAAAGTATTCTAAGGATATGATGTGATGCATAAGTATACTTGAATAATGACTTGTTATTTATTGAGCCTTGTTTAGGCATCGTAAAGGAATAACCAGCATCTTTGACTTGTTATCTAATGTCAGATGCCTTGAATTTTAAAATTAGATTTATAAGAAAAGGTGAAGAAAATTGTCAGCAGCTAATAATGATAAATTAAAATTATACGGATTTAACAATTTAACCAAATCACTTAGTTTTAATATATATGATGTATGCTATACTGAAAATGATCAGGATCGAAAAAAGTATATTGAATATGTAGACGAACAGTATAATTCTGAAAGATTAACAGGGATTTTAATGGATGTTACAGAAATAATAGGTGCCAGTGTATTAAACATTGCAAAACAAGATTATGAGCCACAGGGTGCCAGTGTAACATTGCTTATCTCAGAGGAAGAAGTACCTCTATATGTACTTGATCCATCCTGTAACAAGGGTGTAGTATCACCAGTTAGAGAAAATCTAGTGGGACATTTAGATAAAAGTCATGTCACTGTGCATACATACCCGGAAAGTCATCCACAAAATAACATAAGTACTTTTAGGGTAGATATTGATGTGGCAACTTGTGGAACTATTTCTCCACTTAAAGCATTAGATTATTTAATTGATAGTTTCGATTCGGATATTATTACTATAGATTACAAAGTTAGAGGATTTACCAGAGACATGGATGGACACAAGCACTATATAGATCATAAGATAAATTCAATACAAAATTTCATTGCAAGCAGAACTTTAAATAGATATATTCTAACGGATATGAATATATATCAATCAAATATATTCCATACAAAGATGAAACTGAAGGACATTAATTTGGAAAATTATTTATTTGATATGGAGGAAAAAAGTTTAAGTAAAGAGAAGAAAGATAATATAATAAAGGCGCTGGATAGGGAGATGACAGAGATATTCTATGGTATAAATATCAACTAAGCCCTATGAAAATAAATAGTAAATTAGTCCTTTATTTGAATGTGCCTAAAATTAAATAACATTTTAATTAAAACTTCTAAAAATAACACTATCAAAAATTACCAATTAATAATGGCTTTTGATAGTGTTTTTTATTTAGGCATATTGAAAAATAATTAGTTATCTAATAGTTTCAATAATTAATTACTTTAAGATATCCTATTTAATGCAGCTAAGTTCATTTTCTAATCCAAATTCATGATGAAGAGCATTTATAGCAGTAGTTACTGAGTCGCTTTTAACAAGGAACCAAATAGTTGTATTAGAATCGGCAGTTTGCAAAATTTCTATACCTTCTTTTGTAAGTGTTTTTAGAATAGTTGCCATAACGCCAGGTACACCTTTCATGCCATTTCCTATAAGTGCAATTTTACTGCAATCATCTAGATAGGTGTATCCTATATTTAAATTTTTCATTACTGCACTGAAGGATAAAAATTGGTTTTTATTTATAGTAAAAATTTTTTTATCTGGAAAAACATTTATTAGATCTATACTTATTTTATTTTCACCCAGTGTATTTAGAATATTAAAATAATTTTCGTTACTCTTGTTATCCTCTAGGGAAACATTAATTTGAATTCTATCATCCATATTAGCTATTCCAGTTATTAGACCATTATACTTACTGCTGATCTCTTTACTTATTATAGTTCCACTGCAATGGTTAAGGGTGTTTTTTACAACTAAAGGAATATTGGATTTTGCGGCAATTTCTACTGCCCTAGGATGAATTACTTTGGCACCCTGATGGGCAAATTCAAAAACCTCGTTATAGCTTATTTCTTTTATCAATGAGGCATTTTTAACAATTCTTGGATCAGCGGTCATTATACCATCTACATCTGTGTATATTTCAATTTTACTGGAATTTAATGCTGAACCTAAAAGGCATGCAGTAACATCACTGCCACCTCTACCAAGGGTAGTTATATATCCATCTTCTGTTAAACCTTGGAAACCGGCAACCACTGGAATCCTTCCTTCGCTTAATATATTTAAGAGTCTTTTTGTATCAATTTTTATCACAGAAGCGTTACTAAAATTGTCATCCGTGATTATACCAGCCTGCCCGCCAAGTAGAGGTACTGCATCTACAGAAATTTTATTTAATTCATTACTTAGAACTACAGTACTTATAATTTCACCGCAGCTCATAAGTAAATCACTTGCTTGCAAATTATTTTCTCTAAAATTTTTATCTACAAGAGATAGGAGAGTATCTGTAGCATAAGCTTCACCTTTTCTGCCCATAGCGGATACTACTACTACGGGATTATAGCCATTTTTTTTTGCTTCAAGTATTTTTTCTAATACCAATAATCTTCTTTCTTTGGTGGAAACTGAAGTACCACCAAATTTCTGCACTACTATTCTCATAGCTAACCTCCAAATATCTATATAAAACTATATTAGAATCTTATATAGTAATATTATATATACAATTTTTGCAAAAATTATTGTATAATATGCTATTAATATTGCAAAATATGCTTTTAGTAGATATATATTTTTTTATTATGGTTTAGGTATCTGAAAATAAATAACAAATTAAAGACACCTTATATTAACAATAATATGAAATAAAAATTAAATATGGAATTATTTATTAAGAATAACATTTCCACATTCTATTCCTTAAACTTAATATTATCATCTTACATATAAAGTTGTAGTTAAAATTGTACTGACCTGTATAAACAGAGTTCTTTGTTTCAGATGGAGTTTTTTTCTCCATCTGAAACTTACTAACAGAGTTCTTAGTATCGGTATTTTCGATACTTAGAAATCGTTGTCCTTTAGGGTAAATCGTTATCCAGGGACGTAGCATCCGTTATCTCCCACTTTGATAGAAAAGCAGAGAACCAAAATCTTGGATTTTGTGTGAATCGCTTTCGCTGTGTGCGATGGGAGTATTACGGATGGTAGTCATCGGATAAAAGGTGTATAAAGATTTTAGTTTGTACAATGACTATATACTGAATATTACAATGGAAAGAATTTAACAATTTTAAATTCACCATTTATATAGATGATTCATAAAATAAATATGAAAACATATGGAATGGAGTGAGTTCAATTGCTTCAAAGTAATGGAAATATAGATTATCTTACTGGGCTTTTACCTAAAGGCGCAATAATTGTAACTCCTTTAAATATTAAGGAAACATCACCTATAAAGGTAGGTGATTTAGACGGAGATGGAAATTTAGAAGCAGTAATACCATATAAATTATCAGAGGAGTATTATTTAATGGTTCTAAAAAAATATAATGAACAATGGTATAGTGTATTTTCAATAAAAGGTAAAGGTATAGGAATAAATTATTTAGACTATGAGGATCTTGGGGGAAGTGGTATAAAAGATATTGTGGTTGGCTGGCAAGAAGGTGCTATTTGGTCTGAACTCAATATATTTACTTGGAAAGCATATGGATTAAAGAGAATAGTGAAAGAACTAAATTATAGTATTTTACAAGTTTTTCCTGTACCCAATACTAATAGAAAAGATTTTGCAATATGGCAGCATGACACTGGTGAAGCTTATAGAATAGAAGTCTTTTGTAAAGGGGAAGATGGTATTTTCAAGGATAAGGGAATTTACAAAGATTATTTTAAAATGGTAGTAAAATATTATGAGAAGAAAGTTAAGGATATGCCAAATGCTGCCTTTTACTGGTATTACCTAGCGGATGCTCAGATTAAAGCGGGAGAAGATAAAGCAGCATTGAAATCAATAGACAAAGGTCTTGATCTGAATAAAGAATATCCACCTAAAGAGGCTTTTCTTATTTTAAAAGATAGGGCACAGAAAGCACAGGGAAAGAGAAGTATTATAGGCTATGTTTCTAGTGAACTTTATCCAGCTTCAGTTAGAACTATAGAGGGGATTAAATGGGGATATATTAATAATGTGGGGCAGTTTGTTATTAATCCGGATTTTCAGTCAGCTATGGACTTTCAGGATAATGGATTGGCTATAGTTTCTAAAAATGACAATGTTGGAGTTATAAATGGTAATGCCAATTTTGTTATAGATCCACAATATGATTATATTGAGAAGTTTAGAGAAGGTATAGCAATTGCTAATAATAGAAATGGATATTATGCTTTTTCTGATACTGGTAAAGAACTATTTCAATACAAGAACTACATCGGAAATTTTTATGAGGGGAAAGCTACTTTTGTAGAAATAGGTGTAGACAGTCAATGGATATATGGTTATGTGGATAAAAAGGGTAAAGTGGTGATTGCAGCAAAGTATGAAGTGGCAAATAATTTTAATAAAGACAAAGCTGTAGTTAAACTTGTAAAAGGACCTTATGAAATAATAGATCCTGAGGGAAATACTATACAAAGCTTCAAATATCCTTTTGTAGGAGATATAAGTGAAGGGTTACTGGTATATAAGGAGAAATCTGATGGGAATTTTGGGTATATAAATGAAAAGGGTGAAGTTGTCATAGATCCTAGATTTGGAGCAGCAGAGCCTTTTAAAAATGGTGCAGCAGTTGTAAATTTATCTACAGATTTTGAAAATAAATATGGGCTAATAGATAAAGAGGGAAGCTTTATTATACAGCCTATCTATAATGATATAAAACTCTTAGGTGAAGATATGGTGGCGGTAGGGAGGGCTATTGATACAAACAATCCTCCAAAAGGATCAATATATGCTTTAGCAAATATTAAAGGTAAGTTTATTACTGATTTTATATATTATGAAATTGACAACTATAATGAAGGAATAGCTTCAGCTTATGATAATAGCTATACATTTTTCATTGATAAATCAGGGGAAATAATATCAGATTTACCTAAAGTAAAAGGTATAGGAAGTCTTACTTTAAAGGATAGTTTAGTTAAAGCGTATATAGATAATAGAATTTCATATCTGAATAGAAATGGTAAAGTACTTTGGGAACAAAATAGTGATGTTGAATTAAATGATTTGTATAAAATACAGGAAATTAAATATAATCCCAATAGAAACTATTTAGTATACTATCCTAAAGTTTTAGGAATTAAGGATGCAAAAAGGCAAAGGCACATAAATGAAAAAATTGCTAGTTTATCACAAGTAAAAAAAATTGACCCCAAAAAACAACTTGATTATAATTATTTTGGAGATTTCTCCATAGAATTTTTTAAAAAGCAGTTGGTAGTATTAGAGTTATCCGGATATAATTATCCTTTTGGAGCAGCCCATGGTATGCCCACCCTAATTTATGTACATGTAGGATTAAAGGATGGTAAAATATACAGTTTAGAAGAATTATTCAAGAAAAATAGTCACTATGTAAGGGTACTAAGTGATATTATTAAAAAGCAAATTGAGGCACAGGGATCAGATTCGTATATATGGATTGATGAATACAAGGGAATAAGACGAGATCAGCCATTTTTTATTTCTCAAGATGTATTAAATATATACTTCTATCCTTATGAAATAGCTCCTTATGCGGCCGGTTTCCCTACATTCCATATACCATTTAAAGAAATTGAAAATATAATAGATACTAATGGTGTTTTCTGGAGATCTTTTAATGAGTAGAGATAAAAAGAGGTGTTTTATGAAGCATGCTTATAGAAAATATATAGAGAATTTTGATGTAAATCTTTTACAATGCATGGTTCTAGGGAAAGGGCATAATGGAATTGTATATTTACTCCCAGATGGTAAAGTAATAAAAGTATGTTTTACAGAGAAGAGTTGTAGAAGTGAATATTATATTTTGAATAAAGTAAATGGGAATATGTATTTTCCAAGAGTTTATGGGATATGTGGAAATTATATGATAAGAGATTATGTGGGTGGAAAATCATTAAAGGATTATATAAAAGAATATGGATTTAATAGAGATATTGCACTAAAAGTTATATTACTATTTGAAGAATTTGACAAACTTAAATTTACCAAAAGGGATATTCGTTGTAAAGATATCTTTGTACAGCCAGATGCCACTTTAAAAGTTATAGATCCTAAGAAATGTTATTCTAAAGATAGAGATTTCCCAAGACATTTATCAAAAGGCTTTGAGAAACTAGGTGTTTTAGACTATTTTATGGAAGTAGTAAAAGAAGAAAAACCCAAATTATATAGAAAGTGGTTTTCTAAGGTTAAGGAATATATTAGAGAAATTTCAGAAGAGGATGATTAAGTGTAGATAGATGGTTAAAACAGTGCTTAATTCTTTAAGAATATATAGTTTAAAGTGTAAAATAAATATTGTATATACATTTTCTTAGTTATGAAATGATTATATCACAATAAGTAAACAAAATAAAAATTATAAACTAGCTGTTATAGAAAATGCTATAAGTTATATAATTAGAAATTTATGTTATCCTATTAACTAGAATGTATATACAATATTTTTAGGTTAAATACTGTATATAAGAAAAGTTTGTAAATTATAATTTATAAAAGTATGTTTTCAATAATTGTTTTGTATAATATACATATTCACTGGGAGATTGAATCTATAAAAAATTTTGTTTAGTTTATAGTATAATCTAAAATAAACTGACATATTTACTTGTTGTTTTTTTCAATATGACTTAATATAAAATATATGTATTTATGATTTGGAGATGATTAGTTGTTAATAAATAGCTTATTAAAAGGAAAAAAAGTCAGACTAACTTCATTAAATGAAGAAGATTTTCCTAAAATTTATGAATGGTATAATGATGCATATTCTCTTAGGCTTTTTGATACAATTCCAAGCTATCCATATAGCCAGGAGCATATTAGCAATTGGATTAAGGATAAGCAAAGATCCAGCAATGATTATGTTTTTGCAATAAGGAGTATAGCAAACGATGATTTCCTGGGATACATAGATTTAAATAGTATTTCATGGAATAATAGAGTTGCTACACTTTCTATAGGTATAGGTGCTTCAGATGTAAGAGGTAAAGGATATGGTACTGAAGCTATGCAGCTTATTTTAGAATTTGGTTTTCATGAATTAAATTTACATAGAATTCAGCTTTCCGTATTGAGTTATAATGAGCCTGCTATTGGACTCTATGAAAAAGTTGGTTTTGTAAAAGAAGGCTGCTTTAGAGAATATGTGCAGAGAGATGGGAAAAAATATGATATGTATTTATACGGTATATTATATGAGGAGTGGCTTAAACTCAATAAAGGTCAGTAGTAAGTTTGCTGCGACTGTTATTAAGTTGTATAGTAATATTTTTGATGAAATATAATATTTCTATTTAAAAAAATTTTTAATCCATACAGCATTAATTACAGCTTGAGTTTTAGAGGGATTAGGCTGATGCACTTGAGGAGGAAAAAAATGAATGTATTAGTAACAGGTGGAGCGGGATTTATAGGTTCACATATAGTAGATTTATTAGTTAAAAATGATTATAAGGTTTCCATCATCGATAATTTAAGTCATGGTAAAAAAGAAAATATAAATCCTAAAGCCATTTTTTATGAAATGGATATAAGAAATGAAAAAATATCAGAAGTTTTTGAAAAGGAAAAACCAGAATTTGTAATTCATAATGCGGCTCAAATAAGTGTGCCAAATTCTATAGTTGATCCTGTAAATGATGCAAGCATAAACATTATGGGAACTATAAATGTTCTTGAGGCTGCCAGAAAATTTAATATAAAGAAAATTGTATATCCAGCTTCAGCAGCAATTTTTGGTGAACCTTCCTATTTGCCAATAGATGAAGATCATCCACTTGAAATGCTATCCGGTTATGGTGTTACAAAGCATACTGTTGAACACTATTTAAAGGTATATAAATCACTTTACAATATAGATTATGTGAGTTTGAGATGCTCAAATGTATATGGCCCAAGGCAGGATTGTTCAGGTGAGGGTGGAGTAATTGCTATATTTTGTGAAAAATTATTGAATAATGAAAAACCTTTCATATATGGAGATGGATATCAAATAAGAGATTTTGTCTTTGTAAAGGATGTGGCAAGGGCATATTTAATGGCCATTGAATCAGAAGCACAGGGTATATTTAATGTTTGTACAAATTCTAAAGTTACGGTGAATGAATTATTAAGTAGTATAAATAGTATTTTACATAAAGATATATCGCCTATTTATACTGATTCAAGGGAGGGAGATATAAGGGATAGTTACATGTCCTATGATAAAATCAATAGATTTTTAGGCTGGAAACCAGAAAAAAGCTTAATGGAAGGTCTTAAAGAAACTTTAGAATATTATAATAAGTTATCAAAGGGTTCAGAGGTATTATAAGAAAGTTAGAAACAACTTTCATGGTTAAGCCTCTAAAATTAATAGTAAAATTTAAGTGAAATTTCTAGGCTATTAATTTTTAAGTGGCAACTAGAAAGATGTTTCAAAACTTTCAATTAATTATATAGACAACTTTTCTATTTGTTTTACAATCATTTACTTAAGTTGTTACCAAAAGCCATAGTTGTTGTCGTAGCCGTAACCATAGCCGTAGTTACTTCCATAACCATAGCCATGGCCGCTGTGACGACTTCCAAATATTCCACCTAACAAAAGTAATAGACCAGCAGCTGCAACTAATGAAGTAAAGGTACTGTGTACATGTCCTACATGCTGGCGGCTACCATCATAAACAGTATAATCGGATTGACTAGCATATCCTACAGGATATCCATAGCAATTGTAAACAACACCATCATTGACGTAGCCTGCTAATTGGCCATTAGGATTATAAAGACTGTTTCCATAGACATATCCCATTAACTTATTTTTTTTGCAGTAAATTCTATTTCCACGTAAATATCCATAGGTTGAATCTCTATGATCATAAATTCTTTCCACCACTTAACCCTCCTTTAGTTTGCCTAAGGCATTGTAAATAAATAATCAGTATAGGATCCATTCTAACTTACTATTTATTTTTAGATGCCTAATTTATCATCCCACTAATAATATATGCCTGGCTAATATTTATTGGGAATAAATAATATATAAAAAAATATTTATTCGAAGGGTAAAATTCCTAGTAATTTATAAACTTCATAATCTATTTTATGGGTTATTTTCAAATTATTATCTTTTCTAAATTTTAGAATAGAGCTTTTCATGGCCTCGCCGTATTTACCATCTATATTGTAGGCATAATAACCTATATTTTTTAATTTTTGTTGGACCTCGAAAACGTCGCTACCTGTGTTGCCAGGTACCAAAGTTCTAAAATGGTTATACATAAGTCCATATGGACCACCATATATCATTACACTAGTTCCACAACTGACTTTTTCATACAGATCCTCCACATCTCTATTATGCATTCTTATGCAACCGTGAGATGCATGTTGCCCAATAATTGAAGGCTTATTTGTACCATGTATTCCATATTTACCCCAGGGAACATTTAGTGCCATCCATCTAGTTCCAAAGCCACCAGACCACATTTCTTTATTTACTATTGTCCATATTCCAACGGGAGAAGGTGTGGAAGGCTTACCTGGTGTTATGATATAGGTTTTAACTATTTCGCTTGAATTAGTTTTAATTAAAAATAATTTGGACTCATTTAAATCTATAACGATAGCATAGGGCCTATTATATTCATTATCAGAGTTCTCGGTTATGGCAAAAGCTCTTAAATAGGTAAAATTTATGAATAAGAAAAAGGTAAATATAATTATTAGTAGTTTGTAAATGCACTTGTAAATTCTCATTTGTATAACACCTCTGAAGTTTAAAATATAATATTTAGATATTTATCTATTATTCCCAATGAAATTTTTTGTATGTGAGAATTTAATGGAAAGTATAATAAAAAAATAAAGCCGTACTCTGCCAAAAGGCATGTACGACTTTAAAATTAATAGGTGAATATCATTTTATCTATTCTTAATGCTACTGGTCTTGACCAAAGCCATTTGTTTGTAGCACTGTCATCAAAGTAATAAACAGCTCCTTTTGTTGGGTCTTCTCCATTTATAGCAGCATAGGCAGCTTTAATAGAATCTTGGGAGGCTGGTTTGTTTATTGTACCGTTTAATACTGGTGTAAATTGATAATGACCTGAATCTATTTGATAGATTACACTGCTTATTGTATCTGGAAAACGTGCGTCCTTTATTCTATTGAAAATTACTGCCCCTACAGCTACCTTTGCATTATAAGGTTCTCCTTCAGCTTCAGAATTTATAAGTCTGGCTAAAAGATCTATATCAGATTGAGAATAAGCTGCCTTAGAGGCGGTTTCTGTTGAAGCAGAGGTAACTGATGATTTAGTTCCTGAAGCTGTACTTGTGACATTATTAGCTTTAGAAACAGAAGGTATATTAAATATTTCACCAGGGTATATTGTATCTGTCCAACGATTGTTTGCTTTTCTTAGAGAAGCAAGTGATATATTGAATTTTTTAGATATTAAAAATAAACTGTCACCCTTTTTAACTGTATAAGTATCAGCGGAAATTTTTAATACTTGATTAGGGTATATTATATCCCCAGACAAATTATTGTCTTTTGCTATTTGAGTATAGGATGTGTTAAATAACTTGCCAATTTTGAATAGAGAGTCACCAGATTCTACTGTATAGGTGCTGGCATACGCAGGCGTAGCCAGCATAAGCGTTATACCTAAAGTACAAAGTAGCGTTTTTAATTTGTTAGATTTTAACATAAAAATTTTCCTCCTTAGCCTTCGAGGTTAGCTTAGCGGTTCGGGTTGAGGTACCCTACTCATTTTACTAAAGGCATATTGAAGAAATAACAGTATCTTTGTTTTGTTATTTCTTTATAATGTCTAATGAGATTCACCCAAAGAATGATTTCCCCCGTACTCCTTTTGGAGATTCGGCTTTATTTGTATTAGTATTATCTGCTGTAATTACTTAGTCTTTATTGATAATAACAGCATCATATGTATAACGATCTTAAGCTTAAAGGTAAATAGATTCTATACAAAGCTAAGAACGTCATGCATATTGGTATTGTAACAAAGCTTGTACCATTGTTCTATATTAAATCATAGGTAAACTAAGTTAAATAATACTATAAAGTAATTTTATGGATGGATTATTGATAATATTAAGTTTATATGTTAATTTATTCAAAAAATTTTACTATAAATATGAATAATTATCTTATAGAAATAAAATTAAATAAAAATTACTAATTATATATTGTAAAGAATCAATGAAAAAAATATAATAAATTCCTTAATGAAATTTTATGTACAGCTTATTATAATTTAAGATGTTTGAATAATAACATTTTTTAACTTTAATAATATGGATATTTTGGCATTGATAATTATATAAGCTAATGGTAGACTTAGTGGTATGAAATATGTTATGGATAACAGTGGTACATTCATGGATAGTTCATCTAAGCTTAGCGGTAGTATAAATTTCAGCTAAGGCATATGAAAATAAATAGTAAGTCAAAGATGTGACGGATATTTTTAATTATACAAGGAAACAGGTGACCAGGATAGTGAGCTATCTGAGGGCTCTGTTGACGTAGTAGGATTCAAAATAGACTAGCATACTGACTAGTTATTTATTTGAATGTGCCTAAGTAAGGTTTATTGATAATAGTAAGGAGGGGTGTGCCAGGACATAAAATTTATCCTGGTAAATTTATATGAATAATGTTTTGTGTATAGGAGAACTATTAATTGACTTTATATGTTCAGATGTAAATACTAGTTTAGACTTGGGAGAAAACTTTAAGAAAAAAGCAGGTGGTGCACCAGCAAATGTTACTGCAGCTATTTGTAGATTGGGTGGCAAGGCATCCTTTGTTGGTAAAGTAGGTGATGACCCCTTTGGTAAATTTCTAAAAGATACTTTGGATAACCTAAATGTGGATACATCTATGTTACTCATGGATAAAATTGAGAAAACTACATTAGCCTTTGTTTCACTCAAATCAAATGGAGAAAGAGATTTTGTATTTAATAGAGGGGCAGACGGATGTCTTAAATATGATGAATTGAATTTAGATAAAATATATTCAAATAAGGTATTGCATTTTGGATCTGCAACAGCGCTTCTTGGTGGCGATATGAGAGAAAGCTATGTTAGAATTATGCAGGAAGCTAAAAAGAGAAATATTTTTATATCCTTTGATCCTAATTTTAGAGACAATCTTTGGGGAAATAATGTAAATGATTTCGTTCAGGTATCAAAAAAATGTATTGAATTTGCAGATTTTATAAAGGTTAGCGATGAGGAACTAAAAATAATAACTGGTAAAAAAGATATGTATGAAGCTGTAGATGAATTAAGAGGCGAGAGCAATAAAATTGTTGCAGTAACTTTAGGAAAAGATGGTACATTAATTAGTACTGACGAGAAAACAGAAATAATACCTAGCATTAAAATTAAATCTATTGATTCTACAGGTGCAGGAGATGCTTTTGTAGGCTCTTTACTTTACAAAATTTCCTTATTAGAAGATTCAAAGGAACTTTATAAAAATTTTGATGAATTAAAGGATATTGTAAAATTTGCTAATAAGGTAGGGGCTATAGTCTGCACAAAGCTTGGAGCAATTGCAGCACTTCCTACACTTGAAGAAGTGGAAAATATGTAGCTATACTATAAAAATTATTAATTGTCTAATTAAACTTATGGAATTATACGTAGAAGAAATTTTTAATGTGAAGGTTTTCTAAATAGAGTGTGAATAGCAAATTCTGATCAAATAAGATTCATTTATGATTATAAATATAAGAGATATATTATTTTTTAGCAATTTATGAATATTTATTACAATTACCTCAAATAATATAAATGACAATAATTTGTCATTTAATAATATAGGAGGGGTAATTATGAGTGATAAATCTAAAATTTTAAAGGTTAAGAAAAATAGTCAAGGTGACATAACAGATGTAATGCTTGAAAATGGAAGTGTTCATTCTATAGAAGAAGCCATTACTATGACAAGAAATGGTGATATAGATGGGGTAAATATTGGTAAAGCTAAAAATGGAAGGGAATTCCTAAGAAGTAATCCCAATGGAGATGAAAACGATAATTTAGATAGTAAACCCACATTCTAATAAAAAGAATCTATAAAAAATATTATAAAACCCGTAAACTCACCAAATGCATGAGATTTTACGGGTTTAATTTATGATCTTTATATTAATTAAACTTAATATTCAATAAATAATATTATCATTTCAGGTGGCAGCATAAGGAAACTTGACTTACGTGCTATAAAATAATAAAATATTTTATGATGAAAAATTTCAATTAAATGGTTATTTATTATATTGATTATACGAGGAGTGATTTTGGTGAACGAAGAAAAGGGAAATATTTCAATTCATACTCAAAATATCTTTCCTATAATAAAAAAATGGTTATATTCAGACAGGGATATTTTTATAAGAGAGCTTATAAGCAATGGATGTGATGCTATAAGCAAGCTTAATAGATTAGCAGCTATAGGAGAGGCTAAAGTAAGCGATGATACAAAATATAGTGTTCGAGTAAAATTTAATAAAGATAAAAAAACACTTAAATTTATTGATAATGGTATAGGAATGACTTCTGAAGAAGTAAAAAAATATATTAATCAGGTAGCTTTTTCAGGTGCAGAAGATTTTATTGCAAAATATAAGGATAAAATGGATGAATCAAATCAAATAATAGGACATTTTGGTTTAGGATTTTATTCAGCTTTTATGGTATCTGATACTGTTGAAATAGAAACACTTTCATACATAGATGGTTCAGAAGCAGTGAAATGGCTTTGTAGTGGTGGTACTGAATATGAAATGTCAGCTTCTGATAAAAGTGAAAGAGGAACTACTATCACATTACATTTAAACGAAGAAAGTACCGAATTTTTAAATGAATATAAGCTGCGTGAAATAATTCAAAAGCATTGTTCATTTTTACCTATAGAGATATATTTAGAAGATGAAGCTGCAGAAGCTAAAGATGAAAAAAAAGAGGAAGAGAAGCCTTTAAACGATATTCATCCACTTTGGATGAAAAATCCTAATGAATGTACAGAAGAAGAATATAAGCAGTTCTATAAGGATGTATTTCATGATTTCAAAGATCCATTATTTTGGATACATTTAAATGTGGACTATCCTTTTAATTTAAAAGGCATACTTTATTTTCCTAAATTAGATCATGAGCTAAATACTATTGAAGGACAAATTAAGCTTTACAACAATCAGGTTTTCGTAGCAGACAATATTAAAGAAGTAATTCCAGAATTTTTAATGCTTTTAAAAGGAGTTATAGATTGTGCTGATTTGCCTTTAAATGTTTCAAGAAGCTTTTTACAAAATGATAGAAATGTAACTAAAATTTCAAAACATATAAGTAAGAAAGTAGCAGATAAGCTTACTGAGCTTTATAAAAAGGAAAGAGAAACTTATAATAATTTCTGGAATGATATAAATATGTTCATTAAATATGGATGTATGAAAGAAGAAGACTTCTATGACAAAGTAAAGGATATAATTATATTTAAAAATACTGAGGGAGTTTATGTGACTCTAAAAGAATACTTGGAAGCTAATAAAGAGAAACATGAAAATAAAGTATTCTATGTGGATAATGAAAAGCAGCAGTCTCAATATATAAGAATGTTTAAGGAAAATGGATTGGAAGCTATTATATTGGATTCAAAAATAGACAGTCATTTCATAAATTTCCTTGAAATGAAGGAAAGTGGAGTTAAATTTAACAGAATAGATTCAGACATATCCGATACTCTTAAGGATAAGAATTCTGAGGATGAAAATAAAGAAGAAATAGAAAAAGAAACTAAGACTTTAGAAGATCTATTTAAAAATATTTTGAATAATGACAAAATAAAGGTTGATGTGGAAAGTCTAAAATCAGAAGATATACCAGCGGTAATACTACTTTCAGAGGAATCAAGAAGGATGCAGCAAATGAATAGCATGTTCCCGGGAATGGATACTGCAAATATGTTTCAAAATGAAGAGACCTTAGTACTTAACAGAAAGAATAATTTGGTTAAGTCAATACTTTCAAAAAATAATGATGAAAGTAAGAAAGAGGATATAAAATTAATAGGTGAACATATTTACGATTTAGCTATGATGAGCCACAAACAACTAGATGGCGAAGCTATGGCTAGATTTATATCGAGAAGTAATAAGATATTGACAAAGCTTATATAAGAAATCATCAATTAAGCTAAGCTTAGTATAGTGAAAACTTTATGCTAGCTTAGCTTAATTATTCTAAGTATCTGACAGATTATTTTAAAGTATTAAGAGTATCCTTTCTGTTTTCCTGTCTATCTTTTAAATTTTGAAGATCAGATCTACTCATGTTATCTGCATTATGATCTAGATATCCCTCTCCATACTGAATATTCTTTTTTAAATTCTCTTTTTCATTAGTTGCCCCGCCTTCTTCATGAATAATTTTATTTTCCAGGGATGTAATTTCATCTCTTCTTTTCTTTTGCTTATCTTTAGCTTCATCAATAGAATCATCATTTGCAATATCACTATGTTGCTCCAGATGTCTTTCTGTTCTTGTATATTTTTCTACAACATTTTCAAGTTCATTTATTCTATTTAATTTTTCCTGATCATTTGAAGATTTATTTTTTGTACTAATTGTCATAAATGTACCCTCCTCATAGTGTGTTAATTCATATTTAATAACTATATGACATCGATATATAATGTAACCTGATAAATTAAAATATATACTTTGTAATAAATTGAAAATATAAATTTTTTATATAAAATTTATATTATCCTGCACATTATTGTATGTTGAGAATAACATGATAGTATGAGTCTAATATTTTAGGAGGAAATTTTATTATGCCAGAATTTTATTATAATTCCTTATATAGACAGGATTCTTCATCAGAAGAAATACCAGCTGTACCCATAGAAGAGAAAGATGATATATTTGATGATAATAGAAATCAGCAGTATCCTGTAGGAAGTACACTTGGAAGTAATAATTCAAATATGAGTGTTACTCCCACACCTATAACAACTACCAGTCCCATGGGAACCAGTGTTAGTCCTGCAAGTACAACTATGCCTGCAGCAGGTGGCAACGGTGGAACTGTAGCTGGAATGGGCACTGTAGGTACTCAAGGAACTACAACCCCATCTGTGACATTACCTACAACATCTACTGGTTGTGGTGGAGCTGCACCAGCAGTAGATAGTATAGAATACACCCAGGGTTACCTAAGAACTCAAATAGGTAAAAGAGTAAGAGTACAATTTTTGCTTGGGACTGGTACATTTCAGGATAGAACAGGAGTATTGCTGCAAGTTGGTATAAGCTATATAATTCTTAGAAATGAAGAAACTAATACTAATGTATTATGTGACATTTATTCCATAAAATTTGTTGATTTTTTTAATTAAAATAATTAAATCACCATAGGCTGTAAATAAATTTATACTATGCAATCTATAGTATTTTTACATTAATTATTTACAACATATAGTGAATAATTTTTACTTAATGTACTTTTTATCCGACGACTACCGTCCGTAATACTCCCATCGCACTCTGTGAAAGTGGGAGATAGCGGATGCTACGTCCTTGGATAACGATTTCTAAGCATCAGAGGTCATAACCAAAAACTCCATCTGATGCCAAGAACTCTGTTTATATTGTTTTTGAATAATGAGGTGAAAATATGGCGTACTCAGATAGAGAGCTTATTGCAAGACTAATTAAATGTGAGGCTGGTGGTGAAGGAGACAATGGAATGAAGGGAGTAGCTACCGTCATTATGAATAGAGTTAGAGTACCTTACGGGGAATATCAGAGAATAGGTCAAGGAGATCCTAGAAAGGTAATATATCAACAGGGACAGTTTGATTGTGTAAGATCTGTACTGGGTGGAGTGGCTAATCCACAGACCATTTGGGCTAACCCTCCAGAGCAAATTCATTATGACATAGCAGATTGGGCACTTGCTGGAAATCGATTATTTACTATAGGAAATTCATTGTGGTATTTTAATCCTTTTAATCCAAATTGTCCTACTAATTTTCCCTATAATGGAACAGGTATTTTCCAGGTGAGAGTGCTACAGCATTGTTTCTATAATCCTACAGAATTATATGCTCAGACCTAGATAATGTACTATGCAAGCAAGTTTTAAGGAGGAAGTTCTATGACTCATGAAGACTACAATGATGATTTCTATAGGCAGAAAAACGCAGATATATATGATGATGAAATATTTACACCTGATAATAATTTATCAGAAATTGAAGAATGTAAAAATGAAGATAGTAATACTTTTAATAATAGAGGAGTTACTCCAGTGCAAAATCAGGTAAGTACCGTTGAGGAACGTCAAGAGTTATTCACAATAGCACCAGGATCTCCAACAGTTCTTGGAATTGAATATACTCAGGGATATTTAAGAACAATTATAGGGAGACGAGTTAGGGTTACATTTTTATTGGGAACAAGTTCATTGACTGATAGAAGTGGTATATTAACACAGGTTGGCATAAGTTATATTATTTTGAGGCAAACTGAAACAAATACAGATGTCCTCTGTGATATATATTCTATAGAATTTGTCAATATATTTGATTAAGTAAAATGCTATATAGTGTAACAGTATATATTTTTTTTAATATATTATTAGGGAATTAATATTTTAAAGGAAGGAATATGTACTATAATCTTAATAAATCTATATACAGAAATTTAATTATAGGTGTAGATACTAAAATTCCAATAAGTAATGGAGATATTGTAACAGCTATAAATTTTGATAATGCAGCCACAACACCTCCCTTTATTTCGGTACTTAAAGAAATTGTTAACTACTCTCCATGGTATTCATCAATTCATAGAGGAATTGGATATAAATCTTTAGTTTCATCTAAGCTCTATGAGGGTTCAAGGAAAACTGTATTGGATTTTGTGGGAGGAGATATTGAAAAGGATACAGTTATATATGTAAAAAATACTACGGAAGCTATTAATAAATTATCTAATACTTTATGTAAAGATAATAGGCAGAATTTTCTACTTTCAAGTGATATGGAACATCATTCTAATGACTTACCATGGAGAAATAAATATAATATAGATTATGTGTCAGTAGATAAATGTGGAAAACTGAGTTTAAAGGACTTAGAATATAAATTGAGAAAAAATAATGGAAAAGTTAAACTTGTAACTGTAGCTGGTGCATCTAATGTTACGGGATATGTGAATCCTATATATTCTATTGCAGCACTTGCTCATAGATATGATGCAAAAATTCTAGTAGATGGAGCACAACTTGTACCACACGCACCTATAGATGTAAAAGCCCACAATTCAGAAGAGCATATAGACTATTTAGTTTTTTCTGCTCATAAGATGTATGCGCCCTTTGGAACTGGAGTATTAATTGGTCCAATAGATACATTTAAAGATTCAGCACCAGATTATGTTGGTGGAGGTACGGTGGAAATAGTTAATCGCAACTATATAAAATGGAAATCGCCACCTGATAAAGAAGAGGCAGGTTCTCCTAATATTATGGGAGTAGTAGCTCTGCTTTCAGCCATTAAAACTTTGGGAAGTCTAGGCATGAATAACATTAGAAATTACGAAGAGTCATTAACTCAATATACAATAAATAGGCTTAAAGCTTTGTCAGATGTTAAGCTGTACTGTGTAGCTGATAAATTTGCTGCTAGAGTTGGGATAATATCCTTTAACGTTAGAGGAATTCCACATGATATAATAGCTAAAATACTCTCTTATGAATGGGGAATAGCTGTAAGAAATGGATGCTTTTGTGCCCAGCCTTATGTAAGAAAATTATTGAATATAAGTGAAGAGGAAGAAGAGCATTATATAGAAGATAATTCAATAAAACGTCCAGGTATGGTTAGAATAAGCTTTGGAATGTACAATGATTACAGTGAAATAGATTTAATGGTAGATGCTATATCAGAAATTGTAACAAATAAAGAATATTATTTAAATAAATATGGAAAAGAAGTATAAATGGTACTATCATTTGTACTTCTTCTTTTTTATATCATAACCATTCTTATAATATATATAAACAGAATTCTTGGCATCAGGTGGAGGTTTTGTTTATGACCTCTGATGCTTACTAACAGAGTTCTAAGTATCGGTATTTTCGATACTTAGAACTCGTTGTCCTTTAGGGTAAGGTAAGTCGTTATCCAGGGACGTAACCACTCTTTACTCCCACTTGAATAAGATGGGAGTATTAGAGTGGGTAGTCATCGGACAAATCTAAAAAAGTAGTAAAATTTATTGTTTAATTTGCATAAAAAAGTTATTTTATGCAAATTATAAGCTGAAAGTAGTTAAAACGGGTTCTATTTTCGAATGCCTTAATGAAAGGAGAATTTATTAATGAATAAGAAATTAAATTTATTGATGTTTAGTGGAGATTATGACAAAGCCCTGTCAGGATTAATACTAGCAAATAGTGCCAAGAATGTAGGCGCTGAAGTGTCCATTTTTTTTGCTTTTTGGGGATTGTGTCTTGTAAGAGATCCAGAGAAGATGAATTTAGAAGATAAAACAGCTTATGAAAAAATGTTTGATATAGTTACACCTAAGGGGCCGGACAGTCTTCCACTTTCAAAGATGAATATGAGTGGTATTGGTAAAAAAATGCTTGTAAAGATGATGGAGGAAACAGATACACCTACCTTAGATGCATTTTTAAAAGGAGCAATTAAAAAGGGAGTAAATTTCTACGGTTGTAAATTGTCTGTGGAAGTTATGGGATTTAAGAAAGAAGAACTTCTCCCTGAAGTTAAAATTATTACAGCTGACGAATATTTAAAGGATGCTTTTGATTCAGATATTCAATTATTTATTTAATTTATTAGCAAAGGATGAATATTTTATATTCGGGAAGTCAAAAATTTATAATGAAAATAAATGAATAAGGCATGAGAAAATAAATAGTAAGTCAAAGATGCGACGAATATTTTGAATCATACAAGGAAACAGGTTCTGAGGATAGTGGGCTATCTGAGGGTTCTGCTGACGCAGTAGGATTCAAAATAGGCTAGCATACTGACTAGTTATTTATTGAATATGCCTAAAGGAAGGATGTGTTCCTAATGAAAATAGGTATTCCTAAGGGCCTTTTATATTATAAGTATTATCCTTTTGTAAATAATTTTTTTAGTGAACTTGGCGCAGAAATTATAACTTCAGAAGATACAAATAGAGAGATACTTGATTTAGGAGTGAAATTTTCTGTAGATGATGCATGTTTACCAGTAAAAATCTTTCATGGACACGTAGCATCCATTAAAGATAAATGTGATTTTATATTTATACCACGTTTTATGGAGGTAGATAAGGGGCAGTCCATATGTCCTAAATTTTGCGGACTTCCGGAGATGATTAAAAACAGTATACCAGAACTTCCACAGATTATCACTGAACCTATTTACGGACTAAATGATAAAAAAATGTGGGAATTTTCAAAAAAAATTGGTAAAAAATTAAACAAGGGCAGGAAAAGTATAGAAAAGGCCTTTGTTGATTCATTGATTATTCAAAAAAAGTTTAATTCCGGTAAATGCGATAAAAATTACAAGCTTAAAATTGCTTTAGTAGGTCATCCCTATAATATATATGATAGTTTTATAAATATGGATATAATAAAAAAATTAAATGAAATGAATATCGGAGTTGTGACGGAAGAATATGTTGAAAAAGAGTTTATAGATGAAGAAGTGAATAAATTATTTAAAAGGCCCTTTTGGACTTTTGCAAGAAATTCTTATGGATTTGCTGCTCATGTTGGAGAACATAAAGAAGTTGATGGCATAATATACATATCTTCTTTTGCCTGCGGCATTGATTCCGTAGTAATAGAACTTATAAAGGATAAATTGAACAATTTTCCAATACTTGTACTCAAAGTGGATGAACAGACAGGAGAAGCTGGAGTGGAAACTAGGATAGAAGCCTTTACTGATATGTTAGAAAGAAGGTGTAGTTAATGCGATTGACTATGCCTCATTTAGGCAATGCATATTTAGGTGCTAAGGCTTTATTTGATGGACTTGGCATCGAATTTATTGTACCTGAATTTAGTAATAGGGAAGCTTTAGAAATTGGAGCAAAATATGCTCCTGATGAAATATGTCTGCCTTTTAAAATTATGTTTGGCAATATAATACAAGGGTATAAAGCTGGGGCAGATACTGCTATAATAACTGGAAGCTGCGGGCCTTGCAGGTATGGTGAATATTGTGAAATATTTAGAAATACCCTTAAAAGGGCAGGGTGTGATATTGAATTAATAGTAATAGATCAGCCTAAAGACATAGGCACAAAAGAATTTCTTAGAAGAATTGGAAAGGTAGCAGATGCTAGTGATAAATCGAGAAATGAAAAAATTAAAGCTTTATTTAATGCTTATAAAGTTATAAAACTTATAGACTACATAGAAGGTGAGGCACGATACCTAGCTGGATATGAATTAGAAAAAGGTCAGTTTAAAGAACTTTTGAATAATTGTAAAAAGGATGCCGCTAGCTGTAAAGATCCATTAAAGATGATAGAAATCTTAGAGAAATATAAAAAAGATTTAAAAGGTATTAAGATTGATAAAACTAAAAATCCAATTACCATAGCAATAATAGGCGAAATATATACTATATTAGAACCTTTTGCAAATCTTTATATAGAAGATAAGCTTATGGATTACGGTGTTTCTCTTAAAAAGGGAATAACACCTAGTTGGTGGGTTAAAGATGCTGCCTTAGTACCCTTAAGAATTAATTCAATAAATATAAGAAGGGCATCTAAAAAGTATCTGCCCTTATATATAGGAGGTCATGCAAGAGAATGTATAGGGGAAACAGTTTTAGCTGAAAAAAACAATATGGATGGAGTAATACAGATATTTCCACTTGGCTGCATGCCAGAGATAGTAGCTAAAGCTATATTACCGAAAATTTCAAGGGATAAAGATTTTCCAATTATGAGTCTTGTAGTAGACGAAATGACAGGTGAAGCTGGTTATTCTACAAGGATAGAGGCGTTTATTGATTTACTTGAAAGGAGAAAAGAAAAATGTATTATATAGGTGTTGATGTTGGATCTGTCAGTACAGATATTGTGCTTTTAGATGAAAATATGAATGTAATTGAGTCACTATATCTAAAAACAAAGGGAAATCCATTAAAAACAATAAAAGAAGGATTTAAAAGGTTACAAGATAAGTATTGTGATGAAGAAATTAAAGCGGTAGGAACTACTGGAAGCGGAAGACAGATTGCTTCATTTTTAATTGGAGCAGATGCAGTAAAAAATGAAATAACTGCCCATGCGGTGGCTTCCTTGGAAATAGAAGAAGATGTAAGAACTATTATTGAAATTGGTGGTCAAGATTCTAAAATAATAATTTTAAAAGATGGAATTGTTACAGATTTTGCCATGAATACCGTATGTGCAGCTGGGACTGGTTCCTTTCTTGATAGGCAAGCTGAAAGGATTTCAATACCTATAGAGGAATTTGGAAACTTAGCATTACAATCCAAAACACCTGTAAGAATAGCTGGGCGATGTGCAGTATTTGCAGAGTCAGATATGATACATAAACAGCAGGTGGGCTACAGGGAAGAGGATATTATCAGGGGTTTATGTGAGGCCTTAGTAAGAAATTATTTAAATAACATTGCAAAGGGAAAAGAATTAAAAACAAAAATATTTTTTCAAGGTGGAGTAGCTGCAAATATAGGGATGAAACACGCCTTTGAAAAGGAATTAGGTGTTGAACTGTATGTTCCTAAATATTATAACGTAATGGGAGCTATTGGAGCAGCCATAATTGGGAAAAATACAGTTAAAAAAAATAGTGGTACTACTAAATTTAAGGGATTTAAAACCGCCAGTGGAAATTTTAACTCAAGGAGCTTTGAATGTGATGGATGTTCAAATAGATGCGAAGTAGTAAAAATTATTGATGAAAAAAATAGTAGTGGATGTTTTGGAGACAGATGTGGAAAATGGAGTAATTGCAGCTAAGGAGAGTGAATTATGATACATTTGGAATTAATACACTACATCTATGTGGCAGTGATAATTGCTATAATTACCATAATGTGCTTTAAAAAGGATGTAGTTCTTCCCTGCATAGTTGGTATTTTCATTATAGGTTTCATTTATAGTGGAAGTATAATGTCATCCATCCAGATTTTATATAGAGCAATAGTTACTTCCAGTAAGGCATTTTTAGAAATAGTAATAATTATAACTCTAGTTAATGCAATGTCTAAGGCATTAAGTGATTTGGGAGCAGATGTAATAATGATAAATCCTATTAGAAAACTTATGCTTAATAGTAAAAGAGCATTTTTTATATTAGGATTTACTATGCTTATATTTTCATGGTTTATTTGGCCTTCACCAGCAGTAGCCTTTATAGGTTCACTGATGGTTCCTGCTGCCATAAAAAGTGGCTTACCAGAAGTGTGGGCAGCTGTTGCTTTGGATTTATTTGGAAATGGGATGGCACTGTCCAGCGATTATTTTATTCAAGGAGCACCATCTATAACTGCAAAGACAGCCCATATTCAAGATCCACTTAGAATTGTAAGGGCAAGCTTTCCATTGTGGATAGTAATGAGTTCTGTAACCGTAATATCTTCTGCTGTTATTATGGGAAGGGATTTAAAGAAAATTAAAAATATAGATAAAAGTGAAATTGAGAATATAGATGATAATTCAAGATTAGGTAGTAAGATTATTGCCATAGGAACACCACTTTTTTTTATGGCAGATGTCATAATAATGTACATCTTTAAGCTAAAGGGTGGAGATGCAACTGCTCTAATTGGAGGAACCGCCATAATCATAATGTGTGTAGCCTCTATGGTAAACTATAAGTTTAAAAATGCATTGGGAAAAGTTACCTTGTATATTAAAGATGGAGCTATGTTTAGTATGAAGGTTTTTGCGCCTGTAATTATAATAGGAGCTTTCTTTTTTTTAGGGAGTAAAGAAAGTGCTCAAGAAATACTTGGCTTAAATACAAATGGATTTTTAACAGATATAGGTGTTTTTATATCACAACATATAAAAATGAATAGGATTTCAGTTATATTAATTCATTCTAGTATTAGTGGTATGCTTGGAATAGGTGGATCTGGATTTTCTGGTTTACCTTTAATAGGAACTTTAGCACAGGTTTTTTCTTCAAGTGTACACGTGGATGAGGCTTCACTGGCGGCATTAGGGCAAATTATAACTATATGGATAGGCGGAGGCACTATAATTCCATGGAGTGTTGTACCTGTGGCGGCTATTTGTAATGTAGAACCATTTGAGATAGTGAGAAAAAATATAATTCCTGTTTCGTTAGGTATCATAGCAGTAATAGCTACAGCAATATTTATATTATAGATACATAAAATATAAATGGTGTTTTACAGAAGTTTGATTGTAAAAAAATAGAAAATATACTATAATATGCATAAGAAGAAGTTAGTATAATAATATGTTATACTAAAAAAGGGGGAAACTTCAATATGCTTACTGAAATTAATATACATAAAAATAATATAAAACAAAAGTTGCGTATTAGAAAGATTTTAAACTACCTTAAAAAAAATATTTTTTTAATAGGAATTATTTTATTGTGTATATTCTTAGTGTCCAACTTACTAATGTATGATACTGGAACAAATAATGTAAACTCAAGAAATTCATTTAATGTAACCAAAGTATATATTATTAGTATAATAACAGGCATTTTAATAGGTTTTTTCTTAGCTTTATTTGTAGAAGTATGGTATAGAAAAAGGATTTTACAGGATAGAAATAGGGAGACAGCAAAAAATTATGCCAGAATTTTTAAAGCAGATATTGAAAGAAGTTATAGGTTATTTCGAAATAAGAGATTTGAATTAATAAAAATAACAGATATAACTATTGTGAAGAATTGGCTTCAAGGCTTTGGATACATATCTACTGAACTTAACAAAGAAGAAATACAACAATTCATAAATTATTATTCTAGAATAAACAAATTAATGGAATATGAAGAAAGAATAAATGAGCATCTTGAAGGAATGCAGTATACCACATTAAAAAATTATCCTTATATGAAAGAGTATAGAAATCTCGTAGCAATATTTAGTTTTGAGATTAATAATCTTTTTAAGGTTGACATTTCTAAGATAAAAGAAAAATTAAGTATGCTATGTAGATAATTAAATTTTAAAAATATAATTAAATATTTAGTATATTTAATTGTTACTGTTATAATGATAGGTAGGTAACAATGTAATTAAAATATTCTTATAAGAAAAGGTCTATAAAGGAGTAAGTTATGGAAAAAATTCATAAAATTAAAATTAATTCTAATATGGCTAAAGAAATTAAATTAGAAATAATAGCTATACTTGTTTTTTTTGTTATATTAATATTATTGAGCAAAAATGATATTTCCTCATTTCGTATTATTGTAGATATTATATCTGCTGTTGTAGCTTTAAATATATTTATTACATCAGTAAGTGCTAGTAAGTATTTAAAACATAACTTAATAATTTTAGCTGTAATTTCCTATGGGTTTATAGGAATCATTAATTTGTTATATGTTATTACCTATAGGGGATTAATCTCACCTGGTTTAGTTAGTCTAGGTTTTACAAAAAATTTTGAACTTATAAGAAATTGTGTACAAACTATTTCCGCTATATTAATAATTTTTATAGCTGTTAAAAATAGAAAAGACTATAATAAAAATATTTTTAATATGCTGATTATTTCAAGTATATTTATAGTCAGTGCTCAGCTCTTATGTAATTTTTATGGAGATGTATATGAAAGTATATATGCAATTAGTCAGTTTGTTGAAATTATAGGTTTTTATTTAATTTATAAAGTTATTATAAATTTTTCCATAAGAAAACCTTACAATGAATTGTTTTCTAAATTAAATAATTTAAATAGTGAATTAGAAAAAAAAAATGTAGAATTGCAGAATATAAATGATAAATTAAAAAAAGAAAATTTTAAAAGGAAAGCTACATCAGTGATTCTTAAAGAAACTATACAAAGATACAGAACAGTTTTAAGTTTAACGCCTAATTTAATTATAATAACTAAAAATAATAAATGTATTTTTGCAAATAAAGCTGCATTAAATTTATTTAAATTAAAAAATACCAAGGAAATCATGGGAAAAGACATATTAAATTTTGTACATAAAGATTATCAGCAAATAGTAAAAAAAAGAATGGAAACTATAAAGGCAAGTGGTGGAGAATGTCCTTTTATAGAGGAGAAGTATATAGCAGCAGATGGAAGTATGTTTTTTGTGAAGGCAACAGTTGCGTCTGTTCCCTATGATAGTGAACTTGCAATAATTATAGCAAGGGATATAACTGAAAGTAAAAAAGCAGAAGAAAATGAAAAGCTTTTGGAAAAGGTACTGCAATCCGATAGAATAAGAAAGGATTTTTTTGCTAATATATCTCATGAACTTAGGACACCATTAAATGTTATATTTACATCTGTACAATTACTGGATATGAATTTTAAAAAGCTTAATATTAATGATAAAAATTTGAATAAATATTTAAACATGACTAAACAAAATTGCTATAGACTTTTAAAACTCATAAACAATCTAATTGACATAACTAAAATTGATTCAGGATACTTAAATATAAGTCTACAGAATTGTGATATAGTGGCAATAGTTGAGGATACTGTAATGTCTATAGCTGAATATATTAAGAGTAAAGATATTGAAATTATATTTGATACTGAGATAGAAGAAAAATATCTTGCTTGTGATGAAGAAAAAATGAGCAGAGTAATTATAAATCTACTTTCAAATGCAGTTAAATTCACAAAGCAAGGTGGGAAGATAACAGTGAATGTTTATGATAAAGGAAATAAAATACTGATATCTGTCAAAGATACTGGCATAGGTATTCCAGCAGAAATGAAAGATAGCATATTTGAAAGATTTATACAGGCAAAGGAATCTTTAGCTAAAGAATGTGGTGGTAGTGGTATAGGACTTTCCATAGTAAAAGCATTAGTAGAAATGCATAAGGGTAAGGTTTGGGTTGAAAGTGAAGAGGGAAAGGGAAGTGAGTTTTTAATTGAACTGCCAATTATATTATTAGATGAAAAACAGATTTCAAAAAGTCATGATTTAGTAAATAATAAGAACAGCATTGTAAATATAGAATTTTCAGATATAATGAATTGATTAGTCTGGAAGAGTTTTTTCACATATGCATATGGAAATTTAGTATTTAAGTACAATTATATAACATAATATCTACTAGTTAATATTGATATCTGTTAATATATTACAATAGTAAACGTTTTATTGAATGGATATAATATATTTACGGGTATATTTTAAAACTTTTAGAGTTTTAGAATATACCTGTTAGCATTTAGTTTCCATTTATTAAATGAACAATTTTAATTACAACTTATATATGATAAAATAAATTATAAATTTAATTCTTGCAGTTTATTTCATAGCTGGCTGATGCAGCACTTCAGCTACACTACAAAAAAAGTTAACAAATAAAAATAAATAGGAGGCTTTGCATATGTTTGATACTCATGTTCATACTACCTTTTCTACTGATTCTAAGCTTACTATAGATGAGGTTATTAAAAAGTCACAGGATGAAAATTTAGGAATTATTATAACAGAACATATGGATTTGAATTTTCCAGCAGCTGGTGAATTTATATTTGATATAGATAAATATTTTGAACAATATAGTAAATACAGAAATGATAGACTTCTGCTTGGAGTAGAACTGGGTATGAGAGATGACTGTATAGATGAAAATTCTAAAATAGAAAAATCTCATCCTTTTGATTATGTATTGGGATCTATACATTTTGTGAACGGTATAGATATATATGAAAAAAGTTTTTATGAAGGAAAAACTAAGAAAGATACTTACCATGAATACTTTGAAAATATGTTAAATAATATTAAAACTCATAATTACATTGATAGCCTTGGACATATTGATTACATATGTAGATATGCTCAATATGAGGACAAGGAAATATATTATAGAGAACACAGCAGTATAATTGATGAAATATTTAGCACTCTTATTGATAGAAATATAGCTATAGAAATAAATACAAGGAGGCTTTCAAATAAGCATACAGCTAAAAGTCTTGTGGAAATATATAAAAGGTTTGCAGACCTTAAGGGCAAATATGTAACCATTGGTTCTGATTCTCACAGCGAAAAAAGTATAGGTAATAATTATAAAGATGCATTAGAAATTGCCGAGCTGTGTGGATTAAAAGCAGTATATTTTAAAGATAGGAAAATGGAATATATTTAAACCATTCAGTATTAAATCTAAAATAAAAACATTAATAACATATAATTTTTATTTATGTTGGAAATGTTCTTAATTTTTTGTTGACATTTTTAATTTTAATTGATAATATTTTAGTATAGTAAAGTAATAAAGCGATAAATTGATAAAGTTGAGTTTATGGAGGAGTTATAGTGGCGAATTTAAAAAAATATATACCAGAAGGAACAAAAGATATACTTTTTGAAGAATGTACATCAAAGGTTAAAATAGAAAATTTAATAAGAGATGTTTATATAAATTATGGATACCATGAAATCATTTCTCCTACGCTGGAGTTCTACGATGTATTTAATATGCACAATCAACCAATTCCTCAGGAACAAATGTATAAATTATTTGATAATAGAGGAAGAATTCTAGTTTTAAGATCTGATATGACAACTCCTATAGCAAGAATAGCAGCCACAAAAATAAAGCCTGAAATGTATCCATTAAAACTTTGTTATAGCCAGAATATATTTAGGGTAAATGAAGTATTAAATGGTAAGCTAAGTGAGTTTACTCAATCAGGCATTGAAATAATAGGAGTGGACAGTATAAGGGGAGATATAGAAGCTATTATTACGGGAATAGAAGCTTTAAATAAAATAGGACTTAAGAATTTTAAAATAGAAATAGGAGATTCACAGTTTTTCAGGCAGCTAACAGAAGATTTGCCTTTAAATATTGAAGAAAAAGAAAATATTAGAATACTTATTCAAAATAAAAATATCGCCGGTCTTAGAGAATTTTTAAGCAATAATGGTAAGGTTATAGATAAAAATACTTTGGAAATACTACAAAGGCTTCCGGAGTTATTTGGTGGGAAAGAAGTTATTACAGAAACTAGAGAACTTTTAGGTAAATCTTACGGGGTAAAGGCTCTTGAAAATATAGAAAGAGTCTATGAAATAATGGAGAAATTAGGCTTTAGCAAATATATATCTATCGATCTAGGTATGGTACAAAATTTAAATTATTATTCAGGACTTATCTTCAGAGGATATTGTATGGATTCAGGGGACAGTATACTAAGTGGTGGAAGATATGATAAACTTATAGAAAATTTTGGAGAAAAATTACCAGCTACAGGTCTTGCAATAAATGTGGATACAGTCCTTGAAGCATTAAAAATTCAAGGGACAGTCTTCGAAGATGAAAAAATTGAAAAAATTATACATTGTAATTTTGATGATTTGCATAAAGCATATAGTTTACTGAAGAATTTAAATGAAAGTGGTATTAAGGCAGAAGTAAGCTTAATGAAAAAGGAAGAAGAAACTCTTAAATATGCAGAAAAGATAAATTCAAAATTTGTAATAAATGTATCAGAGCAAACTGAAATTAAATTTGAAGAGAATAAATGGATAAAGTATCATCAAAAAAATAACTAGTCCATATATTATCTTATTTTGAATCTTAAAATTATCGTTTATTCATAGATACGTAAGAGAAAAATATAAATTTTAGAAATGGAGATCTAATCAATATGGAATGTATAAAACCTTTAAGAATAGCACTTACTAAAGGAAGACTTGAAGAATTTTCAATAGATATATTTGAAAAAGTTGGTATTGATACTGAAGAATTAAGAAATAAAGGCAGAAGACTTGTACTTTGTGATAAGAAAAATAATATTCAATTTGTACTAGTAAAGGCCGTTGATGTATTAACCTATGTAGAGCATGGTGCGGCAGATATAGGAATAGTGGGTAAAGATACCTTACTGGAAGAGGGAAGAGACTTCTATGAAGTTATGGATTTAAAAGTGGGTAAATGTAAATTTGCATTGGCTTCTATACCAAGTTTTAATGTGAATGAAGGCTATAACAGGAAAAAAATTGCCACTAAATATCCAAGAGTTACAAGAGACTATTTTAGAAAACTAGGCATGGATGTGGAAATCATTAAAATAGAAGGTTCTGTGGAACTTGCACCTATTTTAGGACTTTCAGATGCTATTGTAGATATTGTTGAAACAGGAACTACATTAAAAGAAAATGGTCTTATTGTATTCAATGAAATATGTGATATAAGTGCTAGAATGATTGTAAACAGAGCTAGTATGAAGATGAGGAAAGATGAAATTAAAACTTTGATTGATAATGTACAACGTGTAGTAAATGATTCTGATCAAGTGACGGAAAAATAGTAGTAAATTAAAATGTATTAATATACAGATAGGTTGTTTCTTTAGATATACCTAAATAGGAGGTAATTTTGGTGAGTGAACTAATAAATATATTACAGGCTAATAGTAAAGAGGGAAAAGAATATTTAGAAAGCTTAAAGAAGAGAGCAGAAGGAATTGAAGATGATGTTAATGTGAAAGTATCAGAAATACTTTCTGAAATAAAGAAAAACGGAGACAATGCAGTAATAAGCTTTACAAGGAAGTTTGATTGTGAGTGCATAGGAAGTCTAACGGTAACAAGTGAGGAAATAAAAAAAGCCTATGAGGCAGTAGATGATGAATTTGTAGATGCTTTAAAAACAGCGAAGAAAAATATAACAGAATTTCATGAAAAGCAAAAGGATAAGTCCTGGATCATGACAAAAGAAAATGGTGTAGTCATGGGACAAACTGTAAGGGGACTTTCTAGAGTTGGAATATATGTACCAGGTGGTACAGCAGCATATCCTTCTTCTGTACTTATGAATGCACTTCCTGCAAAGGTAGCTGGAGTAGAAAAAATTGTTATGGTTACTCCACCTAGAAAAGATGGTACAATAAGTGAAAGTATACTTGTAGCTGCAGATATTGCTGGAGTTGATGAAATTTATAAAGTGGGTGGGGCACAGGCAATTGGAGCACTTGCCTATGGTACAGAAACTATAGAAAAGGTTGATAAGATAGTGGGACCAGGAAATATTTTTGTAGCCTTAGCAAAGAGAAGTGTCTTTGGACTTGTAGATATAGATATGATTGCAGGTCCTAGTGAGATACTTGTAGTTTCTGATGAAAATGGAAATGAAAAATTTATTGCAGCTGATTTAATGTCTCAAGCTGAACATGATAAACTTGCTTCTGCAATTTTAGTAACTACTTCAAAGGAATTAGCTTTAAAGGTTCAAAAGGAGATAAAAAGGCAGGTAGAAAACTTAAGTAGAAAAGAAATAATTGAAGCTTCCTTAAGAGATTTTGGAGTAATACTTGTGGTAGACAATATGGATGAAGCAATTGATCTAGGTAACAAAATAGCTCCTGAACACTTTGAACTTATGGTAAAAGATCCATTCCTATATCTTGGAAGAATAAAAAATGCAGGATCAATTTTCCTTGGTTCTCATTCACCGGAGCCTTTAGGAGACTATATGGCAGGACCAAACCATGTACTTCCAACTAGTGGTAGCGCTAGATTCTTTTCTCCTCTTTCTGTAGATGACTTTATTAAAAAATCTAGTTATATATACTACAGCGAAGATGCTCTATATGGAGTTAAGGATAAAATAGTAAAGCTTGCTGATACAGAGGGATTAACAGCACATGCAAATTCAATTAAAGTAAGATATGAGGATTAGAAGAGGAGTGATTTTCATGAATAAAAGGGAGTCTTCCATTTCAAGAAAAACTATGGAAACTAAGATAGAAATGAGTTTAGAATTGGATGGAGAGGGAAACTCCAGCATAGAAACTGGTGTAGGATTCTTTGACCATATGCTTACACTTATGATAAAGCACGGACTTATGACTTTAAAGCTTAAGGCAGAAGGAGATACCTATGTAGACTCACATCATCTGGTGGAAGATGTAGGTATAGTTCTTGGAAAATGCATTAATGAAGCTTTAGGAGATAAAGCTGGGATAAAGAGATATGGAACAGCCTATGTGCCAATGGACGAAAGTCTGTCTCTCGTATCCATTGATATCAGCGGAAGACCTTATCTGGTTTTTGATGGTGAATTTACTACGGAGAAATTGGGAATGTTTGAAACTGAAATGGTAGAAGAATTTTTTAGAGCGGTAGCTGTTAATGCAGGAATAACCCTTCATGTAAAATCACTGTATGGTAAAAATACTCATCATATCATTGAGGGAATGTTTAAAGCTTTTGGAAGGGCTCTTCGTGAGGCTGTGGAAAAGGATGAAAGAATAAAGGGTGTAATGTCTACTAAGGGAAGTCTATAGATTTTAGAAGGTGGAGTGTTACAGTGGTTAGTCATCGGATAAACAATTACAGTGCTTTAGAATTAATTAAAATAATACTAAGGGGTGATAGATTTGAAGGAAAAAACATTAAGTATTGTTGATTATGGTATGGGAAACTTGAGAAGTGTTCAAAAAGCCTTTGAATCCTTTGGTGGAAAATGCAATATAACATCAAATGTGGATGAGATTTTGGACAGCGATGGTATTATACTTCCTGGAGTTGGAGCCTTTCCTGATGCAATGGAAAATATAAATAAATTAAATATAAATAAAGCACTGAAAAATGCTGCGGAGTCCGGAGTACCAATACTTGGAATATGTCTTGGAATGCAGCTTTTATTTGATGAAAGCGATGAAGTGAGGCTTACAGAAGGACTTGGGCTAATAAAGGGAAAGATAAAAAAATTTGATATTAACTTAAAAATACCTCATATGGGATGGAATTCTTTAAATATATTAAAAAATTCGCCTATCTTAGAAGGCGTAAAAGATGGAAGCTATGCATATTTTGTTCATTCTTATTATGCTGAGTTAGAGGAAAATAATCTTGATGCAGATAGTTTTTATGGTATTAATGTACCAGCGGCTGTAAGTAAAGGAAATGTATTTGGTTTACAATTTCATCCTGAAAAGAGTGGGGATGCGGGAATAAAGATGCTAAAAAATTTTTGGGGGTTGTTATAAATGATAATATTTCCAGCTATGGATTTAAGAGATGGCAAATGTGTAAGACTTTATCAAGGAGAATTCAGTAAATCAGAAGTTGTAGGAGAAAATCCACTGGATGTAGCTTTAAGCTTTAAAGAAAGTGGAGCAGAATATATACATATGGTGGATTTAGATGGGGCATTAAATGGCGAAATCAAAAATCTAAATATTATATCTGAAGTAATAAAAGCTGTAAATATACCAGTAGAACTTGGCGGCGGCATAAGAAATATGGAAACTGTTGATATGCTTATAGAGACAGGGGTGTCTAGAGTAATATTAGGTACCGCAGCATTAAAAGATATGGAGTTCGTAAAGCAGGCAGTAAAAAAGTATGGAGAAAAAATAGCAGTAGGAATAGATGCAAAGAATGAAAAGGTGGCAGTAAATGGATGGGTCAATGTAAGTGATGTAAATTATATTGATTTTGCAAAGCAGATGGAGAACATAGGAGTAAAAACTATTATATTTACAGATATAAGCAAGGATGGCACCTTACAGGGACCTAATTTGGAACAGCTTGAGAAAATTGAAAAAAGTGTAAGTTGTAACATAATAGCTTCCGGTGGAATTAAAAGTGTAGAGGATTTAAAGAATATAAAGAATATGGGCATTTACGGAACTATTACAGGAAAGGCAATATATTCTGGAAATATAAATTTAAAAGAAGCTATAGATGCTTGTAAATAAGGCATATGAAAATAAATAGTAAGTCAAAGATGCGACGGATATTTTGAATCATACAAGGAAACAGGTTCCGAAGATAGTAAGCTATCTGAGGGTTCTGTTGACGTAGTAGGATTCAAAATAGACTAGCATACTGACTAGTTATTTATTTGAATGTGCCTAATATTAAAAAGTAGCTGTCCTAAAATGAAAATGGTATTTTTTAATGCATATTGATGTATTTTGAGATAGCTCTTATAATTAGGGAGGAATTTTTTGTGAGTAAATATTGGAGTGAAATAACTAAAAATATAGAGCCCTATGTTTGTGGTGAGCAGCCTAAAGATAAAAAGTATATAAAATTAAATACCAATGAGAATCCTTACCCTCCCTCACCAAAAGTGATAGAAGCTATAAAAAATGCGGCAAATGAAGATTTAAGGTTATATCCTGATCCAAACTGCGATGAATTAAGGGAGACTATTGCAAAATACTATAAACTAGATAAAAATCAAGTGTTTATAGGAAATGGTTCAGATGAAGTATTGGCTTTTTCTTTTTTAACTTTTTTTAATCAGGATGAGGATATTATATTTCCTGATATAAGCTATAGTTTTTATCCAGTTTACGCTAAATTATATAAATTGGATTATAGATTGGCAAAATTAAAAGAGGACTTTTCCATAAATGTAGAAGATTTTTTGTGTGAGAATGGTGGAGTTATTATTCCAAATCCTAATGCACCTACAGGAAGAACTTTAGATATTGAAGATATAAAAAGAATTTTGGAGTATAATTCTAACAAGGTAGTTATAATTGATGAAGCCTATATAGATTTTGGCGGCGAGTCTGTAGTAAAACTTATAAAGGATTATTCCAATCTCCTGGTAGTGCAGACTTTGTCAAAGTCAAGGTCTTTAGCAGGAATTCGTATTGGTTTTGCCCTTGGTCAAGAGGAGCTTATAGATGGTTTAAATAGAATTAAAAATTCTATGAATTCCTATACCATAGATAGAATTGCAGCAAAAGCAGCAGTTGCAGCTATTGAGGATGAAATCTATTTTAAAGAGTGTGCATCAAAAATAGTGAACACAAGGGAAAGGGTAGTAGAAGGATTAAAGAAAATTGGCTTTGAAGTAATACCTTCCAAAGCAAATTTTATTTTTGCGTCTCATCCTGAAATAAATGGAGAAAAACTTTTTCTTACGCTGAGGGAAAATGGACTTCTTGTAAGATATTTTAATAAGCCTAGAATTAATAACTATCTGAGAATAACTATAGGTTCTGAAGAAGAAATGGGAATTTTCTTAGAAAAGCTTAAGATGATAGTAGCCGAGATTATATCTAAAGATAAGTAAGGCATGTGAAAATAAATAATAAGTCAAAGATGCCTAAATATAAAAAACTGATTATATTTTAAGGATGTGATAAAATTGCTTACCAAGAGAATAATACCTTGCCTTGATGTAAATATGGGAAGAGTTGTTAAGGGAATAAATTTTGTAGACTTAAAGGATGTAGGAGATCCTGTTGCAATAGCAGAGTTTTACAATAGTGAAGGTGCTGATGAAATAGTATTTCTTGATATAACGGCAACTTCCGATGGTAGAAAGACCATGATAGATGTGGTAAAGAGAACGGCAGAGAAGATCTTTATACCATTGACCGTTGGTGGAGGAATAAGAACCGTAGATGATTTTAGAGATATATTAAAGGCGGGAGCAGATAAAATATCTATAAATTCATCTGCAGTAAAGGATCCTACTCTAATAACTAGAGCAGCTGAAAAATTTGGAACGCAGTGTGTAGTAGTAGCCATAGACGGCAGAAAAAGAGAAGATGGATCAGGATGGAATGTAGTTATTGCTGGTGGTAGAACAGATACAGGTCTTGATGCTATTGAGTGGGCTAAGAAGGCAGAAAAACTTGGCTGCGGTGAGATACTGCTTACCAGTATGGATGCTGATGGAACAAAGAATGGTTATGATATAGAATTTACAAGGGCAATTACTGAGGCAGTTAATATTCCAGTTATAGCATCTGGTGGTTGTGGAAAGCTGGAACATTTTTATGACGTGTTTGAAAAAACTAATTGTGATGCCGCTTTGGCTGCTTCTCTATTCCATTATAGAGAACTTACAATTAGACAGGTTAAAGAATATTTAAAAGAGAAAAAGGTTAGTGTTAGATTATAGATAGTGCGGTATTTATGTAACTTAAACTCGTTATAGTAAGATAGTGTGATTAAGCGGGAGTAATTTATGATAATAAGGGAAATAGAAGAAAAGGATAATAAACAAGTAGAGCTACTTATTAGAACTTGTTTAATAGAATTTGGAGCAAATAAACCTGGGTGTGCTTGGGCTGACCCTAATTTAGGATGTTTTTTTCAAGTCTATCAAAATGAAAAATCTAAATATTGGGTTGTTGAAGAAAATAACAAAATAGTAGCTGGTTGCGGTATAGGTCCACTAACTGGCACACAAGATATATGTGAATTACAAAAAATGTATTCTATAAAAGAGGTAAGGGGTACTGGAATTGCAAGTAGATTAATAAAAATTTCTTTAGAATTTGCGGAAAAATATTATAAAGAATGCTACCTAGAAACCTTTAGTAATATGGTTGCAGCCAATAAATTCTACAGAAAGCATGGCTTTATTCAATTAGAAAAACCTTTAATTGAAACTGAACATTATGCTTGTGATGTATGGTATATAAAAACATTATAATTTCATTGCAATTTTCTATTGGTTTGAATTAAGTAATGGTGAAGTCTATATAAATGCTAATAAATAATTAAATTATGGAAGTTTAAAGTAGGTGAAAATATGGATAAGAATGAATTACTAGAGTCTGTAGATTTTACTAAGGGTTTAGTACCAGCTATTATTGTAGATGTGAAAAATGATGAGGTTTTAATGCTGGCATATATGAATAAGGAATCCTTAAAAAAGACTATAGAAACTAAAACTACCTGGTTTTGGAGCCGTTCAAGAAATGAATATTGGAATAAAGGTGCTACTTCAGGTCATTTTCAATATGTTAAAAGTATAAGTTTAGACTGTGATAATGATACATTGCTTATAAAGGTTGAGCAAATAGGAGCAGCCTGCCATACAGGAAGTAGAAGTTGTTTTTTTAAAACAGTTGATATTTAGAGTAATTGTTATATATTTAATTCGTAAAAATAAAAAAAGACGAACTAATAAAAAGGGGATGGGAGTTTATTGGGCACTTTGTTCTTACTTATTATAATTATACCAACCGTAATAGTAATTTATTTAATTTATCTTCTAATCAAAGCATTAAGAATATACATAAGGAAAAATTCATAAATTTCTAATATTACGAATTAAAACGCTACATAGTATTAATTTACTTATAAAAATTAATTATTAAAGAAGGGAATGTAGGTACATGAAAGAAATTATTGAAGAACTTTATGCCACTATTGTAAATAGAAAAGCTAATCCAATAAAAGATTCCTATACAAATTATCTATTTGAAAAGGGAATAGACAAGATACTAAAAAAAGTAGGAGAAGAAAGTACTGAGACAATAATAGCAGCAAAAAATAATAATTCAGAAGAACTTGTAATGGAAACTTGTGATTTGATATACCATCTGTTGGTATTACTAGCAAATCAAGGCATAAATTTAAAGGATATTGAAGCTGAATTAATTAAAAGAGAGTCTAAAACAGGAAATAAAAAGCCTGAGAGAAGAGAAATAGAAAATCTGTAATAAAAATATTATTGACAAATTTTAAACTTTGGAATATTATGTACTAAAGAATTAAGAATAATTTTTAAATGCTTTGATAAGAATAAGTAGCATAATGTAAGCTAAAAGAGAAAAATCTCCTAGGCTGGAAGGGATTTTTAGTATTATTTATGTGAATGCATCTTTGAGCACTGTTTCGAAAATAAAGTAGATTTGTAGATTTCAGCGTGTACGCCCGTTAAAGCGTTAAGGTATGATAGTACCGAAACTTAAGATGTCATAATTTATTTATATGATAAATAGAGTGGAATCGCGGAAGTTACTTCTGCCTCTATATAGGAGGTAGGAGTTTTTTATTTGAACCATATAATTTATATTCTTCACAAAAAATATACTGTAATATTTATATTACAGTTAGTATGTCAATTTTTTTTATAGTTATTCATAGTATATCAATAGGAATAATATAATAAGGAGGAATATTCAATGAACTCTACTCAGTATTTCAACAATATTGCACAAAAGTGGAATGTGATTAGAAGTGAGTATTTTGAGGAGAGATTAAAGTACAAGGTTTTATCTAAAGTAAATGTAAAGGATAAAATTGTTGCAGATTTGGGTTGTGGTACAGGATTTATTTCTATAGCCTTAGCTAATGAAGCTAGCTTAGTATTTTCCATAGATAATTCAGTTAATATGTTAAAAGAATTAAAAAATTCAGTAATAAAAAGCAGTTTAAAAAATGTATATCCTTTAAAATCTTCTCTTGATAATATAGCTCTATTTGATGAATCTTTAGATGCTGTATTTATAAATATGGCTTTACATCATATACGTGATGCAGAAAAAGCTATAGATGAAATGAGCAGGATATTAAAAAGAGGAGGAAGCGTAGTTATATCTGATGTCATGGAGCATAATGGTGAGTGGGCAAGAGAAGAGATGTTTGATGAATGGCTTGGCTTTTCAAATGCTCAAATAACTAAGTGGCTTAAAAAGTCAGGTTTTGAAAATATTAATATAGATAATACAGATTTATTTTGTAAGGGCTACTCCAGTAAGGGTGAATATACCCAAACGGGCATATTCATAGCTTCTGCAATTAAAGCATAGTAAAAAATAACTATTAAGTATGTTAGTCTATTTTGCATCATATTCTATAAATAGAGGTTTTTATATTTAAAATTTGTTTCTTTGTCTGATACAAAATAGACTTATCATATTCAATATGTAGTTTATCTTAAGATATATAAATTTAAAATACAGGGAGGAAGAAATTAATTATGAAAATTGAATCATTAGTAATTCATGGAGGAATAGATGGAGATGAGAAGACTGGTGCAGTAAATGTGCCTATTTATCAGACTTCAACTTATAAGCAGCCAAGCTTTGGACACAACACAGGATATGAATATTCAAGGACAGGCAATCCAACAAGAGAAGCTTTAGAAAAACTTATAGCAGATTTGGAACATGGATATGCTGGTTTTGCTTTTGCCTCCGGTATGGCGGCAATTACAGCAGTTATATCTCTATTTAAAACTGGAGACAAGGTTATAATATCTAACAATGTCTATGGTGGAACCTTTAGAGTTTTAGATAAAGTTTTCAATCATTTCAATATAGGATATAAAATTGTTGATACTACAGATTTAGAAGCAGTAAAAAATAATGTGGATGAAAATGTAAAAGCAATATATATAGAGACACCAACAAACCCCCTTATGGACATAACTGATATAGAGGGTATATCAAAAATAGCAAAAGAAAAAGGAATTTTTACTATAGTGGACAACACTTTTATGACTCCATATCTTCAAACACCAATAGATTTAGGCGTAGATATAGTTATCCACAGTGCTACTAAATATTTGGGAGGACATAGTGATGTTGTTTCAGGTCTTGTAGTAGTAAATAGCGAGGAATTGGCTGAAAAATTACATTTTATTCAAAATTCTACTGGAGGAGTCCTTGGACCTTTCGACTCTTTCTTATTAGTAAGAGGAATAAAAACATTAGCTGTAAGAATGGACAGACATAATGAGAACAGTAAAATAATCTCAGAATACTTGAAAAATAGAGAGGAAGTAGAAAAAGTCTACTATCCTGGATTTGAAGACCACCCAGGTCATGATATTCAGAAAAAACAAGCAAAGGGATATGGTGGAGTAATATCCTTTGTACTAAGTAATAAAATTGATTACAAGAAATTTTTATCAAGCTTAAAGCTAATTACCTTTGGTGAAAGTCTTGGTGGAGTGGAATCCTTGATATGCCATCCAGCTTCCATGACTCATGCGGCAATTCCATATGATATAAGACAAGAAGTTGGAATTGTAGATAATTTAATAAGATTATCCGTTGGAATAGAAAATTCTCAGGATTTATTAGAAGATTTAACTGCAGCTCTAAATGAAAGCAGCATATAAGATAGTGTGAATTTTTCATATTTTATTATAAAGAAGGGATAAAATCGTGAAATATATAGAGGATATTAGAGATCTCATAGGAAACACTCCACTTATAAAGATTAATCATATAGTAGGCAAAAAAGGAATTAATATTTTTGCTAAACTGGAAACAAATAATCCTGGTGGAAGTGTTAAAGATAGAATAGGCGTTTATATGATAGAAGATGCAGAAGAGAAGGGACTTTTAAAGCCTGGTTACACAATAGTAGAAGCAACAGCTGGAAACACAGGAATAGGGGTGGCTCTTGCGGCTATCAATAAAGGTTATAATGTTATTTTTGTTGTTCCAGAAAAGTTTTCTGTGGAAAAACAGACGCTTATGAAAGCATTAGGTGCTAAAATTATAAATACATCAAGAAAAGATGGGATGCTTGGAGCGGTTGCAAAGGCAGATGAATTATTAAATACCATTGAAAACTCTACAAGTTTGCGACAATTTGAAAATGCTACAAATCCACTAGCTCACTATGAAACTACCGGACCTGAAATATATAGAGATCTAGATGGTAAAATAGATCATTTTGTAGCTGGAGCAGGAAGTGGTGGCACTTATACGGGTATCGTAAAATATTTGAAAGAAAAGAATCCAAATATTAAAGGTATATTAGCAGATCCAGAAGGTTCAACTATGGGTGGAGGCATAGAAGGATGTTATGACATTGAGGGTATAGGAAATAATTTTATACCACATACTATGGATATGAAATTAGTAGATGAGATTATCAAAGTAAAGGATGAGGAGGCTTTTGATATGGTAAGAGAGCTGGCATTTAAAGAGGGTATTATAGTTGGAAGCTCATCAGGAGCAGCCATGGTAGCTGCATTAAAGCTTTCAGAAAAAATAGATAGTGGAAATATCGTAACAGTTTTCCCAGACAGAGGGGATAGGTATTTTAGTAAGAATATTTATTAACAGATTTTAAAGAATAGCCTATATATCAATAAATTCTAGAGAAAAAATAATTTATTTTAATTTAATCATGGGATAAATCTAAATATATAAAAATAACTGTTTTAAATTATTTTAAAGCAGTTATTTTTGTGTTCAAATGTTTATATACACAATATTATAATAATATCTGAAATATTATTTTGGGATAGTTAATGCTCTATGGAAAATTATTTAGTTTAATAAATTAATTGATTTTAGCATAAGAATTCTTTAACATTATAATTATAATATTTCGAATCAATTAACTCGGAGGGACAATATGAGATTATTACTAGTGAATGATGATGGTATAAATGCAAAAGGGCTTCATACTTTAGCAAGAGAACTTGAAAAATATTATGAATTAACTGTTGTTGCACCAGATAGTGAGAAAAGCGCTTGTGGGCATTCTATAACTATTTCCCAGCCTTTAATAGTAAAGAAAGTAAAAATAGATAATTTAAAATCACCAGCGTACAGTGTTACGGGAACTCCCGCCGATTGTGTGAGAATAGGAATGGTGAAACTAGTAGATAAGGATATTGATATGGTGGTATCAGGAATAAATATAGGTGCTAATTTAGGAAATGATATACTTTATTCTGGAACGGTATCTGCTGCTATTGAAGCTGCCATTAATAATATACCTTCTGTAGCAGTATCTGTCCATGCTGATAAAAATTTTAAAAATTATTCTACTGCTGCAAAGTATGCCAAGAAAATTTTAAATTTAGCAGAAAAAAATAATTCATATAAGGATGTAGTTTTAAATGTAAATGTGCCTGGATTAGTAGAGAATAATATAAAGGGAATTAAAATATGTAGAATTGGTGGTAGGGTTTATAATCATAATTACGAAAGTATTAAAAAATCTACTGATACTGCAAGTTTTATGCTAAATGGAAAAATCAATCCCATTCATGAAGAGGACACTGATGTACACTTTTTAAGGGAAGGATATGTTACATTGACACCACTGCATTATGATTTGACAAATTTTAAGATTCTTAAGGACGTGGAAAGATGGATAAAATAATTTGAAAAATTATTTTATTATCTAGAATATTTTATGGATAAATACAAAATATATATTCATGGGAAAAAGATTTATAATATATGGATTCTTAGGATTAAGTGCTGAAATATTTTGGACGGGATTTGGCTCATTGATGAGAGGAGACATCAAGCTTACAGGATATACTTATATATGGATGTTTTTAATCTATGGATTAGCTGTTTTCCTTGAACCCATGCATGATAAGATTAGAAGTTGGCCCCTTATATTAAGGGGAGGCGTTTACATGGTAATTTTATTTTCTATTGAATATTTAAGCGGCTGGCTTTTAAGAGACATTATAGGGGTATGTCCATGGAATTACGGCAATGGTCCATTATCTATTAATGGGTTAATTAGACTGGATTTTGCACCAGTTTGGTTTTTTTGTGGTCTTGCTTTTGAAAGAGTTCACGATGCCATTGATAGGTTGTTTTTTTTACTGGGAGCTCATGGCTAAAAATTACTAATCTACTAATGAAAACACTATATTTTTTAAGTGTTCATAATCTGAAAATTTTCCATAATACTTTTTAAAACATATAAAAATCCTATTCCGTTTAATATTTTATATCAGAAGGAGTAGGATTTTTTTATTTTTTAGGATTTATCCGATGACTAGCCGCTGTAAAACTCCACCTTTAGGAGGAGGAGTTTTACAGCAACATGTCCATGGATAATTCTTAAAGTTTCAAAATAAGATAAATAAGCAACTAGAGAAAAAATCCAAAAAGGTAAGTGAGTAATAATAATCCAGAAGATATTTTAAATATCTGGCAGAATTTAATGGTTAGATAAACAGAGTTCTTGGCATCAGTAGAGATCACCTCGCTGGTGTCTATCTTTTTTAAATTCTAGAGACTGAAAATAATTATCTGGGTTATACTATAATCAAGAATAAATAAAGGAGGTGGTGTTATGAACTCAAATAGTAAGCCTAATAGATTAATTAATGAAAAATCTCCGTATCTGCTCCAACACGCTTATAATCCTGTAAATTGGTATAGTTGGAGTGATGAAGCATTTCAGAAAGCAGAGAAAGAGAACAAACCCATTTTTTTATCTATTGGGTATTCATAGTTGGGTACACAATTCAACTTGTCATTGGTGTCATGTTATGGAAAAAGAATCTTTTGAAGATAATGAAGTAGCAGAATTATTAAACAAATATTTTGTAGCAATTAAAGTGGATAGAGAAGAGAGACCAGATATAGATAATATATATATGTCAGTGTGTCAAGCTATCACAGGCAGCGGTGGATGGCCTCTTACAATTATTATGACCCCAGATAAAAAACCTTTTTTTGCAGGAACATATTTACCTAAGAAGACTCAGTATGGACATATGGGGCTTATGGAGTTATTAGATAAAATAAATGCAATGTGGATAGAGAAAAAAGATGCTTTATTAGAATCAAGTAATAACATTGTTGACTTTTTACAGAATCAGACTGTGGATAAAAAGGGTAAAATAAGTGAAAATATAATAAAGGATGCTTATGATTCATTAAGGAATAGCTATGATCCGGTATTTGGCGGATTTAGTAGTGCACCTAAATTTCCGACACCACATAATTTAAGTTTTCTTTTAAGATATTATAAGGCAAAGGGTGATAAAGAAGTTCTGCAAATGGTAGAAAATACTTTAGATTCAATGTATTCTGGTGGAATTTTTGATCATATAGGCTTTGGATTTTCTAGATATTCAGTGGATTCAAAATGGTTAGTACCTCATTTTGAAAAGATGCTTTATGATAATGCACTTTTAGCTATTATATATACAGAAACTTATCAATTGACTTACAAAAATAGGTATAAAGAAATAGCTACAAAGATATTAGATTATATATTAAGAGATATGACTCATGAAGAGGGAGGCTTTTATTCTGCGGAAGATGCGGATTCAGAAGGAGTAGAAGGAAAGTTCTATATATGGGATAAAAGGGAGATAGAAGATGTTTTAGGAGAAGAGGCTAGTTTTTTTAATGAGTATTATGAAACTAAAGAAAAAGGTAATTTTGAAGGTGAAAATATAATTAATTTAATAGGGGAAGATTTAGAAGAACTTGAGAATGAAAAGATTAAGAATAGATTGCAAAAATCAATAGAGAAGCTATTCAATTACAGAGAAAAAAGAGTACATCCGCACAAAGATGATAAAATACTCACAGCATGGAATGGACTTATGATAGCGGCTATGGCCTATGCAGGAAGAGTATTTCAAGTAGAAAAATACAAAGAGGCAGCAGATCGGGCTATAAACTTTATTTTTAATAATTTGATTAATGAACAGGGGAGATTGTTATGCAGATATAGAGAAGGAGAAGCTGCTAATTTAGGATATTTGGATGATTATGCCTTCCTAGTGTTTGGATTAATTGAAACGTATGAAACAACTTTTGAATCATCTTATTTAAGAAAAGCTGTGGGATTAAATGATGATATGCTTAAATACTTTTGGGATGAAGAAAATAGTGGATTATTCTTTTCCGGTAAAGATAGTGAAGAGCTCATTTTAAAATCAAAAGAAATATATGATGGGGCTATTCCATCTGGAAATAGTGTAGCAGCTATGAATATTATAAGGTTGTCAAGAATAACTGGAGACAAAAAATTAGAACAAAAGGCTGGAGAAATTTTTAATACCTTTGCAGAAAAGATAAATGAAGTGCCAGCAGCGTATATAAATACAATTTCTGCTTTCCTAACTAGTATAACTCCAGAAACACATGTAGTTATTGCAGGCAATATAAATGATAACAGTACAAAAGCTATGATCAGTGAAATAAATAAAAAATTCTTACCTTTTTCTGAAATTATATTTAATGATGAAAGTGAAGAAATCTATAAGCTTATACCTTTTATAAAGAATAATGTAGTGGTTAAGAATAAAACTACAGCTTATGTTTGTAAAAATAACTCATGTTTAGCTCCAACTAATGATCTGGAAGAATTTCATAATCTGATAAGCAAATGAGAAAATATATTAAGAGAAATAGAAAATGTATGTTATGGCTAATAAGCATAACATACATTTTTAGGTAACTATTAGTTTTAAAAATTTAAATAGCTAAAGGTATTTTATAAGCTTCATTAATTCCATCCAATGCTTTTCCTACTACAGAAGTATCTACTATCATTATACATTTAATCCATAATAAGTATTCTTAAAAAGCTCTGCTAATTCTTCTGCATTTGTTTCTCTCGGATTTGTATAAGTACATGCATCTTCAAATGCATTTTGAGACATTTCTTTTAATACTTCTTGAAATTTTTCTTCACTTATTTGATTTAATTTATTAAATGAACTTGGAATTTCTAAGATTTTATTTAGGTTTCTTATAGCATCTGATAAATTACCAATTCCTAATTTCTTTTCAATTAAATCATATTTGTTCGTATTTTGCCTATTATATTCTATGACATAAGGAAGTAAAATGGCATTTGCTAAGCCATGAGTTATACCAAACTGTCCTCCTAAACTGTGAGCTAAACTATGAACAATGCCTAATGATACATTGGCAAATGCCATTCCTGCAATGGTTGATGCATGATGCATAGCTTCTCTAGCTTCCATATTCTGCCCATTTTCATAAGCTTTAGGAAGCCACTCAAATACTAATCTAGCAGCTTCCAATGCTAGTGGATCTGTATTTCTTTTGTTTCTTTTTTTTGTGGGGTTATATCTATGTCTTGTAGTGAAAAATCTGGAAACATTAATCCTTCTTTTCTTGATAGAAGAACAAATGTAACCGCTGAATTTGCAACAATACCTGAATAAGGACTTGTATCTGCTAATTTTTTTAATATATCTTTATCTTCAACAACTATGAATTCCCAAGGCTGTTGGTTTGCTGCTGATGGTGCTTGCATAGCAGACCTTAAAAGTTTTTCTATTTTATCCTTCTCAACCGTTCTTTCCTCATATTTTCTTATACTTCTTCTATTTAATATTAAATCCATTTTATAGTCCTCCTACTTGTATATTTTATTTATATTAAAATGAATAATTTTAATTATTCTCAACTATTAAAACATTGCTTCTTTATGTACATTAATTTCAACTTTTTTTCTTTAACTTTATTTAGTTAATGTAATTTATAAACTTATTTGCACTTTATAAGAATAATTGTTAACTTTCTATAAATAGCCTAGGTTGGCATTAACCTAGGCTATTATTTAACTTATTATATTTATCTTAATAAATTACTTTGCAAGTTTTGCTGCTTCTATAAACTCTCTGCTTGAATCCTTAATAACTAGTTCGTCATTAATATATCCAAAACTTTTTCCTTTATTTTGACCACATAGACCTATGCAACCTAAATATAAATTTTCTTCTGATACACTAGTTTTTAATTCTTCAACATCTACTCCTGAACAATTTGGACAAACTTTAATCACTTTCCATTCCTCCTGTATTCTTTATATAATTGTTAATACTTTACTTCACTCTATAAAAATAATTGCCGCTTTATCTAATAAAGTTTATAAAAATATTGACAAACATAGTTTACTTTGTGTATCTATACAAAACAAGTACGTACTTTTAGGTAAGCGCAGTTACCTAAAAGTATGAAATTTGTTCTATCAAGGTTTTAATAACCGTAAATTTTTAATAAATTTTAATCTTAGTGATCAATTTGAATGTAACTTCTATTTTTGATATACTCTTACTATCTAAACATTGAGATTTAAGAAGGAGAAACTATGCTAAATTATAAAGGTAAGGAATTTGTGTGTTATTTGGATTTAGGTTTTGAACTCATAAGAGGAAAATGGAAAGCTGTGATTCTATGTAATTTAAATGAAGGTCCTAAAAGATTTCTAGAACTACAAAGATTTACAGGTAACGTTAGCCAAAAAGTATTAAGTGAAAAACTTAGCGAGCTAGAAATAGATGGTCTCATTGAGAAAAAAGCTTTTTCAGAAATTCCTCCTAGGGTGGAGTATTTTCTGACTGAAAGAGGGAAAAAGCTTTTCCCAGCTTTGGATATGATTCAGCAATGGGCAATAGAAAACTTCCAAGACAACGAAGTAATTGAATAAAGAATGGTTATTTAATATCTGTTGGTTTAGCACTTCTTTAAATAAATGGAAAAAATAAAATTACAGTAAAAATAAAGTTTTTACTGTAATTTGTAGTTTTACATTATGTGAACTTAACTTATTAATATAATTCTACTAGGAATTTTAGAGACTTGATTTATCTTCTAACCTTATACTAACTAATGTAAGAAAAACAGCTCCTAATACCATCAAAGCACCAATCCAAGGAGTAGCAAGTAATCCTAAGGAATTTACTACGATACCGCCTATAAAAGCTCCTAAAGCTATACCTAAATTGAAGGCTGCTATGTTAATAGCAGAAGCCACATCTACTGCAGAAGGTACATATCTTTTAGCAAGCTGAACAACAAAAGCTTGAAGACCAGGTACATTCATGAATGCAAATAATCCCATTATCATAACTGTTATTGTGCCGGCAACTTTAAAAGGGGCAGTGAAAGTTAGTATGAAAAGTACAATAGATTGAATAATAAACATCCAGAATAAAGCTTTTATAGGATTTTTATTAGCAGCTTTTCCTCCAATAGTGTTACCAATAGCAATGGCAATACCATATACTAGTAAAAGTAAACTAACTGAACTAGGGGCATATCCTGTAACTTTTTCTAATATAGGACTTAAAAAAGTAAATGTAACAAAGGTACCGCCATATCCTAATGCTGTTATGAGAAAAGCTAGAAGCAAACGTCCATTTGTTACTAGTTTTACTTGAGCTTTAAAAGAAACAGGTAAAGCTTCCTTTAAATTTTTAGGAACTAGGATTGAAGTGGAAATTAATGCTATAAGACCTAAGATAGCTACACACCAGAAAGTAGACCTCCATCCAAATTGTTGTCCGATATAAGTGCCTAAAGGTACTCCTGTTACTGTAGCTATAGTTAAACCTGTAAACACTAGTGCAATGGCACTGGCCTTTTTATTTTCAGGTACTAAATCAGAGGCAATTGTAGAAGCTATGGAAAAAAATACTCCATGAGAGAAAGCCGTAACTATACGCGCTATAAGTAGTAAACTAAAGCTGCCGGATAAAGCGGCAATAATATTACCAGCAACAAACACAACCATTAAAGAAATCAGTAATGATTTACGAGACATTTTACTAGTTAATGTTGTTAATATAGGAGCACCAAAAGCCACTCCAAGAGCATAACCGGATATTAAGAGCCCAGCTAAAGTAATAGATACATTTAAATCTACTGATACAGAAGGTAGTAGACCAACAATAACAAATTCAGTAGTTCCTATACAAAATGAACTTATGGCTAATGCTATTAGTGCAAGAGTGCTATTCTTTTTATTTGAATTTATATTTATATTAGAATTTAAATTTGTTTCCATAATATCTCCTCCATAATGATTTTTATATTTTCCAATTGATTAGACATACTTTAAAGGGCCCATTTAAAAGTTATCTAGCAAGTTAAATTATAGTTTATCCGATGACTACCATCCGTAATACTCCCATCTTCTATCAAAGTGGGAAAAGCAGAGAACCCAAATTTTAAATTTGGTGTGAATCGCTTTCTCTTTAGAGTATAACGGCTGCTACGTCCCTGGATAACGATTTCTAAGCTTCAGATGGAGAAAAAAACTCCACCTGAAACAAAGAACTCTGTTTATGTATGTTATTGTGGCATAGAGTTTAAAAAAAATAAAGAACGTACTTTGAGGTAAGGTACTAACTGGAGAGTATGAATTTGGATAACAAGAAGGATATCTAAGATAAAAAAATTGAAATAAAAAAGTAAAGCATATTTATATATGCTTATTAATAAGTGATTTTTAGAAATTAAATTTTTTATATAGCTATTTTTAGTTTTTGTGAAATTTGTAATTAAAAAGACTGTTGACATGTTATGGATGCCAACAGTTTGATGGTATTACTCACTCTCTTTTTCAGGATTAGGGAAATGTTTAATAGACCAGTTTTCTATTATTTTTAGAGCGGGAACTATTTCGTTTCCTCTTTCAGTGAGATTATATTCAACTCTTGGAGGAACCTCAGGATATATGGTTTTAGTAATAAATCCGTCTTCTTCAAGCTGTTTTAACTGTTCATTCAGAACCTTTTGACTTACATTTCCAGTAATTCTTTGAAGTTCAAGAAATCTTTTAGAACCTTCAGATAAATGGCAGAGTAATACAGCTTTCCATTTGCCTCTTATGAGTTCAAAGCCCCAATCTAAATGACATACATATTCCTTATCTTTGTAATTTATCAAATACTAATCACCTACCGCTAAAAAAATAAATTTATATTGTAATTATATTATAATATAGATTTATAGAATTTCAAAATAAAGTATAAATGTGTGCTTCCTTTAAAATTCCATAACTTACTTCTATGTAAGTTATCTTACCCTAAAGTGCCTACTTGTATTGATGAAGAAACTGCAGATAGATTGAAAGAACTAGGGAAATAAGAAAAAAACAACCTTATAATGAAAATATGTTGAAACCTTGTATGATGATAGACAACCCTCATGTTATTAGAGAAATTATAAAAAAATTCTTGACTAATTATAATAGATATGTAATAATGTATTTAAAGTTAGTTATTAAATGTAACCAACTAAATTAAATTATATAGATAAATATTTATAAGATACAAATTCATAATATGTGTAGGAAAAATTTATTTGTATAATGTCATGGCTTCTTAATTTAAGACACTTAATATAATAATAAAAAATACTTGACGATATTACTAATTAGTAATATATTTTACATATGAATAAAGAAAAAATATATTATGGTGAATTAAGTGATTTAAATTTAAAGTCATTGATAGCATTAAGTAGGACTGCTCAAAATGTTCGTAAAAGAGAACAGAGGACAATTAAAGAGGGAGGTTTAACAGTTTCTCAATTTGCTGTACTTGAAATTCTATATCATAAAGGAGATTTAAGAGTTTGTGAAATAATTGAGAAATCACTTTCTACAGGTGGTAATATGACTGTTGTCATAGATAACTTAGCTAAGGAAGATTTGGTTAGAAGATGTATTGATCCAAAGGATAGGCGGGTTAACTTGATAAGTATTACTGAAAAAGGAAGAAAAATAGTAAGTGATATATTTCCTAAGCATTTAGAAAATATAAATGAAATTTTCAGCGTATTAACAGCAGAAGAAAAGAAAAATTTAATAAATTTGTTAAAGAAATTATCAGGTGTATAGGTATATTACACCTTATCTTTTAAATATTTATTACTAATTAGTAATAAACTAAGTAGTAATATTTAATTCTAGAAAGGAGTATTAATATGGACTATTTAAATAATTTAGAAAATAATATTAAAGAAATTTGTGATGAATGCGGCTACAAGGGATCGGAAAAATGCAATTATAGGAAGTGTAATATTGGATTCGCTGATTATGTTGCCAAAAATATTAAAAATAATTTTACATATTCCATAGAAGATGGAGAAAGCTTAATTCCAAGGGATGATTTAAAATATTATGACGAAAAAATAATAGCACGAGGAATAGCTAACATATGTAGGTTATGTAAGGAGTGCAATGAAAATCATAGTGAAAATTGTGTAATAGCTTTGATAAGAAGGTCCTTGGAATATACACAACTAAGAGATAAGACTGCATATCCAGGAAATGTAATTATTTATCTAATGAACGTATCTGAACAAAAACCAGAATTTGCAGAATTAATAAGACAAGAATATACGAGTATAGGATAGAGTTTTCCATTTAGTCTGATATAGACAAAATATTTTTAATAAGGAGATGTATGTATGAAAGTTGAAAGAGAAACACTAATAAAAGATATCGTAAAAATGGGACCAGAAAAAATACAAGTACTTATGAGCTTTGGCATGGGGTGCATTGGATGTCCTTCATCTCAAAATGAGAGTATAGAACAAGCAGCTGTAGTTCATGGAATTGATGTAGATGATTTACTTCAAAGTATAAATAATATTTAAAAAGATTAATATTATAAATCTTTAAAATATAGTACATGCATTAATTTTAAAAATAAAAAATCAACAGAGGAGATAAAAAGTATGTTAAAATCAATAATTTCAAAATTAATAAAACTTAAAGGAGAAGATAAAGTGGAGAATAACAAAGTAGTATGTGGATGTTTTAATGTTACTGAACAAGATTTAAATAATGCTATAAAAAATGGTGCTAAGTCATTTGAAGAAGTGCAAGCTGTTACTAAAGTAGGTACTGGTTGTGGTAGATGCGTTGAAAGTAATAAAGCATTAGTTGATAAATTATTATTAAGTAAAAAAATCGATGAAAATCAAGTAGTATGTGGATGCTTTAAAGTTACTGTACAGGATTTAGCTAATGCTATTAAAAATGGTGCTAAATCATTTGAAGAGGTGCAGGCCGTTACTAAAGTAGGTACTGGTTGTGGTAAATGTGTGGAAAGCAATAAAGTACTAGTTAATCAATTATTGGCAAGATAGCATTTTCAAGAGTAGGCATGTTGAATTGAAAATAAGTATATACATAGATGCCTATGAGTTCTGCTTGAAATGACCAGTTTATATTAATACAAGACCACTTATGTAGAGAGAAATATCTTTATGTAGGTGGTCTTTGTTCATGATATAAAAGAATACTTATGAATTTAATTCTTATGAGAAATATATGTACAATCAGTGCCATAAGAATTTTAAGACAATGTTTTTTATAAAAGAAAAGAATATTTAAGGCATAATTTAAATAAATGTACATATTAATTTTTATATAGAAAATATCATTATATTATCTTTAAAGTGCTTAAATTTTTTTAGATTAAAGTTTAGTTAGGTATGTTTTTAGTTATTGACATTTCAATAAAGTATTCTAGTATACAAGTATACATTTATTGAAAACGTTTGTGAAATGAAATTTAGTTCTAAGAAAAATTTGCAACATATAATATTTCAGTATGAGAGGAGAATAATTATGATAAGGTTTTTAATACAAAATTCGCCTATAATATGGCTGGTTTTTGGTATAGCTTTCATGTTGTTTTTAAATATTAAATGTAAATTGAATAGTATGATAGCTTTACTTATTGTTTCTATTGTGGTGGGAATTTTAGAAGGATTGCCATTGGATAAAGTAGTTGGTTCCATTAAAAGTGGCTTTGGTGGTACATTAGGTACTTTAGCTATTATTGTAGCTTTTGGTAGTGTATTAGGAAAGTTTATGGTTGATTCTGGAGCAGCACAAAGGATTGCTACAATAGTTATAAATAAATTTGGTGTAAAATATGTTCAATGGGGTATTTTATTGGTAGGATTTCTTTTTGGTATATCAATGTTCTATGAAGTAGCTTTTATGATATTAGCCCCACTTATTATTAGTATAGCTATAGAAGCAAAAGTACCATATTTACGTCTTGGAATTGCTATGGTAGCAGCAGCTACAACTGCTCATAGCACATTTCCACCTCAGCCAGGATCTGTAGCACTTATATCTGCATACCACGCCGATATGGGAATGGTATATATTTTGGGAATTATAGTTGTGGTTCCAACCATTATAGCATCAGGAATTATTCTTCCAAAATTCTTAGGAAATTTAGATAATCCAATTCCACCCCTATTAAAAAAATCCAAAGAATTTACTGAAGAAGAAATGCCTAAATTTTGGGTAAGCTTAATAGTACCACTTATTCCAGCAATTATAATTAGTAGTGCGACTATAATAAAAATTTGGGCAGATCCAAAGAGTATGCTTTTTAAAATTCTTAGTTTCTTTGGCAGCGCTGAAATTAGTATGTTAATAGCTGTAATTGTTGGAATATTTGTATTTGGTATAAGAGTAAATAAAAAGATGCCAGAGATTATGCAATCATTTTCTAGCGCTATTGAAAGCGTTGCTATGATTATTTTAATTATGGGTTCTGGTGGGGCATTTAAACAAATAATTTTGGATACAGGCTTAGGTAAATATATTGCTGCATTAATGCAACATTCTTCAGCTTCTCCGCTTATAATGGCATGGGGCATAACCGTTCTTTTAAGACTTGCTACTGGAACAGGTGCCGTTTCGGCTATTACAGCTGCTGGAATCGTTGGTCCTTTAGTAGGAACCTTTCATATAAATCCAGCACTAATGGTTTTAGCAACTGCTGCAGGAAGCAATACATTATCTCATTTAAATGATGCAGCATTTTGGCTTTTTAAAGGATATTTTAATCTTTCTATCAAAGATACATTTAAGACATGGGGATTGCTGGAATTAACCAATTCTGTAGTTCAATTATGTATGGTATTGGTTTTGAGTATCTTTATTAATTAGATAATATTTGGTACAAAAATTGAATTTTAAGAAATGATTACAAATTACATCAGTATATAAACACTACTAAGTGCTAAAACAGAATGAAAAAATAACCAATAAGGAATTAAGAGGGATATAACTTAAATTTCATCTTCAGGAGCCAGAAAGGCATTTAGCAGCTTGGTGAAAAAAGGAGTAATAATTACTATAGGGGACAAGAAAAGCAGATATTATGCACTGAGTAAAAAATAGGAGTTTAATTATGAGTTCTATTTTATTTTTAATATTTAAAACACATGGGGATTTATATGTCCATGTGTTCTTTAGCTGTCATTAGAAATATTAATTTTATTATTTATCATTTAAGCCTTCTATCAAAAGTGCTATACCTATAACTAAATGAAATATCCATCCTAAGAAGGGTATCCACGCCAGTGCATTACCCACGACTCCTAATATATGTGCCGTTTTACTTTTATACTCCTTACTTGCAACAAATATACCAACGATATGCAACACAAATAATAAAATTAACGGAATCCAGCCGTGTGCAATTATAAAGATACCTCCTAAGAAGGGTATTCCTAAAAATAATTCCATTATTGCTATTATAATTTTATATGTTTTTGACATATTATCTGACATATGAATATACCTCTCTTATCAATAATCTCATTTACATTATTATATTTTATATATCGTATATTGGGTTTATTTTTTTACATATCAGGTTATCTAATTATTTTTCTTTCTCCTGAACAAGTTTACCCCAATCAAAAAGTGCAACAATAATCGGCCTTATTGAGATTCCAAATTCCGTTAGTTCGTACTCAACCTTTGGTGGAACTTCCGCATAAACAGTTCTTTTAACTATACTATCTCTTTCAAGCTCTCTTAACTGGAGTGTTAGCATTCTATGAGTTATCCTAGGCATTTCACGTCTTAGTTCATTGAATCTTTTTTTACCATCAAGCAAACGATAAATAATTATACCTTTCCATTTTCCACCTATAATATTAAGGCTAGTTTCAACAGGACATTGATTATTAGTACATTCTTCATTTATTTTAGTCTCAACATAATCTTTCACATTATCACCTCGGTATAAAAAGTATACTTAAGTACCTTTTTGTATATTATATATAAAAAATGTGCATACTTCAACATATTTAATTTTATATTTATAATTATTTTATAATGAAAATTTAGCAATTTGAAAATAAATAACAAGTGAAAGATACTAGCTATTTTTTTGAAGATGCCTCATTATAATATTGAATTTGAAAGGTGGAAAAATACATGTCAATTGAAAAAGAAAAAATTATAGAAGCCTATAATTTTAGACACGCTTGCAAAGAATTTGATGCAGATAAAAAAATATCTCAGGATGATTTTAATTTTATTCTTGAGACAGCTAGATTATCTCCAAGTTCTTTTGGGTTTGAACCATGGAAATTTGTAATTGTACAAAATGAAGCATTAAGAGAAAAACTAAAAACGGCAGCTTGGGGAGCTCAAGGTCAGCTGCCTACAGCAAGCCACTTTGTAATAATTCTTGCAAGGAAAAAAACTGATATGATTTACAGTTCTCAGTATATTTCTGAGTTTATGGATAAGGTGCAGCATCTTCCTGAAGATGTTATCAAAGGAAAGAAAGCTGCCTATGAGGGTTTCCAAAAAAATGATTTTAAGCTGCTTGAAAGCGACAGAAGTATTTTTGACTGGGCTTCAAAACAAACCTATATAGCTCTTGGTAATATATTGACTTCAGCAGCTGAAATAGGTATTGATTCTTGTCCTATTGAAGGTTTTGATAAAGAAAAGATAGAAGATATACTTGAAAGTGAAGGCATACTTGATAAAGACAAGTTCGGAGTTTCTATAATGGCCGCTTTCGGATATAGAAAAGCTGATCCAAGACCAAAAACAAGGCAATCCTTAGAAAAAATAATAGAGTGGATTAAATAAATGTAACTCCAGCTTAGTTTTTAAGCTGGAGTTTTTAAATACAACTAATTAATTAAGCACTTTTTAACTTTAAGATGCATCTGCATCAGGTGTCTCTATTTTGTAATTTTTAAAATATTGTTGCAAAATCATCCTATCTTAATTCTAAATTCCATATTATCCTCTAGATTCCTATAATAAGATTATTAAAACTGCATAAATATAATGGTGTCATTAAAAAGGAGATGTTGTATATGGCAAACAAAGGATCAACACCAAAAGCAAAAGAAACTTTAAATAAACTTAAAATAGAAGCTGCACAAGGAGTTGGAATTCCATTTAAAGAAAGAGATAATGAAAATGTTACTCCACAGCAAAATGCTTCTGTAAGTGTAACTAAAGATTCCCAAAAACTTTAAAATAATTTCTATACTGTCAATAAATTTATAGTACAAATCCTCCTTATATAGCACATAAGCTTAGGCTTATGTGCTTAATTTACTGCATAAAAAACCTCTTTATATTGATGTTTTATATTGTATACTAACTTAGTGTGAAGAGGATTTACAACTCTATCAATGAATCTTACTTAGTGGGAGTTTGTATTCACACTAAGTTTAGATAAATTATCCAGGAACGTGTGGCTGTTATCGGATAAATTTAATTTTTGCTTCCGCCAATTATACTCCACAAATGGTACTTTACGAATAAATCAGCATTAACGAATCCTGCATCTTTTAGCCATTCAATCTGACTAAGAAAGCTTTCATGTATGTCATCACCCTTTACTTTAGTGGTATCCACATGTTTAATGTTTCTTTCCTGCCATCTGCCAAAGGTAGATGTCCAGCTTTCATAATATTTTAATTTATCTGCTGGAATCTGTGATTTGGCATTGTTAACATGATCAACCCAAAATTTCATGCTATTTATGTAGGAATCTTTGTACAATGTTTTCATTTCGTCGCAGTTAAAGAACCAGCCAGAAGGTTTAAGCATATTGTAACAACTTTTATATAATGCTTTTTTCTCTTCAGTTTCCAAATGATGAATGGCTGACATGGAAAAAATTAAATCTGCCTTTGTATTTACCTTCTCTTTTAAATTATCTTGCAAAGTAGTTATTATGAATTTCACTCTATCAGAGTAAGCGCTTAGTCTTTTTTTAGCAGCTTCCATAAAATCAGTAGAATAATCTATCCAGTAACATTTAGCTTTTGGGAAATTACTTAGAATTCTTTCTAAAAATATTCCACTTCCTGCGCCTAAGTCAAATACCGTTATCTCATCATTTTTCTTAAAAGGTGCTGATTTTATCGCTTCATTTTGAAGAAAATCATATTGTGGCAATACATACTTAATCATTTCATTATAAGTTTCAGCCATTGAAAAAAATCTGTCTTTGTCTTTATAATCCATTTTTTTGTCCTCCATATCATTAATTGTAAAATTAATACATAATAATATTATAGGATAAAATCAAATATAACTAAAATGAATATTAGTTATGTTTGATATAATTCTAGAGAATAGTAAAAAATTACAATAATAAGCATTGACAACCAATTTTTACCATGTTACAATTTAATTATGAGTTGAGAATACGTATTCATAAATTTCTCAAAGCTAGGATCTTAAATAATGCATTGCATTTTAATTTTGCAAATAAAACGTAAGACTATTAACTATTAATAAACTTATCTTCATTTATCCGATGACTACCCACTGTAATACTTCTACCGCTTTTCATAAAGTGGGAGTAGAGAGTGGCTACGTCTCTGGATAACAATTTACCCTAAAGGGCAACGATTTCTAAGTATCAAAAATACTGATACTTAGAAATCTGTTTATAAATAAACCTTACTTGATTAAGACTTTTATTATATTAACACTAATAAATATAGTGAAAAGGTAGGTGTATTATAGAATGAGAAAATTGGACACTTAATTAGATAAAATAATAAGCAGATAATTTTACTCTATTATGTAAAGGTTTTCTTAAACTCTGATTATACAGATTTACTATGGAAAGCTATTGTCATTTCATAATTTTTATAGGAATTATGATTTTCATTTGTTGATTATGATATATGTAGGGGGAATATTTATGAAAAAAAAGTTATCACTTTTATTAAGTGTATTGCTGGTTACTGGACTCTTAAGTGGTTGTGGTAGCAGTGCAAGTTCATCAAGTGATTCAGGAAATGGAAAGGAAGTAGAAATTACAGCATGGCAGCCTGATCCTGGACCTGGCTCTGAACGTGATTCTTTTGTAAATGCAGTAAAGGGTTTTAATGATGCTAATAAAGGTAAAATTAAAGTAGATTTAAAACTTTTACCAAGAGGTAATTCTTATGAATATGAGAATAAGATAAGTGCAGCTGCAACTTCACATACAGAACCCGATATTGTAAAAATGGATGGACCTAATGTTGCTAACTATGCAGATGCAGGAATTATAATCCCGTTGGATGAGTATTTTACATCAGAAGAAAAAAGTGACTTTGTACCATCTATTATTCAGCAGGGTACTTATAATGGTAAGCTATATGCTTTGGGAGAAACTGAATCAGATGTTGTGCTTTTCTATAATAAAAAATTATTGAATGCTGCAGGAATAAAACCTCCAACTGATTTGAAAGATGCTTGGACATGGGATGATTTATATGATGCTGCAAAAAAACTAACAACTAACGGTGTTTATGGTGTTAATATGTCCTGGGATTTAGGGGAAGGGCAAATTTATGGATTTGCTCCATTTATCTGGTCAAATGGAGGAAAGCTGATTTCTGATGATGGAAAGAAAGCTGATGGCTATATAAATAGTCCGCAATCTGTAGAAGCACTTACTTATTTGCAGAAATTTGCAAAAGAAAAATTAATGAATCTTCAGGCAGTACCAAACGAATTTGAAAATGGAAAAGCTGCTATGCTTTTAATGGGAACATGGGAACTTTCAACATTAAAGAAATTTCCTAATTTTGACTATGGTATAACATATTATCCTGCAAGTCCAAAAACTAAGAAAGTTGTTTCACCTTCAGGTGATTGGTGTTGGGGAGTAACTTCTGATAGCAAACATCCAAAAGAAGCTGCGGAATTTATTAAATGGATGACTTCAACAGATATATCATATTCAGTAGCTAGAGGAGCAGGGAAACCAGCTGCTAAGAAATCATCACTTGACAAAATGTCTGAGTATAATTCTTATCCTATGTCTGTTATAAAAGATCAAGTTTTAAATACGGCTCATCCAAGACCACATACAACATCATATCCTGTTTTGTCAAAGGAATTTTCCAATGCAACACAAGATATTTTTAAGGGGGCTGATGTTAAAACAACTTTAGATAGAGTAGCTAAGAGAGTTGATGATGATTTAGCAAATAATAAAAAGTAATAAATAACTTCTGTAAGTAAGTATGCTTTAAACTAAATCATATTTACTTACAGAATATGAAAGGAGAATAGACATGCAAGCAAATACTAGCCCTATCAATATGAAAAAGTCAAAGTTTAATGATAGTTTGCTAAGATATAAAAATAAAAAGGCTATTTTGGGAATTTGTTTTGTACTTCCTGCTCTTATATTAATATTTGTGTTTTTAATATTGCCAGCTATTTTAGCAGCTACTTACAGTTTGCAGAATTATAATATGTTAAAGCCAGGGCAGAGAACTTTTGTTGGGCTTAATAACTTTAAATTAATTTTGGCAGACAAGACCTTTTATAAAGCTCTTTGGAATACATTTTATTTTACAATAATTGTAGTACCTTTACAAAGTGGTGTTGCATTATTGCTTGCTATATTAGTAAATAAAAAAATTAGAACTTCCAACTTTGCAAGAATTGCTTTTTTTAGCCCGGTAATCACATCTATAGTAGTAGTTTCAATTTTATGGACAATTTTATATAACAAAGACAGCGGCTTAATAAATGGAATTTTGCAAATGTTTGGTATAGCACGGCAGCCATTTTTACTGAGCGAACATCAAGCTATGAATTCAATTATAGGTATGTCTGTTTGGCAGGCAGCAGGTTTTCAAATGATGATTTTTCTTGCAGGACTTCAGGATGTACCGGAAGAATTGTATGAAGCAGCATCTATTGATGGTGCCAATGCATGGGTTAAATTTAAGAATGTTACACTTCCAGGTATAAGTAATGTATCAAAATTTATTATATTGATTACTACTATACAGGCATTTAAATTATTTTCCCAGCCCTATGTTATGACAGGTGGTGGGCCAAATGAATCAACGAAAACATTGGTATATATGATATTTGAGCAAGGCTTTCAGTATAGAAATGTGGGGTACTCTTCTGCAATGGCTGTAATATTTTTCTTTATTATTTTAGCTGTTTCTGTAATAATGCAAAAATTTCTTTTGAAAGAAAAAGAAAATTAATGAATTAGTTGAGGTGATATTAATGAATATGAAAGCTAAAAAAAGATTAACAAAAACTGTACTTTATATTATACAGATCATTGTATCAATTATTTTTATTGTTCCATTATTGTGGATGGTAGAAGCTTCTTTTAAACCTGAAAATGAAATTTTTAAAAATGTTGGCAGCTTAAAGGGATTTCTTATAAGTAATTTTACACTTCAAAATTATCATGAAATGTTAATAAGAATACCTTTTATAAGTTATATTTTTAATAGTTTTATTTATATAGGAATTATAGTTGTACTTGGAATAATTGTGAATTCTTTGGCGGGATATGCATTGGCTAAGCTTCATTTTCCAGGCAGCAAGATAATATTATTAGTTATTATAGGCTTATATATTGTTCCCTTTGAAACAGTTCTATTACCACTATATTTAATAATTAATAAATTTGGATTAGTAAATCATTATTCAGCGCTATATTTACCATTTATAGCCGAATGCTTTAATATATTTTTGTTTAGACAATTTTTTATGGGATTTCCAGTAGAATTAGAAGAAGCTGCTGAGATTGATGGAGCCTCTCCATTAAAAACTTTTATAAAAATTGTATTGCCTAATTCAAAACCTGTTATTGCAACTTCAGCAGTTTTAACTATTGTGGGACACTGGGGTGATTTCATGTGGCCATTGATGGTTACTACAGATGATTCATTACGTACAGTACAAGTTGGTATTCAGCTATTCTTTACTGATCCTCCAGTACATTATGGGCCTATAATGGCTGCACTTACTTTTACAACTTTACCAATGATTATAATTTTCCTTGCATTACAGCGTTATTATGTTCAAGGTATAACTTCCACTGGTCTAAAAGGTTAAATATATAATCTACTCAATAGGTATTATTGACTGACAATTCTTAGGATGATAAAATTAAGCTTATATATAAATAGGTTTCGCAAAATCAAAGGAGGATATGTTGTTGGTTACAATGAAAGATATAGCCCAAAAAGTGGGAGTTTCTCAGGCTACAGTATCAAGAGTTATAAGTGGAAATTCTTCAGTAAATCCAGAAATAAAAAGAGCAGTAATGGAGTGGGTAAGAAAGCTTGACTATAAGCCTAATCTTATGGCACAAAGTCTTGTGGGAAATAAATCCCTGCTTATAGGTGTAATAATAACAGACATATCTAATCCATTTTTTTCAGATATAATTAAATCAGTTGAAAGTGAAGCGGCAAAATACGGGTATAGTATTATATTGTGCAATACAGATGATAATTTAGAAAAAGAAAAGAAATATATAAGTATACTTAAGAGTTATAATGTTGATGGTATCTTGATAGTACCAAGTAATTCTGGAATCAACGTTTCTAAAAACCTGAGAAATATTAATATACCTACTGTTGTTATTACTCAAGATATTAAGGGATTTAGCTGCATTTCTATATCCCATTATAAAGGAGGAAGAGAAGTAGCAAAACACTTAATAAATATGGGATATTCAAAATTTATTTTTGTAGGCGAAGAGGATGAGAAGTATAGAGGATTTAAGGAAGAAATAGAGTCTTTTGGTTTTGATATAGATAAAGATTTATTTCTTATTAATTATAAATTAGTGAATAAAAAATTGCCAAAATTTTTAAAATCTTTTATTGAGGATTCAGATATTGGAATATTTGCATGTAATGATATAGAGGCGCTAATTGTACTTGATATTCTAAAGGAGATGAGGGTTGTAATACCAGAAAAAGCAGCTCTAGTGGGATTTGATAATACATTTATAAGTAAAGAAGTAAGTCCAAGTTTAAGCAGTGTAGCTCAACCTATAGAAGAGATAGGAAGACAATCTATAGAGACATTAGTTGATATTATGTGCCATAAAAAACAATTTAAAGAAAGGCATGTAATAATAGAACCTAGACTTGTAGTAAGGGAATCAAGTGTAAAGTCCATAGAGTATTAAATTATAAATTTTAATGTAAACAGCTAAATTTATAATTTAATACTTATATTTAAATAATTTAAGAATACGTATTCTTAAATTATTATCTGTTACTTGAGGAATGTAAGTAAGATTTGGGTATTATTGAATAAATCAAGTATAGTCTTATTTTATCCTAAATGCTGTATCATTTTAGATTCTAAGAATTAGATTATTACTTTCAAATGAGAGTAAGGGTTTCTAAAAATAAAATTAAAAATTTGGAGGAGTTTATTTATGAATCTTTATAGACCAATTTATCACTTTATGCCAGAAAAAAATTGGATGAATGATCCTAATGGACTTGTTTACTATAAGGGAGAATACCATATGTTTTATCAATACAATCCTAATGGCATTGAATGGGGAACAATACATTGGGGGCATGCAAAGAGTAAGGATTTGATTCATTGGGAACATTTGCCTGTTGCTCTATATCCATCTAAAGAAAAAGGTGAAACACATTGTTTTTCAGGTTGCTGTGTAGTTAATAATGAGGAACCTACAATTTTTTACACAAGTATAGGAGAAGATGAAAGAAACCCTAGAATTGGAGCACAGCAGTGGATGGCCATAAGTAAAGATAATATGTATACATGGGAAAAATATGATAAAAATCCTGTACTTTCTTTAGATTTACACGGTGATATGGATGTAAAAGAGTGGAGAGATCCCTTCCTTTGGAAAGAAGAAGAGCTTTGGTATATGGTTCTTGGTGGCAGCCATAATGATAAAGGCTGCGTTTTTATATACAAATCTACAAATTTAAAAGAGTGGAAATTTCTAAATGTTTTAGATGAAGGTAATGAATATGCTTGGGAATGTCCTAATTTTATTAAATTATGCGATAAATATGTTTTAATTTATTCACCCTATGATGAAGTCAAATACTCCATTGGTACTATAAATAGTGATTATAAATTTATGGTGGAAGCAAGAGGTATTGTTGATAACAGTGGGAAAGAGGGATTCTATGCTCCAAATTCATTAGTAGATAATACAGGCAGACGTATAATGTTCGGATGGCTGAAGGAAACTGCAAGAGGTAAACTTAAGGCTGGAGAATGGGCAGGTGTCCAATCTGTACCAAGAATATTAACTATTGAGGATAACACACTCCATATGGAGCCAGCTGAAGAATTACAGATCTTGAGAAAAAATCACAAAAAATATGAAAATATAGATATATCAGAAAGCTGGGAGCCAGAAACAAAAGGAAAAGCTTTAGAAATAATTGTTGAATTCAATATTGATGATGATATAAAGGAATTTTCCATAGACCTTTTAGCTTCTAAAGATAATGAAGAAAAGACTTCATTAGTATATAGTACTGAAAATAATAGTTTATCTGTAGATAGAAGCAAGTCAAGTGCATCTAATTTAACAGACAAATCCAAATTGGAAACTGATTTTTCACTTAAAGATGGCGAAACACTAAAATTACACATTTTTATTGACTATTCTACTGTTGAAGTATTTGCCAATTACAAAAAATGTATATCTGCTAGAGTATATCCAATGAAAGTAGATAGTGAAAATATTAAAATCTCTGTATTGGAGGGGGATAAACTTAAACTGAAATCCTTTGACATTTGGCAAATGAATTCAATTTGGTAATAATCAATGAATCTTACTTAGTGGGAATTTGTACTCCCACTGAGTTTATATGAATTATCCATGGACATAGGGCTGTTATCTTCAAATTAACTTTGATTTTATGTAAATTGCTTTCACTGAGTGTAGTGGAGTATTACAACTATTAGTCAAGGGATAAAATATAAGTAATGTGGAAAACTAATTAATATTTTAGTTTTTCACATTACTTTTTTATTGTAATAAATATTTACAATCTTTATACAATCTTTATACAGATAAGTACAATCTTAACTACAACTTTATATGTAAGATGATAATATTAAGTTTGAAAAGAACAGGGGGTGGAAATATTATGCTGGATATAATATTTATAGCTGTAATTCTAATTGGATTTATAGCTTTAAAATACTTTACTGATTGGTGTGGGCGGCAGGTAAGTAAAAAATAGTACTGGAGGCATTATTTATGATTTTTTTAGGTATAGTAATAGTTCTATTGTTTATCTATTTATTGTATGCATTATTTAATCCTGAGAAATTTTAATTAGGCATATGAAAATAAAACTCACAGGTTATTTATTTAAATATGCCCAGATATATGGAGGTATTAATATGGAGATATTGCAAATAGGAATTATACTTGTAGTCTTTGTACTGCTTTGTATTCCTGTAGGTAAATATATTTATAAAGTGTCAGAATATGAAAGAACTTTTTTAGACTCGGTATTAGACAGAGTGGATAATCTCATTTACAGAATTTCAGGAATAAAAAAAGAGGATATGAGCTGGAAACAGTATATTTTTGCATTAATTTCATGTAATGCTGTGGCAGCTTTTCTTGCCTTTTTAATTTTAAGGATTCAGTCTATTCCTATTTTGAATCCAAATCATATAGGAAATATGGAACAAGGACTTACCTTTAACACAGTAATAGCTTTTATGACTAATACTGATATTCAGAATTATAGTGGTGAATGGGGTCTTTCTTATTTTAGTCAGATGATAGTAATTACATTTTTTATGTTTTTCGCCGCAGCAACAGGTTTAGCAATAACTTTGGCATTTATAAGAGCAATTTCAGGAAGGAAAAAGGAAATAGGAAATTTTTATGTAGACCTTGTAAGAATTATAACTAGAATATTACTTCCTTTGTCTATTATAGTAGCTGTATTTTTTATTCAGCAGGGAGTTCCACAAACTTTAGCATCTAATAAAACAGTAACTACTATAGAAGGGAAGCTTCAGGATATTCCCATGGGGCCTGTTGCAAGCCTGGAAGCTATAAAGATGCTGGGAACCAATGGAGGAGGATTTTTTGGTGCTAATTCAGCTCATCCCTTTGAAAATCCAACACCACTTACAAATGCTGTTCAGTCCGTTTTAATATTGCTTTTGGCAGGATCTCTAGTGGTGTGCTTTGGATATATGCTGAAAAAGAAAAAACAGGCAATTTCTATATTTGCTGCTATGGGAGTACTTCTCCTAATAGGACTCACAATATGCTATATGGCTGAAAAAGCTGGTAATCCTGTGCTTTTAAATTTAGGACTTAATCAGCTTATGGGGAATATGGAAGGCAAGGAAGTAAGATTTGGCATAGGCTTATCTTCACTTTTTACTACATTAACTACAGCCACCTCCACTGGAGCCGTCAATAGCATGCATGATTCATTGACTCCTATAGGTGGAGCAGTAGCAATTATGAATATGATGCTCAATGTAATATTTGGTGGAGTAGGTGTAGGCTTTATGAACATGATTATGTTTGCAATACTTACAGTTTTCCTATGTGGACTTATGGTAGGAAGAACTCCGGAATTTTTGTCAAAGAAGATTGAAGGTAAAGAAATAAAATTAATAGCATTGGCAATAATCATTCATCCACTGTTAATACTTATGTTTTCGGCTTTAGCATTAGTAGTGCCACAGGGATTATCTAGTATATCAAATCCGGGTTTTCATGGACTTACTGAGGTTTTATATCAATTTACAAGTGCAGCAGCAAATAATGGTTCCAGCTTTGGTGGATTAAACACCAATACAATGTTCTGGAACACTAGTACTGGAATTGTTATGCTGGCTGGAAGATATATATCCATGATAATATTAATTGCTGTAGCGGTGTCCTTAGCCTCAAAGAGAGCAATTCCTGTAACTGCAGGTACTTTTAGAACGGATAATGCAGTATTTACAGTAACACTTATATTTATTGTTTTAGTAATTGGTGCACTTACTTTCTTCCCGGCATTGTCTCTTGGGCCTATTGCTGAACAACTTACATTATAAAAGGTTGGTGTATGATTATGGAAAATAAAAAATCTAAATTTATTTCAAAGGATATAGTGAAAGAAGCATCTGTAGAATGTTTTAAAAAATTAAATCCCAAATACATGATTAAAAATCCTGTTATGTTTGTAGTAGAAATTGGTTTTCTTATAACATTGATATTGACAATTTTTCCCAATATATTTGGCGATACAGGAAACAATCTAAGAATTTATAATTTTATAGTAACAATAGTTTTATTTATAACGGTTCTATTTGCAAATTTTGCAGAGGCGGTGGCAGAAGGAAGAGGAAGAGCTCAGGCAGAAACTCTTAAGAAAACTCGTAAGGATACCATGGCAAAGCTTTTAGATCCTAATGGAGATGTAAAAGTAATAAGTGCAAATGAACTTAAAAAAGATGATATAGTTTTGGTGGAAAATGGAGATATAATTCCTAATGATGGTGAAGTTATAGAAGGTATAGCTTCTGTGGATGAATCCGCAATTACCGGTGAGTCGGCTCCTGTTGTAAAGGAATCTGGTGGAGATTTTGCTTCTGTTACAGGAGGAACAAAGGTTTCCAGTGATTGGCTAAAAATAAAAATAACAGCAACTCCAGGTGAATCTTTTTTAGATAAAATGATTAACCTTGTAGAAGGTGCTTCAAGGCAAAAGACACCTAATGAAATTGCACTTAGTACTATACTTGTAAGTCTTACACTTATTTTTCTCATTGTGCTTGTGGCACTCTATCCTATGGCAGGTTATGCTGGTGTAAAAATTTCAATATCAACACTTATAGCACTTTTAGTTTGTCTTATACCAACCACTATAGGTGGGCTTTTATCTGCCATTGGTATAGCGGGTATGGACAGAGTTACCAGGTTTAATGTAATAGCTATGTCAGGAAAAGCGGTTGAAGCCTGTGGTGACGTAGATACTATGATACTTGATAAAACTGGAACTATAACCTTTGGAAACAGGCTTGCATCAGATTTTATTCCTGTTGGAAGTTCAGAAAAAACAGAACTTATAAATTATGCAGTTATATGTTCCTTAAGTGATGATACTCCAGAGGGTAAGTCTATAGTTGAGCTTGGAAATAAATTAGGATCTTCAGTAGACAAAGATAAATATATGAATATAAAGTTTGAGGAGTTTACAGCACAAACTAGAATGAGTGGAGTAGACTTAGAAGATGGCACCAGCATAAGGAAGGGAGCCTATGATGCCATAAAAAAGAGAGTTAATGAACTTAAGGGTAAAATACCTGAGGAGCTTGAGGAAGAGGTAAACAAAGTTGCTAAATTAGGTGGAACACCTCTAGTAGTATGTGTTAACAATGAAATTTATGGAGTTATATATTTAAAAGATACCGTTAAGCCCGGACTTGTGGAAAGGTTTGAAAGGCTTCGTGAAATTGGTATTAAGACTGTAATGTGTACGGGTGATAATCCACTTACGGCTGCTACCATTGCTAAAGAAGCAGGGGTGGATGAGTTCGTGGCTGAGTGTAAACCTGAGGATAAAATAGATGTTATAAAAAAAGAACAGTCTGAGGGTAAAATTGTAGCTATGACAGGAGATGGAACTAATGATGCACCGGCTCTTGCGCAGGCTGATGTAGGTCTTGCAATGAACAGTGGAACTACTGCTGCAAAGGAAGCTGCAAATATGGTAGATTTGGATTCCAATCCTACAAAAATATTGGAAGTTGTTGAAATAGGAAAGCAACTCCTTATAACAAGAGGTTCACTTACAACTTTTAGTATAGCTAATGATGCTGCAAAATATTTTGCTATAATACCAGCTATATTTACAGTAGCTATACCACAGATGCAAGTTATGAATGTTATGAAATTATCTACACCTAATAGCGCAATACTGTCAGCATTAATATTTAATGCTATAATAATACCACTTCTCATACCCATTGCTATGAAAGGTGTAAAATATAGACCTATGAAAGCAGAAATGTTACTTTTGAGAAATATGCTGATATTCGGACTTGGTGGTGTGATAGCACCTTTTGTAGGGATAAAAATTATAGATATGATTATAACCCCATTAGTTAGAGTTTTTAATTTAGGTTAGTTAATTCATACATCATAATAAATAGGAGGTTTTAACATGAAAATACTTCAAAAAGCTCTTAGATTAACTGTTACATTAATGATAATTTGCGGAATTATTTATCCGCTTTTTATAACAGGAGTAGGTCAGATGCTCTTTCCTAAACAGGCAAATGGCAGCATTATAACAGCCAATGGTAAGGCTGTCGGCTCAGAATTAATAGGTCAAAATTTTACTGACCCAAGATTTTTTAGAGGCAGAGTTTCCTCGGTAAACTATAATACCTACACGGAAGCGGATACAAAACCAGATAAAAGTGGAAAAGTAGCTTACTCCGGGGTTGCATCAGGTTCTCAAAATTTAGGACCATCAAATAAGGTTTTAAAAGAGAGAGTACAAAAGGATTTGGATGATTTTCTGAAAACTCATCCAGATGTACAAAAGGGAGATATACCAACAGATCTCCTTACAAGTTCTGGTTCTGGACTTGATCCTGATATAAGTCCAAAGGCTGCTGTGGTTCAAATACCTGCGGTATCAAAGGCAACAGGTATAAGTAAGGAAGACCTTCAGAAAATAGTTGATAAATACACAGAAGGCAGAACTTTTGGTATTTTTGGAGAATCTAGAGTAAATGTACTTAAGGTTAATCTTGAAATAGCAGCTATTTTAAATAAATAATGAAATTAATAAATTTATTTTTTATAACTTTAATTTGGAATTGTGGCAAAGGGCGAAGTAATGAATGGTAATATTTACACCCCAGGGGTGTAAATTTTTCCAGTCTTAATTCGTCATCTTCTTATATGATGAATTAAAGTTTTATTATATAAGCATGCAAAGTTATGACGGTAAATATACCAATATACTAACTTGTTATCTCTTTAAAAATACTTTAATCTAAATATATAATAAATAAAATTGAAAAGGAAGAAATTAAGCCTATGAGGGGAAAGTTAAAAATATTTTTTGGTTATGCTGCAGGTGTGGGAAAGACTTATGAAATGCTCAGGGAAGCCCAAGAAATTAAAGAATCAGGTGAAGATATAGTTATAGGTTATATTGAGCCTCATGCCAGACCTGAAACCATAGCCTTAACTAAAGGACTGGAAAAAATAGAACTGAAAAATATAAGATACAAGGGAAGCACTTTTAGAGAATTTGATATTGATAAGGCACTAATAAGAAAGCCTAAGATAATATTGGTAGATGAGCTTGCTCATACTAATGGAATAGGTCAGAGAAATAGAAAAAGGTGGCAGGATATAGAAGAACTTCTTGCAGCGGGAATAGATGTATATACTACTGTAAATGTTCAGCATATTGAGAGTTTAAATGATGTTGTAGAAAATATAACGCATATTTCTGTACGGGAGACTATTCCAGATAAAATATTTGATGAGGCTGAAAAGGTAGAAATAGTAGATATTGAACCTGATGAGCTTTTAAATCGTTTTAAGAGTGGTAAAATATATAGAATAGAGCAGGTTAAAAGGGCGTTGCTTAATTTCTTTACCAGAAATAATTTGTATGCACTTAGAGAAATAGCACTTAGAAGGATTGCAGATAGAGTAAATTATGAAGTGGAAAGTGGGAGACTAGCCAAAAGAGAAATTACTGTTATTCCAGCATCTGAACAGATATTGGCCTGTATTAGTCCATCTCCATCCTCAGCAAAGGTTATACGTACTGCTGCAAGGATGGCAGAAAATTATCATTCAAAATTTGTTGTTCTATATATTTCTACAACCAAGGCGGAAAATTTAAGTAAAGAAGATAAAAAGAGATTAAATTTAAATTTTAGTTTAGCTGAGAAATTAGGAGGAGAAATAGCTCAATTATATGGAGATAATGTAGCGGATCAAATAATACAGTATGCCAAGTTTCGAAATATTACTAAATTAGTCATAGGAAAAAATTATAAACGAAGTAGTAAAATACTTCACTTCTATGCAAAGGATGTAGTAGACAAACTTATGGATTCTAATGCTTATATTGATGTTTATGTAATACCAAATTCATTGTATAAGAAAAAAAGAGAAAAGTTAATCCGAAAATTAAATGGCTGGAACAATCCATCATTTAAAGAAATTAGTGAATCAATATTAATTATAGGAATTGCCACAGGAATTGCACAAATTTTCGATTATATGGGTCTAAACGATACTAATGAAATTATGATTCTTATATTGGGCGTTATAATTGTATATATAAGAACAACTGGATATTTTATTGGAGTCATAGCCTCAATAGTTGGAGTATTAATGTTTAATTTTTTATTTACCGAGCCTAAGTATTCACTTCAAATTTATGATAAAAATTATTTAATTACTTTTACTATAATGCTTATAGTGGCATTTATAGTTGGAAACCTTACGAATAGAATACAAAGGGAGTCTAATAATTCTTATACAAGGGAAAAAAGAACCCAAACACTGTATATGGTCAGTAGCAAGCTTTTAAGTGCAGTGGGTGCTTCGGATGTTATTTCCATAGGAATAAAATATACTTCAAGATTAATTAACAGAACTGTAGTGGCATATTTGTCTGAGGATAATAAGCTTTCAGCTTCATTTGTATATAATAATAAGAGTGAAAATGAAAATGAAATTTTAAGCAGAGATGAAAATGCAGTAGCTTACTGGTGCCTTTTAAATGGTAAGGAAGCTGGTAAGGGTACTGATACTTTTTATGGAGCTAAGGGATATTATATACCTATAAAAATACAGGAAAAAATACTTGGAGTTATTGGGGTATCATGCTTACAAGGCTTTCTTGAGCCTGAACAAAAATTTATTGTTCAGACTATTACAGGGCAGATAGCTATTGCCTTAGATAGAGAAATTCTTTCAAGTGAGCAGGAAACCTCCAAGGTTCAGATTGAAAGAGAACGTCTTAGAAGTAATTTATTAAGATCAATTTCTCATGATCTCCGAAGTCCTCTTGCAGGGATTAAGGGTTCCATAAGTACTATTTTGGAAAAGGGAAAGGTTATATCTGAAAAGACGAAAGAAGAGCTATTAAACGGAATTTATGATGATACTGAATGGCTTATAAGATTAGTTGAAAATCTGCTTAGCATGACTAAATTTGATGAAGGAAATATGGAGATTATTAGAAATGTGGAATTAGTAGAGGAGGTAGTATCTGAAGCGGTGCAGAGGAGTTCTAAATATTCTAAAGATCATAAAATAAGAGTTAATGTTCCAGAAAAAATTATAATGGTTCCCATGGATGGTAATCTAATCGAGCAGGTTATTATAAATTTACTGGATAATGCTGTTAAATTTTCCCCTAAAGACTCTGTTATAGAAATAAAGGTTCATGAAAATAAAGATGATGTGATTTTTCAAGTAATTGATAATGGCTGTGGAATAGAAGAAAAGATATTACCTAATATATTTGAAAGATTTTTTACAAATGGTAGTAAAGTATCCGATTCAAGAAGAGGTGTTGGTCTAGGACTTGCTATTTGTAAGTCAATAGTAGAAGCTCATGGAGGTAAAATTGCAGCTGCCAATAAAAAAGGTGGGGGAGCTATCTTTACATTTAATATTCCAAAGGAAAATAAAAATTTAAAAAAGTAGATTATTATTCTTTTGTAAAAATATTAAAATAATGAGGAGAAGGGGATTGAATATGGAAAATAAGCCATATATACTTGTTGTTGAGGATGACAAACCAATAAGAAATTTTATAACTGCAGCAATAGCTACTCAAGGGTATAGATATATTGAAACCGATAAAGGAAATGAGGCAATTGTACTTTCAATGGCCAATAGGCCTGATCTTATAATATTAGACTTAGGGCTTCCAGATATTGATGGAATTGAAGTTATATCCAAAGTAAGAGAGTGGTCTAGTATTCCAATTATAATTGTATCAGCAAGAGAAAATGAAAGACAAAAAGTTGAAGCACTTGACAAAGGGGCAGATGATTATTTAACTAAACCTTTTGGCATAGGAGAACTTCTTGCGAGAATTCGTGTATCTCTAAGACATACTGGATTAGATAAAGATAAAAATGAAGTGATTAATACTTTCAAGGTGAAGAATCTGTTTATTGACTTTCAAAAAAGGCGAGTAACGTTAGAAGATGAAGAAATACATCTTACTCCCATAGAATATAAAATAATGTCATTACTTTGTAAATATTCAGGTAAAGTGCTTACCCACAATTTTATTATCCATGAAATTTGGGGTACATCTGTGGGAAATGAAACTCAATCTTTAAGAGTTTTTATGGCGAATCTGAGAAGAAAGATAGAAAAAGATCCTGCTCAGCCTGAGTACATATATACTGAGGTTGGAGTAGGATATAGACTTGTGGACGAATAGCTTCAATTTGAAATATCCGTCACAAAAAGTATATACATTTTATTAGATATACTTTTTGTGAGATAATCAATATTTACATTATGAATTATAAAATATTATAATCTACACAAAATCTACACAAAAATATGTTATAATGATTTTAAACAAGTAAATAGATAATAAGTATCATTATCAATTATTTTGTTACAATAATATCACCCCTCAGGGGGGAGGTGGATATATTTTATGAATAATGAAAAATTAGATGCAGTGAAGGCATTAAAAACATCAAAAGGGCAAATAGAGGGAATAATAAAAATGATAGAAGAAGGAAGATATTGTATTGATGTATCCAATCAAATTATTGCAGCACAATCTCTTTTAAAGAAAGCAAATATGCTCATATTAAAACAACATTTAAATCATTGTGTAAAGGATGCTTTCATGCATGATAATGGTGATAAGAAGGTTGATGAGATAATAGACTTGCTTGGCAGACTTATGGGAAAATAAAGGGGGGAAAAATATAATGGAAGTAAGTAAGACTCTAAAAATAGAGGGAATGACCTGTGCTGCCTGTGCAAAGGCTGTAGAGAGGGTTTCAAAAAAACTTGAGGGTGTAGAAGAAGCCAATGTCAATCTTGCTACGGAAAAATTAAATATAAGCTTTGATGAAGCTAAAGTTTCTATACCAGATATTCAGGCGGCAATTGAGAAGGCCGGATACAAGGCATTAATTGAGTCTACAAATAAGATTTTAAAAATAGAGGGAATGACTTGTGCAGCATGTGTAAAAGCAGTAGAGAGAGCTTGTAAAAAATTGGATGGTGTGCTTGAAGCAAATGTAAATATTGCCACAGAAAAATTGAATATTACCTTTGAACCGTCAAAAGTTAGAGTTGGGGACATTAAAAAGGCAATAGAAAAAGCTGGATATAAGGCTTTAGAAGAGGAAACAACTGTTGATACGGATAGAGAAAAAAAAGAAAAACAAATAAAGGCTATTTGGAAAAGATTTGTCATATCAGCTATATTTGCAGTTCCTCTTCTAATAGTAGCTATGGGACCAATGATACTGGAATGGTTCAATATAGGGCTTCCAATGAATATAAGTCCCATGATGCATCCTAAAATTTATGGGGTAATAGAATTAGCTTTAGTATTGCCAATTATAATTGAAGGAAGAAAATATTTTATTATTGGCTTTAGATCACTTATAAAATTAAGTCCTAATATGGATTCATTGGTTGCACTGGGAACTTCAGCTGCCTTTTTATATAGTCTTTATGGTGTTATTGAAGAGTTATTTTTAGGAACTGGTGAAATTCAATTATATTTTGAATCCGCTGGAGTTATTTTAACACTTATTACACTGGGAAAATATATGGAAGCTGTATCTAAGGGCAAGACTTCCGAAGCCATAAAAAAACTTATGGGACTTGCACCTAAAACTGCTACTATAATTAGAGATGCAAAAGAAATAGAAATTCCTATAGATGAAGTAGAGATTAATGATATTGTAATAGTTAAGCCTGGTGAAAAGATGCCTGTAGACGGAGAAGTGGTAGAAGGCAATACTTCTGTAGACGAGTCTATGCTCACAGGGGAGAGTATACCAGTAGAAAAAAATATTGGTGATAAAATCATTGGTGCCAGTATAAATAAAAATGGATCTATAAAATACAAAGTTACTAAGGTAGGTAAGGACACTGCGCTTTCACAAATTATTAAATTGGTGGAAGATGCACAGGGTTCAAAAGCACCTATAGCTAAGCTGGCAGATATAATATCTGGATATTTTGTTCCTGTGGTTATGACTCTTGCAATTATAGCTTCTCTGGCATGGCTTATATCTGGTAAGAGTGGTGTGTTTTCTTTAACCATATTTATATCAGTGCTTGTAATAGCTTGTCCTTGTGCTCTTGGTCTAGCTACGCCTACAGCAATAATGGTAGGTACAGGAAAAGGAGCAGAATATGGAGTCTTAATTAAAAGTGGAGTGGCACTGGAAACATCCCACAAGATACAGACTATAGTTTTTGACAAGACGGGAACTATTACAGAAGGGAAGCCTAAAGTTACAGACATAATAGTTACTGAAGGGATAAATGAGAAAGATATAATTAAAATTGCTGCATCAGCAGAAAAAAGGTCTGAACATCCTTTAGGAGAAGCTATTGTGAAAAGAGCAGAAGAAGATGCTGTGGAATTAATAGATGTCAGTGATTTTAAAGCAATACCGGGACATGGAATCGAAGTTAACGTAGATTCGAAGATAATATTACTTGGAAATAAGAAATTAATGGATAGCAGCGGTATATCTTTAACTGGATTTGAAGAAGAATCTGATAGATTGGCTAGAGAAGGTAAAACTCCGATGTATATAGCTTCAAAAGAGAAGCTTATGGGTATTATAGCTGTAGCAGATATTGTTAAGGAAAATAGTAAGAAAGCCATTGAAAAGCTCCATAAAATGGGGGTTGAAGTGGCTATGATTACTGGTGATAATAAAAAGACAGCGGAAGCTATAGCAAAGCAGGTAGGTATAGATAGAGTGTTATCAGAAGTTTTACCACAGGATAAGGCAAATGAAGTAAAGAAACTTCAGGCAGAAGGTAAAAAGGTGGCTATGGTTGGAGATGGAATAAATGATGCTCCGGCACTAGCACAGGCAGATATAGGAATAGCTATTGGTTCAGGTACTGATGTAGCCATGGAATCAGCGGATATTGTGCTTATGAGAAGTGATTTGATGGATGTACCTACAGCCATTGAGCTCAGTAAGAAGACTATAAAAAATATAAAAGAAAATTTATTTTGGGCTTTTGGTTATAACATCTTGGGAATACCAGTAGCCATGGGCATATTATATCTATTTGGAGGACCACTTTTAAATCCTATAATAGCTGCACTGGCAATGAGTTTCAGTTCAGTATCCGTATTGACAAATGCGCTTAGACTAAAGAGATTTAAGCCTTTAACTTAGGCACATTCAAATAAATAACTAGTCAGTATGCTAGCCTATTTTAAATCCTACTGCGTCAACAGAACCCTCAGATAGCTTACTATCCTCAGAACCTGTTTCCTTGTATGATTCAAAATATCCGTCGCATCTTTGACTTACTATTTATTTTCATATGCCTTAATATAATTTTAATTCCAGTGGGACGGTTTCTCCCACTGAAATTCATAAATACTTATCTAAAGGTGTGATACTGTTACTGATACTTAAAGTGGAAGGCTACAGCAGTTAGCCGTTGGATAAAATATAAAATAAAAGGGAGAGATTTAAATGAAAAAGAAAATATCAATTGAAGGAATGAGCTGTGGACATTGTGTAAAACATGTAGAGGAGGCTTTAAAGGAAATTGGAGCTGATGCTATAAACGTAAGCTTAGAGAATAAATTTGCTGAAGCAGAAGTAGGAAGTATAGCTGATGAAAAGATAAAAGCTGCCATTGAAGATGCTGGATATGATGTGGTAGGTATACAAGCTGTATAAAAAAATTAAAAGCCCCTATAGCCTTTTAGCTTTAGAGGGCTTTTAATTTACACTATTTACATCTATTAATAGCACTAATTAAAGCTTTTAGAGAAGAGGTATTTGTATTTTCAGATACACCAACTCCAAAATATCTCTTGTTATTATTTTCTATTTGAATATAAGATACTGCTTTAGAGCGAGAACCCTTATCCAGTGCATGTTGATCATAGGAAATAAATCTACATCCATTTATATTGGAAGCATGGAGTGCATTGAAGAAAGCATCTACGGGGCCATTACCTGTTCCTTCGATATTTTTATCAGTTCCATCTACATTTATAGTGGCGTTAATATTAAGCACATTTTTATCATCCTCTACATTTTGCACTGATTCAGTTTCATAGCTCTTTAAAGTATAAGGTGTTTTTCTGTCTAAATATTCATTTTCAAATAATTCAAATATCTGTTCTGCACTGAGTTCTGTACCTAAAGTATCAGATTTTTCTTTAACAATAGCTCCAAATTCCTTGTGCATTTCTTTAGGCAATATAAACCCAAAATCACTTTCCATAATATAAGCAGTACCGCCCTTACCGGATTGACTGTTTATACGAATGATTTCCTCATATTCTCTGCCTAAATCATGAGGATCTATGGCAAGATAAGGAACTTCCCAATAAGGATTGCTTTCCTCTTCCAAAGCTTTAAGACCTTTCCTTATAGCATCCTGATGAGAACCTGAGAATGCTGTGTAAACTAATTTACCTGCATAGGGATGACGTTCATGAACATTCATGTTAGTACATTCTTCATATATCTTCACTGCATTATATATATTTGAAAAATCCAATTTTGGATCTATACCCTGGGAATACATATTCATAGCCATGGTAACTATATCCAGATTACCTGTTCTTTCACCATTTCCAAATAATGTTCCTTCAATTCTATCTGCTCCCGCAAGAAGACCTAACTCACTGGAGGCAGTGCAGGTACCTCTGTCATTGTGAGTATGAAGACTGATTATAATATTCTCCCTATTCTTAATGTGTTTACAGATCCATTCTATTTGATCTGCATATACATTAGGAGTAGCCATTTCTACTGTAGAAGGTAAATTTATAATTACCTTATTTTCTGATGTTGGCTTCCAAACATCTACTACTGCTTCACATATTTCAAGTGCATAGTCCAGCTCAGTTCCAGTGAAACTTTCAGGGGAATATTCAAAGGAAAAATTGGTTTCAGGGTATTTTTCTTTATATTCATTTAAAAGTTTTGCACCACTTACTGCTATATCAATTATTTCCTCTTTACTCTTATTAAAAACTACTTTTCTTTGTAGTACGGAAGTAGAATTATAGAGATGCACTATGGCATTTTTTGCACCCTTTAAAGCTTCAAAAGTTTTCTTAATCAAATGTTCTCTTGATTGAGTAAGTACTTGAACAGTTACATCATCTGGTATGAGATTATCCTCTATCAATTTACGAAGAAAGGTATATTCTGTGTTAGAGGCAGCTGGGAAGCCAACTTCTATTTCTTTAAAGCCCAAATCTATAAGTAACTTATACATTCTAAGTTTTTCTTCAACATTCATAGGTACTGGCAGTGCCTGATTTCCGTCACGTAAATCTACACTACACCATCTAGGTGCTTTTTCAATTTGATTATCTGGCCATTGACGATTTTTCAAATCAACTGAAGGATATTTTCTATATTTTGAATAAGACACAAAATCAACCCCTTTGTTTAAATTAGGCATATAAAGATAAATAGTAAGTCAAAACTGACTATTTAGTTATTTGAATATGCATTATTGTAAAGAAATAACAAATCAATGTGCTAGCGAATTTGATTTGTTATTTCTTATTCTATGACTAAACTAAAATTCCATGTAAAATAAATAAAGCCCGTCTCAATAAAAGAGACGAGGCTAACCCGCGGTACCACTCTAATTAGTTTCATTATAAAACCCACTTTATCAACGGCAATTACCATTTATCCTTATAACGGAGGAACACGTTCTACCCTACTAATTTCAGGAGACAGCTTGCAGACGAGTTCAAGATTTTGAAATTACCGAAATCACAGCATCATCGGTTCTCTGAAAATTTCACATATCCCTACTATTTCTGTTCATTGCTTTGTATTGACTTTGATTATACAGCACTGATTAGGGGCTGTAAATATAAAAACTTTAAATTTATACTATCCATAATTATTTAATAAAATATTGATAAATTAATAATAAATTCAGGGATAAACTTAATAAATTTAATAATTATTTTTTGACAATTCTCTTATTTGTGGACATCTTATAAACTGTAAGTATAAGATATCAAAAAATAATCAGTGACATGCTTTTTGTGGTAAAATAAAGTTATATAATGCATAGAAAAATTATTGAGTTAGGAGATAACTTATGAGAAAAATAGCCACTCTTGGACCATCAGGAACTTTTTGTGAAATAGCAGCTAAAAAATACTATAATGAAAAAGATTTTAATGGAAATATAATTTTTTACCCAAGTATAACAAAAGCCTTTAAAGCCATTGGAGAAGAATGTAATTTAGGGGTGATACCCATTGAAAATGCACTGGATGGTTATGTTCAGCCAACACTTGACCTCTTATCAAAAACAGAATTAAAAATAATAGATGAAATTATTATTCCAATCCAATTTTCTTTTGTAGCAAATTCAAAAAATATTTCTGACGTAGAAAAGATATATGTTCAATTTAAAACTCAAGGTCAATGCTGTGAGTTTTTAGAACAGTTTGATAGTAATGTAAAAATTATAACCACTGAAAGTAATGGAGAGTCTTTTATCAATGCAAAGTATGGCAATATTCATGAGGCAGCTATAGTACCTCAGCACATACTTAAAAGTGGATTTAAATTGCCCTATGAAATTGAAAATGTAACTGATTCTAAAGAAAATGAGACAAGATTCATAGTTGTTTCTGAAGAAACTCAAAATTATTCTCAATTTGAAGGAAAAAAATATAAAACCTCTTTAATTATTACTCAAACTGAAGACAAACCAGGCTCACTAGCTAGTATATTAAATGAATTTTCCTGTAGGGGTATTAATCTGATGTCTATATCATCACATCCTAATAAACAGGCACTAGGAAAATATTGCTTTTTTATTGATGTAGATGGTAATTATTTAGAAGATAAAGATTTAAAGGAAGCTATTGAGAACATTTCCGTAAGTAATAAAGTGAAGATATTGGGCACTTATGAAAATGCACTAAAAAATAGTTAAAATATTTAATGGAATTTTTCTTGACAAAGAAATAAGTAAAGTATATAATTAATTTAAAAAATAATATTTAATTAACTGACTATAGAAATTAGAGGTTAAGTTGAATTTATTGTAGAGATGGTTTTTATGTGTAATCTTTATAGTAATTAAACTTAACCTTACGTTATTGAATTTAATAATAACGATTTTGTAATTATTAGCAGTTAATAAATATAATAATTTTATTGAACTTTTAACTAAAATGGTAAGAAGTATAATGACAGTTAATTAACATAGGAGAGTTCAATTTTACCGACTAGATAAACTAGAGGTTAAAGCCATTCAACTATAAAAAAGGGTATGTTGACTGACTAGAGAGACTAGAGGTCAAATTAAAATTTTATTTTTGAATGTATGAGAGTATAGTGCGATTATTTTAAAATAATACTCTTAGGATGATGACATAAGCATCTTATCCTAAGAGTATTATTATTTTAAAATTATCCACCTACATAGGTTTTATAAACATCTGAGTCCAATAGCATGTGCCATTGCTGTCTTTGGCAAGACCAACACCTATTTGAGTATAAGAAGGATTTAATATGTTTGCTCTATGTCCTGGTGAGTTCATCCAGGCATTTACAACTTCTGCAGGAGTTCTCTGTCCCATCGCTATGTTTTCTCCAGCAGCTGAAAATTTTATTCCAAAAGTTTCCATCATATTAAAAGGGGAACCATAAGTAGGAGAAGTATGGGAAAAATAATGTTTATTAATCATATCCTGTGATTTATACCTGGCTACTCTTCCAACTTGCCAGTTAGCAGCTAAAGGCTGTAAACCGTTTTTGCTTCTTTGAATATTAACGAGCCTTATAACTTCTGCTTCTGCTGCCTTTGTATCATTCATATTTGGTATATTTACCTTATTACCGGGGTAAATTAAATTTGGATTAGCTAATTGCGGATTTTTAGCTATTAACTCACTAAGACCTGTTTGATTTGCTACAGCTATTTTCCAAAGTGTATCTCCTGGCTTAACAATATATACTAAATCTTGAGCAAAGACAGCAGTGGAGAATATAAGAGAAATAAATAGTGAAAGTATTAAAATCTTCTTTTTCATTAATCGTCACCTCATTAGATATTCTCTAATAAATTCAATTATTTATGTGATGTTATTTATTCTATAGTTGAAAAATTATAATTAAACAGTATATTTTTACTATTAAAAAAGGTTAATATTGATAATGCAATTCCTCATCTTATTATTAAAAGCATTAATAATATTTAGTTGATAAAATTTACATATAAAGTTTATAATATAATAAGGTTAATTATTAGGAGGAATTTTATGGATGTTAATAATAATATAGATAATCTTAAAGATCAGCTTATTGAAGCGGTTCAAGAAGTTATAAGAGTAAAAAGTGTAGAAGAAAAGCCACAATCAGGAATGCCTTTTGGAGAAGGACCGGCAAATGCATTGGAAACTGCTCTTGAAATTGCAAGAAATTTGGGCTTTAAAATAGTGAATTTAGATAATTATGTGGGATATGCGGAATATGGAGAGAGCGATGAATATGTTGCAGCACTTGGTCATCTTGATGTAGTGCCAGAAGGTGATGGATGGAAATATCCTCCTTATGCTGCAGAAATACATGATGGAAAAATTTATGGAAGAGGAGCTACAGATGATAAGGGACCTATTATCTCTGCGTTATTTGCACTTAAAGCTATAGTAGATGCTAAATTACCTCTTTCCAAAAAAGTAAGAATTATTTTTGGAACCAATGAGGAATCAGGAAGTAAGGAACTTAAATATTATTTGGATAGAGAAAAGCCTCCAATAGCTGGCTTTACACCAGATGCAGAGTATCCAATTATAAATGGAGAAAAGGGAATAACTATATTTGACTTTGTTAAGGATCTAAATATAAAGCCACAAGGGGATTTTACTATAAAGTATATTAAAGGTGGCCAAAAGGCAAATATGGTTCCTGATTATTGTGAAGCAGGAATCAAGGCTGATTTAAGGAGTGTTCTAATTGAAAGCTGTGAGCAGTTTTCAGAAAGGACTGGATATGATTTGAAGATAGAGGAAAAAGAGGATATGGTGATAGTAAAATCCTATGGAGTTTCTGCTCATGGAAGTTTACCGCAGCTTGGTAAAAATGCTATTATGCAGCTTTTTGCATTTCTAGGTGAGCTTGATCTTGGAAGTTCAGACATAGGAAAATTTATAAATTTCTTTAATAGATATGTGGGCTTTGAGGTCAATGGTGAATCTTTTGGTGTAGGGCTTTCAGACGATGTATCAGGTAAACTTTCCTTTAATTTGGGTGTGGCTGACATAAATGAAGATAAGGCTAGATTGACACTAAATGTGAGATATCCTGTTACTAAATCTTATGAAGATTTAATGAATCCATTAGAGGATAGAATAAAGGATACAGGAATAAGAGTTGAAAATATGCAGCATCAAGAGCCTCTATATTTCCCAGAAAATCATCCACTAATTAAAACTCTACAAAGGGTTTATAAGGAACAGACTGGAGATGAACCTAAGCTGTTATCTATTGGAGGAGGAACTTATGCCAAGGAAATGCCTAATATAGTAGCCTTTGGACCTATATTTCCAGGTAAGCCTGATTTAGATCATCAGGCAAATGAATACATTGAAATTGAGGATTTAATACTCAATGCCAAAATATATGCTCATACTATTTATGAGTTAGCTAAATAAAAAATATTTTTTTAAATATGAAGGTAAGAACTATAAAATTTTTAATGATTTTATAGTTCTTTATAATTTATCCGATGACTAACCACTCTAATACTACCATCGCACACAGCGAAAGCGATTCACACAAAATCTAAGATTTTGGTTCTCTGCTTTTCTTCAAAGTGGGAGTAAAGAGTGGCTATGTCCCTGGATAACGACTTACCCTAAAGGACAACAATTTCTAAGTATCAAAAATACTGATACTAAGAACTCTGTTAGTAAGCATCAGAGGTCATAAACAAAAACTCCACCTGATGCCAAGAATTCTGTTTATGTTAATTTTATATAGCAGCAAAATCCATCAATATAAAGTAAAAATGTTTCACCAGTAAGGTTAATGAATGTAGTAAGTATATTATCAAAATGTCCAGGTGGATATATTGGATAATGTACTAATCCTAAATAAATTGCAAATATGTATCTTAATCACCAGTTAAAATGATATAATATAATAAAAATATTTAGATATATTGGAATAAATAAGAAGTAAATATGGAATTCTAGTACATATTACTTTGTATGCTTTGGGAGGAATTAGTATGGAAAGAGTGGCATTAATAACTGATACTACAGCAGATCTACCCCAGGAGATAGTAAATAAATACAATATATATGTTTTACCTTTTAGAATAATATATAAAGATAGAGAATATAAGGATAAAATAGAAATTACCTCTGAAGAGGTTTATAGTGGATTAAAGAAAGAGGTGCCTACATCTTCTATGCCAGCACTTCAGGATATGGAAGATACCTATAGTAAACTAGAAGAAGAAGGGTACACTCATGTCATTGGAATAACTCTATCCAGCGGACTTTCAGGAATATATAATGGGTTAACCTTAGTAAGTAAAAATCATCCAAAGATAAAGTCTTATATTTGTGATTCAAAATCCATATCATTAGGAGAAGGCGCTTTAGTTGAAGAGTGCGCCAAGCTTTTAGAAGGTGGAAAAAATTTTCAGCAAGTAGTTAATGCTATTCCCTCAATACAAAATAGAATACATCTGTTCTTTGTAGTGGATACCTTGGAATATCTTATCAAAGGCGGGAGAATAGGAAAAGTGGCAGGAACTATTGGAACTCTATTAAATCTAAAACCTATAATATCTACAGATAAGGAGGGTAACTATTATACCTATGGTAAAGCTAGAGGCAAGAAACAAGCTTTAAGTAAAGTTATTGAAATAGCAGAGCAGATTTCAAAAAATAAGAAGTGTAGAGCCTTCGTAGTTGATGGCAACGCCAAAGAAGATGTACTTAAAGTAAAAGAGTCCGTGGAGAAGCTTTCTAACATAACATCTGTGTATTATGGTGGATGTATTAGCCCGGTATCTGGTGTTCATAGTGGACCTGGTCTTGTAGGACTTGTATGTATTGAAGAAGAATAATAGTAATAAAAAGCTTATAATATGTTCTAAAAACTAATGTATAAAACTGGTAATTGATAAAATTCCTTCTGCTATTATTGATTTTTTAAAAATAGACATCTGGTATTGAAATTTTCATAATTGATGATATAATAAATAAGGAAATTGTTAAAAAATCAATGGGATTTAACAATACAGACATAATAAGGAGGAATTTTCATGAATAATATTTTTAGAACAAAACCCATTGAGAGTCTCATTGCCGAAACAAAGGGAAAGGACTCTCTAAAAAAAGCTCTTGGACCACTTGAACTTACAATGCTTGGGGTTGGAGCAATTATCGGAACAGGTATATTTGTTCTTACAGGTGTAGCAGCTGCCAAGTATTCCGGACCAGCACTTATATTATCTTTTATTGTATCCGGACTTGCTTGTGCCTTTGCAGCTTTATGTTATGCAGAGTTTGCATCAACTGTACCTGTGGCAGGTAGTGCTTATACTTATAGTTATGCTGCTCTTGGAGAATTTTGGGCATGGATTATAGGCTGGGATTTAATACTTGAGTACATGGTGGCAATTGGAGCAGTAGCTGTTGGATGGTCAGCTTATGCAGTTAATCTATTGGGAGCCGTTGGAATTAATTTGCCAAAGGCTATTACAAGTTCTCCATTGGAGGGAGGAATTGTTAACCTGCCAGCAGTATTAATAATTCTTGTTATTACTTATCTTTTAGTTTCTGGTGTAGAACAGAGCTCAAGAGTAAATAATATAATAGTTGCAATAAAGTTAATTGTTATATTTCTATTTATAGTATTAGCAGTTGGACACGTAAAACCTGCTAACTGGCATCCATTTATGCCTTTTGGATGGGGTGGAGTTTTTAGTGGAGCAGCTATTGTATTCTTTGCCTATATAGGCTTCGATGCAGTATCTACAGCAGCTGAAGAGGTTAAAAATCCTCAGAAGGATTTACCAAAGGGGATTGTATTATCACTTTTACTTTGTACTGCCCTATATATAATTGTATCAGCAATACTTACAGGGGTAGTTCCATATTTACAATTTAAAGATACAGCAGCGCCAGTAGCTTTTGCTCTTAAACAAATAGGTATTAACTGGGGCTCAGCATTGGTTTCAGTAGGTGCTATTTGTGGTATTACATCAGTATTATTAGTTATGATGTTTGGACAGACAAGAATTTTCTTTGCTATGTCAAGAGATGGTCTTTTACCTAAGGTATTTGGTCAGGTTCATCATAAATTTAAGACACCGGTTAAAAGTACACTTTTAGTTGGAATAGTTACAATGGTAATTGCAGGATTTATTCCTATAGGAGATTTGGCAGAGTTGACTAATATAGGTACTCTTGCAGCCTTTATAATAGTGTCCATAGGAGTTGTAGTTTTAAGATACAGAAGACCAGATATTAAGAGAGGATTTAAATGTCCTGGAGCTCCTTTTACACCAGCTATTTCTGTAATATTCTGTGCTGTATTAATATATATGCTTCCTAACATAACAAAATTTAGATTCGTAGTTTGGTTTTTGCTAGGAATTATTGTATATTTTGCATACAGTAAAAATCACAGCACTATGAATAATGAAAGTAGTGAAACAGCAGAATAGTTATATATAATAAAGAATTATTCATTTAAACTCAGATGGGAAAATAATAAATATATATATGAAATTATATTTGTTTATAAGATTTATTGATAAAAAGATTGGTTTAAAAGAAAATTTTACTTTTAAACCAATCTTTTTATAATTATTTTATTTCACCATGTCTTTCGTAGGTTGTAATTCCAGAAATGGAGTTGTCCTCTTTTACAAATACTACAATAGGCTTGTGAAGCTTTGCTTCTTCTTCCTCCATTTCGCAATAAGTCATTAATATGACCTTGTCTCCTGCCTGGGCATATCTTGCAGCTGCACCATTAAGACATATAACACCACTGCCGCTTTCACCAGCAATAACATAGGTTTCGATTCTGCTGCCATTATTTATATTTACTACCTGTATTTTTTCATATTCTATTATATTTGCCTCTTTCATTAATTTACTGTCTATTGTTATACTGCCCACATAATTTAGTTTTGCCTCTGTGACAGTTGCTCTGTGTATTTTTGATTTTAACATGCTTAATTTCATTTACGGTACCTCCACAGCAGTAAGTTTATTTAATATCCCAAGTGAAATTATCTATAAGTCTTGTGTTACCAATATATACAGCTATTGCCACAAGAATAGAGGAACTTATTTTGCAAACTGGCTTTAATTCTAAGCTATCCACTATTTCTATATAGTCAATTTTGGCAAGATGTTCACTGGAAATTTTTTTAGAAATAATACCAGCTAATTTGGAAGCATATTGTTCTCCAGATCTTAAAGCTTCTTTAGCCAAATTAAGGCTTTCATTTAGCACAACAGCAGCTTTTCTTTCATCTTTGGAAAGATAAGTATTTCTGGAACTCTTAGCTAGGCCATCTTCTTCTCTTACAATAGGACAGCCTACAATGTCTATGTCAAAATTCAAATCTCGAACCATTCTCTTTATAACTGCCAGCTGCTGTGCATCTTTTTCACCAAAATAGGCTCTATCAGGAACTACTATATTAAATAATTTTGAAACTACAGTACATACACCCTGAAAATGAACAGGACGTTTAGAACCACATAAACCCTCTGTAAGTTCCTTTACAGTTACTGAAGTAACTGCATTATCAAAGTACATTTCTTCAGGAGAAGGGTTGAAAATTAAATCTGCGTTAGCATTTTCACAAACAAGCTTATCTTTAGCTAGATCCCTTGGATAAGCTTCCAGATCCTCATTTGGTCCAAATTGAATTGGATTGACAAATATACTTACTACTACTTTATCATTTTCAGAAGCAGCTTTTTTTACTAAACTTTCATGTCCTTCATGAAGAAAACCCATAGTGGGTACAAGGGCCACAGTAAGGCCATCTCTTTTCCATGCTTTTATTATTTTTCTTGCTTCCTGTATAGTGTGTACAGTTTCCATTTTTAACATCCTTTCTAAGGTAGCTTTTCTCATAATTATCAGTATATCAGCCTATTTTATTTGTATACATCTAATATAGCTTGCTTAATATATTATCATTTATTTTAAAACTATGTTCTTCATCAGGGAAAACAGATTGTTTTACTTCATTAATATAGGATTTAAATGCAGTGGACATAGATTCACCCATGTTGGCATAGGCTTTAACAAATTTTGGCTTGAAATCTGGAAACATACTAAGCATGTCTTGATATACAAGAATTTGTCCGTCACAGTATTTACCAGCACCAATGCCTATAGTTGGTATAGATATGGAATTAGTTATTATTTCAGCCAGTCTTGAGGGTATTCCTTCCAATACTATTGAAAAAACGCCAGCGTCTTCTAAAGCTTTAGCATCTTCTATAATTTTTTTTGCCTGGTAATCTTCTTTTCCTTGAACTTTAAAACCGCCAAAAACATTTACGGATTGAGGAGTGAGACCTATGTGGCCCATTACTGGAATCTGTGCGCTTACAATTGCTTTAATTTGTTCGTAGATTAAAGTTCCGCCTTCAAGCTTAACGGCTTCAGCATTTCCTTCCTGAATAAGCCTTCCGGCATTTTTAACAGCATCATACACAGAAGTTTGATAGGACATAAAGGGCATATCACTGACCAATAATGCATTTTTAGTACCTCTAGCTACAGCCTTGGTATGGTGAATCATATCCTCCATAGTTACGCTTAAAGTATCCTTATATCCTAAACATACCATGCCTAAAGAGTCCCCAACTAAAATGCCATCCATACCTGAAGCATCTATAAGCTTTGCTGTGGAATAATCATAGGCCGTAAGCATTGCCAATTTTTCTCCCTTTTGTTTTGCAGATACAAAGGTTGAAGAAGTGTTTTTCATAATTTCTACCTCCAAAAATTATTTTATTCAGTGTTTTATCGCTTTAATAATGCTATTATTCTAAATTATTTTACCGCTTTTGAAAAATGTAAATAAAATCTTAAAAATTTTCACTTGTTAAGACTTTTACAGCGACATGCTATGGATAGTTTGTGTAAACTTAACACAATGAATAAATTAGCTATATAAAATTTTTAATAAAGATTTAATTTAATGGGAAGAATCACACATAATATAGGATAGGATATCCAAAAAAATGCTTGCAAAGTGTTAATGTGTGAAAAAGACCGCAGAGGTTAATAAGCCTTATAATAAATTTTATTATAAAGTTAATACTTGATTGAAACCTAAAAACATTAGGATTATTCTCTTTGTAGCTGTCTCATTCAAAGGATATGAGCAAAAATTTTAAACATTAATAACACTTACGGTGCAGTTCTTTAAGGATACTACCCAAAAACATTTTAACATAAAAGTTTTTTATATTCAATTTTAAAATTTTTATATTAAAAATTTATATATTAATATAAATAGAGTAAATAATAAATATAATTATAATAAACAAAAATTTACTAAAAGTATAATTACTATATTAACTAGCTAGAATTTAAATTTAAGGCATCTTGAAAAATTAGCTAGCCAATGTGCTGGTCTTTAGACAAAATAGATGTAAAATTTTTGCACTTCTATTTATTTTCAGACGCTTACAGGAGGATTTTTATGAATATTTATTCTTTATTCTTAATTGCATTAGCATTATCTTTAGATGCTTTTGGTGTAGCTATAAGTATAGGACTATGTAATTGCATGGCAAGAAAGCATAAAATTAAATTTTGCTTTTCCTTTGGATTTTTTCAATTTTTATTTTCTCTAATTGGTGCATATATAGGCCTTTTATTTAATACATATGTTGCTTCCGTGCCGCAGTTAATAGGCGGCATGATTATTTCCATAGTTGGAGTATTTATGATAAAAGAGGGCTTTGAAAAAAAGTCAGATACTTTATTATTAGATCCTAAAATGTATATTGTCCTTGGAGCATCAGTTAGTATAGATGCTTTGGTAGTTGGATTTACTGTTTTTAGTAATATATTAAATTATACTGCAATACTATCACAAACTTTATTTATAGGATTTGTAACTGGAGTTTTATCCTGCATAGCCTTTATTATCTCAAGGTATTTAAGAAAAATAGATGTGATTACTAAATACTCTGACTTTGTAGGAGGTATAATTCTTATATTATTCGGGTTAAAAATGATGTTTTTTTAGATATAGATGTAATAAATATATCTATATCTAAAAATAAATATTAGGTAAAAATAAAAATTATATATACTCAGTACTATTTCTTGTAATATACCAATAGCTAGTAATTGTGATATAATAAAAATAAAAATTATACAAGGTGATATTATGGACTACGAGGCTTTTCTTAAAGAAAAAAAAATTAAAGTTACTCGAGGAAGAGTAATTATACTAGAGATCATAGATAATTACTCTCAGGCTATAAGTGCAGATAGTATATATGAACAGTGTAAGGAAAAGGGTCATAATGTGGATCTGTCTACAGTATATAGAAGCTTAGATTTGTTTGAACGTAAAGATATAATTGAAAAATTTAATCTAGGTGAAGGAAAATACAATTATAAAATTAAAGATCACAAGCATAAGCATGTGATTGAATGTAGTCTTTGTCATAAAGAAGTTGAAATAGATTGTCCAATGATGCCTGTGGAGGAACTAATAAAAAATAAGACAGGATTTGTGCTTATAGAACATGAACTTAAAATAAAGGCTGTTTGCCAGGAGTGTATGAAGCACTCCAAAGAAACTAAGAAAAAGTAAAATATTAATTTCACCTGACTAATTTGGCGTAAGTCTCCCACGCACACAGCGAAAGCGATTCACACAAAATCGAAGATT